>JAYTVC010000083.1:0-132913 GCA_043744215.1 Pseudomonadota bacterium
TTTTGTTGGTGGCGGCGGCTCTGTGCGCATCTCGCGCATGATTGGCGTAGCGCGTATGAGCGACATGATGCTCACGGGTCGCGTGTTCGATGCGAACGAAGGGCAGACCTTCGGCATTTCAAATTATCTCGTCGGCGATGGCGAAGGCTTGGCAAAAGCGTTCGCGCTGGCGGAAAAAATTTCCACCAATGCGCCGCTTTCTAATTACGCGATTACGCAGGCGTTACCGCGCATCGCCGATCTTTCCCACAGCGACGGGCTGTTTATGGAATCGCTGATCTCGTCCATCGCTCAGGGCGATGAAGAAGCCAAGCTGCGGGTGCGCGCGTTTTTGGAAAAGCGCGCACACAAAGTCACCAAGCAATGAGTTCCGGCGAGTGATTAACTTTGGGCGTGCGGCTAAACATGGGTTGTTTGAACCAATCCGTCTTACGTCTTTCTTACTTGGCATGGTGATAAAACTTGTGCTACTATAGCTTATGCGTAAGTATTTGAATACATTCATTATTTTGACTCTGCTCCTGGTGCTGCCGATACAAAGTTTCGCGGCGGCAAGTGCATTGCTATGTCAAACAATGAACCACACTACGCAAAGCGTTGCGGTTCAACCTGCCTCACACGCGCAAGTCGGTAGCAACATGAGCGAGCATTGCAAATCGTTAGCCGCTTCGGCAGACGATCAACAAAACGCCGACGGTAGCAAAACCATTTGTACCCACTGCATGGCATGCGGTATCAGCGCGCCCGTGTTGATTGGCGCGTTGGGTGTGTCACCTGCTTCGATATTGTCAAATGCCGTACCTGAATCCGCCCCGCCGATCTACGCATCGTTCGTTCCCGAACATCCCCAGCGTCCCCCTTCGCTGGTTTAATTCTTTATTGCTTTGCGAACGTCCAGCCCCACCATGGCTGAACGATGCCGCGCGCTGCCGCTCGCCTGTTGGCGAAAAATTTTCTAAAGGAAATGCCATGAAATCAATCCATCAAATGCGCTGGTACGCCAGCCTGTTGATTGCCATCGTTTTGCTGCCGGGTACAGCGATTGCCGAAACGTCGGCACAGGAAAAACGAGGCGCGCAGGCTGATCCGGCCGATGCCAAAGCCGCCGTACCACCGGTTATTTACCGTTCATCCTTCAACCAATATCGTCCGCTCGGCGACGAAAAAGTCGGCAACTGGAAAGCGGCCAATGACAAGGTTCACCAAATTGGGGGCTGGCGTGCCTATGCAAAAGAAGCGCGCGAACCGGATGTAGCTGCGCCTGCGGAAAAGCCCGCAGCGCCCGCCGCGCCGAAGCCTGCGCCGGACCCACACAGCGGCCATGAAGGCCACAAAATGAAATGAGGTGTGCGATGAAACATCAAAAGCAAATAGCGGCAAGCGCCGCTAAAAATTCCCGCTATACGCGGAAGCTGGTGATCGCGATTGCCATGTTGACGCTGGCCGGATGCGCGAGCTTCAGCAATGACGGCGGTTTTGCTAGCGTGCAAAGCACTGCGAAAGACTTCCTGGGAAAAGAAGTCGCGTGGGCAAAAACCGCTGCGGAGCGCGACACACTTGCGCGGCGCGTGAACGAATTATTGGCTAAGCCACTGACGGTTGATGACGCAATACAAGTCGCGCTGTTAAATAATCGCGGCCTGCAGGCGTCATTCGCCGAGCTGGGCATCGCCGAAGCGGACGTGGTGCAGGCGGGGCGCTTAGCGAATCCGGGGTTCAGGTTTGCGCGGCTGAAGCGCGGCGGCGAAATTGAACGTGAGAGCGGTATTCATCTCAACCTCGCGCGCCTGATCATGATGCCGCAATTGACGCAGATGGAGCAGCGCCGTTTTGCGCAGACGCAACGCATGGTTGCAATGGACGTGCTCACCCTTGCGGCGGATACGCGCAAGGCCTATTACATGGCACTCGCCGCTGACGAATCGGTTCGCTATACCGTTCAAGTCAAGCAGGCTGCCGATGCGGGCGCAGAGCTGGCGCGACGCATGGCGCAAGTGGGCAATTTCAACAAGCTGGAACAGGCGCGCGAGCAGGCGTTTTATGCCGACGCGACGCTGAACCTGGCGCGCACGGAACAAATGCGCAATGCTACGCGCGAGAAATTGACGCGTCTGATGGGTTTGTGGGGGCAGCAAATTGCATTTACTTTGCCGGAACGCCTGCCCGATTTGCCCAAGGCTGCGGAAGACCAGCCGGACATCGAACAGCAGGCCATGACAACACGCCTCGACGTGCAAGCGGCCAGGCTGGGCGCCGAGCAGTTGGCAAAGAATTTGGGCCTGACGCGAACCACGCACTTTATTAACGTGCTTGAATTGGGCGCTGTGCGCAACACGTCGAATGAGCAGCCGACACAGCGCGGTTATGAGATCAGCCTCGAATTGCCGTTGTTCGATTGGGGCGGATCCAAAGTGGCGAAAGCCGAAGCGGTGTACATGCAGGCGCTGGATCGTGCGGCCGAAACGGCGGTGAATGCCCGTTCGGAAGTGCGCGAAGCCTACTTGAATTACCGCACGAGCTACGACATCGCCCGTCATTACCGCGATGAAATTGTGCCTATCAGAAAACGCATCGCCGACGAAAATGTGCTCCGCTACAACGGCATGTTGATGGGCGTATTCGAATTACTGGCCGACTCGCGCGCGCAGATTGCCAGCGTCAACAGCGCCATCGAGGCTCTGCGAGATTTCTGGCTCGCACGGGCGGATCTGGACATGGCGCTTGCCGGCAAGCCATCGATAAGCGCAGCACCTCAAACAAAAATGATGGGCGGCAGCAACGCGCCGGCTCACTAAACAAGGAACGATCATGACTTCAAGACGAGATTTTTTTATGGGGGCAGGTGCGGTCACGGCCGCTGTCACTGCCGCATCGGTGAGCAAAGCGGCGATGGCCGCCTTACCCGAGCCTGTAATACAAACCAAACCTGACACCATGCCGCCGCTGGTGCCGAGTACGGGCCGGCCTTACCACCCTGTGGTGACACTCAACGGCTGGACCTTGCCCTGGCGCATGAACAACGGCGTGAAGGAATTTCACCTCGTCGCCGAACCCGTCGTGCGAGAAATGGCACCGGGCTTCAAAGCGCATTTGTGGGGATACAACGGCCAATCGCCGGGGCCGACCATCGAAGTGGTGGAGGGTGACCGTGTGCGCATGTTTGTCACCAACAAATTGCCTGAACACACCAGCATGCATTGGCACGGGCAACGCCTGGCCAACGGCATGGACGGCGTGTCGGGCCTCACGCAAAAAGCCATTCAGCCGGGCAAGACATTTGTGTATGAGTTCGTCGCGCGCAGGCCGGGAACGTTCATGTATCACCCGCACGCGGACGAGATGACACAAATGGCCATGGGTATGATGGGTTTTTGGATCACCCATCCGAAAGCCAAACATCCGTTGATAGAAGAAGTGGATCGCGACTTTGTATTTTTACTCAATGCCTATGACATCGACCCCGGCAGTTACACGCCGAAAATCATGACCATGATCGACTTTAATTTGTGGTCGTGGAACAGCCGCATTTTTCCTGGCATCGATTCACTCAATGTGCGGTTGAACGACAAGGTGCGCATCCGTATAGGCAATCTCACCATGACCAACCATCCAATTCACCTTCACGGCCACGAATTTTTTGTAACCGGCACCGACGGCGGGCCGGTGCCTAAAACGGCGCGCTGGGCCGAAGTGACCACCGATGTCGCCGTTGGGCAAATGCGCCAGATCGAATTTGTGGCGGACGAAGAAGGTGATTGGGCATTTCATTGCCACAAGAGCCACCATACGATGAACGCGATGGGCCACAATCTCCCCACAATGATCGGCGTTGATCATCGCGGCCTCGCTAAACAAATCACCAATCTCATTCCCGATTATATGGCGATGAGCGAGCGTGGCATGGCCGACATGGCGGAAATGACTATGCCCTTGCCGGACAACACGATCCCGATGATGACCGGCGACGGGCCGTTCGGCTCGGTGGAAATGGGCGGCATGTTCAGCATGGTTAAAGTGCGCAAAGAGCAAAAGCCCGGAGACTACAAAGACCCAGGCTGGTACAAACACCCTGAAGGAACGGTGGCGTTTGAATGGACCGGCGAGCTGGCGGAGCCAGCGCGATTCAAGTCAGAAGGTGGCCAATCCATGCCGCGCGTGCAAAAGCCTGTGACGGAAACGGAAGTGCAGGTGCGTAAACCCAATGGCCACAGCGGTCATTAAGTCATTAACAACCCTTTTTTATCTCATTTTTTTGGAGCCATGATGAAATTTTCAACAATCACGATTTTTGCAACGACATTATTTTTTTCCATAACCGCGATGGCAGCGGGCAACCACGCCGGTGGTCACGATGACGCCTCGATTGGCCGCGCAGGCTCGTTAGACAACATCAATCGGACCGTCAATGTGAAAATGACGGACGCCATGCGCTTTACGCCATCGAGCGTGACGGTGAAGCAGGGCGAAACAATCAAATTCGTGGTGAAAAATGCAGGGAAAATCAAACACGAAATGGTGTTGGGAAACACCAAGGCATTGCAGGAACACGCCGCGTTGATGAAAAAAATGCCGGCGATGGAACATGCTGACGACAACATGGTGACGGTTCAACCGGGCGAAACGCGGGAAATGATTTGGCAATTCACCCAGGCCGGCAAGGTGCATTTTGCCTGCTTGCAGCCGGGCCACTACGACGCCGGCATGAAAGGTCTGGTGAAAGTCGGCAAAGCGAAAGGGATTGTGGCCGGGCCGATCATCAAGACTGCGGGCGCGGTCAAAATGGCGCAGGCAGACGCGGGCCATCCACCGCAATCAAATAAATCGGATAATCCCCCGCAGGTATCGACGCCTGCCCCTGTGCAATCTATCGCGCAATCGAGCAACATGACCGAAGGTGAAATCCGCAAAATTGACAAAGACAATTTGAAAGTGACGATCAAGCATGGGGAAATCAAGAACCTCGACATGCCGGGCATGACCATGGTGTTTCAAGTGAAGGATGCGGCGATGCTCGACAAAATTCAAGCGGGCGACAAGGTGAAGTTTCAAGCGGAAAAATCGGGCAGCGCTTTTGTGGTGACGGAGATGCAGGTTGCGAAATAAAGCGGTAATGGCGGCGCGGTTAGGATTCGTTACGAAGCCTGTCGAATCGATTACTTCGCCGCTTCCCGCACCGTCGCCTGATTCAACGTCACAAACGAAAATCCCTGTGCAGTTAACCAATCCAAACCTTCCATCAAACCTTCGGCAGAATCGGAATCGGGTTTGTTCATGTGCGCGATGATGATGTCGCCATTTTTCACTTGCCTCATGCGTGCAACGATGCTGCGTCTGGATAGCGTAGCGCCCGCATCGGCGTTGACGGAGAAGCCGGCGATTTTATAGCCCATGTCATTGATGACCTTGATCGCTTGCGGGTCGTATTCAGCCGTGGCACCGCGATACCACTTGGGTTTGGCGCTGCCAAGTTTTTCGACTGCGTCTGCGCCGCCGCTCACTTCTTGTTTGAGGTGCGCTACATCGGGGCTGCCGGTGATGCCATACACTTGGCGGCCTTGGCCAATGACGGCGGGGATATGACGTTCGCCATGGTCTTCGATTTGAAATAAATCGCCGTGGGATTTCAGCTCGGCAAACGCGACAGGGTTTCTGTCCAGCCATTTTTTGGTGACAAAAATCGTCGCAGGAATTTTTTTTGCGCTGAGATAGTTAATAATATCTCCGTCGAATTTTCCGCCGCAAGCATCGAGGGTGAGGGCGGCAATTTTTCCCTGCGGGTTGCTAGTGACAAGCGTCTGATGCAATTCAATCGGCGCGGCGTAGGCTGTCCCGGTCAGGGTGCAGGCAAACATGAAAGCAGTCCGGAAAAAACGAATCATAAATATGTTTTATAACTAATTGATTATATTGAATATAATAACATGCATCGGAACGCCTTGCAATGCGCAGGTTCACATTCGCAAGCGTTATAATATTTGCCATGCATTCATCCATACGAACGAGAGCCGCGAATGAAAGTTGACAGCGTTTACAAAATGTTTGGCATTACACAATGAGTTTTACTCCATGGGAAAACCCGATGGGCACGGCCGGCTTCGAGTTCATCGAATACGCCGCGCCCGATCCTGCCGCGATGGGCAAACTGTTTGTGAAGCTGGGCTTCACGGCAATTGCAAAACATCGACACAAAAATGTGATTCTATATCGCCAGGGCGGCATCAATTTTATTGTCAACGCCGAACCCGATTCTTTCGCGCAACGTTTCGCGCGTTTGCACGGGCCATCGATATGCGCCATCGCGTTTCGCGTGCAGGATGCGGCGCTGGCGTATAAACGCGCATTGGATTTAGGCGCATGGGGTTTCGATAACCAAACCGGGCCGATGGAATTAAATATACCCGCCATCAAAGGCATCGGCGATTCGTTGATTTATCTGGTGGATCGTTGGCGCAGTAAAAACCAAACGGCGGGCGGCATTGGCGACATCAGCATTTACGATGTGGATTTTGTAGGCCTGCCCAATGCCGAAGCGAATCCTGCCGGATTGGGCCTGACGTATATCGACCATCTTACCCATAACGTACATCGCGGTCGCATGGACGAGTGGGCAGAATTTTATACACGCTATTTTAATTTCAAGGAAGTGCGCTACTTCGACATCGAAGGCCAGATGACGGGCGTGAAGTCGAAAGCGATGACCTCGCCCTGCGGTAACATCCGCATTCCCATCAACGAAGAAGGCACCGCCACCAAGGGGCAGATTCAGGAATATCTGGATCGTTATCACGGCGAAGGCATTCAACATATTGCCCTGGGCGCGATAGATATCAGCAATACAGTCGATGGCTTGCGTGCCAACGGCATCAAACTGCTCAACACGCCGGACACGTATTATGAGTTGGTGGACCAACGCATTCCCGGCCACGGCGAAAATGTACAGGCGTTACGCCAACGTAAAATTTTGATCGACGGCGCGAAGGGCGATTTATTGTTGCAGATTTTTTCAGAGAACCAGCTCGGCCCGATTTTTTACGAATTCATCCAACGCAAAGGCAACGAAGGTTTTGGTGAAGGCAATTTCAAAGCACTGTTCGAATCGATCGAGCTAGATCAAATGCGGCGGGGTGTGGTGAAGAAATAAACTCGCCGCCGCTGTATTTTTGTCATCCTGAACGCCGCAGCGCTGTCATCCTGAACGCCACAGCGCTGTCATCCTGAACGCCAGTGAAGGATCTGCTGTAGGTTTTGATTTGTTTTTGTGTGTCGATCTACATGCAAATGAAGCAGGACGGGCAAAGCCCGCGAGCAGTTTGCGAGCGTGCCCACCGAGTAAAAAAGTACGTAATAAGTCGTAAAATGAATATTCTATAACTATTTGATTATAAAGAGAAATTTATGATTTGGAAGAATCGTCCGACAACAAAACATCTGCAAGACATTCACATTAACACCGCTGTCGCCCAGCTCGGCATAGAGTTCACCGAAGTCACTGACGACGCCATCAGTGCGCGCATTCCCGTCGATGACCGCACCAAACAACCGATGGGTTTATTACATGGCGGCGCATCGGTGCTACTGGCGGAAACGCTAGGCAGCAGCGCGGCGAATTGCTGCGTCGATCAAGCCTCCCATTTTTGCGTTGGCCTCGATATCAACGCCAACCACATCCGCGCCGCTATCGGCGGCTGGGTGACCGGCATCACCAAGGCGATACATATCGGCTCCACCACCCAGGTTTGGGAAATTACCCTGCGCGATGATGCCGGCAAACTGACTTGCATCTCGCGCATTACCATGGCTGTCATCGCACGCAAAAAAACGTGACCTGCGTCTCGCGCATTACCATGGCGGTGTTGAAAAAATAGCAGCGTGGTTGATAGGATATGTAAAGCGAGCGTAACTATTTACCCGCCCCTATTTTTACCATTTTTTGCATAATAGCGAGTCATGCCAACATGCAACCTTCTTTGCCTAACCAATTTATAAGCAATGCTCATTTGTTTTTGTTGAGCCGATTTCTCACACCCAGGGAAACAACATATGCAGACGGTTCGCATTGGGATGCGGCTCTCGGGGAAACCGCAAGCCATGCTATTTTTCAGTTTATCAATGATGGACTTATCGAGCCTACTAGTTTGAAGGAAAAGCTAGAACGTCAGCATACGGTTGTTGACCTCAAGGCACTACTCAAGCAACGAAATTTAAAAACTTCTGGAAACAAGGAATCGCTTATTGACCGTCTTGTTGAAGTAGATCGATTAACTATGGAGTCAACTGTTTACCACATAAAAATTTATAGTTGCACTCCAATTGGCCGTGAGATCGCGGAGAATTTCTTGTATGAGAAACTCAAGATCGAAGCTCATGCTGTAAATTCTAGCCGTGATCTTCTTTTGTTAGGAAATTTCAAAGGTGCTCTTGACACTTGTTCGTCCTTTCAATTGAACGAAATCCATTTTTTACCATTTGTTCCTCCCTCGGAAGCTTTTTTTCGTCTTTTGTTAGTAGCGCGACCCCGAATTCTCCTAGAGCTTTCTTCGACGGATTGGGCTTCGTTAAGAATTGCTACTATGCTAAGTATGTTTTGGGGAGGCGATTTTTCCGATTGGCTACCCGCAAATTTTATTGGGCTGGATCGTTTCGATAAAAATACTATATGTCGAATGCTTTTTTTTAATGCTTGCTACCTCGAGGATTTGGAAGAATTTCGCGACGAAAATTGCAGACACCTCACAATTGAACATGCTGACGAACTAACTTGTAATGAGTGTAAGCGAATTTGTGGCAAGAGCTATACCCTTGAAGATGTACCTGAACTCCCTTTTGAAGGCTGTACATGCCGTATGGGATGCCGTTGCAAAGCATTTGCGATAACGTCATAAGCGCCGCAGGTTGGGGTTAGGCACATACCCCAACATTATTAACGCCAGTTGAAGTGTGTAGGTCGGGAATCCTTTCCCGACAAATGGTTCTGTGATAGCTGAGGCTGACGTCGGCAAGGGATTGCCGACCTACGTCATGTCCCTTCACCCGCGCATCCATCTTGACGGTCAACCGCTGCACTTCGCCCTAGTAATTTCGCCACTTGGATTCCAATTAACCCGCCCAAGGGAAGTGAGTGCGCTAATAAAAAAGCCAAGGGTTTGTAATGTAGGCCAGTAGGCTTGTTTACCATCCGGCTCAATGGGATTGCGCCCTACTGTTTTAAACCCGCAACGGCGCTTCATCCATTAACGCGATCTGCTCGCGCAATTCCAATATTCGGTCCTGCCAATAACGCTGGGTGTTGAACCAAGGGAATGCGATGGGAAAAGCCGGGTCGTGCCAGCGTCGTGCGAGCCAGGCGGAGTAATGTAGCAAACGTAAAGTACGCAGCGCTTCGACTAGGTGCAATTCGCGGTCGTCGAATTCACTAAAGTCTTCGTAGCCGCGCAACACATGGCCGAGCTGGGTTTGCATCGACGCGCGGTCGCCCGACAGCAGCATCCACAAATCCTGCACGGCCGGCCCCATGCGCGCGTCGTCGAAATCAACAAAGTGCGGGCCGGGCTGCTTGCCTTCGTTGTTCCACAACACATTACCTGCGTGACAATCGCCGTGCAGGCGCAAGATTTTTATTTCGCCGGCGCGCTCATAACACCGGTGCGCACCATCGAGCGCTTGCGCGCTGACGCTTTGCCAGGCGTCGAGTAAATCGATGGGGATGAATTTGTTTTCTAGCAAAAAATTTCGCGGCTCGACGCCGAACGATTCAACGTCGAGTGCAGGGCGATGGGCAAAATTATTCAGCGCGCCAACGGCGTGAATGCGGCCGATGAAGCGCCCGATCCATTCCAGCGTGTTGCTGTCATCCAGTTCTGGCGCGCGGCCGCCCTGGCGCGGATAAACAGTGAAGCGAAAACCTTCGTGGGTGTGCAAGGTGCTGCCGTTGATAATCATCGCCGGTACGACGGGAATTTCCCGCTCCGCAAGTTCCTGTACAAAGCTGTGTTCTTCGAGAATCGCTTCGTCGCTCCAACGTGCCGGGCGGTAAAATTTTGCGATCAGCGGCGGACTGTTTTCGACACCGATTTGATACACGCGGTTTTCGTAACTGTTGAGGGCGAGTAAACGGCCATCGCCGCGCAAACCGATGCTTTGCAAAGCGTCGAGAATACAATCGGGCGTGAGCGTGGAGTAGGGCGGGGCGGTGTTATTAGTTGTCATGGCGCAATTGTACGGGGTGCGCACGAGCTTTACTTGTGATTTTATTTAGGCTCGTGCTTATGGACGAATTCAGTTATTGTGCATCCCCTATGCACACCAAAAATCCCAACCAATTCGATGTCATTGTTATCGGTGCCGGCGCTGCCGGTATGATGTGCGCCGCGCAGGCCAGCCAGCGTGGGCGGCGCGTGTTGTTGATTGACCATTATCATAAGCTCGGCGAAAAAATCCGCATCTCGGGAGGCGGGCGCTGCAATTTCACTAATTTGCATTGCAAGCCGGAAAATTTTCTCTCGCAAAACCCACACTTCGCTCGCTCGGCGCTGGCACGTTTTACGCCGCAAGATTTTATTAAATTGGTGGAGCGTTACAAAATCAAATATCACGAAAAAACCCTAGGCCAATTGTTTTGCGATGACAGTGCGCAACAAATTATCGACATGCTGAAAAGCGAATGCGAAGCCGGAAACGTTGAATGGAAAATGCCATGCGAAGTGCAGGGCGTGTCGCGTGAGGGAAAGGGCTATACGGTTAAAACCGGCCAAGGCGATTTTGTAGCAGATTCGCTGGTCATAGCCACGGGCGGTTTGACTGTGCCAAAAATTGGCGCCAGCCCATTTGGCTACCGCATCGCGGAGCAGTTCGGCCATGCCATTGTGCCGCCACGACCGGCGCTGGTGCCGCTGAGTTTTGCGCCGGAGACTTTGCAACAGTTTGGCGATTTATCTGGTGTGGCGCTCGATGCCGAGGTGAGCTGCAACGGCGGGCGTTTCCGTGAAGCTATTTTACTCACGCATCGTGGTTTGTCTGGGCCGGCGATATTGCAGGTTTCGTCGTATTGGCAGGGCGGCGATTGGTTGTCGGTCAATTGCCTGCCGGCCTGCGCCGCCGAAGATTGGCTGCTTTCACAACACAAAAACAAAACGAACCTGGATAATGTGCTGGCAGAAGTTTTACCCAAACGCTTTGCGCAAGCGTGGTGCAAACAACTCGGCGACGTGAAACCAATCAATCAATACAGCGAAAAAATGTTGCGCATAATCGCGCATGGCTTACACGATTGGCGTGTGCAGCCCTCCGGCACGCTGGGTTATAACAAAGCCGAAGTGACCATCGGCGGCGTGAGCACGGAGAAAATTTCATCCAAAACCATGGAGTCACAACTTGTTCCTGGCTTATATTTTATTGGCGAAGTGGTCGATGTAACCGGACATCTGGGTGGGTTTAATTTCCAGTGGGCTTGGGCCAGCGGATTCGCGGCGGGGCAGGCGGTATGATAATTTTTAAGTCGTAAGTGAAGCCTGTTTCACGGCGTGCTCCCAATGCGTCATGCGTTCCTCTGCCTGCTGGCGCGACAGAGCCGGCAGAAAACGCCGCTCCGCTTTCCACAAATTTGCGAGTTGTTCGAGATTTTGATAAACGCCTGTTGCCAAGCCTGCGAGATATGCAACGCCCAATGCCGTGGTTTCGGTGACCTGCGGACGGACGACCGGTATGCCGAGCAAGTCCGCTTGAAATTGCATCAACATATTATTCACGCATGCGCCACCATCAACGCGCAATTCAGTGATAGGTGTATTACCGTTTGATTGCGCGTCGCGGTCCATCGCTTGCAACAACGCGGCGCTTTGGTAAGCAATGGATTCGAGAGCGGCGCGGGCAATGTGCGCGCTTGTGCTGCCGCGGGTCAATCCGACGATCGCGCCTCTTGCGTCTGCGTTCCAGTAGGGCGCACCCAAACCGGTGAATGCCGGCACGAACATGACGCCGCCTGTGTCGGGCACAGATACGGCCAATGCTTCTATCTCATTCGATGATTGAATTATTTTTAATCCGTCGCGCAGCCACTGTACGGCTGCGCCACCGATGAACACGCTGCCTTCAAGCGCAAATTGTGGTTGAGGAGATATTTGTGCCGCAGCGGTGCTGATCAAACCGTTTTTTGATTCAATACAGTGAGCGCCGCAATGCATGAGCATAAAGCAGCCCGTGCCATAAGTATTTTTTGCCAGACCAGACGTAAAACAGGCTTGGCCAAACAATGCCGCTTGTTGATCGCCCGCGATGCCGCCGATAGGAATGCTTGCGCCAAAAATCGCTGCGTCCGTTTCACCGAAGATATAACTTGAAGGATTCACGGTTGGTAACAGGCTGGCGGGAATGCGCAGCGCGGTAAGCAAATCGGCATCCCACTGATTGTGATGAATATTGAACAGCATGGTGCGCGATGCATTGCTCACATCGGTGACATGCAATCTGCCGCCTGTGAGTTGCCAGACGAGCCATGTATCGATGGTGCCAAAAGCCAGTTCACCCCGCTCAGCCAGAGCACGAGCGCCGGAAACATTATCCAGTAGCCATTGAATTTTTGTAGCGGAAAAATAGGGGTCAATCACCAGCCCGGTCTTTGCCTGCACTGCGCCCGCCAGCCCTTGTTCACGCAGTTGTTCGCAGGCGAGGGCGGTGCGCCGGTCCTGCCAGACAATGGCATTGTGAAGCGGTTGGCCGGTTTTGCGGTTCCACAGCAGGCTGGTTTCCCGCTGGTTGGTGATGCCTATGCCAGCGATTTGCGATGCGCTTAATCCGGCTTTGGCCAGTGCTTCGCGCGCAGTCAGCATTTGCGACGACCATATTTCCTGCGGGTCATGCTCAACCCAGCCAGGTTGTGGAAAAATCTGGCGAAATTCGCGTTGTGCCATGGCAACCATGTGGCCATGCTCGTCGAACACGATGCTGCGTGAACTGGAGGTTCCTTGATCGAGGGCGAGGAGATATTTCATGATCTGTCAGTTGGCTTCAAATAAGGGTTGCCCAAAATCAAGTATGCTTGATTACCCGCCTATAATATCGAAATATCTGTCGGAAAAAATATTGAATGCGAAACTTAATTTCAATCATACCGTTTTGCCCGTTTGCGAAAATTTGGCCATGACAACTGACGCTTTTGCGCCTGTGATGCAATGTGATGTGCTTGTCGTCGGCGGCGGCATCAATGGCACGGGTATCGCGCGCGACTTGGCAGGCCGCGGGCTGGCTGTCGTGTTGTGTGAAAAAGACGATCTGGCGCAGCACACGTCGTCTTGTTCTACCAAGTTAATTCATGGCGGCTTGCGCTACCTTGAGCACTACGAGTTTTCCCTGGTGCGCAAAGCGCTTCAGGAGCGGGAAGTTTTGCTGAAAAGCGCGCCGCATATCATGTGGCCGCTACGCTTTGTGATGCCGCATGATCCGGCTATGCGGCCGGCGTGGATGATCAGGGCAGGCATTTTTTTGTACGACCATCTTGCCCGCCGCAATGTGTTGCCCGGCTCGGAAACCATAGCCTTGCGCCGACACGAAGCAGGCAGGGCGCTCAAGCCGGAATTCACAACGGCCTTTGCCTATTCCGATGGCTGGGTTGACGATGCGCGGCTGGTAGTGCTTAACGCGATGGATGCCCGCCGTCTGGGGGCCACTGTGCTAACCCACACAAAATGTATTTCAGCGCAAAGGGCAGAGGAGGCCTGGCAAGCTACATTGCAATCCGATGAGGGCATTACTTATTCAATTCACACGCGCGCACTGGTGAACGCGGCGGGGCCGTGGGCTGAACAATTTTTGCGTGAACATGCAAAACAAAAAAAAGTGAAGTCGCTACGGCTGATAAAAGGCAGCCACATTGTGGTGAAAAAAATTTTCGAGCACCCAATGGCCTATATTTTTCAAGGCGCGGATAAACGCATCGTGTTCGCTATTCCTTATGAGCAGGATTTCACGCTTATCGGCACCACCGACGTGGAGCTGGATTCTGCGCCTGACGACGTGCGAATCGATACGCAGGAAACTGAATATTTATGTCAGCAAGTCAGCCGCTATTTCGCAAAGCCTGTCACTGCCGCTGATGTGGTATGGAGTTATTCCGGTGTGCGACCGTTACTTGACGACGCAGAAGATGATCCCGCTGCCGTTACGCGCGACTACCGGCTTGAATTGGATCTGCAGGGCGCGCCATTACTGTCGGCGTGGGGCGGCAAACTCACAACCTACCGCAAATTGGCGGAGGAGGCCGCTGATTTATTGTGTCAGGCGCTCGGTTCAGCAAAACCGGGCTGGACAGCAAAGGCATTCCTGCCTGGCGGCAATCTTAGCAATTATATTGGCGCTGCTGTGCGACCCGATCTGGATTTCGAACGGTTCGAAAAAGAATTGGCTCACATTTACTCGTGGCTGCCAAATGCATTGCGGCATCGCATGGCTCGATGCCACGGGACATTGATCAGCGAAGTTTTGGGCGATGCAAAATGTTTGGCTGATCTGGGAAAGGAAATCGTGCCCGGCCTGCACGAAGCTGAACTGCATTATTTTTGCCAATCCGAATGGGCACGGACGGCGGCTGATATTTTATGGCGGCGGACCAAACTGGGTTTGCATAGTAATGCAGAGGATTACGGCAAACTGGAAAAATGGCTTCAGGAAAGGAAGGGTGTGAAAGGAGTTACTGACTAAGACTATCCGCAACGCATCCAGATTTAATTTAACATAATATAAATTATACGCAATTTAGCTATATGGGCTACGAAGTCTTTAATATTGATTTTAAAGATTAAATAAACTCTATAACCTATTGTTTTTATTCAATTTTCTACAAAAATAATTTGAAGGTTTCAAATTTGTTTTTGAGTATGTCCGCAGAGCTTTGATGACCGAGCCAGCCCTCAATCATGCTGGCGTAAACGCGGCGGAAATCGGTTGTGTGAATCAAGTTATCGCCAGCGTCGAGTTTGCCTAGATCAACGCGTTGGCCATACTGCCCGCCTTTGACTGGCTTACCGACGACAAACATTGGCCCGGCGGTGCCGTGGTCGGTGCCGAGGTTGGCGTTTTCGGGTACGCGGCGGCCAAACTCCGAAAACAGCATCAAGCTCACTTGGTCGGCTTTGCCGATGCGTTCCATGTCGCGCATAAACGCGCTGACCGAATCAGATACATAAGTCAGCAAGCGCGCGTGCAAGTCGGCTTGTTGTACATGCGTGTCAAAAGCATTATTGCGGAACGCCAGGTAATACAGCCGGGTCGGCATGCCGGCGTTTATCAGCGCGGCGACTTTGGGCAACTGCAATGGCACGATGCCGTAATCGATCGGCGTTTGATACTTCGCCCAGGCTTCGCGCACCAGGCTTGATGCGTTCACTGCGCCGCGCGCCGCGTCGCGCAAAAACTGGTGCGATGCGCTTACAGATCCGCTGGTTTCGCTGACGCTATCGAGCAATGGGCGCAACTGAAAGTTGCCGTTGCGCTGAAAGCGTTCCGGGTCGTCGAACACGATGGGCACATGGAGACGGCTTTTCACAGCGAGCGATTGCGCTGTGTCGATATTCACTATGCCATTATTCGCCTGCGGCGGAAGGATAGCGTCAGCCGCCCTGCCCATCCAGCCGTATTCTTCGCCACGGTTGGGCGCGGCAGTATGCCAATACGCCATCGAGGTGAAATGCGAATACGAGGGATTGTCGTAACCGCAGCCGTGTATCACCGCCAGCTTGCCGTCTTTATATAGCCGCTCAAACCCGCGCATGCCCGAGCTCCAGCCGAAATGGTCGTCAATCTTGCGCAGTTTATCCGGCTTGATGCCGAGGTTTGGCCGCAGCCGGTAGTAAATGTCGTCGCCATACGGCACCAGAGTATTCAGGCCGTCATTGCCGCCGGATAATTCGAGCACAACTAGAATGCGTTCGTTGTTCGGCTCGGCGGCCAGCGCGCGCGATAACATCAGCGGCATGGACGCCGCCGCTCCCAAAGACATAGAGGCTTTGAGAAAATCACGGCGGTTATTGTGAGAATGATCGTGCATGTCTATCGCCCTACCCTAACTGGTATTCCGGCAAACTCATGATCGCGTGCAGCAACAAGCGCAAAGGTTCTTCCATATAAGTTGTTGCTTGCTGCAAATCATCGGTGCCGATTTCGTTTCTAAAAAATTTGATCAACGCCTGACGGTCGGCGGAGGTAATTTGTGTGCTCATAAAACGGTTCAGCAAATAATCGACAACCTGCTCTGCGGATTTAACTTGCGCCCCCATCACCATGGCCGTCAAATCGAGCCGCGCTGGTGTACGCAATATTGGCTTTACTTTTTCTGCCGCCATTTGCCAGCCGCGATAGCTGGCGTAGCGGGTATTAAAATCTTCATCGCGGTCGGCCTGCATGGTGGACATCGCCATCATGTCGGTATTAGTTTCTTTGGCTGAAGGCTTGGTGGCCGCGGCGATATCCAGTCCGCGCAGCACTTTGTCATCGACTTCTTTATTGGTAGCACCGACTTCGCCGCGCGCGATGCGGTCGGGTGGGATAAAACCGATTTCCGGGAACAAGACACTACGCGCGAAATTGCCGCGCTCAATCAGCAAGCCGGGCGTGATCCAGGCGTTGCCGTAAGCCCAGCCCGCCACCGTCGGCGGGCGCAACAAATGCTGACCAAGCGCGCCGGTGACGCTGTGAAAATCCGGCACACCCGGCACATAATCCAGCCCCAGCTTGCGATAAGTCGAAACCGTCAGATCAACCGGGCTTTTGATGCGCGTGCCAATCGACGCGGCGCTATAAAAATCACGCGACAAAAACAACGCGGTTAAAAACGGTTTGATTTCATATTTATTTTCGCGCAGCAGATTGCCGAGTTGCGTGCGCATTGTCGGCGATACATCCTGCCGCACAAAATAGCGGTAGAGTTTGCTGCCGATAAATTCCGCCGTAACCGGCTGCTGCAAAATATGGTCAATGATGGCGATGCCATCGAAAGCCGCCGTTTTGCCAAGGAAAGTTTTATCGCCCGCGTCAAATTTGTCTTTGTTGATAACGAACTCCAACCCTTTCACGTTCCAGCCAGTAAACGCGCGCGCTGCCTCGCGGATATCCTGCTCGGTGTAGTTGCCGACACCCATGCTGAACAATTCCATAATTTCACGCGCGAAGTTTTCGTTGAGCGAGCCTTTAACATTCAGCCCCGCGTCAAGGTAAACCAGCATCGCCGGGTCTTGCGAACTGCTGATCAAAATATCTCTGAAATTGCCAGTGGCTTTATTCTGCAACATGCGTAATTGCTTGAGCGTCTTGCGGTAATCGCGCACTTTTTCATCGCTAGTGGCAAAGTGGCCGTGCCAGAACAAGGCCATTTTTTCTTCCAAGGGTCGTTTGGTGGTCAGCATGCGTTGCGCCCACCAATAGCCGACGCGGTTGGTCTCAAGCAAACTGGCTCGAACCCAATAAAAAAACTGGTTGGCGACGGGCTGAATACGGCGATTGCCATCCGGTTTAACTTTTACCCCCATAGACTCGCCGCTTTTTTTTGCGCTGTCGGTCGCTGCCGGGCGGCTAGGCGGAAACGGATCGAGACCGGGCTGGAATATCCCCGATTCGTCAAAGACGGGCAGCGCAGAATTATCAACGCTCTCGTATTGCACCAGCGAGCGTACCGCTTGCTCTGGCGAGAGTTTGGCGAGGCGCTGAATTTCTTCCGACGTGCCACCAAAGCCCGCGCGTTCGAGCAAGTGCGCCGCATGCACTGAGTTCCATTCGCTGACGCCTATCGGCTGGAGTTGATCAATCCAGCCAGCTTGCGTTGCGTTCGGCTGGGCAAAAGCACAAAGGCTGGCGAAGCCAGCGGCCATGATAAAAGTGCGAAACATAAAATGTCCGTATCTGCTCATAGCGAACACGCTGGTCACAATCGACTCGTGAGGGTTATACAAGAAACACAGTATATCAACGCCGCGATAGCACTAGCGTGGGCGGCTGAATATTCATGATTTTCATTAGAACCAGCATGTTCTCTCAGTTCATCGAGATTGTGCTGCATGGTGAGAAGATTTGGTGACTAGCTGAATCAATACGTTGATTTTGTGATGCCAGGCGTGATCAACTCAACGCCAGAAAATAATTCGAGCGTGGCCCTGAGGTTTGCTCATTTATAAGGATGAGTTTTGAGGCGCATCTTTTTAGACGAAAAAATTAGCGCGGAAAATAATTCGAGCCTGGCCCCTTTAATTTTGATTCTTGCGTAAATAACTGCTGCGCCGAATGCCAATTCGCGTCAAACCAGGTTCAAATAAATGATCGGCATTCACTACGCGCAAGTTCACGTCGCGTGTCGGTTCGAAGGCCATCGCGGCTAATATTTATTAGCCAGTATCAAAAAAGCAGATTAAAAAGGTAAATCATCGATTGTCGTTTGAGCCTGGTACGCTAAATGGTTTTCGAGCCATATTGATACTACGAATTCCCCGTGTAACGGAGGATTAAGCATAAGGCGCAAACGTTCAGCTGGATTTATTGTGCCGGACCATTTAATGACCACTTTACTAGTTATATTTTGAATGCTTACTGTCACATCAACGTGGCGGGAATCTTTTCTGGGATGAAGCACCAATTCGAGCTCATTCGTCGCCAAATTAACCGTATATACATATGCCCAATCGCTTTGAAATATCCCGGGCTTGGTGAAAACTTTAATCTTATCTTTCCATAAATTTGATTGATTATTGAGAAGGTGAATCAATGTTCTTCTTTCAGCAGTTGATCTGCAGAGAATTCCTGCAAGGCCATTTGACAGCGGCATAGGGGAAGGGGCGAGTACTTCTGCGCATCTTGACCTTTTAATAGATGTGTCTGGGCCAAAAGGCCCCTCGTGATAAACATCTTGAAAAGGGATATTTTTAAAAAAAGTTTCGTCGAACCCAAACTGCGTGACTTGACTTTGCATGTTTCCATTGGAAAAACCTACGCCTGGTAATGTAATAACTTTTTTCGCATAAAAGATAAACATTACGAGCACGGGTGCGTGGGCATTTTCTTCACCTTGTCGCAACTCATCTGCTTTTTTAATTCCCTCGACTGAAAATTGAGTAGGGGTTTTGGGGCGAAAATAAAGGCGAGCATATTTGTGCGCGTCATCACGTGTTTGGATTACATTTTGCGCCGCTATATCAATTGCTCCAAGGCCATTGGCGCCGTTCCTAGACAGCAAGTTTCCATCAATTAATATTCGAGCTGCGTTCTCAACACGCTCATGACGAAATAAAAATTGAGGCCATAAAGATCGATAGCTATAAGATATCTGGGTCTTAAGTTTTTCTTCCCAAGCAGCGATATGTGATGATGCAAGCTGGTCCGATATTGGCATACTTAGGCTGCTTGTATTTCTATTGTTTTTGTATCCTGCAATCCGGTTACTAATTCCGCGCCGATTGAATGAACGCTGGAATCATAGTTCTTAACAGCAACCTTTCTAACATATGGTAGCGACATAATGAGTGGCATTACATATGAAGCTGAGTTTCTAATCGGGCCTACTAGTTTATCCACGGTTAGAGGTCCCCGGATTAGCATAGACCAGGCGCCGTAAAAATCCTCTTTGTGTAAATTATTTTTTTTACCATTCGGCTGCTCAATTACTACGCGGTCAGGAAGATTTACCCATGCAAAAAATTGGCTGCCGCTTTGAGTAGTAGCTCTAAAGCCACGAGGTGTAGTGCCAATGAATTTTTCTAGGTCCTTCCAAAAAGAATCAAATGATCGTTGAAATCGAAAGCTCTCGTTAACTTCAACATGCTCAGGCAGTCCGAATTTTTCATCAAAATCGTGAACATATACAGTGATGGGTAGCTTGGCTAGGTAGAGTTCCATTAGTGGTCGCACATCACCCCAATCAAGGCCTCCGTTACCGCAGCCAAGTTTAGGAAAGGCAATTTCTGTAATGCCCTTGTCTTCGTAATTTTGAACAAATTTTTTCAAACCATCTTCAATGTACTCTAGTTTTGAAGGATAGCGCCAATGGGTTTTGGTTGGGAAATTCAGTACCCATTGGGGCGATCCTTTCCACAGCCAAAGGGTGCCTACCTTGAGCAAATTTTTGTCGCACAGCAATTTATAATGCTCAAACATATCAGGGTGCTTGTCACGAAAAGATTTAGCAAGCCCCTTACCCATTACTCCAACCGTATTTACTGTATTAACAACTGTTTGCGCATTTGAATTTAGAAGACTGCTGTTGATATACCTAAGCATAATTGTCCCTGTAGTCTGCAGTTGTTTACAAGTTCCAGTTTATATTGTTTTCTTAGAAGCTGACAAAAAAACTAAGAGCTCTGGGAGCTAGGCCGGCAATCTTTATTATTGCCCGCTAAGATTTATATTTGCAGAATCAAAGGAGCCAGGCTCGATATATTTTTCAATATATTTTCTGCGTGGAATTAAAGTAATCCTGTCGCCATTGGATTCAATTTTAACTGCATGTAGGCGCTGTTTCTCAATATTCATAACTAATTGATTTTATTGAATAATTTTATAAAATTTTGCGTTGTCGCCTGGGCAATATTTTGGATGCTTTCGCCGCGCAGCTTGGCGATTTCTTCGGCGACGTGTTTGACGTAGCCAGGCTGGTTTAATTTGCCGCGAAACGGCACGGGCGCTAGGTATGGCGAATCGGTTTCGATCAGTAAACGCTCCAGCGGGATTTTTTGCGCCACTTCTTTTATTTGCACGGCATTTTTGAAGGTAACGATACCGGAAATGGAAATATAAAAATTCATCGCCATGGCTTGCTCGGCGACATCTAGCGTTTCGGTAAAGCAGTGCATGACGCCGCCGATCTCTGCGGCGTTTTCTTCGCGCATAATTCTCAGCGTGTCTTCAGCGGCAGATCGGGTGTGGATGATCAACGGTTTTCTGGTTTTGATTGCGGCACGGATGTGGGTGCGGAAGCGTTCGCGTTGCCATTCAAGGTCACCAGTGAGCCGGTAATAGTCGAGGCCGGTTTCGCCGATGCCGATGATTTTTGGGTGGTTCGCCAATTGCACTAAACGCGCTACGTCGGGTTCTTCGATGTCTTCGTAATCCGGATGCACGCCGACGGTGGCGAATACATTTGCGTGTGTTTCGGCCAGCTTTAATACGCGCGGAAAATCTTCCAGGTTGACGCTGATGCACAGGCAATGGCTGACCTGGTTCTCGCGCATTTTTTCCAGCACGCCGTCAATATTGGCGGCGAGTTCGGGGAAATCTATATGGCAGTGGGAGTCGATAAACATGCAGTGCCTATTTTGCTGATTGGGCGTAAAACATCAGAAGTTGTTCGAGAAACAGCCGAGCATTGAGAGGATGATTGACTGAGCGTTTTGCCGATTTGAGCATGGTTTCCCATTCGAGTAATTTTTGCGCGGGCATGGTTTGCGCCACGCGTGTAATTCCATCAGCAAAGTCGGTATTAAAGCGAACCGCCACGCCGGTTTTCACTGCCATCAAATCAAAGCACCAAGTTTGCATCCAGTTCACCGCGTTGGCGAGGGGCTGTTTTTGCTGGCTTTCTGCGAGTACTCCATAGGGGGTGGCACGGCCCTGGGCCAAACCTTGCAGCCATTCGCGGCGGCTGGCCTGATATTCGCCGTCGGCCAATTTAAGCGCAGCCAGCGGTGCATTACCTGCTTGCGATAGCAAGGATTCGGTTTTATCCAATCCTTGTGTAGCGAGCCATCCGGTAGCGGAAGCTTTATCCGGCACCGGCATTACTAATCGGCGACAACGACTAATAACGGTGGGCAACAAACGTTTCGGCTCGTGAGTCACCAATAAAAATAAAGTATTGGCGGGCGGCTCTTCAAGCATTTTTAATAGGGCGTTGGCGGCATTGGCATTCATGGCTTCGGCCGGATGCAATAAAATAATCCGATAACCGTGACGATGAGTGGAGACATTAACAAAGTCTTCCAGCTCACGAATTTGGTTGATGGAAATCTGGCTACTGGCTTTTTTGTCGGGCTTATCGCTGCGCGTGTCATCGCTCTCGCCTTCGACTGTCTCCGGCGATTCCTGCATCGAGGCGGGCTCGACCAAACGGTAATCAGGATGATTGCCTTGCGAGAGCCAATGACAGGCATCGCATATGCCGCAGGCCTCATGGGTTATTGCATTGCGCGCTTCGCATAGCAAAGCATTGGCCAGCGATACAGCAAAATCACGTTTGCCGATTCCGGCATGACCTTGTATCAACAGCGCGTGATGCGTCAGGCCATTGGCGCGCCAGAGTTGATCCCACTGCGGTTGTTGCCAGGCGTAAAGTTTCATACGCCGAATGCAGCCAAGGCTTCGGCCAACTGGTCGTTGACTTGTTTAATAGACAGAGTGGAATTGACGACGCGAAAACGGTGGGGCGCTTCACCGGCTCGTTGCAAATAGGCATCGCGCACGCGGGTAAAAAATCCGTCGCGCTCCAATTCAAACCGGTCCGGATTCGGCGTGTTGCGATTTAACCGATCGCGCGCGACGCTGATGGGCACGTCAAATAAAAATGTCAGATCAGGTTGCAAATCGTCTTGGACCCATTTTTCCAATACAGAAAGTTTATCGCGCCCTACTCCCCTTCCCCCACCCTGATAGGCAAAGCTGGCGTCGGTAAAACGATCCGAGACAACCCAATCGCCGCGCAGCAGCGCGGGCAGAATAATTTGCTCCAGATGCTCGCGCCGGGAAGCGAACATCAGCAGGGCTTCGGTCTCGGCCTGCATCGGCAGATGCAATAATAACTCGCGCAATTTTTCACCCAGCGGTGTGCCGCCGGGTTCGCGTGTGACCACCACGGTTTTTCCGGCAGCGCGGATGCGCTCGGACACCCAGCCCACATGCGTGCTCTTGCCCGCGCCGTCGATGCCTTCAAAGGTGATAAATTTTCCGCTCATATGCTATTTGTTGGCCGCGCGATATTTGGCTACTGCTGAATTATGCTCTTCCAGCGAGCGGGAAAAAATATGGCTGCCGTCACCCGCCGGGCTGGCGACAAAATAGATCGCCTTTGAATCTGCCGGCTGCATTACCGCATCGATAGCATCGCGGCTCGGCATGGCGATGGGCGTTGGCGTCAAACCGGCGCGGGTATAAGTATTGTAGGGTGTATCGTTATCGAGATCACTGCGAAAAATTTTGCCGCGATATTTGTTGCCGAGGCCGTAAATAATCGTAGGGTCGGTTTGTAACCGCATGCCCATGCGCAACCGGTTAGTAAACACCGCTGCAATGGTGGGCCGCTCAGAAGTCTTGCCTGTTTCCTTTTCCACAATCGAGGCCATGATCAAGGCTTCGTAGGGCGTCTTGTAAGGCAAACCGTCGGCACGGCTGGCCCATTTATCAGTCAATCGCGTTTTCATCGTCGTGTACGCACGTTTCAACAACGCTACATCGCTCATGCCCTTGCTGAACTGATAGGTGTCAGGCATGAACAAACCTTCGGGGTGTGTTTCTGTCGCCCCGACCAGTTTCAACACTTCGGCGTCGGACAAGCCTGTCGTTTCATGCTTGAGATCGGATTGCTCGTCGAGGCGCTTGCGCATTTGCGCGAACGTGTGGCCTTCGATAAAAGTGATTTCACTTTGTGTGACATCGCCGCTGGTGACTTTTTCCAGCAACTCCAGCGGGGTGAGGGGTTTGTCGATTTGGTACGTGCCGGCTTTTAACTTGCCTGACTTGCCCAACACGCGCGCAAGAATCTCGAATGAATACGTTTCTTTCAGCAACCCCGCTTGTTTCCATTGCGCGGCAGCGCTACGAAATGTCGTGCCGTTTTTCAAACGAAATTCGAAGGGCGTGGAAGGCAGTGATAAGGGTTTCGAACTGAAATGGTAAAGCCAACCGCCTGCAGAAAGCACGACGACGACAAGCAACAACAAGAGGTATTTAATCGCACGCAGCATGAGTATTTTGGAATAAAGATATGATTAAATATTGAATATAATCAAATACTTATATTATATCTATAATGGGGCTCCCGCAACCTGGATATGCCGAAAGAAGGTTGCGCAGCGCTTAGATTTTGCGAAATACCAGCGTGGCATTGGTGCCACCGAAGCCGAAGGAATTCGACATCACAGCGCGAATATTCATCTTGCGTGCGGTGTTGGGCACGTAGTCGAGATCGCATTGCGGATCCTGATCAATCAGGTTGATGGTGGGTGGCGCAACTTGATGCTGCAAACTCTGCACCGAGAACACCGCTTCGATGCCGCCTGCTGCGCCGAGCAAATGCCCGGTCATGGATTTGCTCGAACTGATGGCGAGTTTTTTTGCGTGCTCACCGAAGGCCCGTTTGATGGCGGTGGTTTCTGCGATATCGCCCAGCGGTGTCGAAGTGCCGTGGGCGTTGATGTAATCAATATCGCTGGCGTTCATGCCCGCATTTTTTAGTGCCAAGGCCATGCTGCGCGCCGCGCCGGAGCCGTCTTCCAGCGGCGCGGTGACGTGGTGTGCGTCGGCGCTCATGCCGAAGCCGGCGAACTCGCAATAAATTTTTGCGCCGCGTGCTTTGGCGTGTTCGTATTCTTCCAGCACCAATACGCCTGCGCCCTCGCCCATCACGAATCCGTCGCGCGCTTTGTCCCACGGACGGCTGGCGCTGGCGGGGTCATCATTGCTGGTGCTCAACGCGCGCGATGCGCAGAAACCGCCGATAGCCAACGGCGAGATGGTCGATTCGGCCCCGCCGGCGATCATCACGTCGGCTTCGCCGTATTCGATCATGCGCGCCGATTCGCCAATGCTGTGATTGCCCGTGGCACAGGCGCTGACCATCGCTACGTTCGGGCCTTTGAGGCCAAACAAAATCGACACCTGGCCGGAGATGAGGTTGATAATGCTGCCGGCAATAAAAAACGGTGAGATTTTTTTCCAGCCGCCTTCGAGCATGGCGTTATGGGTTTCTTCGATCAACGGCAAGCCGCCAATGCCCGAACCCACATTGACACCGATTCGCTCAGCGTTTTGTTCCGTCACCACGATGCCAGAATCCTTGAATGCCTGCACGCTGGCGGCGATGCCGTAGTGAATAAACGTGTCGGAGCGTCGCGCTTCTTTGGGCGAAATATATTCGGCGATATCAAAACCTTTCACTTCACCGGCAATTTGCGAAGGCAAACTGCTGGCGTCGAAGCGGGTGATTTTGGTAATGCCGGATTTGCCGGCGGAAAGATTGGCCCAGGCGTCGGCAGGATTATTACCGACGGGGCAAACGATACCGAGGCCGGTTACGACGACTCTGCGTGTAGTCACGGGGCCTTACTTGAGCCGGATGGCTCAGGCCTTTTTGAGATGGGCGTTGACGTAATCGACGGCCAGTTGAACGGTGGTGATTTTTTCAGCCTGTTCGTCAGGGATCTCGCATTCGAATTCTTCTTCGAGCGCCATCACGAGCTCAACGGTGTCGAGGGAATCGGCACCGAGATCATCCACAAACGATGATGTGGCTTTGACTTCGGCTTCGTTTACGCCCAGTTGCTCGGCGACGATTTTTTTAACGCGTTGTTCAATGTTTTCCATGACTACCCTTTCAATACGTGGGGAAAAAATCTGCGACTTCAATTCAAATACAATTTTAACAAAATTCAAACAAGGCAACCTATTTATTCATCAGGGCATAACCATACCGCCGTTCACATGTAAAGTGCTGCCCGTAATATAGCCTGCGCCGGGTGAAGCGAGAAAAACCACGGCAGCCGCGATATCCTCTACTTGGCCCAGACGGCCCAGCGGAATATTGCCTAACAACGTTTTTTGCTGCTCATCGGTTAACGCGCGTGTCATATCGGTGTCGATAAACCCCGGCGCAACGCAATTGACCGTAATGCCCCGGCTGCCGATTTCCTGCGCCAACGATTTAGAGAATCCGATCATGCCCGCTTTCGCTGCTGCGTAATTGGTTTGGCCGGGATTGCCAGCGACGCCGACCACCGAGGTGATATTGATAATACGACCCTGACGCGCTTTCATCATGCCGCGCATGACGGCTTTGGATAAACGAAATACCGACGTCAGATTGGTGGCGATGATGTCGTCCCATTCTTCGTCTTTCATGCGCATCAATAAATTGTCGCGGGTAATGCCGGCGTTATTCACCAATATTTGAAGGCCGCCCTGTTTGCTCATGATGTCGGCAATCAAGGTGTCCACTTGCGCCGCATCGTTCACGTTCAATACCTTGCCTTCGCCTTTGATGTTGGCCGCTTGCAGATATTGGCTGATAGCGGCTGCGCCTGCTTCGCTGGTTGCTGTGCCGATCACGGTCGCCCCTGCTTGGCCTAACGCCAATGCAATGGCCTGGCCGATACCGCGCGATGCGCCTGTGACTAAGGCAATCTGATTGTCGAGAATGTTCGCCATATTTTCTCTTTATACGAAAGTTATTTTTGCTTGTTCAAGGGCTGCGGCATCGACTAGCGCGATGGATTGCAAATGGCTGACTATGCGCTTATTAAGCCCCGCCAATACTTTGCCTGGCCCGCATTCGCCGACGTGGGTCACGCCCTGCTGTGCGAAGGCGCGAATGATGTCGGCCCAGCGCACAGGGCTGTAGAGTTGTTTTACCAGGACTTGTTTAATGTCGTTTACGTCGGCATAACTTTTCGCGTCGGCATTATGCAACACAGGGAATACTGGCGAATGTAAGGTCACGTTTTGCAATAACGTTTGCAGTTTTTCCGCCGCCGGTTTCATCAGTGCGCAGTGAGACGGCACAGAGACCGTGAGCATTTTGGCAATTTTTGCGCCTTTACTTTTAGCCAGTTCGATGCCGCGTTCAACGGCAGCTTTATGGCCGGCGATGACAATCTGCCCGGGCGAATTCAGGTTCACCGCTTCGAGCACCTGGCCTTGCGCGGCCTCATGGCAGACAGCTTGAATCGTCTCATCTTCCAAGCCGACAATTGCCGCCATGCCGCCGATGCCTTCGGGCACGGCGTGTTGCATAGCTTCGGCGCGGGCGACCACCAAAGGCAGGGCATTGTTTAGCGACAAAACGCCAGCCGCAACCAGCGCTGAATATTCGCCGAGACTATGGCCCGCAACAAATGCCGGATCCGCGCCGCCGAGATTTTTCCACACGCGATAAATCGCGACGCTTGCCGTGAGCATCAGCGGTTGGGTATTCACGGTTTGATTTTGCGTTTCTGCGGGGCCGACTTGCGCGAGATTCCACAGATCAAGCTTCAACACATCCGATGCTTCTTCGAAAGTTTTTTTCACAATCGGTTGGTCAATAAAACCGGACATCATGCCGACGGATTGCGAACCTTGACCGGGAAAAACGAATGCAAATGTCATAGTATTAACTTATTGATTATATTGAATTATTTACCATTTCAGCAATACGGAACCCCAGGTAAAACCGCCGCCCACGCCTTCAAGCATCACGTTATTACCCGCTTTGATTCGGCCATCACGCACAGCGGTATCGAGCGCCAACGGAATCGACGCAGCCGAAGTGTTTCCATGCATATCAACCGTGACAACCACTTTTTCCGCCGCAAGGCCGAGTTTTTTACCGGTGGCGCTGAGGATGCGTGTGTTGGCCTGATGGGGTATCAGCCAGTCGATGTCGTCTATGGACATGTGGTTCGCGGCCAAGGCTTCGAGTACCACGTCTTCCAACACCTTCACCGCGAATTTGAATACGGCGCCGCCATCCATTTTCAGCAGCGGATCGCCCATGGGCTGGCCACGGTTGACGGTGCCGGGCACGCATAGAATATGGTTGTAACTGCCGTCCGCATGCAAATGGCTGGAAATAATGCCGGGCTTGTCCGATGCTTTCAACACCACCGCTCCTGCGCCGTCGCCGAAAAGCACACAAGTGCCGCGGTCAGTCCAGTCGAGAATGCGCGAAAAAATTTCAGCGCCAATCACCAGCGCACACTGATGGTCGCCACAACGGATGAATTTGTCCGCCGTCGCCAGCGCATAAACAAAACCCGAGCACACGGCCTGCACATCAAACGCCGCGCCGTTATTTTTGATGCCGAGTTTGTTTTGCAACAACGCCGCAGTGCTGGGGAAAATCATATCCGGTGTGCTGGTGGCGACGATGATGAGATCAATGTCTTCCGGCTTCACACCGGCGGCATCCATCGCGCGGCGGCTGGCATGCAGCGCGAGATCGCTGGCGTTTTCGTCGTCGGCCGCGATGTGGCGTTGCTTGATGCCGGTGCGCGCAACAATCCACTCATCCGACGTATCGACGATTTTCGCCATATCCTGATTGGTGAGAATTTTCTGCGGCAGATAGCTACCGGTGCCGATAATTTTTGAGTAAATGGTCAAGGGTTCGCGCTTATTTTTGCCGCCGCCTCTGCATGCAGAGTGGTCATTTCATTGGTGATGCGGTCGAGCACGCCACTGCGTACTTCATCCGCTGCGCGTTGCAGCGCATAGGAGAATGCCACATGATCCGCCGATCCGTGGCTTTTGACCACGACGCCGCGCAAACCCAGCAGCGTCGCGCCGTTGAACTGGCGGTGATCGACGCGGCGCTTGAATGCATTCAATACCGGCAATGCTACCAGCCCGGCGAGTTTGGTGAAAATATTTCGTTCGAACTCGCCACGCAAAAACGTGCGGATCATTTGCGCCAGACCTTCGGAAGTTTTCAACGCCACATTGCCGACGAAACCGTCGCACACGATCACATCGGCGTCGCCGTGGTAAATGCCGTCGCCTTCCACATTGCCAATAAAGTTGACATGGCTGGCGCGAAGCAATTCAGCCGCTTGTTTGACGGTTTCGTTGCCCTTCATTTCTTCTTCGCCTATGTTGAGCAGCCCCACCGTGGGCTTGTCGATTTTCTCGACGGCAGAAACCAGGATCGACCCCATCACGCCAAATTGCAATAAATGTTCTGCGCTGCTATCCACATTCGCGCCGAGGTCGAGCATCAACGTGTGGCCTTTGACAGTGGGCAAAGTAGTCGCAATGGCGGGCCGGTCGATGCCGGGCAAAGTCTTGAGTACGAAACGCGAAATTGCCATCAGCGCGCCGGTGTTGCCGGCGGATACGCACGCATGTGCAGTGCCGTTTTTAACCAGATCGACCGCTACGCGCATGGAAGAATCTTTTTTGCCGCGCATGGCGAGCGCGGGTGATTCGTCCATCGCGACGACTTCGCTGGCTGCGTGGATTTTGATGCGAGGATTGGATTGCGCGTGCTGTTTGCGCAGCGCGGCGTCGATGGGTTCACGCAGGCCGACGAGAATCACGTCGGTGTCTTGGGTGCGACCGAGAAAATCAAGCGCGCCAGCGATAGTGACGCTGGGGCCGTGGTCGCCGCCCATAGCATCAACAGCGACGGTGACAGTCATGGATAATTACGCAGGAGAGAAAATACCGGCAAGCGTTTTCGCAAACGCTTGAAGGCGAATTACTCGCCCTTGGTCTTGATGACTTTCTTGCCGCGATAGTAACCGCTCGGGCTGATGTGATGACGCAAGTGGGTTTCGCCCGTGGTGGGCTCAACGGCCAACGGTGGTGCGGTCAAAAAGTCGTGGGCGCGATGCATGCCGCGCTTGGAGGGTGACTTTTTATTTTGCTGAACTGCCATGATGATGCTCCTTCAAAAAATCTGTTTAAAGTGATTGCTTTTTCAATGTCGCCAAGCCTGCAAGCTTTGTCTCGCTGGCCTGCGGTTTGCTATCTGTTGCCATTTCACACGCGTCGTGGCGCGGAATCATTGGCAACGAAAGCAGTATTTCTTCTTCCACCATCTGCGCCACATTCATTTCCGGCGAAGAGACGATGGTATCTACATCTTCAGGCTCTTCTTCTGTGGCAGGCAAAGCCGATTCTTTTTTTACCAGTGCCAGTCTGGAATGAATGTCCAGCCCATGGGTCAGGTTTTGCAAACAGCGCTGACACTGCAATTCAACGCGGCCTGTTATGTCGATTTCCAGCACCGGCTTGCCCAGTTTCGGCTGTTTGCCCTTGATATGAAACTGAATTTCGCCGGCATCCGATGCCACGCTTTCGCGCAGCCGGGATAAATCTTTTATTACAAAACTGCCACTAAGGCTTTGCTCTGATTGGGTAAATTGCAACCCATCGATGTAACGTGCAGAGGCGGTCTGTTCAGGCATAAGGGCGGCATGATAGTATTTTCACGTCGATTTGTCAAAGGCCGCTTGCAGGTTTTCCCCATTAAAACAAATGTTTTTCAACGGTCTTTTTATAGATAGTGGTGGCTAAAAAATTGAATAATCCTCTGCTGGTCCTGGCTTCCACCTCCATTTACCGGCGCGAGCTGCTTGGCCGCTTGCGCATCCCTTTCGAAGTCGCCGCACCTGATGTGGATGAGACGCCGCAACCGGGCGAATCGCCGGTCGATACCGCTATCCGTCTGGCCGAAGCGAAAGCGCGGGCTGTGGCAGAAAAATTTCCCGATGCGCTCATTATCGGTTCCGATCAGGTGGCGGTGCTTGGGGGTTCGCAAATGGGCAAACCGATGACGCACGACAATGCCGTCAAGCAATTACGCGCCATGCGCGGGCGCACTATCGTGTTCCACACGGCGGTTGCGCTCTACGACAGCAAGCGCCACATCATGCAGCGCCGCCTCGTGCCGACCGCTGTCAAATTCCGCGAGCTGACTGACACGCAAATTGAAAATTATCTGCAAAAAGAACAACCTTATCATTGCGCAGGGTCGGCAAAATCCGAAGGCCTGGGCATTGCGCTGATAGCAGAAATGGATGGTGCCGATCCGAATGCCCTGGTAGGGCTGCCACTGATTGCGCTCATCGACATGCTCAAGCATGCGGGCATGGAAGTGATTTGATGACACAAAAAACCGGGTTTCTCTATCTCATTCCGACGCCATTAGGTGAAACTTCACTCGACACAATCTTGCCGAAGAGTGTTTCGCAACATATTGATTATATTGAATATTTTGTAGCAGAATCGGCTAAAACAGCACGCGCATTTCTCAAACTTGCTGGCACTAAAAAGCCACTACAAGCATTGCATATCAGCGAACTCAACGAGCATACCAAGTCTACCGATTTGCTCGAATTACTCGCGCCCTTGTTTGATGGCTATGACGTTGGCTTGTTATCCGAAGCCGGCTGCCCCGCCGTCGCCGACCCTGGCGCGAATCTCGTCCGGCTTGCCCACGAAAACCATATTCGCGTCATTCCTCTGGTTGGTCCTTCGTCCATATTGCTCGCCCTCATGGCCAGCGGTCTCAACGGCCAGCGCTTCGCCTTCCAAGGCTATCTGCCGCCCCACAAAGCCGAACGTATCAAACGCATCAACGAACTCGAACAGGAATCCGCTCGCCACAAACAAACCCAAATCTTCATCGAAGCGCCCTACCGCAACAACGCCTTGCTGGAAGACATGCTCGCCAGTTGCAAACCTTCGACGATGCTGTGTATCGCGATTGATCTGACTACGGCGGATGAAAAAATATTCACCCAGCCCGTTAGCAAATGGCGCAAAGCGGTGCCAGATTTAAATCGCAAACCATCGATATTTTTACTGTTGGCGTAGCCTGCACGGCGCGCACGAGGTGTGGCCTCAAACTACATTCGTGCGCGCAACGCAGGTTGCCATAATTACTTAGGAGGTAAAGCATGAAAAATAAATCGCTGAAGATTGCCATTGGCGTCGTACTGACAATCGGCATCGTCTGGTTCTTCGCCTGGAAATTCGCCCACGTCACCGGGCCCATTCATTTGCTCATGCATATTTTGGGCAAGTTGCATTTGATTTAAATTCTACGACCCTCGTTAGTTCCGTGCGCACAATGGATGCATATATTTTACTTTCACAGGATTAAAATCCTGCCAGAAACCCACTTCAATTGGATGTCTGCTTAATGGGGAAGTTACGTTCCGAATTCAGCGTAACTTCATGCTCTCCGAAATTCCCAACCCTTCCATCAGCGACTGCGCGCCTGCCGCGCCAAACCTGCGGGCCAGTTTCTCCGCGATATTATCCTGTGGCGTGAAATCAACAATGTCTTCGGCTTTGATCACTTCACGCGCGACGTAATCCATGCTGCCCATGCCGTCGGCCAAGCCGAGTTGAATACTTTTCTCGCCCGTCCACACCAGGCCGCTGAACATGTCGGGTGTTTCTTTCAAGCGTGTGCCACGACCGGTGCGCACAACCCCGATGAACTGTTCGTGGATTTCGCCGAGCATTTTTTTGGCGTAATCGCGCTGGGTTTCGTTCAGTGGTGAGAACATGTCGAGGAAGCCCTTGTTTTCACCCGCAGCCAATAAGCGCCGTTCGACACCGAGTTTTTCCATCGTGCCGGTGAAGCCGAAGCCGTCCATCAACACGCCGACGGAGCCGATAAGACTCGCTTTATCAACATAAATTTTATCGGCGGCGACGGCGACGTAATAACCGCCCGAGGCGCAAATGTCCTGCACCACCGCGTAGAGCGGCGTGTTGGGATGTTTGGCGCGCAGGCGCTTGATTTCGTCATTGATGTAGCCCGCCTGCACCGGGCTGCCGCCAGGGCTGTTGATGCGCAGGATGACGCCAACCGTATTTTTGTCTTTGAAGGCATCCTGCAAGCCGCTGATAACGCGATCTGCTGATGCGGCTGTATTGGGTGCGATGACGCCGTTCAATCCCACTACGGCGGTGTGCTTGCCGCCGCCGCCCATTTTCTCCGCACGGTTGAACAAACCCATAACGGCAAACAGAATTAAAAATAAATACAAGAATGTCAGTGTCTTGAACAGGATGCCCCAGTTACGCGATTTGCGTTGCTCGTTAATCGCGCTCAAGGCGAGCTTTTCAATGACGGATTTTTCCCAGTTGTTGTTTTTGTCGCTGTCATTGCGCTCGGCAATGATGGGGGTGTCGTCGTTCATTTTGCTTTCCTTAAAATTATTCAATAAAAAATTCAATAACGCATCACATACACTTTTCCGTCGCGCTCTTCGACATCCAGCGACACCAGCTTTTGTCTCGCGCACGGACCGCCTAAACAGTAACCGCTTTCCGGCGCGAACACGGCACCGTGGGTCGCACAGAGTAAGTATAAACCGCTTTCGTCGAAGAATTCGCCGTGCTGCCAGTCAAGCTCGGTGCCCGCGTGCGGACACATATTCCAATAGGCGCGGGCAAGGCCGTCGTAGCGGACGACAAATGCAGCGATGGGCCGTTTGGAGCCGGGCAACTCGAAGCGGACGCCTTTGCCGCCCTCGATCAATGCATCAGATGCGCAGACTAATTGCGCGTCGCCAGCCACGGTGCGAAGTCCTTGATGTCGTCAATAATTTTGACCGGATTGAGTTGCTGCAATTCGTGCTTCGGATGCGCGCCGTAGCTCACGGCCAGGCCCCGCACCTCGGCATTGATGGCCATTTGCAAATCGTGTGTCGTGTCGCCGATCATCAGCGTGTTGTCTGGTTCCACATTAAATTGGCGCATGAGTTCGTGCAACATTTCGGGATGCGGTTTAGAGTGGCACTCATCGGCGCAGCGGGAGGAATGAAAGTGTTTGCGAATGCCGGTTTTGTCCAGCGCCCGCTCCAAACCGTTGCGGCTTTTCCCCGTCGCGATGGCGACGAGATAGCCATCGTCATTCAACTTGCCGAGCAATGCCTCCGCGCCGTCGAACAGCGGCATGCGTTCTTCATGGGCGCGAAAGTGAATGCCATAACGCTCCGCCAGTTTGGGGTAATCAACAGGATCGAGGGTCGGCGCGACTTTCAGCAACGCATCGCGTAAACCGAGGCCGATGATGTGGCTGGCGTCTTTGTCCGACGGCACGGGCAAACCCAAATCGGCGCAGGCATTTTGTACCGACATAGTGATGACGGCGGTGGAATCCATTAGCGTGCCATCCCAGTCAAATACGATTAATTGAAAGGATTTAAGTATATTCATAACTATTTGATTATATTCAATTATTTGTTATTCAATTTTACCAGAAATCGTTCCAGTTCAATGGGCAACGGCGCTTCAAAAACCACAGCTTCGTCGCTGACCGGATGGGGCAACTTCACCTGCCATGCATGCAAAAACATGCGCTTCAAACCTTGTTTGGCCAGTTGTTTATTCAGCGCGAAGTCGCCGTACTTGTCATCACCCGCAATGGGAAAACCCAGGTGCGCCAAATGCACTCTTATCTGATGGGTGCGACCCGTCATCAGTTCCGCTTCGAGCAAGCTGAAATCGCCGTAATGGGCTTTCAGGCGAAAAATTGTGTGCGATGCCATGCCCGCCGCATCGACGAACACGCGACGCTCGCCGTCATCGGTCACCATTTTTTGTAGGGCGAGTTTGACGTGCTGCAAAGGGTTTTTCCAATGTCCCGCCACTAAAACAAAATAACGCTTTTCCATGCCGCTATCTTTGTTATCGGGGTGCATCAGCTCGTGCAGCTTCACTAAAGCCGCGCGTTTTTTTGCCAGCAACAACACGCCGGAGGTTTCGCGGTCGAGCCGATGCGCGAGTTCGAGAAGTTTCTGTTGCGGATATTCCAGCCGCAATTGTTCGACCACGCCGAGGCTGATGCCGCTGCCACCGTGCACGGCCATGCCGGCCGGTTTGTTCAAAACCATCAAAGCGTCGTCTTCATATATAAGGTGATCGGCCAGCCGCGCTTTGTCGGCGGGCAATTTGGTCACGGCTTTGCGTTCGGGTTCGGCGGTGCGGATAGGCGGGATGCGCAGCTTGTCGCCAATATTGAGGCGATAAGTGGCGTCGACCCGGCCGCTGTTCACACGCACTTCGCCGCTACGCAAAATGCGGTAAATATGGCTCTTCGGGACACCTTTGAGGATTTTTAACAGATAGTTATCAATGCGTTGGCTCTCGCCGCTCTCATCGATTTCCACCCAGCTAACGGCTGCTTTGCTTACTTCAGGCATTTAACTTATACTGTTATCTCGTTGATTTGAAAGCAGGTCGAATTATATTTTCCCTGTTTCTCTGATGTGCGCCTATGACGCACTCATCCGACAAACTCATCAACGCACGGGTTATATCGCTTACCCGATTCAAGTAGCGAAAGCAGCAATTATACGCGCTCAAAGCACTGCATGATTTTCGACGTGTTGCCCATGATGGCGGCACGCAGTAAAAACAAACCGATACGACTGACCGTTAACCACTTTTGATCAGACACACTATTCGTATATGCACAGCAATCTCCATTTGAAGCATCCGGGTACCGAGGTTGAGCGCGCGCTTGCGCTGTTCCGCCCTGCCCGCCTCGCTGTGCACCAGATGACTGATCCACTCGCTTAACGTCTCATTCGAGGCGGGCTGAGACCCGGCTGGTTTGTGCATCCCGTGTAAGAGCGCGGGAGACATAAAATGAAACGCATGTTATTTAACGCAACCCAGGCTGAAGAGCTGCGGGTCGCCATCGTAGATGGCCAGAAGTTAATTGATTTAGATATCGAATACGCCGGCAAGGAGCAACGCAAAAGCAATATCTACAAAGGGGTTATCACCCGCGTAGAACCCTCCCTCGAAGCCTGTTTTATCGAATACGGTGCCGACCGGCACGGTTTTCTTCCCTTCAAAGAAATTTCCAAAGCCTATCTGCAAAACGATGATGGCGAGTTTTCCCGCGCCAAAATATCGTCGTCGCTCAAAGAAGGCACTGAGCTTATCGTTCAGGTAGATAAAGACGAGCGCGGCAACAAAGGCGCAGCGCTAACCACTTTCGTCAGCCTGGCCGGACGCTATTTGGTGCTGATGCCGAACAATCCGCGCGGCGGCGGCGTGTCGCGCCGTATCGAAGGTGAAGACCGCGCCGAACTGCGCGACATCATGGACCGCCTCGAAGTGCCGGAAGGCATGAGCCTCATCGCCCGCACAGCCGGTATTGGCCGTAGCTACGAAGAATTGCAATGGGACATGAATTACCTGTTGCAACTGTGGCATGCCATCGACGACGCCGCCCGCAGCGTCAAGGCGCCTGAATTAATCTACCTTGAATCGAGCCTGGTAGTTCGCGCCATTCGCGATTTATTCCAGCCCGACATCGGCGAAATTCTGATCGACACCGAAAGTATTTACGAGCAAGCCCAGTCGTTTATGAGCACGGTGATGCCGGCCAACGTCAACAAGGTCAAGTTATATAAAGATGACGTGCCGCTGTTTTCGCGTTTCCAGATTGAACATCAGATCGAAACCGCCTACCGTCGCGACGTGTCGCTGCCTTCCGGCGGCGCGATTATTATCGACCACACCGAAGCACTGGTCTCCGTGGACGTAAACTCCGCCCGCGCCACCAAAGGTGCGGATATCGAAGCGACTGCGTTCAATACCAATATGGAAGCGGCGGAAGAAGTCGCACGCCAATTGCGCTTGCGTGACTTGGGCGGCTTGGTGGTCATCGACTTCATCGATATGGAATCGGCACGCAATCAGCGCGACGTGGAAAACCGTTTACGTGATGCGCTCAAGCCTGACCGCGCCCGCGTGCAAACCGGCAAAATCTCCCGCTTCGGTTTGATGGAGTTGTCGCGTCAGCGTTTGCAGCCGTCGCTGGGTGAAACTAGCCACATCCCCTGCCCGCGTTGCCACGGCACCGGCCACATCCGCGATACGGAATCTTCCGCGCTGCACATCCTGCGCATCCTGCAGGAAGAAGCGATGAAGGAAAATACGCAAGCGCTGCACGCGCAAGTGCCGGTCGATGTGGCAACTTTTCTGCTGAACGAAAAGCGCGCGGAAATCCACGCTATCGAATCGCGCTTAAAAGTCGATGTGATTCTGATTCCGAATACGCATCTCGAAACGCCAAATTACGAAGTGGAACGCGTGCGCCTCGACAGCACCGTTGCAGAAAACCCAACGCCTAGCTACCAGCGCGTGGTTATGCCGACGGTGGAAGATAAATCGTCTGCCGCCAGCGCCAAAGCCGATGTCGCCAAACCCGCGCGTCCCGTGCCCCTGGTTAAAGGCATTACCCCGGCACAGCCGGCACCGGTCAGTGCACCGAAGGCGGAATCGCCGCAGCCTGCGACGCAAAAAGTATCATTCTTCCGTCGCATGTTGGGGTTGTTCCGCAAGTCGGAAACAACCGAGCAACCCATCGCTCCGGCCACAGCCCGCGCAGCAGGCGCAAGACGTGACAATAAAACAGACGGCGGCCGCAATGACCGCGGAAACCGTGATGGCAATCGCAATCGCGGCCAGCGTCGTGATCGTAATGATGCGCGTGACGGAAAACCTGAAATCGCGTCACGGGATGGCCAGCCGCCCAAACAGCGCGAGCCGAGAGAACCAAAAGAACTGCGTGAACCGAAAGAGCAACAACGTGAACCGAGAGAACCGCGCGAACCCAGAGAGCCAAGGGAGCCGCGTGAGCCGCGTGGTGAAGGTCGCCGTCCGCGTAACGCCGAGCCGCAAGCCGAAACCGTCACGCAGGATGTCAGCGCAGCATCAATGCCCGATAGTGAAACCCAGTCAGAATCCGGTGAAGGCCGTCAACGCCGGCGTCGCGGCGGCCGTGGGCGTGACCGCGGTGATCGTGGCGACCGCGCGCCACGACAGGATGCAGGCGTAGAAGCGCACGACAGCGCTACGCAAGCATTCGCTGACACCGAAGCTGAACATCATGGCGGCACCGCAGCAGCTGTCACCGGCGGATTGGCAGCGACGGCACTGGCGGCAGTCGCAGTAATAAAAGGTGAAAAAGTTGCGGCAAACGAACTGCCTGCGCTTGATGAACCTCGCCATCAAGCATCCGATCACTCGGCACTCGCCGCCGAAGAATCCCATCAACCGGTGTCTTATCAACGCCACGACGAGTACGCACCACCGGTAATGCCTGGCCGCGAACCGGCTGCAGAAGTGGCTCATGCGCCCGCCCCTGCGTCGGCGAAAGAAGCAGAGGCCGCACCCCCCGCCGGTAACGGACATGCTGTGACGGCAAGCCCGGCCATCAAACCGCTGCCGCCTGAATTGGCCGTCGGTTCCGTTTCTGCAGCGGGTTTGGAGATGGTGGAAACGCGTGCCGGTGTGGTGCAACCAGTCGCCCACAGTGAATCGTCCGCTCCGCGTTTGCCACGCAGCATCGTGCACGAGCCGTTGCCATCGGTTGACGATCTGATTCAGGTGGAGACGCATCCGGTCAAGCGCATCGCGGCGCAAAGCCATAGCGAAGAAAATGTGCCGTCTGCCCCTTCACAGCGGAACATGGCGCACATTCCTCCGCCCTTGCACAACGAGCCGCTGCAACAAGTAGAAACGCGCAAGTAATATTGCGGCTTACCCTTCAAACCTCCGTCGCGAAAGCACGGAGGTTTTTTTACGTGGCCAATCGGGTTGCGGTAACATGAGCGTAGATTAATATTTCACTTCTATTCAGGGAGAACTCGATGCCTGCACCGATAGAATTTTATTTCGATTTTTCTTCTCCTTACGGCTATCTTGCGTCAGAAAAAATTGATGCGCTCGCGGCAAAATATGGGCGCACAGTCGATTGGCATCCGGTATTGCTTGGCGCGATATTCAAAATCACCGGCGCGCAGCCGCCGGCAGGCGTGCCCATCAAAGGCGACTACTTCACCCGTGATTTCGCCCGCAGTGCGCGGCTGTTCGGCGTGCCGTACCAACATCCTTCCATTTTTCCCATCGCCAGTATTGCCCCATCTCGCGCCGTCTATTGGCTCAAAGAACGTGACGTTGAACAATCCAAGGCACTCACTCGTGCGCTCTACCGCGCATTTTTTGTTGAGGGCCGCGACATCCAGCAGATTGAAACTGTCATCGATGTTGCGGCAAAGTTAGGTATCGACCGTGATGAACTCACAACCGCGTTGAACGACCAGGCAGTCAAAGACAAGCTCAAAAATGAAGTGCAACAAGCCATCGACAAAGGCGTGTTCGGCTCGCCCTATTTCATCGTCGATGGCGAGCCGTTCTTCGGCGCGGATCGCATGGAGCAACTGGACAAATGGCTGGCAACGGGAGGATGGTGAAATGAGACTGATACTTCGTTGGCTGATCAACGCGGGCGCGCTGTTCGCCCTGCCCTACATCATCGAATCGATTCACATCAAAGACATCAAGGTCGCGCTGATCACCGCGCTAATGCTGGGTTTGGTTAACGCCATCATCCGGCCCATCGCGATTTTATTGACCCTGCCGTTGACGATACTCACACTGGGCTTGTTCACGTTTGTCATTAACGGATTGTTATTTTGGGGTGTATCGTATTTCGTCGAAGGATTTTCCGTCGGTGGATTCTGGTCCGCGTTTTTCGGCGCGATAGTATTCAGCTTGATTTCGTGGGCCGCCAGTGCATTGTTATTGCCCAAACCGAAACCGTAAAATACTGATAATAATCAAATAGTTACATAATTTCCGTCATTCCCGTGCAAACCGGAATCCATTGATAAAAATCAAACTGGGTTCCCGCTTGCACGGGAATGACAAATGACTTGATCATGTTGTTTTTTCACCACCCTCCGGACCCCAAAAGATCGCTCACATTATTAAGTCACTGCTGAAATTTTCATCCATGCCCTTTCAATCCTGGCAACAGCACCAACAAACCGCTGACAAAAATTTCCACCGCCACTGCTGTCAAAATCAATCCCATCAAGCGCATGGCGATGTTGATGCCGGTTTTGCCGAGCAATTTGCTCACGGGTGTGGCCGCGCGTAGCGTCAACCAACTGGCCATGCCAACGATAAGACACGCACTGATAATCGCGACGCGATGTTTCCAATCCGGCGATTCGCTCACATAAATAATCGTGGTAGAAATCGCGCCGGGCCCGGCAAGCAGCGGTATGGCAATCGGCACCACGGCGATGCTGTCCTTGTCGTGAGCTTCCGCTTCTTCCTCATCCGTTTGCTTGTCGCGAATCTGCTTCACCTGCAACATCGAAATCGCCATGAAGAAAATAAGAATCGCACCGGCCACCTTGAACGACGCAATCGAAATGCCGAAAAAACGCAACACCGCGTCGCCCACCAGCGCCGACACAACCAGCACAATCGCCACCGCAAAACTCGCCGTGCGCGCGATTTTTGCCCGGTCGCCTTCACTGTAATGATGCACCATCACCGCGAATGACGGCAACGCGCCGACAGGATCGACAATCACCAGCAGTGCCACCAGAACTTTAATGTATTCGGACCAATCGAGCATGATGTGCCGGCCTATTTTTTTGGTTGAAATCTTGTATGAGGTCGGCAATCTCTTACCGACAAATGGTGCATAGAGTATTGAAGCACAATGCAGCCGCAACTTCAAAAACTACCGTCATTCCCGCGCAGGCGGGAATCTAGCGGGTCATTTATAGCGCTGGATTTCCGCCTGCGCGGGAATGACGGCTTGTTAAATGTATTGCCATTATTCGACCTTCAAATGTCGCAATTCATTTTCCAATAAAAACGCTATCAACCCACGCGAACCGTCCTCCGCCATATCCAGCACTACATCAAACCCCTTGGCATTGCCGTAATACGGGTCAGGCACTTCGCGGCCTTTGAATTTTTCGCTGAAATCCAAAAATAATTTCAGCTTGTGATGATACTTCGATGGACACTGTTTTTTCAGCCACGCCAGATTGTCCCGATCCATCGCCAGCAAAAAATCAAATGCATCATAATCCGGCTGATTGATTTGCCGCGCGCGTAACTGCGTCAGATCGTATCCACGCTCGCTCGCATGGGCGATGGCACGCGCATCTGGTGGCGAGCCGCTATGAAAACCAATCGTGCCGGCTGAATCGATTTCAAGCAAGCCATGCAATTTGTGTTCGCCCGCGAAGTGACGCAACACCCCTTCAGCGGTGGGTGAACGGCAGATGTTGCCCATGCAGACAAATAATATTTTGATCATTCGGGATTTAGAAATAACCGCTGTTTCAATATTTTTAACTGGTCCCGCAATTCTGCCGCCCGCTCAAACTCCAAATTCTTCGCGGCGGCGAGCATGTCTTTTTCGAGTTTTTTCATTGACGCGGCGAGCTGCTTTTCGCTTAGGGCTTCGTAGCGAGCTTCCTGTTGCGCGGCTTTGCGCGTTTCTTGCGCGCTGTCGGCATCGTACATGCCGTCGATGATGTCTTTAATGCGTTTGACAACGCCTTTGGGTTCGATGCCGTGGGCTTTGTTGAATGCGATTTGCTTGGCGCGGCGGCGTTCGGTTTCGCCGATGGCTTTTTGCATGGAGTTGGTAATGCGATCGGCATACAAAATTGCTTTGCCGTTGAGGTGGCGCGCTGCGCGGCCGATGGTTTGGATGAGAGAGCGTTCTGAGCGCAGGAAGCCTTCTTTGTCCGCATCAAGAATCGCCACCAGCGACACTTCGGGAATGTCCAATCCTTCACGCAGCAGGTTAATGCCGACGACTACATCAAATACGCCGAGGCGTAAATCGCGGATAATTTCGACGCGTTCGACTGTCTCAATATCCGAATGCAAATAGCGCACTTTAATTTTGTGTTCGGCGAGATAATCCGTCAGGTCTTCCGACATGCGCTTGGTGAGCGTCGTCACCAGCACCCGTTCGCCTAAAGGAATACGCTTGTTTATTTCAGAGAGAAGATCATCCACTTGGCTCACAGCCGGGCGCACTTCGACGATCGGATCGACGAGGCCTGTAGGCCGCACCAACTGTTCAACCACCTGACCTTGATGCTGGGCTTCATACTCCGATGGGGTGGCGGAAACAAAAACCGTCTGCCTCATCATGCGCTCAAACTCTTCAAACTTGAGCGGGCGATTATCCAGCGCCGAGGGCAAACGGAATCCGTAATCCACCAGATTCTCTTTACGCGCCCTATCGCCTTTATACATCGCGCCCACTTGCGGAATGGTAACGTGGCTTTCGTCGATGAACATAAGCGCATTTTTGGGCAGATATTCAATCAGCGTTGGCGGCGGTTCGCCCGGTGCGCGGCCTGAAAGATGACGTGAATAATTTTCGATGCCTTTGCAAAAACCCAATTCGTTGAGCATTTCCAAATCGAACAGTGTGCGCTGGTCGATGCGTTGCAATTCCAATAATTTTTGATTGTCTGCGAAGAAATTTTTGCGTTCGTGCAATTCTATTTTAATTTTTTCTATCGCTTTCAAAGTGGTGTCGCGCGGCGTCACATAGTGGCTACCGGCATATACAGTAAATATTTGAATCTTTTGAATAATTTGACCGGTTAGCGGGTCGAAAATCATCAGGTTTTCAATCTCGTCGTCGAAGAAAGAAATGCGGATCGCGTGCTCGGAATTTTCTGCCGGGAACACGTCAATCACATCGCCACGTACGCGGAAAATGCCGCGCTTGAATTCAATGTCGTTGCGTTCGTATTGCATGGCGCTGAGTTGTTTGATGATCGCGCGAGGGTCGGATTTGTCACCCTTGCGTAACAACATGCGCATCTCGTAGTAATCGCTCGGGTCGCCGATGCCGTAAATCGCCGACACCGTGGCGACGATAATCACATCCTTGCGTTCCATAATCGACTTCGTGGCGGACAGCCGCATCTGCTCAATGTGATCGTTTATGCTGGAATCTTTTTCGATAAACAAATCCCGCGACGGCACGTAGGCTTCGGGCTGATAATAATCGTAATAGGAAACAAAATATTCCACCGCATTTTCGGGGAAAAAATCGCGAAACTCGGAATATAATTGCGCCGCAAGCGTTTTGTTTGGTGCCATCACAATCGCAGGCCGCCCGGTTTGCGCGATGACATTGGCCATCGTGTAGGTTTTGCCCGAGCCAGTCACGCCGAGTAAAGTCTGGTATTGCAAACCATCGGCAAAGCCCGCTACCAGTTGTTTGATAGCTTCCGGCTGGTCGCCCGCCGGCTCGAAGGGACGAAATAATTTATACGGACTATCGGGAAAGGTGGCCCACTTGTCCGCAGTCGGTTTCGGTGAAACCAGCGCTAAATCTGCCATTACAAATATTTCCTATCGGATTTCCACACAATTGCGTAACATTACCAACTGCAATCAACATTACATTGTAAGCGCCTTCACTCATTAGTTCCATTACCTGTTGAGTTTCCCATGACATCATTATTTTCTGCTGTAGAACTGGCCCCCCGCGATCCTATCCTCGGCTTGAACGAATCATTTAATGCCGATACCCGTAGCACCAAAGTGAACCTAGGTGTGGGCGTGTATTTCAACGAAGAAGGCAAAATTCCCCTGCTGCGCGCCGTGCGTGAGGCAGAACGCCAACGCTTTGAAGCGGCGGCTGCGCGAGGCTATTTACCCATTGACGGCATCGCCGCCTACGACCAGGCCGTGCAAAAATTATTACTTGGCGCGAATTCGCCCCTCATCGCCGAAGGCCGGGTAGTCACCGCCCAGGCTATCGGCGGCACTGGCGCATTAAAAATCGGTGCAGATTATTTGAAGCGTTTGTTGCCCAATGCCCAGGTCGCCATTAGCGATCCGAGCTGGGAAAACCATCGCGCGCTGTTTGAAGCGGCAGGATTCAAAGTGGTGAATTACCCCTATTACGACGCAGCGACGAAAGGCATCAACATCGACGGCATGCTGGCTTTCCTCAGCGCGCTGCCCGCCCGATCTATCGTGGTGCTGCACGCCTGCTGCCACAACCCTACCGGCGTGGACATGAACGCCGCTCAATGGAAGCTGGTGGCCGAGGTGTTGAAAGCGCGCGATCTGGTGCCATTTCTCGACATGGCCTATCAGGGCTTTGCTGAAAACGTGGAAGCCGATGCGGCAGCCGTGCGCCTTTTCGCAGACATGGGAATTTCATGCGTGGTATCCAGCTCGTTCTCCAAATCGTTTTCGCTCTATGGTGAGCGCGTCGGTGCCCTATCGATCATTACCGGCAGTAAAGACGAAGCAGCAAAAGTTTTGTCGCAACTCAAATTGGTAATCCGCACCAACTACTCCAACCCACCCACCCATGGTGGCATGGCAGTGGCCACTGTGCTCAATAACCCCGACCTGCGCGCCCTATGGGATACCGAATTGGCCGAAATGCGCGACCGAATCAAGCTCATGCGCAACAGCCTGGTGAGCAAACTCAAAGCAGCGGGCGCAGCGCGGGATTTTTCTTTTGTTAACGCGCAACGCGGTATGTTTTCCTACTCCGGCCTGACGCCCGCGCAAGTCGAGCGGCTGAAAGAAGAGTTCGGCATTTATGCCGTAAGCACGGGAAGAATTTGTGTTGCTGCACTCAATACGAAGAATATTGATTACGTGGCAGATGCTATCGCCAAGGTTTTGCGCTAGAACAGCTTTGACGGGCGGGCAAAAATCGCTATAATAGTGGTCTTCAATTCCCTGATAGCTCAGTTGGTAGAGCGACGGACTGTTAATCCGCAGGTCCCTGGTTCGAGTCCAGGTCGGGGAGCCAAACAAAGCAAAGAGCCTGGCTGGTAACAGCCAGGCTCTTTTTGCATCTGGCGTCAGTTTGCCGATTCGGAAGTGGACAGCACACCAACTACAGCAACCGCTCGCCCTACCCCACACCGCACCAATTGCGGGAGGCAAGCATCGAACGGGCCGTGGAAGCGTTTCCCGATGAGGCGCAAATTTTCGACAGCAATATCGAAAATCTGCGCCTATTGAGTCACGAAGGATGGGCCGGCTTGGATCTGGCGGCGAACCCAAGTGCCGCGATGAAAGATGACGCGATGACAGATTCGGGCAAACCGAAAAAATAACCGGCCGATTTTTTGTTGTACCGCCCGATTACTTTTTGTCAGCAGAATTCAAGCGGCATGGGCGCAATAGAAAACCCGGCCAACTTGCGCCAACCGGGTCAGGTGAGACCTAATTTCGCGATCTGATTTTTGTTTCCGCTGAACGCTCAGTTACCCGTCACTCTACGCACGGCGTCGATGTTTACTTCAACCCGCCGGTTAGCCAGCATGCAGGCCTCTTGCTCTGCCGGAGACTTGAATGTCCCGCTACAGCCCACCAATTGATCGGAGTCGGCTTTTGCATCAATGGCAATCAGCTTGCTGTCAATTCCCCGTTGCATCAAATAAGTTTTGACGCTGTTTGCCCGATCGCGGGCGAGCTTGGCGTTGTACTCGCCTTTGTCTTTGGCGATCATTAAACGGTCGGCGTGGCCGGTGATGCTAATTTTCTTTATTTCCAGATTCTGCGCCCTGATCATCGTTACAACTTCATCCAGCGTTGACTTGGTAGCCGCCACCGCATTATTTATGTCTCGTTTATCAAAATTAAACAACACCTTTGCATGTAGCTGCACCGGATCGACGACGGTCTTGGGAGCCGCGAGTGAAGTCTGAGAAGTTGCCGCAGCCGGCGGCGCTGCAACGACCAATGTCGCAACGGCAGGCGGCACGACGGAGGCAGCAGCCGTAGGAATAGTCATGGGCGGTAAAGGTGTCATACCAGGTGCGGACGTTGCCGGTCCGATATTTGCCGCCGATTTCCTTGCACAGGCAGTCGCGCTGATTTTTGCTTCAATCAGCGAATCTTCCGCGATTTGCACATAGGGTTTTGCATGGCGCCATTGTTGCTGGTTCGCTTCGTTCCCCGCATGCACCAGCTCCACTTCCGCACACGCCACTTTTTGCGCCGAGCAAGAAAAGCCTTCACTCTTTTTCAAGGCATCGGCGTTCGCCCAAAGATCGGGGCGCAACTTTGCGGCGTTGTTGATTAGCGCTGTTTCCGATCCCAGGTCCAGCGCCGATTTTTTGGCTTCCATTCCGGCGATCAGCTTGACCGATTCATCCAGCGCCTGTTGCGTAAAGACCGAACGGTCATTGCGCGTGTATTCGTGAAAAGAAACATCCAGCCAGCATTGGGCTTTTGCCAGATGGTAATCCGCGACGCGACGTCCACCATCGTTCAATGATTTGATGCGGCCCTGGGTCGCTTCATAGGCGCGGTAGTCGGCGGCGATGGCCTGATCGCTGACGCGCTTGTCTTGTTCGGTCAGCGTTTGCGCGTAGGCACCGGCACCAAAAGTTTGGAGCATCGCTACCCCCAGGCATGTGAGAAATGTTTTCTGTTGTGCGTGCATGTTGTGTCCTTTTAAATTGCAATTTTCAATTCGGGATTATCTGGATTTGTCTTCGCGTTCCAGCAGGCGATTTACTTCCGCGTCCTTGCCCTTAAACAGGTTTTCATCAAACTTGAACCGCAGGCGCAGGAATAATCCGCTGTTGGTGTAATCGGAACCGGTCATGTCCTTGTCGGAAAATCCGGTGAAGTTGTAGCCCAGCGACAGCCACAAGTTTTGCTGCAGCTGGTAGCCCGTCTCGAGGCCGACGGCATATTGTTTCGCCGCGCCCTGCGGGCTGTAGAGCACCGAGCCCAGCACGCCCACGTCCCATTTTTCCGTGACGTCGTAAACCGTCCGGCCCGCTACGAGGTATGCGGTGAAATTGTCGGTCGCAGTTTCTTCCACACGCTTGGCGGCAACCCGGCCTGACAGCCACCAGGGCCGGCTCGGATGATAGTCGGCGTGCGACGACACGATATGCACCCTGCGCTCGAAAGCCTGCACGTGATCTTGTTCCAATTTGTATTCGTATTTCGCGAGGGCATTGATTTTATTCGTGTCCGTATCACGGAAGGCAGCGCCGACCTGGAACCGGTTTTGCAGCGAATTCGCAGTGGCGCGATTTTGTGTGTAGAGCAGGTAATTGCGTGCCAGCATGGTCCAGTCGCGATCGAGCTTGCGTGCCGCGGCCAAGGTTGACAGCCATGAATCGTTGCCGCGCACCACATCCGTATCGAACAGCCGGCGCCATTCCAAACGGGCGGAACCTTTCCATAACGGGTCGACGGAGTAATCGACACCGCCCGCCAACGACAGCGCTTCCGGCGACGGTCCACTGAGAATTTTTAAGTGCTCGACCGTCGTGGTGTAGGAAACGCCTTCGCTTGCATTGAACGTGTTGCGCAGGCCGGTGGCGAGTTGCGCTTCGCGGCCGTTGATCGCATCGCGCAGCCGGTATTCGCTGAACAACTGCCCGCCCGCCATGTAGGTGTTATCGACACCGAACACAAAGGCGGAAGATTTGTCACCGGGTGTGAGGCTGTAAGCGGAACCGAGACCGGATTGTGTTTCGAAGCGACCGAAAAATCTCGTGCGCTCGGCCATTTGATAACTGCCGCCCAAGGCGAAGCGGCGCTTGTCGTCGCCCTGCACGCCGCCTTCCGCTTCACCTGCCAAAGTGAACTTGTCACTGGCCTTCCATTTCGCACCAAGACGCAAAGTTGTCGCATCCAGTTGATTCAAGCCGCCGGTGGAAACCGTCGAAGAAATGGGCGCGTAAGTGGTTAGTGCACTGCCGCTGCCGGTAAGGTTGACCGGGTCGGTGCCGCCGTAGAAACCGCCGCTGGGGCTGCCACCTGCCGCAATGCCGCCACTCGGCCCTTGCGGCAAGTTAATCACGCCATTGGGCGATTCTTCCTTGATGCGGCGCACGCCGAATTCCAGCGTGAGGTTGTCGGTCGCTTTCCAGCCAGCACCGAGCTGGGCTTGTGCCCTCTCTGCGCCGGTAAGGTGATCTTCCGATTTGGTGACATCGCCGAACAGGCGAATGCTTTGCGTGGCCTTGATTGACGCGCTGGCGCCTGCCTCGCGTCGGCCTTGCGATACGGAGGCGGCCGAATTGAAGAACTCGCTGCTGGCCGCCGCCGCGAAAGCTGTCGCATCAAGCGTGTCACCTTTGTATTCCAGTGTCACTCTCCCCGCTTTGCCTGAAGCATCTTTTTTGACTTCGCCCGCCTGGCCCGTAGGCGACGCATAATTTGTCGTCGTGTTGCCGCTGGTCAACGAATAAGTTGTGGCATCCGACATAGCCAACTCGCCACTGAGCCGGGTTTTGTCGCCCAATGCTATGGCAGCATGTACGCTGCCGAGTTTGTACGGTGCATTAGGATTTTGATCGGTCACCAGCGAGCCGCCTACCAGAGTGGATTGACCCAATTTGATTTGGCCATCCACACCGCCCACCCAGAAATTTTCCCCGCCGGTATCGACTTCGTAGGTGATGCGGATATAAACCGGGTCGCCATTCGGTGTAAGTGAAACAATCGGGCTCTTGAACAGGATGCGCCCGGAGAACGGCTCAAATGTGTAGTCGACAAAACGCACGAGCGCCGTGGTCGATTTAACCATACCCAACTGATTGCGGTCGCGCACTATCAGTTCGATTTTTTCGGAATTTTCCAACGCGGAATTATTACGCACGGCAAACGGCCCCGAGGTGCCATTGGCCGGATACTCCTCCACCACTTGCTTGAGGCTGTCGCGGGTGGCAAACACGTTGCCCGCTGTAAGCCCGTTGTCCCAGTGCGCGCGCGCGCCGGTCATGGTGCGGTTGTATAGGCCCAGATCGCGCAGTTTGGCCGACGCGACATGGCCGCCCTCGCTCAGTTGGCTGAAGCCGTCGCCGGTGACAAAATCGCCAAGCAGGAGATAATTTTTATTCTGGTCGATGCGCACATAAAATTTGCCTGACGACTTGGCTTCAAAACCCTTCAGCGACGAATCGCCATAAACAGGATAAAACTCATCTGGTCGAATGTCGCGTAGCAGCCGGGCGCGGGTTTCCTTTTCCGAATCGTAGGCCATCGTGAGCAGCGCATCGCCGCGGATTTTGGCTTTAAGGAACATCGCGGCGCGTGCGGCGGCGCTGCCCTTGCCGTCGTTGAACTGCCGCTCGAAATTGCGCAGCTCGGTTTCAAAGCCGTCGTTGAGGCGCACAGTTGAAAGTTTTTCCACATCTTTTTTTGCCAGGCGAATCACACCTTCGATCACACCGGCAGCAATCGCCTCGCGCAGATCGGGCAAGAATGACACTTTTCCTTCCGCGCTCACGTTGCCCGCCGTCACGCGGATGCGCACATCCTGCGGCGTATCCGGCGCCAGCAGATTGAATTGGGCACTGCCGCCTTCCACTTTCAATTGCGTGCCCGGCGTGACGCGATCGATATCGCGGCGGCCAACCGATAACTCATCGGTTGTAGCACCGTCGATTTGCAAACGGCCGCCGGTGACTTCGACGGTGGCAATACCGTCAACCGGCTTGCCATTAACATCGAGCAGGCGCACGGTGATTTTTGTTGAAGATTGTCCATCGGCGGGCAGACCATCCTTGTCCACATCGACGGCCACTTCGTTGATCGCAGCGTTCACTGCGTAGTTCACACCCTCGGTTTCAGATTTATAAATCAAAGATGAACCAGGCAACACACTCTGCGAGTAGAGGTTATTCGCATCGATGCGCGATGTGGATTGTGCCAATGCGAGCGGCGAATACATAAGTGCTATGGCCGCGGAAAGCACCGTCGAGGTGAAGCGCTTGAGTGACAAATTATTGTTTATAATCATATAGTTACCATTTTCACGGCGTACAGCAACGTTAGAGCGATTGGCACGAGGTTTCATGACCACTCCTTATTGCGTCACAGTGTTGGGGGATGCCGAAGGCAACGTCGGCACGGGTAAATTCACTTCCGATTCGGCGCTCGCATCGGGGCTCGACTCGGGTACTTTCAATCGCGGTTTTACCGTCGATTGATCGGCACTGTCGGTCGCCTGCGGCGGCCTGCCCGTTGCCTTGCCGCTGAACTTCAAAGCCGGCGCACCCGTTTTTTCCGTTTCCGGCGCGCGCACTTCGCCCTGGCTGCGGCGTGCTTTCACTTGTTCGAGCACGGTGTTGGAACAGGAACCTTCGATGAAATCGGCTCGATGCAGTTCGCCGTTTTTCAAATCGATGAACAAAGAATTGGCATCGCCCACGTTGCGGTTACTCGACGTGGTGAGACGGCTGCCGCGCGGTAGCGTGGTGGCGTCCACTTTCAGCACGTGCGTCATTGGATTGAGGCCGCAGTAGCTGTATTTACCTTCGACGTCGCTCACCAGGTAAGTGCCGTCTTCGAAATACAGGCGCACGCCGGGAATACCGATTTCTTCCGCGTCCTGGATGGAATTGCCGTTGCAATCGATAAAGATTTTGCCCAGCACGCAGGCATCTCTGCCGAATACGCCGCCGGTGACTTTCACCGTATATTGCGCGGTGTTGGATTGAATGGTGCCCGATGTCGCCTGAACCGAGTTGGTGCCATTGCCTTCCATGCTGCCGACAGCGGCCCGTGCGCGATAGGTAAGTACGTGCGATTTTTTCGCCGCCAACGGGCCAAGTTTGAAATTGAGTTGCGCGCCGGTTGGCGACAAACCCAATGTGTTGTCAGCCGCTGCCACACCATTGAGAACGGCGGAGCCCGGAATATAACGGAAGCCAGCGGGCAAACTGTCCGGTGCCGTCACCGCCGGCAGCGGCGAGCCGGCCACGTGGCGAACCTCGACGGTGTATTTCAGTGTGTCGCCCAGCTCCACCACCGACCTGTCACCTGTGATGCTGACAAAGATTTTTGTCGGCACTGCAGGATCGAGCGGGATGTGGTTGTGGATCACATCTTTCGAGCCGGCATTCAATATGAACGAAACAAAGTAGGTGGTCAGTTGCCCCACCGCCGGTGATCCTGCCTGCGCTTGCACTTCGAACGCAGATGTTGCCGGATTAGCATCAGCAATACCCGCAGGCAACGCCCTAGTGTTCAAGCTGCCGGATTTCGGCGGGATGCTCACTGCAATGCCGGGCAAATAGCCCGGCGGTGATGCGCCCATAGAAAGGCTAAAGGTGCCACTCACGCCTGCTTGCAGAACAAACTGGTAAGCGCCAGACGCGCCTGTGGTCATGGAAACGCAATTGGCATTCACTACTACATAGGTCGAACCGTTGAGCAAATCCGACGGGTTCAGCGCAGCGCCATCGCGGCAAAATTGCACCACGCTATTCGCAACCGGCTGGCGCGTTACCGCGTCGTACACCACACCGGAAGGATCGAGGGGCATATCCTGTTTCGCCAGGGTGGTTCCCGGCGGCAGGTCGGAAATATCCAGCGCGAAACGGTTCTTGTTGCTGGCTGATTGGGTCGCACCCGAATTGTTCGCCGGATTGAGCCACGGCATCGCTTTGAGTGGGTCGATGGAGGCATGGGTGTCATCGTAAAATTGCACACGATATTTCGACGTGGCGGTCGTCGGCTCGAGGTTGTCGATTTTGTAATTGCCGTTGGCATCGACCATTGCCGTGCCTTTCACCACCGGATTAATTGGATCAGAATAATCGATCACTGCCACACGCCAGCCCACCAGCGGTTTCTCGCTGTTGTCGAATTGCTGGTTGGTGCTGCCGTTTTCGAGCCACACGCTACCGATTATCGCGGCAGGTTTTTGTACCTGTACCAGGTCCTGACAGGCGTTCGCCGGGCCGCAAGCGGGCAGCGCAATGTTTGCATCAATCAGTGCCGCTTCTTCTGCCGGCGTCGGCAAGCGATCAGCAGTGATTTCGCCGCCGCCTTTTACCAATACTTCATTGGCGATATCGACACTGGTCGCCACTGTATCGGCGACGCGCACTTTCAACGTAATGGGGCTTGCGCCGGTTGCGCCCGCTGCGATCACCGCGGTGCTATCGCATTTGATGCGGTCGCCGGGTGAAGTAGCCACTACAGAGCAAGTCCAGCCCGCGCCCGCATTGACCAAAGCAGTGGTATCAATCTTGAAGCCCGCGGGCAATTGATCCAGCACAGTGTAAACACCGGTGGTCGGCTGTTGCCCGACGTTGTTTACGGTAATGGTGTAACTGCCGTTGTTGTTGATGGTGAATTTCGCCGGGCTGTGGGATTGCGTGACCTTGATGTCCGGCCCAAGCGGGAAATAGCCCACGTTCTGCGCCGCGCTGATACCGACCGGCGCGACGGTGACGGATTGATCTTCCAAACCGATGGTGGTGAGATCGAAGCCGTTTGGCGGCGTAACCACAGCGCGCGCAACTCCGGCAGGCACGTCAACGCTGTAGTTGCCGCTGGTGTCGGTTTTCACATCCAGATAATTCTGACCTGTGGCGGAATTAACATAGCCGCAGCACGGATAAACGCGTACGGAAATATCTTTGAAATCCGGCTCTCCGCTGATTTGGGTTTTGTCTTTGTTCAGGTCGAACCACACATGGCCGCTTAATGTGCCGATTGATTCGCCAAAGTTATAGCCTGCATAATTGATCGGGTTGGACGCGTTGATGGCGGTGATGCGATCGGCACCGACTCCGCCAGTTTGGCCCGTGCCCGACACGACGACACCGTTGTTGGCATTGGCGCCTGTGCCGGCCGTGTCTTTGCCGTCACCGTAACCCACCGGTTGGGTTTCTTCAATCTGGTAATTTGCGCCAGCCGGAACGGTGACGCTGAAGGTGCCGTCCGCTTTTGTCGTGGTGATAATCGACGAACCGGCGCCCGTTGCGGGCAGCGCGCCATTTTTTACCAGCAACGCAACGCTGGCAATGCCCGGCTCATTTACATCCTGGGTGGCATTGTTGTTGGTGTCTTTGAACACTGCGCCGCTCAAAGTCGCATAGTTCAGCGGTGTCTTGATATTGTTGGCAATGTCGTTGGCCGGTTTGCTTGCATCGCCTGCGGTGGGAGCGGGCCCATCGGTCGATTTGTCGCTAACAATGATGGCGGCCAAATCTTTGGCTGTTGCGTCAGCCTGGCTATCGTGATTGCCAACGTTCGGTTTGACGCGCAGCTTCAGTTGGAACGAAGCGCTCGCGCCCGGTTTTATGTTCGATGTATTGGACGCCAGCACGTTGTTGGCCAGGGTGCCATCATAAGCACCGCTTCCCGTCAGTAAATTTAGGTTCAATACGGAACCCGCCGCAGGTGTCAGTGTTACTGCAAGTGAATTGATGGCAACAACTTCCGCAGGCGTGAACGACGCACCACTGCCCGCCGCGCCCACCAGCGTATCGGTGACTTGCACATTGGTGAGCTCAACCGGACCGGTGTTGACGACGTTGTATTCGTACACGACATCGAATTGTCCCGGTGCACTATCCACGGGAATATTCGACACGACGCGTTTGGCCAAGCCAATCGTCCCCTGCCGCAACTCGGCAAAATTGTGGCCGGTAAATGCAATTGGCGTTGCAGGTTTAACAGTTGCCAATATGGCTGAGGCACTAACGCTCGGCAAGCCCGAACCACCGGTAGCAACTGGCTGCACCGCTTTGCCGTCAGACAATCCGCCGGTTGCGCCATTCTTGGTGACGACGTAGGCCGGGTCATTGGCCGCGAGCACCGGGACAACGAAACTATATGCACCATTCGTATCGGTAGCAGTAGAAATGCTGAGTGAAGTGCCGCTGAAATTTCCGCCGTTAATCACCACACCGCGGCTGGCAATGCCAGCTTCGCTAACACCAGCTTGCGCGCCGTCATTGTTGTTGTCTTGATAAACCACGCCGCTAATAACCGCGAATGGCAGCGGCGTGAGCGAATCAGCCGAAGGGACACTGCCATCGTTGGATTTGTCGCTGACAGCCACATTACCCGGATCTTTACCGTTTATGGTTGCCTGGCCGTTGTGATCGCCCACATTGGGCTTCACGCGCACCGTCATGCTGAATTGCGCCGTAGCATTGGCAGCAAAGGAACCATCGTTGATCAGAGTTTGCGTCATCGCATTGGCACCGTTGCCGGTGTAACCCGTGCTGCCCGCCGGTGCTGCGGACAAAGTGGAACCGACCGAAACTACTGCAACCGAAATTGACTGCACACCGATAACTTCCGCAGCGGTAAACGGCACCGTGACGCCCGTACCGCCGTTGAATAAGGGATCAATAACGGAAACATTGCCAATAGTGACGGGCGAAGGATTGCTGATGTTGTATTCGAACGTGACATCATGCTGACCAGCTTGCGCCGCCACCGGTGCGATGGATTTGACGCGCTTAGCGATGGCAATTGAGCCGCCAACCAATTCGCCGAAGTTGTAACCTGTCGCTGCATTGTTCGCATCGCTCAACACGATATTGAAAATGCCGTCAGTGCCGCCATTAAATACGGCGTTCGCGGGTTGTGTTGCCCCGCCCGCAGTCGATGAACCGCCGACGCTACCGGCTGTGTCTTTACCGTCGTTATAACCGGCCGGCTGGGTTTGCTCGACAGAAAATCGCGCCGTTGCATTCGCTATCGGTACCAACAGATTGTAGTTGCCTGTTGCGTCTGTCTTCGCTGTCAGGCCGACAGCGGGCAGATTGTCGCCTTTGATGCTAAGCGTGACATCCTTGATGCCTTTTTCAGCCGGTGTGTTGCTCGGTTCAAACATGCCGTTGTTGTTCAGGTCTTCGTACACGACGCCGCTGATTTTTCCGAACGTGATCGGCGTGGGCAGATTGTTGGCCGCATCGTCGGGTAATCCGCCTGCCGGTATTGATGTCATAGATACGCTGGTGTTGGTTGTAGATGTATCAGTAACCATTTGATTATTAACAGTTTTTCCTGATGTATTTGCCTGGGTATTGCGCGTGCCTTTGTCGTTCGGCTTCACGCGCATAACGGTTTGAAATTTTGCCGATGCATTCACCGGCAGATTGCCGGAACTCGCGAGCAAGATGTCCGCGCCGCCCGTTGCACCATTGCCCGTATAAGTTGCAGGCGTGCTCATGACGAAACCGGATGCGCCCGCCATAACCGCAACCGTGCTAACTGACTGCACGCCCACAATTTCCGCCGCAATCCATGGACTAGTCGCGGGCGCGCCAGTGCCGTGCAGTGCATCGGTAACGCTCACGCCGTTCAATGGCACGACGCCTCTATTCTCCACCAGATATTCGTGGGTAATGTCGTACTCGCCGGGATTGGTTGCCGCCACCACCGTCACCACGCGCTTCGCCAGGCCGATGGAACCTTTAGGCAATTCGGTGAAATCGTTATTTTGATAATCGAGTATTGGCGCGCCCGTGCTGCTTACCGCATCGGTGCGCAGATTGGCGATGACACTGCTGGCCGGCGTAGTCACCGCAACCAAAGCAGGGTTAGCCGATGTATTGGCAGGCTTAAGCGAATAGCCTTCATTCAATCCGGCGGGCAGCGCGGGATTGGTTTCAGTAATGCTGTAGGCCGTCGAGGATGCAGGCACCACCGTGCTGTAAGCTCCGCCAGTGGTTGAGATGCTTATCGGATTGACGAGACCGCCGCCGGAAATGGCAACCGTTGTTTCCAGCGCCAATTCGCTGCCGTCCTTGATCTGGTTATTGTTGTCGTCGAGCCATACCTTCCCGGAAATCGCTGCGAACCTGATTTCGGTTGGCACATTGTTGGCTGCGTCCTGGCTGTCTTTGGTGTTGTCGTTGCCTGGATTGCCGCTGTTGGGAAAATCGCCGTTGTTGGATAAGTCGTCAACACTATTGCCGAAGGCGTCTTTGGAAGTCACCGCGGCCTGGCCGATTTTTTTGCCGCCCGAGGGTACGACGTGAGTGACCACGCGTAAGATAAAACTGTCGGTCGGCGCGAGCGTGCCGCCCGATGCGACGGTTGGGTTTATCGAAGTGCCATCGTATACAGCAGCTACGGTTGGCGGCACGGAAGCCGCCAACGCCGGTGGCACCAGAATAGTTTTACTTTGTACGCCAAGGCCGGTGCCCGCCACTTCCGCCGGTGTAAACGGAATGGTCGCGCCGCTGCCAATCAACTGATCGTTAACGGCAACACTCGAGAGCGCAGCATCGCCTTCGTTCACCACCTTAATGTCGTGCGTGATCGCGTAAGTCGCGCTTGACCCGATTTGCGCGACAGATACCAACTTCTTCGTTACGCCAATTTTTTTCAAACTCAACTTCACCGGTGTAGGTGACGGCGTGTCGCCGTTAGCCGATGCGGGAAGTGAATTACCGTCAGTCGATTGGTCTTCCGCTTCGCGGTTCGACGGCGGGATAGCAGCACCGGAATTCGGCACGTCGTGCCCTGCATTCGAACTGGTCGCGGCTGAAGCCCACACATCATTGTTCAGCACCGCCGTTGGCAAAGGGTTGCTGCCATAATCGAGATTGGCCGTGAACTTAATCGTGCAACCGCCGCCAACGGGGAGATTCTGGTTGCCCGCCAGCAACAAATTGTTGCCGCTGCCGTTAAACGCAATCGTCGGCCCCGCGCAATTGGCTGCCGTCGCTGGTGCCACCGGCGCGGTGCTGAACGCCGATACAGTAACCACCGGCAGGCTGCCGAAGGTGCGCACCAGATTATCAACGGCCTGCACATTGGTTGCCGCAGCGCTACCTGTGTTGCCCACGATAATTGTATAAGGCACGCTAAAAGTCTTTGCCCCCGTTTGTGTGACAATGCCCGCGCTGTTTACCACATCAATAAATTGCGGCGTGCCGATGGCACCGCTGGCGACAGAAGTATTGGTGAGAGTGGCGCCCGTCAGCGGATCGATTGCACTAAACGTGGCGGTGTCCGATATGGCTGTACCGTCAGGAGCTGTGGTAGACATGACGATGTCGTAGGTAAACTCGCCCCCGCGCAATCCGCCCAATTTGCCGCCTACAACATTGGGCAAGTTGCCGAAGTTAATGCTCGCGCCGGCAGATGGACAGGTGGCTGTACCGGATGACACGCTGTTAACCGTCACGCCATCGGAGAGATTGAGCAGAGTAGGCGTAGTAACTGTACAGCCGAGAGTCTCAATGGAACCGGAGAGCTTATCGGCGATGGCGGCGCTGCTGACCGGCACGGCGCCCAAATTGAGATAGCGGATGCGGTAGGTAACCTTGGCGCCGCGAGGAATTTTGCCGCCACTGTAGGCCACGCCGTTTACCTGGTGGATCTGTTGCACCACAAACACCGCCGCGCTTTGCGCAAACGTCGGCCCGAAATAACGCCAGGGATTATCTTTCGAGCCGGTGCCCCAGTTATCGCTGCCGGTCGATTCGAAATTCATCACCACCCCGTCGGTCGCCGACAGTACCGAGGCATTCAGGCGCACCCGTACTTTTACAAATATAGCTTCATTAAGGAGCGCCAGCCCGTAAGAAAAGCGCACCGCATTGGCTGAAACCGGCAGCGGCGCGGCATCGCTCAAAGCGTAACCCGTCGCCGAAACATCAAGAGAAGTGGGCGTATCGAGGAGGCCGACCGCAGTTGCCGCGCCGTCTGACACGTCGGCCTTTTGCGAACCCGCATAGCGAATGCGCTGCCAGGGCCCGATAGCGCCCGTGTTATCCAATGTATAACCGGTGTCCGGCCCCGCGACTGAGGAGCCGGAACCCAGAGGCGTAACGCCTTGGCCGATGCTATTGATCACCTTCGCGGACGAAGTCGGCGCAGGGTTAACCGGAATCGAATTCAGCACCCCGCCCGCGCCGAATGCGTTAACTTGATCGGCGTCCCAAAGATTGAACGCATCGACGGCTTTATAAAAAGTATCGGTTACGTTATAACCGTTAGACGTTGCAGCCGTTGCGGTCGGATTGCCAGTCGGTCCTCTCGCCACATTGCTGCCGTCCGCTGTAAACAGTTGCGTGCGCGAATCGCTGGAATAAAATATTCCCGTATCGCCATAAATATCGTTTTGGCGGCCGTTAAGATACGAGGCAAATACCCCGCCGAACGGCGTCTTGCTGCCGCGCGCACCCCAACCGTCGTTCGCATGCCCGCCCTCACCCGCGTTGCGCACCGTGGCGCCGGTTGAATCGGTCACGAACCATGCGCCCAATACTTCTACGCCGGCTGGAAGATACGCCGTAAAATACGCGCCTGGGCCGCCCGCAGCGTTCGCCACCGTGGCGCTCCACACGAATTCAACGACATCGCCATTTTTGGCACCCGGCTTTCGCGATGGATGTATCAGTTCGCTTCTCGAAGCCGGCGTCAGATCGGCCTTCATATTGGTCATGTAAATGCCGTCTGCCATCGCTGTAAGCGACAATGACAATGAAACGGATAGGCACAATGAATAGGAAGCAAGCCGGCGGACGGCATAGTATTTTTTTCTCGCAACCAGCATGGTCAAATCCTTGTTTCGTTTCCAAGTAAAATAGAGAACTGAATTTTGTGTCGAGCACACTGAATGGAATTACCAACGGCGTTCCAACCAATTTCGTTATTTTTTGCGCGACCCGTTTTTCAGCGCCGAATGGTTTGCTGTATCGCCTTCAACTTCGCGATACCGCCCGGATTTCGTTTTTTTTGCCGTGCTTGATTTCCGTAACTCCGTTTTTTTGAGATGTTTTGTGACGCAAGTCACAAATCTCGAATTCGTCTCAAGAACATCTTGAACAGCGTTGAATGTAATGAATATTTACAAACGAAACAATGGAAATACTTACAGGTATTCAGTGGAAAAATATTGGCGGGTTGGCAGCGCATTAATAGCTAAAATGCTGGTACCACGGCAACCAATCTGGCAAGGAATGCCGGAGATTTGAATGAATTTGCATTGACAATACTTGGAGAGTCTCGCGCCAGAAAATACAACACCGCCACGGCCGAAAATTATTTTTCAGCAAAATATTTATAATGATGGCGGATTGTGATTCATGACTGAAGAATTCGATTAACAACAAAATTAAGCGCGCAGATTCCATTGCGATACCCGGCTCGGAGGGGTAACCAAAGTGATCGCGTTTACTTACTTTAAAGGAAGGCGCCTTTGAAATGCAGCGGCTAAAATTTGTGCGCGAACACTGGTTGATATGGTTGCAAGACCAAGCCCGACAATCCGACCCAAACGATTTTTTGCGCATGCCGAAAGCTATGCTCGTAGCCATTCTGGCGATGATTGGGTTTCCATTGTATTTTTTGATTTGGACTTACGTATATCCGCAGCCTTACGAAAATCTGCCGCTCCGCCTGCTCGGCAGTTTGCTGTGGCTGCCGATATTACTGTCAAGATACCTGGGGGCTCGTCTGGGTAAATATTTTTATCATTATTGGCAATTTGCCATTTTGTTTACGTTTCCTTTTTTTTTCACCTTTATGTTGCTGAAAAATTCAAGCAATCAGGTCTGGCTCATGTCGTCGTTGACTGCACTATTTGTGATGACGCTGATCGTGACGTGGCTGGAATTGCTCGTTATGATTATTGTGGGGTGTCTGGCCGCATTTTGGGCGGCTCAAGCTACAAGTTCCGGCTTTACCCTTTCCGGCATTCTCTTTGAGGAGCTGCCAATTTTTGTATTTGCGGCAATTGCTGGAATCGCCATGAATTTTACTAATGAAAAAATCAATCGCGGGCGTCTAAACGGAATGTTGATGACCGCGAGTACCGTCGCACATGAGTTACGCACACCGTTACTCGGCATAAAAGCCGGTGCCGCCGGTCTGAAGCAGTTTCTGCCGTCGCTCATAGAAGGTTATCGATTAGCGCAAAAGCATGAGTTGGCCGTCATGCCGATTCGACAAACCCACCTCGACGGAATGGAACAGGTGCTTGGAACAATCGAAAAGGAAGTCGATTACTCCAACAGTGTTATAGATATCTTGCTTACCAATTCGGCGCAAAATATTGTAAAGCCTGAAATGTTCACGACCCTTTCGATGGCGAATTGCATTCGGATCGCGCTGGATCGTTTCCCATTTGCCGGTTCATCTGACCGGAATTTGATAATGGTCGATACATCCGAAGATTTCCGTTTGTCGGGGTCAGAAATACTCATGGTGCATGTCTATTTCAACCTTATAAAAAATTCGCTCTATGCCATTACTAAAGTGAATAAGGGAAAAATAAATATCGTGGTAAAGCGCGGCGAAACGATCAACACGGTTATCTTTAAAGATACGGGGGCGGGCATTCCGGCGAACGTCCTGCCGCATATATTTGGACGCTTTTATTCCTGGCATTCTGAAAACTCAAAGTTTGGTACTGGCGTGGGGCTGGCGTTCTGCAAAATGGTTATTGAAAGTTTCGGTGGGCGCATCTCGTGCCGATCCAAATTGGGCGAGTTTACAGAATTCGAGCTATCCTTTCCTCACGAGAAAAAATAATAATGAAATACCATATATTGCCATTCTATTTTCCCACTACATGCTTTTTTGTAGACGACAGTCTGCCGTATCTGAAAAATATTTCCTTGCAGCTTGATAAAAGTATCGCATATCGGCTGTTCTCGTCGCCCGGCGACGCGTTAATCGAAATCAATGCTCAAGCGAACATGCTGGACCGTACACTGGAGTATTTTTCCAAATATAAATACGTGGACGAATTCACCTACACTAGCCATGTGATCAATATCGACTTGGACAAGATTCACCGTTGCATTTATGACGAGAAACGGTATGAAACCGCATCGGTGGTCGTTGTAGATTTCGCCATGCCGGAAATGAACGGCTTGGAATTTTGCCGCAATATCAAGGCTCCCGAAATCAGGAAAATTCTTTTAACGGGACAGGCAGACGAAAAACTGGCTGTGCGCGCATTCAACGAAGGACTAATCGATCGCTTCATTATGAAAAACGACTACGATGCGCTTTCGAATTTGAATCAGGCGATCGCCGAGCTACAACGGGGCTATTTTGAAAAAATTTCCGTCATGTTGTCTGACGCATTGAGTGTTGGAACTCATCGCTTCTTGCGCGACCCAGCGTTTGCGGCGATATTCAAAGATATAAGTAACTCATTGAATATTATTGAATTTTACCTATACAGCAATCCCGACGGCCTTCTCATGCTGGATGCTAGTGGCGCGGGAACGCTATTGGTGATTTACACTGAAAAGGAGCTGCAGGCTCAGTGCGAAATTGCGTTCGAGCAAGGTGCACCGGACATTTTGCTGAGCAAATTGAAAAGTGGCCAGAGTGTTCCCTATTTTTGGGAAACCGGCGGACATTACCGCTCAGGCTATATGGAATGGCTGAATTGTATGTATCCCGCCCAAGAATTCAAAGGTAAAGAGTGGTATCACTACGCGCTGGTAAAAAACCCTGCGCCATTCAAATTGGAAACGGTGCTGTCGTACCATGAATTTCTTGATCAACTTGATGAGCGCCACAAGACATAATTTTTCTAACGTCATGATGCGGCGTCATCCGGTGTCTAAAATATCGTTGCACGGTAGCACTTGGCTCTAGCTGATTCAGGCTGCAAACTGAATCAAGCCCTGATCTTTTATGCTTCGGCTACTTATCGCAGACTTAGCTGTTTTTTTGCGCTTGCTTGAAGGCCACTCACTCAATCCAACCTGCTCCCGAATTCGAAAACATACCTCAATAATTCTCTCCAGTTCTGAGCGGGTCAGATTGCAATTCACCGAAAGCCTGATCAATGAGCGATTTTTTGGTGTCGCAGGCGCGTAAAAGGGCGCGCCAAATATCCCGTTCTCCTCAAGCACATCACGCAATATTAGCGTTTGCCGCTCAGGCCCTGCTTCAAGCGCGATTATCTGAGATTCACTATCCTGCAAGTTGTACCCCATGTTGCAAAGCTCGCCGCGCAAATAGCTTGCATTGGCATGCAATTTTTCGCGCCGCCACGCTTCCTGCTGTATAACGGTAAGCGTCGCATCGAAACCTGCAATTTCGTGAGGCAGCAGATTTGAACTGAATATGGCGGGACGCGATTCAAACTTGACGTAATCACTCAAGCGGTTTGAACAGGCGATAAAGCCGCCCCTACCGGCGAAAGCTTTGGCGAGGCTGGCGGTGAGAAAATGGATTTTGTCGGACAGACCCAGACTGGCGACCATGCCCTCGCCGTTTACGCCATGGGTTCCAAGCGAGTGCGACTCATCCACAACAATCACGCAACCGTGCCTGTTCCCTATGCGCACAACCTCTTCCAATGGACAGACGCTTCCATTCGTGCTGTATACGGAATCCACCACAACGATGCCTGGGCCATTTTTTAGAATCTGCCGCTCCAAATGCTCCGCATCGTTGTGAAAAAACGGAACCGCTTTAGCTTTTGCGCTGTGAATTCCTTCCCAGAGCGATGTATGTGCAAACATGTCCATATAGACAGGCGTCTGTTCGTCGGCGATTGACTGTAGAAGGCCGACGTTGGCACACCATCCTGACTGGCACAAAATTCCATCCTCCAATCCAACAAAATTCGCCAGCCTTCTTTCAAAATCCCGCTGTGGATTTTCGGCACTCATGAAGATGGCCGACATCAACAAACCGTTACCAGATTCCAGCAGCACGCTGGATTGCTTTTGCAGAATTTCTGGATGCGTTGCCAAGCTCAGATAGTCATTGCTCAACAAACGGATGGCGCCCGCCTCTGGCTGCCGGCCTCGAAATGGATGGCCGCTCTCGCATCCGCGCTTGGTAAGCTCATCGTAATAATGATTAATTCTTCTGGTAAGAAATATGGGCTCTGGGGCACTTATTAGGTTTTTCTCGTGAAATTGCTTAATATTGACGCTTTGCATATTTGCCTCTTGGTCAGTTTGAAATTTGTTTGCCGACGTATGAACGCAGTCATTGATCAATCCTCGACCTTTTTGGCCAACGTCATCGACGCGCATTGCATGAGATTCCACCTTTGGCGAGGCACTACTCATGAAATAGTTTAGGGTCTCAAATTGAGCGTGGCTGTATCACATATCGAAAAATAAAACACCTGTATAAACTACCAAGTTGTAAAAATTCTTGCAGCTGTTACAAGTTACAGGTATGAAGATTTAGATGCCTTTGCAGAAACCATGACTATAGGCGCCGCGAGAATTTTTGTTGCAGGCAAGGAGGATTCGAAACCCAACCTCCAAGCTGCAAATAAAATTACTGACTGTGACAAAAGGCACAAAGAAATATATCGCTACGGTCGTACCATTGAGCAGCGTCGTTAAGGGAAGGCCGAGAACAAAACGTCAATGAATGACCTCTATCTTTTTGAAGCACTGGGACACGCAGGAAGCAACGACGAGTTATATGCCAGTGCGACACGTGTTTCCCATGAATTGGGATTTAAGCACTTTATGCATGGCCTGCGTACGGCAACCTCACTCACTGCCCCCCCGCGCTTTACACTACAAGGCGATCCGCAGCAATGGCTTGCGCACTACAGCCAGAACGATTACCAACGCGTTGACCCGCTCATCACCCATTGCAAAAGCCGTGTGGTTCCGATCGCATGGAACGAAAAATTGTTCGCGAAACCAGCGGCTGCGAAAATCTATGCGGCGGCCAGAGATTTTGGCCTGTCTGACGGCATAACTTTTCCTATCCATGGCCCCGGCGTTGAGGTGGCTATGCTTACATTAATATTCCCCGAGAGAGAGGAAATGTCGGAGCGAGACTGGGCCAACCTGCTAGGCAAAGGCCAGCTGTTTGCCGCGTATCTGCATGAGGCATCGCAAAGACTGCTGAACGAACAGAAGAAACCGTTTTTAGAAAACAAGCCCCTCACCGAAAGGGAAAAACAATGCCTGCTATGGGCAGCAGCGGGGAAAACCTCTTGGGAAATTTCACAGATTCTGCATATTACCGAACGCACGGTTGTGTTTCATATGGCCAATGCTGCTGAAAAAATGGGCGCGGTCAATCGCCGCCAGGCAGTGGCGAAGGCCATCATGCTCGGCCTCATCAACCCTTAACCGCTTATTCGGCGCTTGCCGAAAGATGCATTCTTTTTCTTTTGTGTTGAAGAAGCCAGCATCCTAATCGTTTGCCGCAATGACGCTTATCCTTAATTAGCCAATTCTTCATAGGCTTCGCAGACTTCCAGCACTGATAGGGGCCTGCCGACATAATAGCCTTGCACCACGTCCACATTTTGTTTTGCCAGCCAATCAAACTGTTCCGCGGTCTCGACGCCTTGCGCGATGACGTTGAGCTTCCTGCCATGTGCCGCTTCGACGATATCGACAATAGCCTTTCTGCACGTTTCGTCCGAGGCAAGGTCGCGTACAAGCGCCTGGTCAATTTTTATCTTGTCAAAACCCCAGGCGGGCAACTCGTAGGTGCCCTGCCTATTACGGCCAACATTCTCTATAACTAGACTGACACCGTCGAGGCGCAACGATTGTATGCGGGCTTTCTGATCTTTGATCAACTGCATCGCGGTTTCCCAGCTTATTTCGATTTCCAGCTGGTCGGCGCGCAGCCCGGTTTCGCGCAATATGGCTTTGGCCTTGCTCGCAAAATCGCAGCCAGAAATTTCCTGCGCAGATAAATTGACCGCAACATGCAGTCGTATGTGGGACATTTCAGTCCACTGCACGGTTCGCTCGCAGGCTTTGCGCAACACCCATTCGCCGAGGGGCACGATGAGGCCGCTCTCCTGGGCGCTGGGAATAAAATAGCCGGGTGAAATCAACCCAAGCACCGGATGCTTCCAGCGCACCAGCGCTTCCGCACCCAGCACCAGACCAGAGCACACATCGATCTGCGGCTGAAAATGGAGCGTAAACTCGCGCTTGACCAATGCCTGGGCCAAGTCGAGTGCGGTGATCATAATAGGCAATGGTGCAGACATACTGGTTCCTCTCCCGTGTATTCTTGTTCGTAGCGACGCGGCATAATTGCCCTATGCTTTGATGCTATTTGACACGATACTGGCGCGTGGGGGAACTGCGACAAATTACAGGAATATCAAATAAAACCGGCACTTATGTGATTCAGTTCACCGTTGTGGCGCGAAAGTATATGCGCTGACGTCAGTTCATAACGCCGACGGGTGTCGCGTACGCATTGAGGGCAAGATCGGTTTCGTAGGTTTCGGCCGGGTAATGAAAGGCAATCGGGCCATCGGGTTGCGCGTTAACAAACTGCTGCACAAAGTGGTCGTGCGATGCCAATACGTCGGCTGTATCTCCCTCAGCGACGACGACACCGCCTGAAATAAAACAAACATAATCGGCAATTTTCAAAGACTCTGATACGTCGTAAGTCACCACGATGGATGTCACGCCCAGTGCGTCATTCAAGCGGCGGATAAGATTGGCAATCACCTTGAGGGAAATCGGATCAAGGCCGGCGAAGGGCTCATCGTAAATCGCTAGTGTAGGATCGAGCGCAATGGCGCGGGCCAGCGCCACACGGCGCGACATGCCGCCGGACAGCTCGCCCGGCATCAATTGATGCGCGCCGCGCAAACCCACCGCTTCCAGCTTCATCAGCACCAAATCGCGGATGATCGACTCGGGCAAATCTGTGTGTTCACGCATGGGGAAGGCAATGTTGTCGAACACGGACATGTCGCTGAATAATCCGCCCGCCTGGAACATCATGCCCATTTTACGGCGCAGGCGATCCAGCGCTTTGGGGCCAAGTTTATGTACGACTTCCCCCAATACGGTTGCCTGACCGGATGAAGGCACGAGTTGTCCGCTTACCAGGCGCAGCAAAGTTGTTTTACCGCACCCGCTTGCGCCTAGAATCGCAGCTACTTTGCCGCGCTGAATATTGAGATTTATGCCATTGAGAATATTGCGCTCGCCGTAGGAAAAATGCAGGTCGCTGATTTCAACAATTGGGGTTGGCATCGTAGTCATGTTGTCAGCTCCTTTTCTCCGTTTCTCTTTTTCTCCGTGTCCCATTTTGCCGCAAAAGCCTTGCGACACAAAGAATATCTATTGGTCGCTTGATCCAAGTCAAATCATCCATTTGCGCCGACAATAAAATGGTCATGCAGTTACTTCATTTACGAGGAGACAATAATGTTCAAGACAATCCTTATTCCAACCGACGGTTCAGATCTGTCGGAAAAAGCCATGAAGCAGGCCATGCAATTCGCCAAATCAGAAGGCGCAAAGGCCATTGGTTTGCATGTCACAGAACCCTACCACGTGTTCGCCGTTGCCCCTGAAATGGTGACCGACACAAGGGAAATTTATGAGCGCGACTCGCAATTGGCTGCCGCCCGGTGCCTGGCTAAAGTGGAAGATATGGCCCGCACTGTCGGCGTGAGCTGCGAATGCATCAATGAAAAACATGAGCACCCGTATGAGGCGATCATCAAAACGGCAAAATCAAAAGGGTGCGACCTGATCGCTATGGCTTCCCACGGGCGGCGCGGATTGCAGGGCTTGCTGTTAGGCAGCCAAACCAATCTGGTGCTGACCCATTCGACCATACCGGTGTTGGTGTTCCGCTAAAGCCGAAGCCCATCAAAGTTCCATGGCCGGCGGTATTTCAGTACCGATCATTTATTTCGACAGCTAGGTTTGGCTTGGTCGCCATGTTGCCCGTAGCCATGGGAACTCCTAAACATTTCTTCAGGGCGATTTAGAACCCGCAAGTTTGCTCCATTGCGAATGCATACAAAACATTCAAAGCAATTTTTCCATTGCGCTGTCGTATTCGCCATTCCGGGCAAGCCCGTTCAAACGGCAGCGCTTGGACAACGCCCGCTGCGCTGCGGACACATTCACTTCCTCCCCTTTCCAAGCCGTCAATACGGGCGCCTGCAACGCGCGCCCGTACGAAAAACTCACTTGCCACGGGTGCGAGCCCATCGCGTTCATGGCATTGAGATGTTCAGTAGCGATTTCGGCGCTTTGTCCGCCAGAGAGAAAAATAATGCCTGGCACAGCACCTGGCACATAGCGCGTCAGGCAACGCATGGTCGCTTCGGCCACTTGTTGCACGCTCGCCTGTTGCGGACACTTCATTCCTGCAATAACCATATTCGGCTTAAGCAGCATGCCTTCGAAGGCGACACGATGGGCGTCGAGTTCGCCGAATACCGCCTGCAGCACTTGCGCTGTCACCACTTCGCAGCGTTCAATAGTATGCGTGCCATCCATCAGCACTTCCGGTTCGACAATCGGTACCAGATCCGCTTCTTGACACAGCGCGGCGTAGCGCGCCAGCGCGTGAGCGTTGGCGCGGATGCCAAAAGCCGTTGGAAGGTCGCGCTCGTCGATTTCGATTACGGCGCGCCATTTGGCAAACTTCGCGCCCAACTGTTTGTATTCGGCCAGGCGCTCACGCAAACGATCCAGGCCCAAGGTGATTTTTTCGCCGGGGAATTGCGCCAGTGCCTTTGCGCCCTCATCCACCTTGATGCCTGGAATGATGCCGTGGCCGGATAACAGTTTGGCAAAGGGCGTTCCGTCGCGGGCGCTCTGGCGCAGGGTTTCGTCATACAGAATCACGCCGCCCAAATATTTTTCGATGTCGGCGGCGGTGAACAATAGCTCGCGATAACGGCGACGACTTGCTTCGGTCGATTCCAGTTTGATCGCATCAAACCGTTTTTTAATCGTGGGGCCGCTTTCGTCCGCCGCCAGCACGCCTTTTTGTTTGGCAACGATAGCCTTCGCTACTGCGTTCAGTTCGCCGATGTTCAAAGCATGACTCCCGCGAAATCAAAACTTCATCCCGAGCCCGATGGAAAAGGCCATGGGTTAAGATCGCATAATGAAATGTTGGTGAATTATTGACGCTCCTGATTGCACCTTATACGCCTGCACCACTATTTTTTTGATCTGTATCAAACAACTGCGGGGCGTTGTTCTTTTGCGACACGATTATCAGCGGTAAATCAGCACTGGAATATTGCTGTGGGTTAATACCTTGTTGGTCTCGCTTCCCAATAGCATCGCAGATAATCCGCGTCGCCCATGGGACGCCATGAAGATGAGGTCACAGCCCTTTTCAGTGGCGGTCTTGATGATGCTGTCGTAGGGCTGCGGACTTTCCACATACGATGTGGTGCATTCCACGCCGGCATTTCTTGCGCTGGCTTCAATGTACCCAAGAAGCGCCTTGGCCCGCGTCACTTCCTGCTCGCGAAATTCTTGAATGGAAAGCGGCATGACCGGCACCGCATCGCCATAAACAATCAACGGATAGGTTTCGGTCGCATAAAAACCGTGTATTTTCGCATTGAGTGATTTTGCCAGCGCAATGGCACCGGAGATGGCTTTACGCGATAACTCTGAGCCATCGCTGGGTACCAGAATATGTTTAAACATGTTCGACTCCTTGAGTTTGTTATGAGTGCTTTTGCAGTCTGGATCTGACCTGCGAGCGGCGCATTGACTTGGGTCAATATCCATCGGGATTTTAAATTGCGCTATGATTAGACGGTGTTTACCCATTATTTTTCAGCTTTGCATGTTGGATAGTTGAACGCGCAACATTCAAACACCATTGAATGCCATCTTATCGAAAATAATATAACTAATTGATTATTATCAGTATTTTTAACAATCCACCATGCCGCAACAAGCATCATCCGGTCCGTTTCTGACGGCCCTAAAAAAAATATTAGCGCTAGCACGCAAGGCTCCGCCTTTGCTGGTTTTATCCCTGGCATTGCTTGCCACACTGCTGGCCTGGCAAGTTACCCGCGTGGAAAACGAGCGCAAAGCGAGCACCGTATTTGTGTTGCGCACCGAACAGCTCGCGACCGAAATTAACCGCCGGTTATTAACCTACGAACAGATTTTGCGTGGCGCTGAGGGATTGTTCGCGGTCCACGATTCAGTCACACGAACGGTGTGGCGCGATTATGTCGCGCTCTTGCGTTTGAACGAAACCATGCCGGGCATTCAGGGTCTCGGATTTGCCAAAGCCGTTCAACCCCATGAGCGTGCTGCGCATATCAGCGAGGTGCGCGCGGAAGGCTTCCCCGATTACGATATTCGCCCGAACGGCACGCGGGCGACGTACACCAGCATTGTTTATCTGGAGCCGTTCAGCGAACGCAATCTGCGCGCCTTCGGCTACGACATGTTCTCGGAGCCGGTGCGGCGCGCGGCCATGGAGCAGGCCCGCGATACCGCCAGTGTACGGGTATCGGGCAAAGTAAAACTGGTGCAGGAAGCCGACGACAAACCGCAGGCGGGATTTATCATGTATGCGCCGGTCTACCGTAGCGGCAAGGCACCGGCCACGCTTGAAGGACGTCGCAACGCGCTGATCGGTTATGTCTATGCGCCGTTTCGCGCCGAAGACTTCATGCAAGGCTTACTCGACCACCCCATGCGCGAGATTAACCTGGAAATTTTCGACGGTGAAACAACTGACGCCAACTCGTTGCTATACAACAGCGACGGCAAACGGGATGCGGGCCCAAACATGGATCCAGCATTCACTCGCACCAGCGTGCTTAATGTTAACGGCAGCTCTTGGACTTTGCATTTCATTGCCGCCAGGGAATTCAAGTCTATGTACGGCAGCGTGCTAGCCAATTTTGTATTGGGTGCCGGAACACTGATGAGCCTATTGTTGTTCGGCATGGCAAGAGGTGTAACCAAGCGGCACGCAGCAGCTGAAGCGCGCGCGGAGGATATGACCCGCGCCCTGAGCAGCAGTGCGGCGCGCATGGGTGGCATTATCCATGCGTCAATGGAAGCCATTGTCAGCGTAGACGAAAACCAGCACATTGTGATATTTAACCCCGCCGCGGAAACCATGTTTCGTTGCAAGGCGGAAGACACCATCGGCTCGCCGCTTTCACGCTTCATCCCGGAACGTTTCCGCGACACCCACCACCGGCATGTGGAGCGTTTCGGCATCACCGGCACCAGCGACCGGCAAATGGGCAAGCAGCGCGACCTCTACGGCTTGCGTGCCAACGGCGAAGAATTTCCCATCGAAGCCTCAATCTCGCAAATAACGGAAAACGGCCGCAAGCTGTATACCGTGATGTTGCGCGACATCACGCGGCGCAAGCAAGACGAAGCGGCGCTGGATGAATCGCGCCTGCAGTTGCGTGAGCTGGCGGCCAGCGTGCAAAACGCGCGTGAAGAAGAAAAAAACCACATCGCGCGCGAACTGCATGATGATCTCGGGCAATCGCTCACCGCATTGAAAATGGATTTGTCCCTGCTGGCCAACAAGCTGCCGGCAACCGACAGATTTTCGGCCGACAAGATCAAGTCCATGCGCGGCCTCATCGATGACACCGTGACATCGGTGCGCCGCATCGCGTCCGATTTGCGCCCCGTGATGCTTGACGACCTCGGCTTGATGCCGGCGATTGATTGGTTGACCCATGACTTTTCCCAGCGCACCGGCATCAACGTGAAACTGAATATTGCCAATCACAATATTCGTCTCGACAAGGATGCGGAAACCGCTTTGTACCGCGCCATTCAGGAAGCGCTGACCAATGTCGCGCGCCACGCCAAGGCGATGCAGATCACCATCAGCATGGCGCACAGTAACCAGGGTTTCACAGTAAAAATATGCGACGACGGCACCGGCATTTCAGTGGAAGACCAGCGCAAGCGTAAATCGCTGGGCCTGCTGGGTATGCGCGAACGGGTGCAGATACTCGGCGGCCAAATGAACGTCAGCGGCGCACCGGGTGAGGGAACCGCCATCGAAATTATCCTGCCCGTATCGGTCATCCAAAAAACAGCGGAGAATGAATAACATGATTACTGTCCTCATTGCCGACGACCACGCCATTGTGCGCCAGGGCCTGAAACAAGTCATTGCCGAGGCAAGCGACATGACGGTGGGCGGCGAAGCCACCAACGGCTTCGAAGTATTGGAGCAGATACGCAATAAGATCTATGACATGGCCGTGCTCGACATGTCGATGCCAGGCCGCAGCGGCATTGAACTCATTAAACTGGTCAAGGCAGAAAAACCCAAGCTGCCGATTCTGGTGCTCACCATGCATAGCGAAGACCAATATGCGGTGCGCGCACTGCGCGCCGGCGCGGCCGGTTACTTGACCAAAGAAAGTGCGCCGGAACAATTGGTGAACGCCATTCGCAAAGTGGCGGCGGGCGGCGTGTATGTGAGTCAGTCGGTCGCAGAAAAACTGGCGCATGACATCATGCCGCAATCCGGCGAAACCTTGCCGCATAAGCAGTTGTCCGACCGCGAGTTTGAAGTCTTCCAGATGATCGCGGCGGGAAGCACCGTGGGCGATATCGCCGAAAAATTGTCCCTCAGCGTGAAAACCATCAGCACCCACAAGACGCGCATTCTGCAAAAAATGGATTTAGCGAGCCAGGCCGATCTCATTCGCTACGCCATCAAACATGATCTGACAGACGAATCAAACTCCCCTGCTCCCTGATGGCCCGTCTGACAGACTCGGTATTGTTTGATCTGGCACAAATCCGAACCAAACAGCTTCGATAATAATTGTCCAATGCGTGAATGTTGCTTGTTGCACGCAGCCAATTCAAGGAGTTCATCGTGTTCAAACTTTTTTCGCAATTTGTACCGTTGCGCCAATCCGTTGTCGTCGGATTTGCGGTGGCAATTTCTCTGGCACTCGGTCACAACCCTCGCCACCGCCGCTTGCTGTCATACGGTCTTATCGTGTTGGAATAAATGTAGTCGTTGTGTTCGCCAGTGGCGGCGTTTGCATGGATGCGCACGACGCTATGAAGATGCTTACCCATATTGCTGGCCAGGCCTTGAACTGAAAATAATTCATGGTGCCTCCGCAGTTTTTGTTGTTCTCAGACGATTAGCCGATCAACTTGGTTTAATTATTAGCGCGTCACGGCAGCAGGACTTGATATGGATCAATGATGCGCAACAGCCCCTCACTCTGCTTTATTTGTAAGAGTTGAAACACGGCAAGCGAAGGGAGTTTGACAAAATGAATGGCTGGCTCACACATTTTTACGCTTCACTGGATTGGGCCAGCGTCGTGTTAGGCGCTGGCATTGCGATCATCGGCATGGCTGTTTCCGTTGCCGTGACGATTGTCGTGATGGTGCGTTTGCCGGCTGATTATTTTCACGCTGATTATCGGGCAAGCAAGCAGGACGACAGCTCGGTATTGTCGCGCTGGTGCTGGCGTCTGACAAAAAACCTGATCGGCGCTTGTTTGGTGCTGATCGGCATGGTGCTTTCGCTGCCGGGCATTCCGGGCCAGGGTTTGCTCACGATCCTGCTCGGCGTGCTCATCATGGATTTTCCAGGCAAACGCAAGGTCGAGCGGCGGCTGGTTAATCAGCCTCTGGTGCTAAGCGCCATTAACCGCGTGCGTGCGCACTTCAAAAAACCCCCCCTGGTTTTGGACTAACCCATTCTGATCCCCCTCTCCTTGTAGGAATTTTCCTAATAGCACGGCATTTTTCCTACGCTGTAATTAAGCAATCGCCGACTGTTATTTTCGTTTGTGCAGACCATACTGGTATCAAGCGAATCAGTTCACGCGACCGAGAATGGGGAAAAATCATGAAAGTATATTTGGTGGAGGATTCCGAAATGGTGAGGCAACGGCTGGCAAACATCGTGAACGATGGGCTGAACATGAGCGTCATCGGCGAGGCAGTCAGTCCGTGGCATGCCATCAGCGGCATTATGGATAGCAAGCCGGATGTGGTGGTACTTGATATAGGGTTGGTCGGCGGCAGCGGCATGCATGTGTTACGCAAGTTGCATGCGTTGTCGCCCCATTTGCCGGTGATTGTGCTCACCAATTACTTCAGCCCGGAATTTAAACAAGCCTGTTTAAGCGAGGGAGCTCAATATTTTTTTGATAAAACCAATGAATTTGACCAGGTAAAACAAGCGTTGGAACAAATAGCGTCCTCTAATGCAATGCATTGATTATATTGAATTATTATTAAGCTGATTTTGTGCTAACTGACAGGAGAAACATCATGTTTACCCACGCCCCTCAACCCCCCGCCCGTTCTGTTAATCACACCGTTCAAGTGCTGCGTTCACGCGACCAGAGCGATATTGATAATGCAAAATTTTCCCAAGCCCCCAACGCTTGTTCCAATTGCAGCATGCGGACACTTTGTCTGCCGCAGGGATTATCAGCGCGCGAAATCGAACAAGTCGATGCGCTGACCTACACGCACAAACGTATCAGCCGCGGCGAATCGCTGTATCGCAGCCGCGACAAATTTGAATCGCTGTATGCCATCCGCAGCGGCTTTTTCAAAACCAGCGTGCTATCGGAAGACGGTCGCGAGCAGGTCACCGGCTTTCATATGGCGGGCGATATGCTGGGGCTGGAAGGCATCGGCAACGGCGAGCACGGCAGCGATGCCATCGCTATCGAAGACGCGGAAGTGTGCATCATTCCGTTCCACCAATACGAACGCCTGAGCCGCAGCATCGAGCCACTACAACACCATTTGCACCAAGTGATGAGCCGCGAAATCACACGCGATTACAGCATGATGCTGCTACTTGGCACCATGCGGGCGGAAGAGCGGCTGGCGAGTTTTCTGCTCAACCTGTCGGAGCGGTTTACCCAGCGCGGTTATTCGCCGCGCGAATTTATTTTGCGCATGACGCGCGACGAGATCGGCAGCTTTCTTGGCCTCAAGCTCGAAACAGTGAGCCGCATGTTCTCGCGCTTCCATGACGAGGGCCTTATCAACACCCAGCAAAAACACATCAGCATTCTTGATGTGGAAGGATTGAAACATGTGATCGGGCGGTGCGACTGACGATAAATGCTCCACAGGCGGCGCGTAACGCGTGGGCAATAGCGCTGGGTGTCGACCGGCTTTGGGCAGTGCCAACTGATCCGAATGAAAAAATGATTCACTCGCCGGTAGATAAAACCGTCGCGATCACAGGGGAAAAATTCACCAGGGGCAAAACGGCTGCTGGTAAAGGAGATTAGGTTTATGGAGCTGCGCGCTATTGCCCTGATTCTGTTCGCGTCGATTTATGGGACGGCACTCCCCACACCGGCATTGGCGGATGACGTACAACGGGGGCAGGTGTTGTATGAAGGCCATTGCCTTACCTGCCAGGCACTGCCGTTCATCAGCGGGAAAAACGCATCGTAAAAGACTGGAGCGGGCTGAAAATGGAAGTCACGCGTTGGCAAAGTGTCCTCACACTGAAGTGGAAAAGTACGGAGATCCAAGATGTCTCGTCGTACCTCAACGAACTCTACTACCGCTTCCCGCGCGACCAAGCCAGTTAGCGGAAACCGCCATGCAGCGCGAACGCCAACCGGTATTTATCGCGCGCCAGATGAGCAAGATTTACCGCATGGGGGAAGTGGAAGTGCAGGCTCTGCGCGCGGTGGATCTGGATATTTACGAGGGAGAATTCGTCGTGCTGTTGGGCCCCTCAGGCAGCGGTAAATCGACGCTGCTCAATATCCTCGGCGGGCTCGACACGCCCACCAGCGGGGAAACTTTTTGGCGCGATCATGACCTCGCAAAGGCCGACGAAGCCGAGCTCACCAATTACCGGCGTGAACATGTGGGTTTCGTGTTCCAGTTTTACAACCTGATTCCCAGTCTCACCGTGCGCGAAAACGTGGCGCTGGTGACCGACATTTCGCCCAAGCCGATGGAAACCGACCAGGCCATAGACATGGTTGGCCTTATGCCGCGCGCCGATCATTTCCCCTCGCAATTGTCTGGCGGCGAACAGCAGCGCGTCGCCATAGCGCGCGCCATCGCCAAAAACCCTGACGTGTTGTTGTGCGACAAACCGACAGACCCATAGCACGCGCCGCCTCGGGGATGGCCATCAGGCCGCCGACCATGGTCGGCCCCATGGATAAGATAGTATATGACTGACCGGGCATACCGGAATCTTTGGCGTCCCAGCCGATCACGCTACGATAAAAAATTTCAGCGGCCTTGGTGTCGGTGGTCATCAATTCATACCAGCCAAATTTTGCAGGGTTAACAGGCATTTTCATTTCCTCCGTTAGTTGAGTTTCGATAAAAGCGTCGCTCCAGCCTTTCATTCATGGCGCAACGCCTCCACCGGCCGCAGGTTTGCTGCGCGGTGCGCCGGATAGAATCCGAAAAATATTCCCGTGGTGGCGGCAACGCCGAAGGCGAGCAGCATGGCGGAAACGTTAAGTTGAACTTCCATGTTGAGCATGCTGGAAACGAGCAATGCACCCGCCGCGCCAAGGGCGACGCCGAGCAGTCCGCCGACGACGCAGATCATCAATGCCTCGATCAGAAACTGGAGCAGGATGTCGCGTTTGCGTGCGCCGATGGCCAGGCGTATGCCGATTTCGCGCGTGCGCTCGGTGACGGAGACCAGCATGATGTTCATGATGCCGATACCGCCGACGACGAGGGAGATGGAACCGATGGCGCCGAGCATGAGCGACAACGCGCGCGCGGTGCCGCTGGCGGCTTCGGCCACGGCGGTGAGATTGCGCACGCTGAAGTCGTCTTCTGCGCCGGGCTGGATGCGATGGCGCTGGCGCAATAGCTGGGTGATTTCCGCCTCGGCTTCGCTCATCCTGTCAGCAGTTTGGGCTTGTATGGAAATGAAACGCACAGTACCGGGGAAACGGTTGCCGAACAATTTGTTTTGCGCGGTGGTAATAGGCACCAGGATGGTGTCGTCCTGATCGCGGCCATCGAGGCTCTGGCCTTTTGCTTGCAACACGCCGACGACGGTGAACGGATTATTCTTGATGCGAATAGTCTTGCCGATGGGCGACTCGTCGCCGAACAGATTGGTGACCACGGTTTTGCCCAGCACCGCCGCGCGGCTCTGCGCACGGATATCTGCGTCGGTGAAAATTTCGCCTTCTTCGATCTCCCATTCACGCACAGCAAAAAATTCCGGCGTGACGCCCATGATGGAAGTCCCCCAGTTGTTGACGCCGTAAACGGCCTGCGCGTTGCCGGGAAAACTCGGCGCCATGTATTTGACGGAGGCCAGCTTGGCCATGGCTTCGCCGTCGGCCATGGTGAGCGTGGGCGTGGAACCGGCCCCCATGCGTAGCCCACCTGCCGATGTGCTACCGGACATCACCACCAGCATATTGCTGCCCATCGACGCGACGGAGCGGTTGACGCTCGACTGCGCACCCTGCCCAACCGCCAACATCAACACTACGGCGAGCACGCCGATGATCATGCCGAGCATGGTGAGTGCCGTGCGCAGGCGGTTGATGCCAAGGGCACGGAAGGCTTCAGCGAAGGTGGCGAGAAAGTTCATGTCGCGGCAACTCCACCGTCATGCACCACCCGCCCATCCTTGAAACGGATCAACCGTTTTGCATAGGCGGCGATGTCGGGCTCGTGAGTAACCAGCACGATGGTCATGCCGGATTCGTGATTGAGTTGGGTGAACACATTCATAATATCCATGCTGGTTTGAGTGTCGAGATTGCCGGTGGGTTCATCGGCCAAAATCAATTCAGGATCATTAACCAGCGCGCGTGCAATGGCGACGCGTTGTTGCTGGCCACCCGACAGACGGTTCGGCAATGAATAGATATATTTTTCCAAGCCGGTTTTTTTCAGCGCATAGGCCGCGCGTTTTTTGCGTTCAATGGCACTGATGCCACCATACAGCAGGGGTAAGGCAACATTATCTAAGGCACTGATTCTTTTGAGTAAATTGAACCCCTGAAACACGAAGCCAAAAAATTTGTTGCGCACATGGGCGAGTTCGTCATCGCTTAAGCGCGCGACGTTTTTTCCATTGAGATAATAGTTGCCCGCCGTCGGCGTATCGAGGCAGCCGAGAATATTCATGAAGGTGGATTTGCCCGAACCCGACGGGCCCATCACCGCGACAAACTCACCGCGAGAGATTTCCAGTGTGACATCGCGCAGCGCCGGCGGCGTATCAGGCGCAGCGGACTCGTATTGTTTGGTGAGGCCTTCGACGCGGATGAGCGGCGCATCATCCATTACATCGCGCGAAGGCGGAAGCCGCCGGCCTTATCGTCTTTAGCATTCAACTCGCGCGTGACAAGCTGATCGCCTTCCTTGATGTCACCCTCCACTGCTTCGGTGAAATTGCTGTCGTTAATGCCGGTTTTGATGGTGACGGCTTGCGGCACGAGGCCGTTGAGCTTATACACTTTGACACCCGCTTCGCGCTTGATTCTGGTATTAGTTTCGCCAGCGGGATCCTTCGGCCGGTAACGCAATGCGGCGTTGGGCACGCGCAAAACGTTGTCGCGTTTGTTGGCCGTGATGGACACGCGCGCCGTCATGCCGGGCATGAGCAGGCCATCGGCATTGTCTGCCGCCACCACCACGTTGTAACTCACCACGTTTTGCTGAATGCTCGGGTTGAGGCGCACCTGTTTCACAGAGCCGCGGAACTGGCGGTCGGCAAACGCATCGACACTGAAGCGCACCGGCAGCCCCACATGCACGGCGCCGATATCCGCTTCGGCGAGGCTGGTATCGATTTGCATTTCCTTCAGGTCTTGCGCGATCTGGAAAATGGTTGGCGTCTGAAAGCTTGCTGCGACCGTGGTGCCCACATCCACATTGCGCGCGACCACCACGCCAGAAATGGGCGAACGGATCACCGTATAGCGCAAATTGGTTTTGTCTTTTTCCAGTTGCGCCCGCGCGACGTTCACCTGCGCCTTCGCGGTTTCAAGTGTCTGTGTCGCCTGATCCAGCTCCTGCGGCGCGATGAAACCCTGGCTGACCAGATTGCGCGTGCGCGCTTCCTTGGTTTGCGCCAACGTGAGCGAGGCAAGCGCACTGTTGACATTGGCTTCCGACTGCTTGAGTTGCGCGTTGAACAACGCCGGATCGAGCTCGGCCAACACCTGGCCCGCGGTGACGCGCGAATTGAAATCTGCATGCAGCTTTAGAATGGTGCCGGAAACCTGGGTGCCCACGTTCACCAACACCACCGGGTTCAGCGTACCGTTGGCCGTGAGCACCTGCACCACGTCGCCCCGATCAACGGTTTCGGTTTTGTAGTTTTGCGCGACACTGCTTGGCCCGCGCTGCGTCCAGAAATATCCGCCGGCACCAAGCAAGAACAATAGCGCGAGCAGCCAAATATACTTGGCTTGAAACCGGCGTATTGCCATTGGCAAGTCCTTATTTGTTGCAGAAAATCGCGACGCCGGCTTGACGAAGTTTGTTTAGCCTGCGATCGCCCGTTTTGTCTCGCGCAATGCAAGCGGCCTATACAGCGCCGCCCACAGCGCGAACACGGCCACCAGCATGCCCACCCAAAACACGCCCCAGAACATCAGCAACTCCGCCGCCATGCCGCCCCACTGCAAGCCCGCCAGCAGAAACAGCACAATGGCCAGCGCACAGTCGGTCGTGTTTTGCCATTTATGATGATCGGTGGCGAGTGCCCAGAACGACAGCACGAAGATCACGACGGCCACCAATGTCAGTGCCATGGGATGCGCCAAACCGGTGGGTGCCAGCACGGCCGTATAAACCAGTGCGATGCCGATCAGCGTATTGAGAATATTCGGGATCATGATATTTTTTCCTCAGGTAGGGTTTCATGGCTCAGTTGCAGTAAGTGCCAGGTTGCGGGCGGGATGATCCAATAGGCCATACAGCTTGCGACAACAAAAACCTTCCACCACAACGTGAGCGGTGCATACCAAACAATTGCCAGCGTCACTACCCATTGCGCAACATAGCAGCCATAGGCCCAGCGCACGATGGTGGATTTGCCGCGCAGATGGCCCAGCGCGTAAAGCAAACCGTAGGCACCCGCCAACAACACGAACAGGCCGAGCAGCGCACTGGTGATCAGGAGTTGATTTGGGCTCATAACATTTCACGCGTGCCTGATTTTTTTCATTTCAATGCCCTGACCGGCTTTTTGTTTTCCCAGCGTCAACATATCGACCATCAACATCACGTAGCCCAGCGCAAACACCACACCAAAGCCGAGCCGTACTGCCATACCCTGCAAAAACCACGGATTACTTTGCCCCTGGATAAACGCCTCCAATGTGGAGCCGCCGATGGCCCGCTCGTAAAACGCCTGCGCCATACCGGACACCAGTAACGCACCAACCATGCCGACCATGCCGATATTGAGCAGCGCAAAACTCCACTTCCACCTACTGCCGTTCATCTCTGTTGCCTCACGCGCTTTTTGCAGCGCGATGTAAATCACCGCGACGATGCCGCAGGCATATGCACCCCAGAAGGCGAAGTGGCCGTGGGACACCGTCCACTGTGTGCCGTGTGAGAAAAGGTTAATTTGCGGCAACGTCATCATGAAACCCCAAATGCCGCCGCCGATAAAATTACCGAAAGCTTCCGCCATCACCCAGAAAAACGCCGGCTTGTTCGTTGTCTTCATATTGTGCGTGCCAGCGTCATACACCGAGTGCACTACCATGCCGAGCAGTGGCAGCGGCTCCAACGCAGAGAAAAAGCCGCCGATGCCGAGCCAGTATTGCGGTGTGCCAATCCAGAAATAATGATGGCCCAAGCCGAGGATGCCGGTGCCCAGCACCAACGCCACTTCGATGTACAGCCACATTTCCACAATGCGCCGCTGTGTGCCGAGCAACTGCATCAGCGCCAGGGCCATGATGCAACCGATCAGCACTTCCCACGTCGCTTCGACCCACATGTGCACCAGCCACCACCACCAATACAGGTCTTCCGACATATTGGTCATGGCGGGAAACGCGATGAGATACAGGCCGAACAGCGGCACCAGATCCACCATCAGCACCGCCATGATGCCGGTGATTTTTTTCGCCTTGATGGCCGTGGCGATAATGTTGTAGGCGAACACCGCCACCACCAGCACAATGCCGATGGCCGCCCAACGCGGCGCTTCGACGTACTTGCGCCCCTGGTTGATGAACCACAAGCTGAATTCGTTGCTGCTGCCGTATTGCACGAAAATGAATACGCCCGCCACCACCAGCACCGCCGCGACGAAAATATAAAACATAATCTCCGCCAGCTTGATGCCTTCGGTTTCCCGCTCCATTTCGCTCGGCAGAAACCAGTAAATCGAACCCATGAAACCCATCAGCAGCCAGATGATCATGGTGTCGATGTGCAAGATTTTGGCGATATGAAAATCCAGAATGTTGAACATGAATTCCGGCTTAAGGTAATACACGCTGGACATCAGGCCGGCCAGCACCATTACGCCGAACAGCCCCATGGCGGCGGTAAAATATTTGAGAGCCAGTTTTTGCGAGGCAAACATGATGATCCCTCCCTATTTGTTTTGTGCCATGTGGCCAAAGCCAGCGGGAAAGCCATTGGTCTCCACCGACGATACCCATTTCAAATACGCGGCCACCGCTTCGGCTTCCTCTTTGTCCAGTTTGAGGTTGGGCATCTTGCGTTGCCAAGTCGGGTATTTTTCCGGGTTCATCAGAAATTTCACCATCGCATCTTCGGTGGTAGTGGTTTGCGTCATTGGCATCCACATTTGCTTCCATACCGGATCGAGCCACGCTTTAGTCAGGTCAGGTCCGTAGTAAGCGCCGTTGCCGAAAAAGGTGTGGCAATCCATGCACGCGCGGCTCTGGATCACCAGCTTGCCTTTGTGCATGACGGCTTCTGCCTGCTCTTCGGTATAGCGGCGGCCGAACAGCAATTGCTCTTCGCCGATCACCGGTTGATAGCGATTGTTCTCCGCCCTGTATTCGTAACCGATCTTTTGGTTGATCACCGAATACTTCGGCACGTTGGCTCCGCCTGGGCGGATCACCGCGAGACTGTCGATGGTGAGAAATAACAACACCACCAGCATCACCGCCGTGGTGCTAATGGCTCCGGCACGCCAGAATTTTGGGTCTTGCATCATCATGATGGCTTCCCTTCGCTATTTTCGTGATTGAACTTTAGCTCGCGTAACGATGAAGCCATTTGATCCACATCAACCGGCGAGCATTCGTAACCCAATAGACTGCTACCAGAATGAAAGGTAATGGATTGTTTCCGCACTTCGCGGTGGCGTGATGGCGTTGCTATCGTGCGTAAAACAGATGCTTACTCACTGCTTGATTCACTTTTGACGACATATCGTAACTTATTGATTATTATCATTATTTTTACGTCTTGAAACGGCCAACCAATGGAAAAACCCGCCGGGCTGCGCACCACGCTCTACAACACACAACAACTCGATGCCGTGATCGACAACATGGCGCGACAGGCAGCGGGTTTGCTCACGGCGCGCAAACAAATTTGCATCGTCGGCATTTTGCGGCGCGGCGCCCCGCTGGCGGACCGGCTGCGCGACAAACTGGAACGGCAATACGCCATTCGCGATGTAATGCGGCTCAACTTGCAAATCAAACGTTATGCCGACGACCTTACGTTGTTGCACCCGGAAACGCGATTAATCGAAGCGCCGGAACAGGCGCAACTCGACCTCAGCGGCTACACGCTGCTGGTGGTCGATGATGTGATGTATCAAGGCCACTCGTTGTTGCGTGCGGTGCAATACCTGTCGCAAAAACATCCCCTGGAAATTCGCACCGTGGTGTTGGTGGATCGCGGCGTGGCGAAACTTCCGGTGCGCACCGACGTGGTCGGCGTGCGCCTTGATGTGGCACCGCCCGACATCATCGAATGCAATGTGCCACCCTATGAAGACGAATTCAAAATCGAATTGTTGCAACCCACTGCGCGAGCACAAGCATGAACGACGACCAACTGCGTGTCCCCTGCCCCCTCTGCAACGCCATCAACCGCGTGCCGCCGTCGCGTCTGGGCGAGTCGCCCACCTGCGGCGCGTGCAAAAAACCGCTGTTCGCAGGCGAAGCCATTACGCTTACCGCCGCCAACTTTGACACCCAGACCATCAGTAGCGATGTTCCGCTGGTGATCGACTTCTGGGCCGAATGGTGCGGCCCGTGCAAATTCATGGCACCGGTGTTCGAAAAAGCCGCGCACGATTTTTCGCCCGACATCCGCTTCGGCAAATTGGATACGGAACGGGAACCGGCCATCGCCATGCGCCTGCGCATCAAAGGTATTCCTACATTGGTTCTATATAAGAATGGCCTCGAAGCGGAACGCCGCACCGGCGCGCTGGATTACCGTGAACTCAGCCGTTGGTTGGAAGGAATAAAAACATAGCTAGGCCAGCTTGCGGCGCAAAGTGAGAACGAACAACTAACACACTAACTGATGCCGAATTGACCCAAGTCAATTGGCAGTAGGCGTAAGCACGTATTGTCAAAGACAGTGGTGTCGCAGTTATCTTCCCGGTGTTAAAAATTGAGAAAGGATCATCGTCATGCAAAAAATAACATGGAAAAGCGTGCGTACCGCGCTAGGGGCTGCGTTGATTCCCTTGCTGTTAAGTCCGCAATTGGCTCAGGCAGTGCCGTCATTTGCCCGGCAGACAGGGCAGAATTGCGTCGCCTGTCACGCTGGTGGGCAGTTCCCGGAGCTCACACCTTACGGGCGGATGTTCAAGCTCACCGGTTATACCATTGGCTCGCGCGCGCTGCCGTTGTCAGCGATGGCAGTGGCAAGCCTCAACAAGACGAAGAACACCGCTGACCTGGATCCGGCCAGCATTCCCAAGGACGGCAATCTCATGTTTGCCACCGCCAGTCTTTTCCTGGCCGGGAAAATTACCGACAATCTGGGCGGCTTCGTCCAATATACGTATAACAACTACGACACGCTGAATGAAAACGGGAAATGGGTAGGCCATAGTAGCTCGGATAATCTGGACCTTCGCTACGTTGAACGGTTTATAGATATCAATAAAGATTTTATCGTGGGCGTCACCATGAACAATAACCCGACGGTGCAAGACGTGTGGAACAGCGTTCCGGCATGGGGCTATAACAGCGTACCGGGAAGCTCGGGGCCGGTGGCGACGCCGCTACTGGCGGGCGGGCTCGCGCAGAATGTGGCAGGGATAGGCGCCTATGCCTATTGGAACCAGACGTTGTATGCGGAGTTGGCTGGCTATAGAACGGCCGATGGGTTCTGGTCGTTCATGAGCCATGGAATAAATACCGCGCCGCGAGGCGACCAGCAGATTGTAAAGGGAACTAATCCCTACTGGCGTCTTGCTGTCACCAAAGATTGGGGAGCGCACAGCGCCATGTTTGGCACCTTTGGTATGGATGCCAAGATTTACCCGGATGCGCTGAACCCGACTGGCGCCACCAACCATTTCCGTGACAGCGGTCTGGATGCCCAGTACCAGTACATTCTCGATCCCCATGCATTCACCAGTACAGTCAGTTATATCCGGGAACGCATCAACTATGCGGACTCTGTGGCAAATCAGCCCCATCCGTTGGATCCCGACGGTACGCTTGGTTTACCGCTTACGAATGCTTCCGACACGCTAAAAATGTTCCGCGCAAAGGCGTCTTATGTGTATCGGGCCAAGTATGGGGGTACCCTGTCCTACTTCGACGTGACCGGCAGTGCGAACTCTGCGCTGCAGACGTCGGCTTTTGACCCGGCTAACCCCGGCGCGCTGCTGGATAGCTCGGAAAAAACCGGCAACCTTTCCGGCAACCCGGCCACACGCGGCTGGACCACGGAAGTATTCTGGACACCGGTGCAAAATGCACGCATGGGCTTGCAATATACAATGTTCAACAAGTTCAACGGCGCATCCAGCAACTATGATGGCTTCGGCAGGAATGCGAAGGACAACAACACGATGTTCCTTTATGTATGGGGCGCGTACTAACGTAGGTAATGCGCGAGTCCGGAATCGAACATGAATGACCACAAATTTTGGAGTGCAAAAATGAAACCCCTCACCACAACACTGACGTTGGCATTAGCGCTGGCCGCAACGATTGCAGGATGCTCCACGAACGAACGATCCCGCTCTCTCAGCGATCCGGCCGTACCAGCCAAGACCATCGCCCAGCAGGTTTGTTCGAATTGTCATGGCGTGGACGGCAATGCCACATCTCCCAATTTTCCCAGGCTGGCGGGGCAGCCGGAGACGTACCTTATCACCCAATTGAATGGCTTCAAGAGCCACAGTCGTTCCGATCCCGCCGGGTTCGAGTATATGTGGGGCCTGAGCAGACGCCTGAGCGACGACCAAATAATAGGGCTTGCTGCCTACTTTGCCGCACAGGCGCCAGCGGCGAATAAATCGGGCGATCCGAAGCTGATAAGCGAGGGCAAGGAAGTCTACGACAAAGGCGTTGCCTCCAAGAATATTCCCGCGTGTGTAACTTGCCATGGTGCTCAGGGGCAAGGTAGTGGGACCTTCCCCCGCTTGGCTAGCCAGCATGCCGATTATATGGTCAAGCAGTTGCAAGTATTCCAGAGAACTGACGAACGTCCGGCAGGCAGCGTCATGAAACAAATCGCCCATGCCCTTACCCCCAGGGATATGCTGGCCGTAGCAACCTATCTTCAGGCGCTTACGTCTAATTGACCTTGACAATGCAACCGTGCCTCCGCCACTTTACCCACCGGGAAGGCCGCTTTCGCGCAAGTGTGGGTGCGCGGGATGGGCAAATTTACGAAACGAATTCTTGATTAAATGGCTGCGACCGTTCATCAACAGAAGGCGATGAATAATGAATAGTTATGCGTGCCGCGCCCGCTGCGCTAAGACTGAACCGAGATTGGTTCCTAGTGTTTTTAACCAAGCGCAGCAATCGGCGCACAACAAATTAACGTTTCGCCGAAGGTTCCCATGAAACTCGAAGGGTCCTGCAACTGCGGCGCGGTGCATTTCAGCGTCGAATCGCACACGCCTTATCCTTATTTGCGATGCTATTGTTCCATCTGCCGCAAAACGGCGGGCGGTGGCGGTTATGCCATTAACCTCATGGGCGAAGCGAAAACGCTCAAGGTGCATGGCCGCTCCCATGTAAAAATTTATCGCGCATTGATTGAAGATGAGACAGGCAAAAAGCGCAAAAGCGAATCGCGCCGCCACTTCTGCCGCGAGTGCGGCAGCGCGCTGTGGGCTTGGGATCCGAGTTGGAGCGACTGGGTTTACCCCTTCGCATCATGCATCGATACGCCGCTGCCCGCGCCGCCCGAACGCCAGCACATTATGCTGAACTACAAGGCTTCGTGGGTGCGCGTACCGCGTGGCGCGAAAGAAAAACATTTCGAAGAATATCCCGACGAGGCGATTATCGACTGGCACAAGGCGCGGGGATTGATGGTGAAATAACGGCACGACATGTCACCGCGCACGTGGCTGAGATTTAATTACCCTCATTTGCCGCGCAGAAAAGCCGCCATCCCGGACATGACCTCTTCCTGATGCCCGACCCAAAGATGTCCGCCGCTCGGGCAGCCAATGAAACGCGCACCTTTAACATGCTCGGCGGTATATTTCGCGCCATCGTAGGTGCCGAACAGGTCGTCTTCCGCGCTGATGACAAGAGTAGGCACGGCGATGCGCTCCAGATCGTAGCGCGGCAGGGCTGAAGTCACCGCCGCATCGTTGAGGAAACCATAACGACGTGGCGCGACGGGCAGAATATGTTTGATGACCTCGTTCACGCGCGCTTGCTCGTCGGCACTGGCGTTCTCGACGATTGTGGGCGGGGTGGCGAGAATCGCGCTGAAGATAGTAGAGCGGCTGATGCGCGGCGCCAGCCAGAACAGAAAATCGGAACGCAGCGCAGTGTCAAACAAGAATTCGGTCCACGCGGGTGTTTTCATCGGCGGCTCGCCGCCGGTACGGGGCACGTAGGTGCCCGGCACGAGAAGCACCAACCCATTGCAGCGGTCGGCATGGCGCACGCTAGATAGTGACTACGCCGCAATACTCAGCCGATTATTTGCCTGCTCAACAAATGGTTTTATTTTTTCTTGGAAAGCACCGGACGCAACCGCGCGTTCATTGACGGCAAGGAAACATTGCGGCGCATGACCAACTAACAAAGTGAACTGCGCCAACGCGCCGGCGACCTCATCGCCTCCCATGGTGCAAAACAAGGCGACGTTTTTCAGCTTCACGCCTTCGCGCTTGATGAAGCTGTGCAGCGGCGACGACAGCTTGCCCATCCAGATCGGCGACCCGAGCACGACCAGGTCATAGGCGCTTGGGTCATTACCTTGGTACTCGATGGCTGGATGAAACGGGAAAATCATTTCCATGCCAGAGCGCATATAGCCCAGCCTGCCATTGCGCGGTTTTTTATCCTTGATCACGCCTACATCCCAACCGGCCTGGCGTGCCATTTCCTCAGCCACTTTTTTTGTTGTGCCGGTCAGTGAGTAATAAATCAGCAATGTCTTTGCCATGATTCACCTCGCAGAAGAATTAACGCACGTACTCATACTCCGCCTTCACCACTCGCCCCTTCCAATATGGGTAGACGCCCTCTGGAAAAAGCCATTCCGCCACGCCATCGCCGGGCACCTGCATGCCGACGTGTTCTTCGTATTTGCCCACGCGCGCGCGCCAAGGAGCAAAGCGTTGCTGGCCATCTACTGTGTCGCGGTAACGCTTGGGTAAATAACATTCGGTCACACGGCCTTGCTCATCGAAGTGAAATTCGACTGAGACGCTTTCGCCTTGATCGGCAATCGTCGCCAACGCCTTGTTGTCATCAATGGGCGTCCACTTCACACCCGCGCTGGGCAGCAAGGCCGTGGGTAACCAGATGGCTTCGCCGAGATAGCGTTCAAACGCGGCACCCGCTAGCGGGAACGGGCCTTTTTGGTCCACCATGGTCACCAGCGAGAGGGCTTTGCCGAGTATGGCGCCCTGCCCGTCCATGTAGATGTCGCGCACGGCCATGTTCAACCTCGGCAGCATTTGAATGCGCGCATCCCACACGAAACCCGGCGGTTGCACGGTGTAATGTTGAACGGCCGTCATCGGGCTCCACGCATTCTCGGCTTTACCCATCCTGAATTCACCTTGCCATGTGATCAGCGCGGAGCGGATCATCGGCTGGCCGTCTTTCAATGCCCAGCGAAAATATTTGACGACCGGAGGCGGCAGATTTTCCAGCTCCTTGAAGTCCACTGTTTTCACGCTGCTCTGCGCGGAGCGCTGCATCAGCTTTTCCACGAATTGCGCGCTGTTGCTGTTCCAATTTCTGGTTGCGAGCCAAACAGCCAGCGTAAACGCGATGATTACCAAGAGAAGAATGAACACGACCCATTTCGCCCAGATCATGATTGAACGGCCTTTCTTCGATTGACAGTTTGTCGGCAAGGGATTGCCGACCTACGATTTCGATTGCGAATTTGACGCGCTGGAGTCCCGTTTTAGCGGGAATGTCGATTGGCCCGTAGGTCAGGTTGCCGATAGGCTACCTGACAAAAAATTGAAACGAGGTGACAGGCAACGGCACCAGCATCGCGCGCAACCTGACCTACGTGCGTTTGTCATCAGGAAAGCGATAGATCAGGTAATACACCAGCGCCACCATCACGCTGCCGCCAAACAAATTGCCCAACGTAACCGGAAGCAAGTTGTGCGCAAAGCCGAGCCAGCTCACGTCGGCATTCACCGCGCCATAACCCGCGCCGTGCAACAAAATACCGAGGGGAATGAAATACATGTTGGCGACGCTATGTTCAAACCCTGCGGCGACAAAAGCGGATATGGGAAATACGATGGCGAGGACTTTGTCGGTCACAGTATGCCCCGCCAGCGCGAGCCACACCGCCAGGCAAACCAGCGCGTTGCACAACACACCCTTGAAAAACGCTTCGGCAAAAGGCATGGCAATCTTGGCCGCGGCGATTTTTACATACTGCGCGCCTATCGCACCATTGGCCATATCCGCGTGGTTCGACCACAGCACCAGCAATGCCAAACCGATTGCGCCCACGAAGTTGGATAAATAAACGACCAACCAGTTACGCAACAATTCATAAGTGGATATTTTGCGGTCACCCCACGCCATGACCAAAAGATTGTTGCCGGTAAATAACTCTGCGCCTGCAACAACTACCAACACCAAGCCGAGTGAAAATGTCACGCCGGCCAACAATCGGGCCAATGCAAAACCCAACGTGGCGTCACTGGTGACCAAGGTTGAAAACAGCGCGCCGAAGCCGATGAAGGCGCCCGCCAACATGCCCAGTAAAATCAGCGACAACAACGGCAAACGTGCTTTGGCGACGCCTACCGATTCGACACGTTCGACTATTTGCGCTGGAGAATATGCGTCGGATCCGAAAATTTCGGGCATGAATGTGCGCGGCTATTTGCGGAACTGCATTTCGCGCCGCTGCTCCCTTGACATGAGCTTGTGGATTTCCAACAACTCGTTCGACACTTCGCCGATCAAATCATCCACGGTGACAATGCCCACCAGTGTGCCAGCGGCATCCACGACGGGCATACGACGGATTCCCTTGAGGCACATGAGCTTGAGTGTGTCGTCACGCTCGTCCAACTCTTCGGCCGTCACCAGATTGCCGATGAGAATGTCGCCGAGCGTCATTACTTTGGCGTCAAGCCCCATCGCCACCACCTCTACGACTATGTCGCGGTCGGTCACAATGCCGACTGGGATGTGCTGCCCGTCAGTCTCATCGACGACAATCACATCACCCACATGCTGGCGGCGCATGAGGTTCGACGCCTCGGTAATGGTGGTGTCGCGCTTGGCGAACACCACATTACGGTTGCATAGGCTACCTATCGGCATGGCCTATTGCACCGCAATTTGCTTGGTGCGGCAGGTGACGGTTTTCGGCAGCGTCAGTTCCAGCACTCCGTCGTTATATTTTGCGACGGCACCTTTTTCATCTACATCATGGGCCAGCGAGAAGGAGCGGGATACGCTGCCGTAATAGCGTTCGCTGTGCACCAGCTTGTCATTCTTTTTCACATCCTTTTCGCGTTTGGCTTCGGCGCTGATGGATATCTGGTTGCCTTCAACAGACACCTTGATATCTTCTTTTTTCACCCCCGGAATATCGGCATGTACCGTATAGGTATTGTCGTTTTCCGTTACGTCGATTTTCATTTGCATTTGTATCGGTGACGCCGTTTCAAGTCCCACCGGCTTGAGAAAAAACCCTTTAAGCAGGTCGTCGAACTTGTCCTGAAACGGGTCAAATAAAGTCAGGTTTGCCATCACAATCTCCTTAATACGCCAGTTGAAAAATTTTTAATAAAATCAATTGTCACCGCTACACATCATCGAACGGCAGGATATGGCCGCCTTCCTGCAATAAATTATCAAGTTCGATTTCGTCGTCATCGCGCTCATGAACAGACTCGACATTGCGCGGGCGGCCATGGGCAACTTGCATATCCGACGCCTTGCGCCGGTCAGATTCTGCCCATACCGACGGGCTCACACCGGTCGCGCTTTCCAGTTTTGTTTTGCTCGTGCGAGAGGGTTGTTTCGCGGCCTCGCCTTTTCCCAATTCCGCCTTGGCGTGCACACCTTCCTTAACACGCTTTGATGTGGCAGTAGCCGTGCGCGCAATATGTTTATGCATCGGTTTGACCATGTTGTCTTCATCCGCCAAACAAATAAATATTACTGTTTCAATATAATCGGGTTCCCCGCAGACCTATTGATCCAGGTCAAATACGCGTCGGATTCAATGTAAGCGTTTTCTCGGTCGTAGATCGGACAGAAAAAGTTGTGAAGTCAAAATATTGAAACGGCCATGATTTCGAACACATTAAATGGCTACGGGATCGATTGGTTTGACTTAAATCAATCGCTTGAATTTCGCCGCCGCATACACTGAGCCATTGATGCGTCCATGACGTTCGCAAGCCGATCCACAAAGCGCAGCATGGTGATGCGCTACAGCATGGATGGAAAACTGGGCAACCTGGTGTACGAATCCAATCACACTGGCTTTTCGACACGGTGATGCCGAACCCGGGACCGCGTGCCTACTCGGAAGAAACGGCGCGCGAAATCGACTGCGCGTTGCGCCGTATTGTGGACGAGGCGTTCGCGCGCGCCGTGGAAATTCTTACGCGGCGACGGCAAAGTCTGGAACAAGGCGCGACACGATTGTTGGAAAATGAAACCTTGAGCGAAGACGACTTGAAAAGTCTGCGCGAATCGCTACCCATCGCGGCATAATATAACTATCTGATTATATTGAATATTTTACACTTTCTCGAATCATGTTATTTGACAACCGCGCCCATGCAGCACAACTTCTCGCCGATGCTCTCGATGAATATCGCGGCAGCCATCCGCTGGTGCTCGCCATTCCGCGCGGTGCGGTGCCGATGGCAAAAATCATCGCTGAAACTTTAGGCGGCGAGTTCGATGTGGTGCTCACGCGCAAACTGCGCGCGCCGGGCAACGCGGAATACGCCATCGGCGCCATTGATGAAACCGGTTGGGCTTATCTGTCCGAGTATGCCGCTGGCGCGGGCGCCACGGCGGACTACATCAAACTCGAAAAGCAAACCCAGCTCGACACCATCAAGCGCCGCCGCACACAATACACGCCGGTGCGCGCGCCGATTGATCCGCACGACCACATTGTCATCGTGGTCGATGACGGCCTCGCCACCGGTGCCACCATGATCGCCGCGCTGCATTCGCTGCGCGCGCGCAAACCGAGCCAATTGATTTGCGCCGTGCCGGTCGCGCCGCCCGACACGCTGCAACGGGTCAGGCCCTACGCGGACAGAGTGGTCTGCCTTTCCGCGCCGGAAAACTTTTACGCTGTTGGTCAGTTTTACCGCGAGTTTTTGCAAGTGGAGGACGAGGAAGTCATCGCCATTTTGCAATCTTCACGGAAAACCGAAGGCACCTGACGGCTCGTCCGTATATTCGATGCTGGTTTGATCTCGGTCAACTCGCGGCGGGAGGTTATCCGCTATAAAGAAATTGTTATGAAAACGCCATTCCTTTCTTCCTTCAATTTTTACCGGCCAGCGCGACTGGAAGATGCGCGCAAGCGCCTTGCGCAATTCCTGGTTTTGGCCCTGGTGTTGATTTGGTCGGCAAATGGCGCCGTGCTTTGCTGTAACGCCCTACACGCATTTTCGACGGACGGACACTCGCCGCTCGTGATGGCCGCTGCCGGTGGCAGCCATGATCATCACGCCGGGCAACCGGACGGCGATCATGACAGCCATGACATCGATAGCGGCGCACCGCCGTCCCATTGTTTGCAGTTGACCGATTTAGGCATCGCGTCGCCTTCCGCCATTGCGCCTACTTTTTCCAAATTGCAGATGCCCGATGCCGTGATCATCCCGCATCACGAAGCGGTGCAGATCAACTTGCGTCGCAACCTGTTGTCGTTCGCTATCTACCATCCCCCGCCACGACCGTCCTACTTTCTCCGCTCTTCCCGCCTGCTGATTTGATCCGCCGTTGTGCTGCCTGGCGGAAGCACGGGTAGTTGGCGCTTTGCCGGCAGTGCCCGCGAACGAGCATCGTTCAAAAAAATTCCCGCTGTCTCGTTTGAAGCAGAAAACCCGTTCCATCATTTCTTTCATAAACATTTACTCAGGAGACCCACCATGAAAACGAGCTTGATTCTCATTTCAATCGCCGCCTTCGCTGCGAGCGGCGTGCCAGCCAGCGCCGACGATGCACACCACGCGGACGCGAATCCGCCGATAACCATTGCGCAGGCCAATCCCGCGCCGGCAAAACCGGCCGACGCAGACACGGACAAGCGAATGGCGCAAATGCAGGAAAACATGAAAAAAATGCAAACGCAGATGGACAAGATTCACCAGAGCAAGGATCCGCAGGAGCGCCAGAAACTTATGCAGGAACATATGCAAAGCATGCAGGAGCAAATGAAGAACATGCGCGGCATGGGTGGCGGCATGATGATGGGCGGCGGCATGGGCGGTGGTATGGGCGGCGGCATGATGATGGGCGGCGACCCGAAACGCCGTGAAGACATGATGGAAAAACGCATGGACATGATGCAAATGATGATGGAACAAATGATGCAGCATCAAAGCCAACAGTCACCGGCGAAATAGCCGTTGCGCGAACGGGCCAAAGCGCGCCCGGCACGTTCGCCGTAATTTTGCGTGGCGCGTGACATTGATGAGGAGTCGATCATGGACAAACTGAATCCCTGGACCGTGGGTTGGGCAACGGCCGTTACATTCATGCTGGTTAACGCAGTGTGCGCGGTGGCGGTAGCGCTGTTTCCCGATTGGACCATCGGTTTCGCCAACGCGTGGGCGCACGGGCTTGATTTGACGCTACTGAAATCCACCAAGCCGTTCACGGCAGCAAGCTTTTTGTATGGCCTGCTCGGCGGCGGCGCGACATTTTTTGCTGTGGGCGTACTGTTCGCGGCCGTTTATAACTACCTGTTGCGCTGGGGCCATCGGGACGAACCGGGGCACGGTCGCCTGGCGCATTAGCTTGAGTAAATTATGAAAGGAGAAAATCATGCTTAACAACCTAGAAACGCCTGGCCCCGGCAACGACAACGGCAACCGCAACATAACCCGTATTATTTTTCTGGGGTTTCTCTTGGTGGCGGGGTTTTTCCTGTTCACTGAGCATAGCGCACACCTGTTTGGTGTATGGCCTTATCTGTTTTTGCTGGCCTGTCCGCTGATGCATAGGTTCATGCATCACGGGCGCGGCCATCATCACGGCAGATCAGGTGCGCTTGATCAAGGCTCATCTCCAGAGGCCCGCGACAAAATAGAGAAAGGAGGAATTCGCCATGAACACTGATGCCCCCGGTTATGGTCTGTGGCCATTGGTCATTATCAACTCAGCTGTGTTTATTATTTTTGCGTTCAGCTTCGCCAAGCCGCAAAGCAAACGCGACTGGCGCTCGTTCGGCGCGTTTTCCGCCTTTCTTGTCGCGCTATTCACGGAGATGTACGGCTTTCCCCTCACCATCTACTTGTTGTCCGGCTGGCTCGCCACTCGTTTCCCCGGCATCAACTTTATGAGCCACGATGCGGGACATTTGCTGGAAATGCTATTCGGCTGGCGCTCTAATCCGCACTTCGGGCCGTTTCATTTGTTAAGTTTTGTTTTCATTGGCGGCGGATTCTGGCTGCTCGCGTCGGCGTGGCCCGTACTGCACGCGGCGCAACGCGCGCGTCGCTTGGCGATAACGGGTGCCTATGCGTATGTAAGGCATCCGCAGTATGTCGCATTCGTCCTCATCATGTTCGGCTTCCTGTTGCAGTGGCCGACCATTCTGACACTCATCATGTTTCCCGTACTGGTTTGGATGTATGTCCGCCTTGCGATCGCCGAAGAACATGATGCCATTGCGGAATTCGGCGACGCGTACACGAAATACGCGCAAACCACTCCGCGTTTCCTGCCCAGTCGCTTCCTTCAAAAGGAAAGTGATGATCGCTAACATTTAATGGCGCAGGGCATTGAGCCACCAAACTCATGCTCGTCATCTGCGGCAAGCTTAGAAATGAACGATCAGGGAATTATCATTGCGGGTGGCTATGGCGTCGTTGGGCAGCGTATCGCAGTCGAACTTGCGCCAGACTACCATGGACGTGTCAATGGGTAGAGCTCGCCAGCTGCGAGCGGGATACCCATTGCGTGGTAGCCGAACGCAAACGAAAGGGTTTGCCGGATGTAACGCGATTTTTTCCCGCCACTTGCCATGGGCCGGTGGTGACAGGCATCGATACTGAGGACACACACATGAACCATCATGCGCATCTCCAACCGACGGAACCCGCGCGTAGCACGCCGGCCATGCACGGCAACCACCACGCGCTCGCCCACCATGACCACGGCGCGATGATCGGTGATTTCCGCCGCCGCTTCTGGGTTGCGCTCGCTTTGACGGCACCGGTGTTGCTGCTATCGCCGGCGATACAACAAGCTTTGGGTCTGCAACAATCGTGGGCGTTCCGTGGCTCCGATCTGCTGCTGTTCGGCTTATCCAGCGTCATTTATTTTTATGGCGGCAGGCCATTCCTCAAGGGTCTCATTGACGAGCTGCGCGCCCGTAAGCCGGGGATGATGACACTAATCTCGCTCGCCATCAGCGTAGCCTATTTTTACTCCGTCGCCGTGGTGTTCGGCTTGAGCGGCATGGTGTTCTTCTGGGAACTGGCCACGCTGATCGACATCATGCTGCTGGGGCACTGGATCGAAATGAAGTCGGTGCTCGGCGCGTCGGGCGCGCTGCGGGCGCTGGTGGAATTGCTCCCCGCCACTGCCCACCGCTTCGGCGTCGGGCAAGCGCTTGAGGATGTGCCGGTAAGCAGCGTTCGCGTCGGCGACCGGGTACTGGTGAAACCGGGCGAGCGCGTGCCCACCGACGGCTTGATTGTGGATGGGCAGACCAGCATGAACGAATCGATGCTCACCGGCGAGTCGAAACCCGTATCGAAAACCCGCGGGCAGGAAGCCATCGGCGGCGCGATCAACGGCGAAGGCGCGGTGGTGCTGGATATCCGCAAGCAAGGTGATAAAACCTATTTGTCGCAAGTAATCAAAATGGTGAGTGAAGCACAGGAGACGCGCTCGCGCACGCAGGACATCGCCAACCGCGCCGCGCAATGGCTCACCTATATTGCGCTGTCAGTAGGCGGCGTCACATTCATTGCGTGGATAATAATCGGCCAAGGTTTCGCGTTTGCACTGGAACGCATGGTAACCGTGATGGTGATCACCTGCCCGCACGCGCTGGGCTTGGCCGTTCCGCTGGTAGTTGCGGTCAGCACCAGCCTCGCAGCAAAGAACGGCCTGCTGATACGCGACCGGGCGGCGTTCGAGCGAGCGCGCAATCTCAGAGCTATTGTGTTCGATAAAACCGGCACGCTGACTGAAGGGCGCTTCGGTGTAAGCGATGTGGTAGCGCTTGGCGCTATCGACGAGAGCGACGTACTGCGTATCGCCGCTTCGCTTGAAATACAATCCGAACATCCCATCGCCGCTGGCATTGTGCGCGCAGCAAAGGATCGCAGTCTCAGCGTTACCGCCGCGACCGAATTTCTGAACATCACCGGCCAGGGCGCGCAAGCGCTGATCGACGGCAAGCGCGTTGCCGTGGTAAGCCCCGGCTTTTTGAAAGACGCGGCCGCCATACGTACGCCGCGCGTAATCGCATTGGCCGAGCAAGGCAAAACCGTCGTGTTCGTGACGGTGAACGGCGCAGTCGTCGGTGCCATCGCACTGGCCGACATCATACGCCCGGAATCGCGTGCGGCGATTGCGCAACTCAAATCCATGGGCATCCAATGCATGATGCTGACGGGCGATTCGGCGGCCGTGGCGAAAAGCGTTTCGGCGGAATTGGGCCTGGACGATTATTTCGCCGAGGTGCTGCCTCATCAGAAAGCCGCCAAAATACGCGAAGTGAAACAGCGCGGCCTGGCCGTTGCCATGGTGGGCGACGGCGTCAACGACGCGCCGGCGCTGGTGGAATCGGACCTGGGCATTGCCATCGGCGCGGGCACCAATGTGGCCATTGAATCGGCCGACATCGTACTCGTGCGTAGCGATCCGCGCGATGTGGCGGCCATCATGGCTTTGTCGCGCCTCACCTATAACAAGATGATCCAGAACCTGCTGTGGGCCACCGGCTATAACGCGGTGGCGATTCCGCTGGCGGCGGGAGTGACCTTCAGCCTGGGCTTTCTGATGTCGCCGGCGATGGGTGCCGCATTCATGTCGTTAAGCACGGTCATTGTCGCCATCAACGCAAAACTGCTGGCACGCAACGCTGCCATAAGCACGATCGGGAAATGAAAATGCGTTGCTTTTTTGTAATATTTTTCTGGAGAAAATAATGGCGCACATGGGTGAATTCGGCTGGTGGGGTATGGGCATGGGCGGATTGGCGATGATTATTTTTTGGGGGCTGCTCATTTTCGCCGTTGCTATGGCGGTACGGTGGGTGATGCAGCAGTCTGGCAGCAGCAGCACGCGCGCGCAAACGCCGCTGGAAATTCTGCAGGCTCGTTACGCGCGGGGCGAAATCGAACGTGAAGAGTTCGAGCAAAAAAAACGTGACCTGACTGCTTCGCCTTGAATCTGGCAACGTAAATATCAAACCCGCGGGTTGAGTCGCGGATGCGTCTCTTCGCCCCACCACCATAACAGCGCGGCGGAAGCGAACATGCTGACGGCGACAAACCAGAAAGCAGCGATCACATTACCGCTGATACTGGCGGCCAACCCAAGGCCGAGGGCACCGATGCCATAGCCGAGATCGCGCCAGAAGCGGTAGATGCCGATGGCCGAGCCGCGCCAATCGGGGTGGGCGATGTCGGCCACTGCCGCGCTGAGATTCGGATACAGCATCGCCATGCCGAAACCCGATACAGCCGCCGACAATACCCACCCTGGCATGCTGTTCATCAGCGGCATCATCGCCACCCCCGCGCCGCACAACGCCATGCCGCCGACATTCAGGCGGTGACGGCCGAAGCGGTCGGATAATTTGCCGGTAAAAAACTGCGCGCCACCCCAGACGAAACCATAGGTGCCAACCACCCAGCCGATGCCGGGCAGGCTCACGCCGCGCTGGTAGAGAAACAGCGGATAGAACACCCACACCAGCGCATCGACAAATTTTTCCACCAGGCCGGCCTGGCAGAATGCTGCCATGCGTTTGTCGCGCCACGACATGAGGGTAAACACTTCCCATGTGGAAGGCGTCGCGCCGATGGTTTGCGCATAACGCGCTTGCGGCGCGCCGAGATTACCGCTGCGCTGCCGCGCGCTTTCAGCCCGCGCCCACGGCAGCGTATCTTTCACCCAAAGCACGGTCAGCAACAGCGCCAGCAAGTTGACCGTCATGCCAAACCACAACAGCCCGGCGCGCGCGCCCATCGCGGTGGCAAGATAAGCCGTCACGATACCGGCCAGCGCGAGGCCGAGATAACCGGAGAATTCATTGAGGCCAATGGTGAGGCCGCGCTGGTCGAGGCGCGTGATGTCGAGTTTGGCGGTTTGCGTCATCGACCAGGTGAGGCCCTGGTTCACGCCCAGCAGCACCGTGGCCGCGACAATCCAGATCCACGACGGCGCGAAATAAATCATCAGAGGAATCGGCAGCGCCGCCAGCCAGCCGATCAGCAGCACGCGCTTGCGCCCGATGCGCTCGGATAAACGACCGGCGACAAAATTGAGCGTGCCCTTGACCAAACCGAACGCGACGACAAAGGCGGTGAGCAGCGCGAAAGAATTTCGCGGTACGCCGAATTCCGCTTCGGCCAGCGCCGGCACCACGGTACGCATCATGCCGATAGTCAAACCGACCAACAGCACTTGCAGCAACTGATGCAGAAATTGTGTGAGGTTGGCGCGGATGCCGTGGGGAAGCTCGGTTTGCAAAATCACCTGATACTTCGGGTGTGACTTAATAATGGCGTAGGATAAAAGCCGCTTTTACTAGCATGCTGCTACTTCAAACAAGATACTTTACAAACCACTCCGCAGCAAGTCGCGCTACTTGTTCCAGCGTACCCGGCTCTTCAAATAAGTGGGTCGCGCCGGTAACAATCGCCATTTGTTTTTCGCAAGTGAGAAAACCATAAGCTGACCGATTCAGCCCCATCACTTCGACGTCTTCGCCGCCAACTATCAGTAGCGTGGGCGCGCGCACCCGTTCCAGCGCTTCGGATCCCGCCATGTCGGGCCGTCCGCCGCGCGACACGACAGCACCGATTTCATGATTAAACAACGCCGCCGCGCGCAATGCCGCGGCCGCGCCAGTGCTGGCACCGAAGTAGGCGATTTTCAGCTCATGCGTCCGCTTGTCGGTCTCCAGCCAGTAGCTCGCGGTTACCAAACGGTGAGTGAGCAACGCGATGTCAAAACGGTTTTGGTAATTGGCGTCTTCTTCGGGCGTGAGCAAATCCATCAGCAAGGTGCCGATGCGTGAATCGTGCAACACATCCGCTACGAAATTATTGCGCGGGCTCAGACGCGAACTGCCGCTGCCATGGGCGAACAGTACGACCAATTTCGAACCGACAGGTAGCGTCAACGTGCCTGGCAACTGTGCCTTGCCGGCAGATATCCGCAGATCAAATTTTACGGGAAGCTGCCCGGACTGACGATTGGTATCCATCATCAAAAATCCCGCGTATTACTTATCCATTCCAAATTGCCGCTATTTGGTTTTCGCGGCCTTTTGGTGCTCAAGCATTTGCTGCATCATGCCGCCTTGCGCAACCGCATCGCCCCTGGGTGCGCCGCCGCCCATCATGCCGCCACCCGTGCCCTGCGTTATGCCCATGGCGTAATCGAAAACAGCGCAGGCGCGATTTGCGCGCTGGGCTGCATAACTAATGGCAACGCCAATCCCGCAGCGACAGCTTTTGATATCAAGCGTGGTGACATGGCTGCCTCTTTCCATTCATCAATCCGATTAGCCCAATTTATCCAAATCCGACTCGTCTTGAATTGACGCAGATCAAATTTATTTGAACTCACGCACACTGCGGCGATAGCGTTTGGCAAGCTCAAGCCATAACAAACCTAAAATCGCCGCGAAGAAACAAAGCAACACGCCCAGCGGCGGCAGCGGCGCGATACGGAACAGCGCGTTTAGCGACGGCACATACAACACCGCAGCCAACGCCACCAGGGTGCCGACCAGAATCCACTTCAGCGCGGGGTTGGGTGTTTTCAGTAGCGCCCACACCGGCTCGTCGCCTGTGAGATTCACCAGAATCAGGCCGAGGTTGCCGAACACGATGGCTGTAAACGCGTAGGCGCGTGCCAACTCTTCAGGCGCGCCGGCTTGCAGCACCGCCCAGTAGAGCAGCCACACTGCTGCCAGCACGCCGGCTCCTTCAAGCAAACTATTAAGCACAACTTTGCGGTTCAGTAAGTGTTCACCCGGCTGTCGCGGTGGCCGGTGCATGACATTTTTTTCTGCCGGTTCCGCTTCAAATACGATGGAGCACGCCGGGTCGATGACGAATTCAAGAAACACGATATGCAGGGGAAAAAACACCAGTGGCCAATCGAACAGCAGCGGCACCAGCGCCATGCCTGCCGTGGGCACATGCACCGCGATGATGTAGCCCATGGCCTTCTGGATGTTGTCGAATATGCGCCGGCCCAATTTGACCGCATGTACGATGGAGGCGAAGTCGTCGTTGAGCAGCACCAGCGATGCCGCTTCGCGCGCTACATCAGTGCCGCGCTGACCCATGGCCACGCCGATGTGCGCGGCCTTGAGCGCGGGCGCGTCGTTGACACCGTCGCCGGTCATCGCCACGATTTCGCCCGCCGCTTTGAACGCCTGGACCAGACGCAATTTTTGTTCGGGCATGATGCGCGCAAAAATATTCACACCGCCGATACGCGCTTGCAATTGCGCGTCGCTCAGTTGTTCCAGCTCGCGGCCAGTGATGATGCCGTCGCCAGGATGCAGGCCAATCTGCCGCGCGATAGCTTGCGCCGTGACGGGATAATCGCCTGTAATCATCACGGTGCGCATGCCGGCGTTGTAACATTCCTTCAACGCCTGCGGCACGCTGGGGCGGATCGGATCCGCCAAGCCGATGAGGCCGAGAAATATGAAATCGAAATCGTGTTGCGAATCAGGCCATTGTTTTGTTGCTTGCAAATCAAACTCGGCTTTCGCCACGCCCAGCACACGCAAACCGCTTTGCGCCATGCGCTGAATTTGATTTTCCAATGTCTGCATTTGCGTTGCGTCGAGGTGACATAGCTCGGCGACAGCCTCGGGTGCACCCTTACTCGCGACAATATGTAACATATTGTTTTCATTCAATTTTTTCCATACATGCGAATGCGCAAGCAATGTCGGCGCAAGCGGGTATTCGTGCACCAGTTGCCGCTCAATCTGTAAATGTTTTGATGGCGGCAAATGCGTGTCGCCGAAAAGATGAAACGCTTTATCCATCGGATCGAACGGATCTGGCTCGCTGGCAAGGATGCTGTATTCAAGCAGCGCATGAAATTTTTCCGGCAAGGCTGATGGTGTTACGCCGCCGGCAACGTAAACATCATCGCCGACTTGCAACTCGCGCACCGCCATTTGGTTTTGCGTGAGCGTGCCGGTCTTGTCCACGCACAACACCGTGGCCGAGCCGAGAGTTTCGATTGCCGGCACGCGACGCGTCAGCACATGTTGTTTCGAAATGCGCCATGCCCCCAGCGCCAGAAACACCGTCAGCACGACAGGAAATTCTTCCGGCAGATTCGCCATTGCCAGCGTGATGCCTGCCAGCAAACCGCCGAGCCAGTCGTGTCGCGTGAGACCGTACAGCACGACCACCGCGCCACACAATGCCAAACCGATGGCGGCAAAAATCAGCACGGCGCGGCGCGTTTCCCGTTGCATCGGGCTGGCTTCATCCTGCAAAGTTTGCAGTGCCTTGCCGATCTTGCCCATCTCGGTGCTAAGGCCGGTATGAACGACGCGCGCCGTGCCCTGCCCCTGCACCGTCAAGGTGCCGGAGTACACAAACGGCAGGTCGTCGCCGCCGGGACGGGAGGGTTTGTCGGAAGCGCCGCTGGCGATTTTGCGCACCGGCACCGACTCGCCGCTGAGTAGGGATTCGTCCGCTTTCAAGTCGTTGCACACCAGTAACACCGCATCCGCAGGCACGCGGTCGCCTTCCTTCAGCATCACGATATCGCCGCGCACCACTTCGCGTCCGGCGATGCGATGGGGTTCGCCATCCCGCATCACCAGCGCGCGCGGGCTGGATAAATCGCGCAGGGCTTCCAGCGTGCGTTCGGTTTTGCGTTCCTGATAAAAGGTGATGCCCAGCATCACCAGCACCGACGCGAACAGTACGATGGCTTCGCGCACATCGCCCAGCACCAGATAAATAGTCGCGGCAGCAATCAGCAACAAAAACATTGGCTCGCGCACCACCTCGAGCGCGATGCGAAACACATTGCGCGGTTTGGACGACGGCAATTCGTTGTAACCGTCTGATCGCAGGCGGGCGGCGGCCTGCTGGTGGGACAGGCCTTTGACTGGGTCAGTCGCTAGCAAATGTTCATCGTCCATTGTCATGCGCCTCATAACGACGATAGAACCTGCGCTTCACGATTTCGACCAAGGCCAGGTATGCCACTACCATTGCCACTAAGATTAAAAAGAATTTCAGAGGTGGCGCAACGAAACCGAAGTAAATTCCCAACGGTGTAAAGGGCAACATGGCCGCCACAGCGACAACGCTCAGTGAAGTCACGATCAGGACAGTGCTGGGCGCGCTGGCGAACGGATTGCCGCGGGTGCGGATAATAAATATCACCAGGGTTTGCGTCGCCAGCGATTCGATAAACCAGCCGGTCTGGAACAGGGCTTCGTTGGCGTGCAACACAACGAGCATGACATAGAAGGTGAGAAAATCGAACAGCGAACTAACTGGGCCGATGACCCACATGAAATTGCGGATGAACGACATGTCCCACGCTTGCGCCCGTTCCAGCTCGCGCGCATCAACCCGATCCAGCGGGATCGCCGCTTCTGACAAGTCGTACAACAGATTATTAAGCAGGATCTGCGTCGGCAACATAGGGAGGAAAGGCAAAAATAATGACGCCCCTGCCATGCTAAACATGTTGCCGAAATTGGAACTGGTGCCCATCAGGATATATTTACGGATGTTGGCGAAGGTTTCCCGGCCAATCATCACGCCCTCGTGCAGTACATTCAAATCCTGCTTGAGCAAAATCATGTCGGCCGCCTCTTTAGCCACATCGACGGCATCCTCAACAGACAAACCGACATCGGCGGAATGTAATGCGGGCGCATCGTTGATGCCATCGCCCAGATAGCCCACCGCGTGACCGCGCCGCTTCAGCGCGAGGATGATGCGGTTTTTTTGCGCAGGGTTGACGCGGCAAAATAAATTGGCTTGTTCCACCCGCGCCTGCAGCGCCGTGTCGCCCATTTGCGCCAGTTCGTCGCCGCGCAACACGCCGGTGATGGCGATACCCAGTTCGGCGCACACATGCTGGGTGACCAACTCGTTGTCACCGGTAACGATTTTCACCGCGACGCCGCTGGCGGCAAGGGCGGATAAGGCAGCGCCGGCACTGGCTTTCGGCGGGTCGAGAAAGGCGGCAAAGCCGGCGAATACCAATTCGGTTTCGTCGCTTACCACTGCATGGGGATGGTCGAGCGGCACGCGCCTCCATGCGATGCCCAGTACGCGAAAGCCTTCACGCGCCAGTGCATCATGACGGCCGAGTATTTCATTTCTTTTCGCGGCATCGATGATGTGCAAATCATCTTCGTTGTCGTTCTCGAATTGCGTGGACAGGCGCAGAATGTCCTCCGGGGCACCTTTGAGGGCCAGCAAGCGCGAGTTGCCGTTCTCGACTAAAACGGACACGCGGCGGCGCTCAAAATCGAATGGCACTTCATCGATTTTTTTCCAATCCGAGACATCGATTTCCTCGTGGGCCAGGATCGCGTCGTCGAGGGCGCTCTTGACGCCGGTCTCAAAAAAACTATTGAGGTAAGCCAGCCGCAGCACGCGCTCGCTGTCGCGACCCAGCGCGTCCACATGGCGTTCGAGACGGATTTTCGCTTCCGTCAGCGTGCCGGTCTTGTCGGTGCACAACACATCCATCGCGCCGAGATTTTCAATGGCAGCGAGGCGTTTCACGATCACCTGCTTGCGCGCCATGCGCATCGCCCCGCGTGCGAGCGTGACGGATATCACCATCGGCAGCAGTTCCGGCGTCAATCCCACGGCAAGGGCAATGGCGAACAGAAACGATTCAAGCAGCGGTTTGTGCGACAGGGTATTCACCATTAGCACAAACAGCACCAGAAAAACGGTGAGACGCATGATCAACATGCCGAACTGGTGCACGCCGATTTCAAACGAGGTGGGCGGCGGCGGTGTTTCGAGGGTTTCGGCGATGTCACCAATGGCGGTGTGTGCGCCGGTTTGGCACACCAGAATTTTGGCGCTGCCGCTCACCACTGAGGTGCCCATGAACACGGCATGGTCGGCAGCCAGCATATCGGTTGTAGTTTCAGGGTTAGTACGCGCGTGTTTTTCCGCCGGGTAAGGCTCGCCTGTGAGCAACGCCTGCTTCACAAACAAATCCTGCGATTCGATCAGTCGGCCGTCGGCAGGGATCAGGTCGCCGGCGGAAACCCACGCCACGTCTCCGGGCACTACCTCAGCAACCGGTATCTCTTGCTTGACACCATCACGTAATACGCTGACACGCAGCGCAACCGATTGGCGCAATTTTTCCGCCGCGCGACCTGCGCGGGTTTCCTGTATAAAATCAATGGTGACGGATAACACCACCATGGCGATGATAATGACAAAGCTTGCCACCTCGCCGCTGATGGCGGAGACAAAACTCGCGGCCAGCAATATCAATACCAGCGGATTACGGAAGCGACGCAAAAACTCCAGCAACAAAGATCGTTTGGGTTCGTCGCGAAAAATATTGCTCCCGTATTGCTTGAGGCGGATTGACGCTTCTGCGGCGGTGAGTCCCGCATCGCCGGTGCGCAACTCGGATTGCAGTTGCGTCAGCGGCGGTTGCCACCAATTTTCAACGGGCAGTGGTGAAGCAGTGGAAGTCTTTTTTGATAAGAAAACGGTTTTTGGGGAAAGCACGATAGGAACCGCGATTATTTTTTGTACGATGGGCGCGCGATGCTAATTGGTAAAAAATCGTGAGCGAACAGTCTGCCACCATTGCAAACCGAAAAGCACGCGCCGCGCCAAACGCAACACGCTACGCGGCCGCCACACCATCAACGCTGCGGCGACACCCAAAGTGGCACGGGGCGGATAGGGCAGCGCGCGCAACACATCCACGCTACGATCAAATGCCGACGCCGCGTTGCGCCACGGCAAGGCTGCACGTACGACGTCGCGCCGCTGCCGCTCGCTAAGCGCCACGAGAAATTCGCGCCGCACTGCGTAATACTGCAAGTTGAACTTCATGACGAGGGACGCAACAAATCGCGGTCTTTGCCAAGCTCGGCCACCGTCGCGGATAAAAACCGCGGACGCGTGCGGAGGCGTTGGCGAAACACCAGCCAGATGATCGTACCGGTGCCGACAAAAAACAATGTCAATCCACCGGCGGCCCACAGGCGATAGTTTTCCCATAGCGCAATGATAAGAAACATGCCTGCGAATATAAGGCCGATGGTCAGGCAATAAAAACCAATTGCTGCGAGCAACACCAGCCCGGCCATACGCGCCCCCTCTTCTTCGATTTCAGTGGTCGCCAGTTCGATACGGGTGTGCAGCAAATCAATCAGCGTAGACGCCATCCGCCGCAGCGAATCAAGCAAGTGCGTGGCTGGGCCGTTGTGGGGCAATTCGCTTTCCAGTGTGGACATGATCAGCGCCGTCCGATGAGCATACCCACAATCACGCCCACTGCCGCACCTATGCCGATGGATTGCCACGGCTTGTCGTGGACATAGCGGTCTGTTACTTTGGCGGCGTGTTTGGCCTGGGTGATGGCAGTGTCTTCCAAATCGCCCAATTCTTCTTTGGCAACCCTGAGTGTGCGCTCAACTTTTTTACGCGCATTGGCATAGCCCTCACCCGCCTGGTCGGTAGTCACTTTGAGCAATTCCTCCGCGCTGGTGACGACGGCTTTCAAGTCTGCCGCGAGTTTGTCGTGGGTGGATTCCTTCCGGTCTGCAACATTCATGATGATCTCCTTGGTGGTGGTTAATACGGTGACATAGAACAAACACTTGCCTTGTTGTTAACAGTCTATTTCGTGGAGCCAATCGGCGTTTGACCTGGATCAAACTTGAGCAGCATCGCACTTGGTTGATCTATATCAATATGGTTTGTAGCGTTCTCAATATCATGAGCGTGCTTGCCAATGTGCCCAACGGAAAGGAGCCACAACATGAAACCGCTAACGATCCAATCAATACGCCGCCATTTATGGGGCGATTATTTTCTTGTTGTGGGTGCCCTGCTCGGCTGCCTGTCGCTCTGGGTGGGGGCGCAGGAACAGGCGACGGAAGCTAGCGTCGTGCTGACTGACAATGTCTATTTGAGTGGGTCATCCGTGCATCCATCGGGCCCGGTAAACGGCGACTTATTTGCTGCTGGCGGCAATGTGAATGTTGACCATCCGGTAAAAGGCGATGCGGTATTGGCGGGCGGCCAGGTCAACATCAACAGCAGCATTGGTGATGATGTGCGCATTGCCGGCGGCCAGATTTCGCTCAACGGCAAAGTCGGCGGCGAAGCCTTGGTCGCGGGCGGCACCATCAATCTGGGCAATGCCGCCGATATCGCGGGCCGCACGATGATCGCCGGCAATGAAGTAACCCTCTCGGGGAAATGTGCCAAAGACCTGAAAATTTACGCCCGCAAAATTTCACTCATGGGCGAAGTGGGCGGCGACGCGCGGCTCGCGGCAGAAGAAATTGAAATACTCCCCGGCGCGAAAATTGCCGGAGCCCTCACCTACACCAGCCCCACTGAAATAAAAATCGCATCAGGACAAGTGGGCGGAAATATCACGCGTGCGGAACGCATGGAAGGCTGGGGTGAGCGCAACCGGCACATGGGTGACATGGGTGAAGGGTGGCAACGCGGCGGCGGCAACTGGTTCAGCCCAATTTGGTTACTGGGCTTGATCGCTGCCGCTGCCGTCTTTCTGCTGGTATTTCCCAATGCCACGCGCGCGGCGGAACATGAAGTCGATGTGTCGCCATGGAAAAGTTTGGGCCTGGGCTTCGCCCTGCTGTTCGCCTTGCCACCACTCGCGATCATCTTGATGGTGACCATCATCGGCATTCCCATCGCGATGGCTTTGCTCGCCATTTATGCCGTGCTGATGCTGGTGGGCTATCTCACCGCCGCTATTTTCATCGGCGACAAGGCCGCCAGCGCGCTGAAAAAAGATGCGCCGCCCACGCCGTGGAAAAGAATTGGCTTCGCAGCCCTCGCGCTGATCGCGCTGGGGCTGATCCGCTACATTCCCGTCGCCGGAGCGCTCGTGGTATTCGCAGCGCTGCTCATAGGCATGGGCGCATGGTCGTTGTATTTGTATCACCGATATCATGACGATGCGGCGGTTTGATTGATTCACTTCCCTCTGAGAATGGCTTCCTCCTTTGACAACAAGGGGAATGAGGGGATTTACTTTTGGCGTTGGTTAGAAATTAAATCCCGTTACTATCTTTTTTCAAAGGGAGAACGGTGAAGTTTTCTTACCGCCTAATCTGCGACTCACCCATACTTTGTCCGAAGCTCTGTAGCGGCCCGAGCGGGTTTTTGTCTGAGCGGGTTTCGAACATTGCCGGTTCGCCGCTCCAGAGTTTGTACACCACGCGGTCGTTTTTCATTACGATGATGGCCGTGAAATGCCATCCGGTGCTTTCGGTTTCGCGGCGGAAATTGAATACGTCCGACCAGAAGCCGCCGACACGTTTTTGTTCTGTGTGCCGCTGATTGATTTCGTAAGCGCTGCACGCTTGCTTTGCAGCGAGGCAATCCTTGATGTCATCGTCGAGCAGACCGTTTTGCGCAACCGTGCCCGGCAAAAATTTCCGCAGCAAATCCGAGTAATTGAGAATGGCGATATTGGGCGTGGCGTAGGGATCAAGCTGCATTCGCTTGAGATCGGCGACTGTGGTCTGATTCGGCACGATGCTGTCATACACGCCGCGCGCTTCGTCAAAACTCTTCCAAGGCGTTTCCGTTTTGGTTTCGCTTTTTGGCAACAGCGATGTGCACGCTGCGATGTGAGCCGTGATCAAAACCAGAATTCGTTTTTTTATAGTCATTTTTTTCATCAGAGCGCGAAACTGAATACAATAAAATACTGATTAAAATCAATTAGTTACAAACACTACTTCTATATCATTTTCAGCATGTCAGACATTTCCTTTCAAACTATTGATCTGTATCAAGGCTAAACCAACCAACGCGGTTAAGGTGTGCATCATGCTCAATGAAACCAATGAAATGGATGTGCCAACAGCGCCAAGTTCGTCCGCGTCGCGTGCCGAATCGTTCGATCTCGACACCAGGCCTTCGCCCGCCAATGCCAATCTTGACCGCATGTTGCATGCGGCGTGGGGCAAAATGGTTCAAGGTCTTTCGCCCATTTCGTTGCTTGGCGCTTACATGGACTGGGCGACCCACATCGCCACGTCGCCTTCCAAGCAGCAACAATTGGCCGACAAGGCTTTACGCAAATGGCACCGGCTCATTTTGTATGCCGCCCAATTTGCGCGGCAATCAGTGCGGGATTGCCCAAACTCGCCCTGCATCGAACCTCTGGCTACCGACAAGCGCTTCGATCACCCCGCCTGGCAACAGCCGCCTTACAATTATATTTATCAGGCCTTTCTGCTCAACCAACAGTGGTGGCACAACGCGACCACCGATGTGCGTGGCGTAACGGCGCATCATGAGCACGTAGTGAATTTTGTGACCCGTCAATGGCTGGATATGTTTTCGCCGTCTAATTTTCTGTTAACCAATCCCGATCTGATGCATGAAACATTGGCGCAAGGTGGCGTGAATCTCGTCAAGGGCGCGAGTAACTGGTGGACAGACTGGGAGCGCCAACAAGGCGGGCGCCCGCCTGAGGGTGCAGAGCGGTTCCGGGTCGGCGAAACGGTCGCGACAACACCGGGAAAAATTGTCATGCGCAACCGGCTGGCAGAGTTGATCGAATACACACCGACGACTTCACATGTTTACGCCGAGCCGATACTCATCGTGCCTTCATGGATCATGAAATACTACATTCTGGATTTGTCACCTGACAATTCTCTGGTGAAATTTTTGCTCGGCAAGGGTCATCGCGTATTCATGCTGTCGTGGAAAAATCCCGACGCCAATGACCGCGATCTCGATATGGAAGACTATTTGCGACTGGGCCCACTCGCGGCTTTAGACGCCCTGACTGACATCACAGCCGGGCAAAAAATCCACGCCGCAGGCTATTGCCTCGGAGGCACCCTGCTCGCCATCGCCGCCGCCGCATTGGCACGCGACCACGACAAGCGATTGAAAACAGTGACTCTGCTGGCGGCGGAAACCGACTTTGAAGAGCCAGGCGAACTCGGCCTGTTTATCGACGAAAGCCAACTCGCCCATCTGGACGACGTGATGTGGGACCAGGGTTATCTTGACGGCAAGCAAATGGCCTCGACGTTTCAGTATCTCAATTCCAACGATTTGGTGTGGTCGAAACTGGTGCACGATTACATGATGGGCACACGGCAGCCGATGAGCGATCTGATGGCATGGAATGCCGACGCCACGCGGCTGCCCTACCGCATGCATAGCGAATACCTGCACCATTTGTATTTGCACAACGAACTCGCCCAAGGGCGCTATCAGGTAAATGAAAAACCCATCGCGCTATCGGATATTCGCGCGCCAATTTTCGCATTAGGCACCGAGCGAGATCACGTGTCGCCATGGCGCTCGGTGTACAAAATACATTTGCTCACCGACACCGACGTGACTTTCGCGCTCACCACTGGCGGTCACAACGTGGGTATTGTCAACCCGCCGACAGCCGGGCCAGGGGGAAAATATTTCCGTATGGCAACGCGCCAGAGCCACGACCGGTTTGTCAGCGCGGACGCATGGTTGGCGGCGTCCGACAAAATCCCCGGCTCGTGGTGGCCGGCGTGGGACGCATGGCTGGCGCAACATTCACCTAAGCAGATAGAAGTAGCCAGATTACCTAAAGCCGGTAAAAAATATATGCCCCTGGGCGACGCGCCGGGTCGTTATGTATTGCAACAATAGCGCGATACCTGGCATTTACGCCACCACAGCCTCCGCGTTGCCGATGGAACGACGGTCTGCGCCTGCGAGTTTGCGCATTACCTGATTCATACCGCTAAACATCAATCGGTGCGGCGCTTTAATGACGAGTGGCGATGCCGTTTTGCAGACTTTGTTTGGCGCTATCCATCCAATCGGATGCCGCCTTGGTGAAGCTGGTCAGCGTGGCATTGGTCATGTCCATGGCCAATTTAATATTGTCCGGGCTGGCCATTGGGGTCATGGTCGGCATCACTTTTTGTTCCGCGGGCTTCATCATTTTTGCCGTGGCCTGGCCCAACTCTTTGTTGGCGGCAAACCATTCATTTTTCATTTCCTCCAGAAGCTTGGCGTTCATCGCGCTGCTCAGGGAATACATGTCACGCCAATACTGGGAGGCTTGCTCCATATTCAAACGCGTCCAGTCCATTTCCAGCTTGGCCAGATCGGCTGGCGCACGAATGCGCAACAGATCGTTGGCAATTTTATTATTTTTGTCGTGGGCTTGTCGGGCCGTGTTCAGTTGCATTTCACGGATGTGTTCAAAGCCTTCGAGCACAGCATTGGTTAGCTTTACTGCTGCATCAAAGCCGGTTTTGCTGACTTGGTAGGCACTTTGCGTATCGGGTAAGGCTTGCATGGGCGATGTGGTCTGAGCCGATGCGGTAGAGGCGGATTTGGTGCGGCGGGTGGATTTTCTGGCAGGCATGGTGGTCTCCTTGGATGATCGTTGAATGTAAATAACAATATAAGCCGTTGTACGCCATCCGACTTGATTTGGATCAAACGCCCGCTTTGTGAAGTCGGCAAATATGGCGATACACATAAGGCCGTGGGATGAACACTGCTAACCCTATGAATCAGAATATAGACAAAAATTTGCGTTACCGCCGATTGCTGGATCTGGTCAAAGGCTTGCCGCCGATAAAAATGCACGCTGATGCGCTTCTACGCCGCGATGCTGGCAAAAGTTTTTTCCCTTTGCTGCTGACAATAGATACATCGCTTAGCGGTCGGATAGGCGGAGAGACGATCAAAGCCGATGTCGTCACCGCAATCGGTGCAACTGCCGTAGAAGCCGCTTTCCATGCGCACGCGCGCTGCGGCGATGTCGTGCAACGCCTGCTCCAGATGATTCACCAGGGCGATGTGGACATCGGCCAACGAACCGGCGCTGGCTTCATCGGCCATGTCCATGGTCCCGTCGGCTGTTGCGCGGGCACCGCGTTCTTCTGGCGCATGCATTGCACGATTGGCGATTTCATCCTGTAATTTCGCTTCATTTTGGTCGAGCATATGGCGCAGTTTTTCCTGCTGCTTGATGGTTAGTCCGGACATATTTTCTCCAAATAATTATTGTTCCTTGATGGCAGCCATCAAAATCACGACATCGTTGCGCCCCCTGCTACGACACGAATGACCCGATGACACGAATGACACGATCTGCCATTCCTTCATTTACTTGCACGATGGCCTCCTTGAGAAAGGCTGCCCGGTTAATCAACGGCTGATATTTTGTTTAGGCACGCTGGATAAAAAATGGTTTCCCGTCGATTGTCCGCAAGCAACGCCTTGCAGCCTAAACCTCTAACGGCTCGCCTGCTTGTTCACCGTGCGAATCAACACCAGTTCCATCTGGGGTGTTAACCCACGGTTCACTGTGGTGAGAATATCTTCCACCGCCACTTTGTGCGCGTCGAACGCAAAGGATGCTGTGGCAGGATCAATGGAAACACGCACACTGCCCCGATCTACAGCCGTTGCCGCTTCGAGTGTGCGAACAATTTTTTTTGTGAGCGCCTCATCAATATTTGCAACCGTTTGCATGTCAACGAACGCGACAGAATGTCCCTGGCTGTAGGCTTGCATCACCATTGCATGATCATAAGTCGCGGCCATTTTGTCTTCGATGCACAATCCGCACGCCATCGCGTCTACCGGAAGGCAAAGCAATGCACATGCTATGTGTTTGATTATATTCATTATTCTGCCGACTTCGCTTGCGCCGGCTTAGCTCGTTCATCTGCCCAGTGGAAATATTTGATGTATTGCTGAATCTCCACATCAGTCAAATTTTGATTCGGCATCGGCACCTTATATTTTTCCAGCATGGCTTTAGCATCAGCATCCGAGAGCAACATTTTGTCCGGCGCTTGCAGCCATTGGGTCAGCCATGCATCGGTGCGGCGCTTGGTGACGCCGAAAACATCGGGGCCCAATTTGTCGCCCTGTCCGATGGAGTGGCAGGCGAGGCATTTGCTCTCGAACGCGAGCTTGCCTTTGACGGCATCTGGATCAGACGGCGCATCGGACGCGACGATATTGTGGTGCTCAAGCGCGGCCTCGCTCACTTTGCCTGTCGCATCGATCAAGCCAATCGCGCCTTGTGATGCGTTGGCGAAGTGATGATCGACCATAATGTACGAACCTTTTTCCGGTACCATGAATTCCACAATCGCGCCGCTGCTCGAACCCAGCAGCACCGTCTGCATGCCGCGCAACTGATTGTCGGGATTGCCTTCGATCCACACGCGGTCGAAGATGGTGCCGACCACATGGAAACTCGACGTGTTGCTCGGGCCCACATTCATTACAAACAACCTCACGCGCTCACCCGGTTTGGCGGGCAGGGGGTTTTTCACCATGCCATTGTGAAACCCATTGAACACGGTGTAAGTAGATTGTTTACCGCGCAGTTTGTCTCCATCAAGCACATGCAAAACCTGCTCGCCCACCTTGCGCCCCTGCGGATCGGGCGTGGTGTAAAACTCGCTTTGGATGACGACATATTCACGATCCACTTTGGACGGATAGCCGTTGCGCGGCTCGGCGATCAACACGCCATACATACCCGATGCGATGTGCTCGAGAATCATCGGCGTACCGCAGTGGTACATGAATACGCCGGGATAATTCACGGTAAATTCAAACGTCATCGTTTGCCCAGGCGCAATGGAGCGATATTTATCCTGCGGCGACACCATCGCCGCGTGGAAATCCATCGAATGCATCATCGGTGCGGCGAACTGCGGCATGCCTTGCACCGGCTCATCACTGCGGTTGGTCATGCTGAATTTTATTTTGTCGCCGACTTTCGCGCGTACCGTCGGCCCCGGCACTTGGTCACCAAAAGTCCAGGCGCTGAATTTCACACCGGGGGCGATTTCGATAATCTTGTGCGTAGTATCGATCTGGATAGTTTTCACTGGATCAGGATCGAGCGGCTTGAGATGCGCATCAAAGCTCAAAGCCTTGCCGCTGGCAAACGGGCCGGTGTGGCGCTCGGAAGAAACTGATGCAGGCGGAGACTTCAGTTCTATTTTTGATGGGTCGTAAGCATCGGGCTGCGATGACGTGTCGGTTTTAGCCTGACAACCTGTTAGTAAGAGTAGCGGCACAAGGACGACGATGAAGCCGATATACGGTTTTTGAAAGCATTGTTCGTTAAACATAATTCCCCCCCTTGCTTGTTGGACTATGACAAGGTTAGGGGCAGCGTAGGAATGTGAATTTGATCTACATCAAATGTCGTTACCTTGATAATACAAATAGCCAAAAAAAACTTGCAGCCAAGTACGCAGCCAGTTTGTATCTCGATACTTCAAAGCTATTTTTTATATGTTTCGCAAGGCTGCGCTTAACCCACGGCGCATGCTGCAATTGATTGATTGAATAAACTTTAAGAATAGACCCGGATTCTGTTAATCCGCAGGTCCCTGGTTCGAACCCCGGTCCGAACCCCGGTCGGGGAGCCAAACAAATGAAAAAGAGCTACATTTCTGTAGCCCTTATTTTTTCCATTAAACGGGAGCTTACGTCGCGAGACGTTAATGCCTTTTTGCTTTCGCTTTTTCCGGCGCGCGGTACTCAAACACATCAAGTCTTGCCGGCGGCAAATTGCGCCAGACGACGCTGGAGGCGACGCTCATGAATTCTTCCGGGATGATGCCGTTCTGGTCGCCGTGGTTGTACGTGTATTGCAGGAATAATCCGTTGGGAGCGAGCACGCGTTGGACTTCGGTGATGATGGCATCGACGTTTTTGCGCGGTAACGAACGCAGCGGCAAACTGGAGACGACGGCGCTGACTTCAACCGCTTCATCGCCGATCAATTGCCCGATATGCGCGGCGTCGCCCTGACAGACGCGCACTGTGGGGAATCTTTTTTTCAGCAAGGCCGAAAGTTTGGGGCACATTTCAATAACGACCAGGCGCTCTGGCGCAACGCCGCGCTCTAGCAGTGCTTCGGTCACCACACCGGTGCCGCCACCCAATTCGACAATCAGGCCTTTACTGTCTACCGGAACATATGACGCCATGGCCCGCGCAAGCTCGGGCGAACTCGGGCAAATGGATCCTACGCGTGAAGGATTCGCGATGGCCGAACGCACAAACACCGCAAACGCAAACGGCGCTTCCAAAAACTTGGGCAATTGCGCTTTTTTTCTCATAATCGGTTTTCTCGTCAAGGCTTCACGCCCATTCTAAACCAAGTGGAAATAGTGTGTCGTTTTGTCTGGCATTTATCATTCATCAGACAAAGCTGGCAGGCGATGGCAGCTGGTTAATACTTGTTGCCAGCCTTAGCAAATTTTTTTAGCGTCTCATGCTGTAATTCTGCGGCTGCCCTTCTCTCTGCCATTTTGCGTAAGGTGTGGTTGATTTCGTCGGCGTTTGCCAACTCGGCAACATGCATTTCCGCAACAGTTTGTCCCAAGGGCGCTTGCAAAATCAAATTGGCGTTCCAGCTTTGCCCAGCCCGCATGGCGATAGGCGAACCAAGCGTATCAATAACATTCGGGTCCAGCCACGGAGCCATCTGTTGTAAAACAATTTTCAGCCGGGGCTTGATTGCGGTTTCCGTCACGCGGCTGCGCTGGCCCCAATCCACGATGAGATTGCTGCCGGTGGTGGTGGAAGTAAACGGCCCGGTAACGGCCACATCGCGCCTGACGTTGTGACGGTAGAACATCATGTATTCTTCAAACAGCATGGCGAAGTCTTCATACTGGCTGGAGAAATTATATTCGTCGCTGGCCTGGTCTGGCGAGAAAAAGCGGGTGATGTCTGCCGGCATATAGGCTTTCTGCACGGCGCTCGCTGCGGCCCCGGCAAAATTTACCCGTCCGAGGCCGAACATTTCCTGTGACAGCAGCGGCGATGCGCTGGTTAACACGTTCGAGCCACGGGTAGTTGATGCGGAAACAGCCTGGTACGGATTAGTTTGCAGGCTCAGATTCGCGCGCGTTGATGAGGGTAAAAAATCATTGGCGTGGGCTAGCTCGTGATAAAGCAAATCACCCAATTCATAGGTGAGGTAATCAACGCTGCGGGCGATGCGGCGTGTTTTGGGGAAGCCGACACGCGCGTTGTTGTTGTTCACGACATACCGCCACGGCATCGCATAGTGCAGCTCGCTTCCGAAGCTGGAACGGTAATCCGGCGCTTCGTTGATGACATCGCGCTCAGCCGGGTTCAGCCAGAGATTTTCCGCATCGAGATAAATGGCGCCAGTTGGAAAATAATAAAACGAGGGCCGCACATGCGAGCCGATAACGATGGCGGTGACGCTACCCAGCAGGCGGCGCAAATCGCCGTTCACATCCTGCGTGCGTAAAAATGTTTCGAAGTTGGCGCCCATCCAGTCGTGGGATACGACCACATGATCCATCACCTGTTCAACTGTCGGCAATTGCCCCGCCGCTTGCTGGCCTATGAGCGGCAATTTGGAAAACGGGCAAACGTTGGCCGCCGAAATGTCGATGCTGTACACGCAGGCGGGCAATGCCGCCGCGTAGGCACCGTCGAATTTATACGCATGCACCGGCGATACTTTGATGCCTTCAAAAAAAGCGCCGCCGCCTGCCGCTGCCGTCGCGTTTTTTTGTGACACGACAACCCAGGCATCGTCGGCATCCGTTGTGCCCGCCGCTGTGCGCAAGGTGACGCGAAACTTGAACAACTCGTCCCGGCTCACCAGGGGCGCTTTGAATTGCAATAGCGTGCTGTCGGCCGCAGGGGCTTGTAGTGTCACCGTCGGGCCATCAATTTGCGCCCAGCTAACCGATGTGACTGCATCGCCCGTTGCCAGCGTCGGCCAAGCGCGCAACGATACATCGCTGCCGCCAAATACGAATTGATCGGCTCGCGCTGAAATCGTGCTGGTTGTCATACCCGCTGTCGCATTGATCGACACATTGCTTGAGCGGGCAATCCCGCTCGCATCGGTGACATCGACATGAAAAGTATAGGTGCCAGCAGCGGGCGGCTCGAAGCTGATGGCTTGCATGCGCTCGCCATAAAGTGGCAGAATGTCGCCGCCAGTCTGCGTCCATTTCACTGCCCTCAGCGCGCCAGCGCAGCCGAATACCGTTGCAGCAGCGGGCTTACCCACTGTGGCGCTCCCATCGGCCAGTGTCGCTATGCCGTCAAGCGACGCCGCGCAGGCAACAGCCAGCGCCGATTGCTGATTGCCCTGGCTATTACCTGTATCCGATCCGCCGCCGCAGGAACCCAGCATCAGGGCGCTTACCGCAATGAGTAATGGTGAAAAAATTTTCATAAAATTGAGCGCAAAGCGCTGCCAAAAAATTGAAGTACAACAGGTTACCAAGTAAACAGCGCAAGCGAAACCTGGTGTATGAATTCAGCCTAAGTGCATTTATCAAACCGATAAAATATTGTTTATAATCAAATAGTTACAATATCTCACGAATGCGACGATGGATTGTCATCCGCGCCTGTTCGTTAAACAAAATGATGCCATTCACGAACCAAACAGTATTCACACCAGTCTCGTGATGACACTTTAAAAAATCAGCAATCAACATGCCCTCATTTAAAACCGCTACAGCTTCTCCGCTAAGTCTTGTGATAAGCCTGCAAATGCCGCTACACTTGTGCACCATGAACAAGCGGCCAGAACCATTGAATAATCCCGGCATTATCGTCAAGTCCGATGTGGACCTGGAATTGGTCACGCGCGCGCAAAACGGCGACCGCACGGCGTTCGATGCGCTGGTGGTGCGCCATCAGCGTCGACTTGCCAATATTATTTCGCGCTTTGTCCGCATTCCGCAGGAAGTGGAAGACGTGACGCAGGAAGCCTTTGTCAAAGCCTACAAAGGCCTTAAATCGTTTCGTGGCGACAGCACATTTTCCACCTGGCTGCATCGCATTGGCGTCAACACGGCTAAAAATTATCTGGTCGCACAAAAACGCAAATTGCCCTTGCACAAAACAACCGGCGACGAACAGGAAAACGATTGGCAGGACACCAGCCTTGCCGGCGCCAACATGGAAGACCCGGAGCGCCTGCTGCTGGCCAAGCAAATTGGCGAAGCGATTATGTCTGCCATGAACGAACTGCCACAGGTTGAACGCACCGCACTCACCCTACGTGAACTCGATGGCGAGAGCTACGAAGCCATATCGGTCATCATGAATTGTCCCGTGGGCACCGTGCGCTCGCGCATTTTCCGCGCCCGCGAATATATAGCAGCCGCGCTCAAACCCTTACTTGAACCCGGCAGAAGCAAGAGGTGGTAGTGTGAACGAAAAACTTTCTCAAATAATAGACAACGAATTCGAAACAGAAAATGTAACGGAGCTAGTCACGTTGCTTGGAAACGATGCCTATGTGCGCGAGCAGTGGACCGTATCGCATTTGATCGGCGATGCTATCAAAGGCCTGGTCGTCGCTGACGATGGATTCTCGATACGCATTTTTGCAGCGTTGAAAAATGTTCACATCGATCCGCACTACGATCCTTTATCCGAACCACAGTACGGATCCGAACCATAATACTGTGTGTAAATTCTGTCTCTGACACTTATCATCCTCTGATATAATTCGGCCAGCGGTTTTCGCTCCAGTCTTCCCGCCGTTTCTTCTGCAAATATTTACTTTCTCGTCTGCCTAAGACTGGCGCTACGGTAAACGATAGCGACAGGCCGATGTTGTTTCGCATTTCACTATTGGAAATTTATGTCATTCTCATCTCTCGGCCTGTCCGATGAACTGGTTCGTGCTGTCGCCGATAAAGGCTACACCGAGCCCACACCCATTCAAAAACAAGCGATACCCGCCGTGTTATCCGGTGGCGATTTACTCGCCGGCGCGCAAACCGGCACCGGCAAAACCGCTGGCTTCGTGTTGCCGATTTTGCATTTGCTCACCAACAAAAAAACCAAAGGCCCATCCGAAGGCCGCGCGCCCATTCGCGTACTGATCCTCACGCCCACGCGTGAACTCGCCGCGCAAGTCGAAGAAAGCGTGCGCGATTATGGTAAATATTTGAAGCTCAATTCAATGATGATGTTTGGCGGCGTGAACATCAACCCACAAATCAAACAACTGCGCAGCCGCGTGGATATTCTCGTCGCCACACCGGGCCGTTTACTCGACCATGTGCAGCAAAAAACCCTCGACCTGTCGCACATCGAAATTTTTGTGCTCGACGAAGCGGATCGTATGCTGGATATGGGTTTCATCCGCGACATCAAACGCGTGATGGCGCTGCTGCCGAAGCATCGGCAAAATTTATTGTTCTCGGCGACGTTCTCGGAAGAAATAAAACTGCTCGCTGATAATTTATTGAACAAACCTGCGCTGATCGAAGTGGCACGGCGCAATCAGACGGCGGAATTGATTTCACAAAAAGTGCATCCGGTAGACCGCGATAAAAAACGTCAGCTTCTCTCGCATCTGATCAAGAAAAACGATTGGCACCAGGTGCTCGTGTTTACGCGCACCAAACATGGCGCGAACCGTTTGTCCGAACAATTGAACGACGACGGCATTACCGCGATGGCCATCCACGGCAACAAAAGCCAGCCCGCGCGCACCCGCGCTCTCGCGGAATTTAAGGACGGCAGCCTGCAAGTTTTAGTCGGCACCGACATTGCCGGTCGCGGCATCGACATCAGCGGCTTGCCCCATGTGGTGAATTACGAATTGCCCAATGTGCCCGAAGACTACGTGCATCGCATCGGCCGCACCGGGCGCGCAGGCGTCGAAGGCGAAGCGATTTCGCTGGTGTGCATCGACGAACATCCCTTTCTGAGCAACATCGAACGCCTGATTAAACGCGAAATTCCTGTCGAGAAAATTGCCGGCTTCGAGCCCGACCCGCGCATCAAGGCCGAGCCGATTTTGCTGGGCGGGCAACGGCAAGCGCAGCGTCACGGCCAAAGCCGTGGCGGACAAGCGCGACAAGGTCAGGGACGCGGGCAAGGCCAACCGGGCCAGTCGCAATCGCGCCAAGGCCAGGCCGCACAAGGCCAAGCCTCGCAAGGCAAAACACACGCGGGCAACATCGCAGCCGTTGTTGGCGCAAAGCCCGCACCGCGCGCTGGGCCCGCCGGCCCGCGCAGCGGCGCGGCGGCACCAAGACCTGCATCGGCGCGCAGACCGGTGAATCGCGGACGCTAAATAAAAAACCGTTCGCCCTGAGTAGCGGCTTCATCGCGTATTGAAGGGTGAATGGATAATTTACGCAAACCATTTTATTAACGTTAATGTGAGATCGCCTGCAAAGGATTGCCGATCTACTTTTCTCGTGCGTCATTCCCGCGCAGGCGGGAATCCAGCGATATAAATAAGCACTAGATTCCCGCCTTCGCGGGAATGACGGCCAGGCGGGAATCCTGCGATATAAATAAGCCACTAGATTCCCGCCTTCGCGGGAATGACGACGATGTTTTGAATCTAAAGCAGCCTTATCAAAATGATAAATAATTGAATATAATCAAATACTTATATAATAATGCACTCAGACGTTAAAGCGCCTTGTTATTGCGGCAATCAAAAAACTTTTGCGCATTGTTGCGCGCAATATCTCAACAAAAATAGTATCGCGCCAAACGCCGAAGCGTTGATGCGTTCGCGCTACACCTCCTACGTTTTAGAATGCGAAGATTATTTACTCGCCACCTGGCACACCACAACCCGCCCTGCTTCGCTCGCGCTCAACACCGAACCCAAAACAAAATGGCTCGGCCTCGAAGTCATTCGGCATGAAGTGAATGCGCAGAATGCCAGCCGAGCCATCGTTGAATTTATCGCGCGCTACAAAGTGAATGGCCGTGCGCATCGCTTGCATGAGGTGAGTCATTTTGTGCGTGAAGATGGCGTGTGGTTTTATGTAGATGGCATCACCAAGCCATAGCCATCACATCACTCCAATACTCACATCCCCTCCCCTTCAAGAGGAGGAGCGTCGCTCCATTCGACTGCCACCTCTATAGCCGGTAAAATCCACACTTCACTCAATTAGCAGCAAACGCCATGACCAGCCTCAACGAATTACCCCTCACCGACGAACCGCGCAACGCCCCTGCCGAACTCATCGCGCGCGAAGTAAAGCGTCGCCGCACCTTCGGCATCATCTCGCACCCGGACGCGGGCAAGACGACGCTCACGGAAAAACTATTGCTGTTCTCCGGCGCGATTCAACTCGCTGGCACGGTAAAGGGCCGCAAGAGCGGCCGCCATGCGACATCCGACTGGATGGACATCGAAAAGCAGCGCGGCATTTCCGTCGCCAGCTCGGTGATGCAATTCGATTTTCGCGATCACACGGTGAACCTGCTCGATACGCCGGGCCACCAGGATTTTTCAGAAGACACCTATCGCGTGCTCACCGCCGTCGATTCTGCGCTGATGGTGATCGACGCGGCCAAAGGCGTGGAAACACAAACCATCAAACTCTTAAACGTGTGCCGCATGCGTAACACGCCCATCATCACCTTTATCAACAAAATGGACCGCGAGACGCGCGACCCGTTGGAGTTGCTCGATGAAGTCGAATCGGTGCTCAAAATTCAGTGCGCGCCGGTGACGTGGCCCATCGGCATGGGCAAAAGTTTTCGCGGCGTGTATCACTTGTTGCGTGATGAAATTTTGTTGTTCACACCGGGCGAAGAAAAAGCCAATCAAGCAGTCGAAGTCATCAAAGGCATCGATAACCCGCGTCTGGCCGCCATGTTTCCGATGGAAATTGCGCAATTAAAAATGGAAGTCGAACTCGTACACGGCGCATCGCATCCTTTCGATTTGGTTAGATTTTTAGAGGGCAAACAAACGCCGGTTTTTTTCGGCTCGGCCATTAACAACTTCGGCGTGCGCGAAATTTTGGATGCACTCATCGACTGGGCACCGAGTCCGCGCGCGCGCGACGCGACCATCCGCGATGTCGATCCGAACGAGCAAAATTTCAGCGGCTTCGTGTTCAAAATCCAGGCGAATATGGATGCCAACCACCGCGACCGCATCGCCTTTTTGCGCGTGTGCTCCGGCCGCTTTGAGCGCGGCATGAAAATAAAACATTTGCGCTTGGAGCGCGAAATAAGAGTCTCCAACGTCGTCACCTTCATGGCCGCCAGCCGCGAGCAAGTCGAAGAAGCCTACGCCGGCGACATCATCGGCCTGCCCAACCACGGCAACATGCAAATCGGCGACAGCTTCAGTGAAGGCGAACCGCTGCAATTCACCGGCATCCCCTACTTTGCGCCAGAAATTTTCCGCTCCGTGCGCATCCGCAACCCGATCAAGGTCAAGCAATTGCACAAGGGCCTGCAACAGTTGGGCGAAGAAGGCGCGGTGCAAGTATTTAAACCCGTCAACGGCGGCGACTTGATACTCGGCGCAGTCGGCACATTGCAATTCGACGTCGTCGCCAGCCGCCTGCAAAACGAATACGGCGTCGATGCCGTGTTCGAAGGCACGCAAACCAACAGCGCCCGATGGGTCACCTGCGAGGACAAAAAAATGCTCGCCGACTTCGAGAGAGCGTTAGCCCACAACGTCGCCTTTGATGCCGCCAACAACATGGCCTACCTCGCGCCGTCGAATATCAATCTTGAACTCACGCAGGAACGCTGGCCGAAGCTCACGTTTCACGCAACAAGGGAACATGCGGTGAAGTTGGGAAGTTAAGCAAAACAAAAGCCGTTCGTCCTGAGCCCAGTCGAAGGATGCGCTCCATTCATGGTTCGACAAGCTCACCACGAACGGATATTTTAGCGAGCGCGATGTGTATCGGTTTAAGCGGCGGAGTAGATTTTATTTTTTGGTGATGGGGACGCTGCGCTTTGCCCATCCTACGAATTCTAAATACCAACACAAGCTGACAAATCAACCAAGAAATTCCCACCCCTTCAAGGCGAGAGCCAGTGCGGGGATGGCTGAAACGCTACACCACCGACTAAAGTAAAGTGAGATATCGACATGAAAAAATGCATCTATAGCTCAGCCTTAAGCGCAGTTTTATTTCTGTTTATTTCTACGGAATCTTTTGGCTTATCCAATTCAGGAACTGATTTTTATCTACCCTTTCAAGGTAAATGGATCGGCACCCTCGAATACCGCGACTACAGCAATAACAAGCGCGTGACTTTGCCGACAGAGCTGGAAGTGCTTGCCGGCAACGACGACAAGACGATGACGTTCAACTACACCTATGACGATGGACCGGGGAAGACGGAGAAATCGTCGTCGGAAGTTTCGTTTGATTTAATTCAGAAAAAATATATTTCGATTTCTGGCGACGGCAAGTCGCGGGATGAGTATGCGATGAAAGGTCTTAATGCGTTTGCCAGGGCCGGTGGCGGAACTTTGGTGTTGACTGGCAAAGGGATGGAGAACGATAAAGCAGTGGATGTGCGCAGTACGTTAACCGTGACGAAGATGCGCTATGTGTTGAAGCGCGAGACGCGCTTGCCAGGCAAGAAGTTTTTGTTTCGGCATGTGTATCGGTTTAAGCGGGTGAAGTAGGTTTTATTTTTTGTGATGGGCACGCTGCGCTTTGCCCATCCTACGAATTCACAGCCCGCTAATTCACAATCTGCAAATTCACAGCCTGCAAATTACCCAAAGACAACCTTGCCTACCTTGCGCCGTCGAACATCAACCTTGAACTCACGCAAGAACGCTGGCCGCAACTGAAGTTTCATTCGACGTGAGAACATGCGGTGAAGTTGGGAACATAAGCAAAACAAAAGAGCCGTTCGTCCTGAGCCCAGTCGAAGGATGCGCTCCATTCATGGTTCGACAAGCTCACCACGAACGGATATTTTAGCGAGCGCGATGAGCATCGGTTTAAGCGGGTAAAGTAGGTTTTATTTTTTGGTGATGGGCACGCTGCGCTTTGCCCATCCTACGAATTCTAAATACCAACACAAGCTGACAAATCAACCAAGAAATTCCCTCCCCTTCAAGGGGAGGGCCAGGGTGGGGATGGGTGAAACGCGGCAACACCGACAGTAGTAAAGAAAGAAATTATCACGTGCAGCCGTGCCCCAGAAATGTACAAGCTCTTGGACATCCCGGAATATTATTGAAGCCTGAATTTAGTCGTCTTCGTCGCGGAATAAAGACAAGTTAACTGCATCGGCCATGGCTTTATAGCCTGCGTCATTGGGGTGTAAATGATCGCCGCTGTCATAGGCGGGCAGCATGCGTATTGGGCGCGCGGGGTCTTGTATGATTTTGTCAAAATCAATCACGGCATCGAATTCGCCGCTGCTGCGAATCCACGCATTCACCGTCTGACGCTTCACCTCGCCTTCCGCCGAGAAATAGCCGGGGAATGTCGTGCCTTCAAATGGGGTTAACGTTCCGCCATAAATTTTGAGTCGTTTCTCATGAGCGCGGGCGATAAGTTGACGATGGCCTGCAATAATTTCATCTGCGCTGACTTGTTGATCAGCCAATCCGAATGCACCTGGGAGGCCGATATTGTTGATGCCTTCGAGCAAGATAATATATTTGACGCCTGGCGCATTGAGCACGTCACGATCAAATCGCGCGAGCGCATTGGGGCCAATGATGTCGTTCAAGGTACGGTTGCCGCTGATGCCATGATTGAGCACGGCCAGATGTTTAAGCTCGCGCCGCGACTGCAAGCGCTCGGCGAGTATATTCGGCCAGCGGTGATTGGCATCAACAGTAGAAGCGTAACCATCAGTAATGGAATCGCCAAGGGTGACGATGGCTGCATTTCTTTTCGATACAGCAACTGTGACGCCAGTTAGGAAATACCCTGACGTAGTAGTTGAAGCAGTCGGGAATGAAGTCTCACCGACAAAATTTCCTGCGTTAGATATATAAGTTGTCTGCACTCCCAACGAATGAAAGGTTTTCACCGGTGTGACGTTAGGCAAATGAATGCTAACTGCAAGATTGCTTAACGGTGGCACATCAAAATCTATGGGATCACTCAACACTGGCGCAGCGGACGGAATGACGATAGAAGTTTGGCCGCTGAAAGTGAGCGGACGGCTGCTACCGGAAACTATGCTGGAGCCGGTAGCCTGAAGCGCAATATGCGCTGCACCGATTTTCAAAGGCCCGCTTCCATATTCGTTAGATAAACGCACGCGCACTGTGCGCCCACCAATGCTGGTGTGAACAATCTGTCGAATTGTCTGATTATCAAACTGGGCAGGTATAGCGGGGACGAAGGGTGGCTCGGGCGCCTGCGGGCTGGCCGTCCAAGTGCCAACCCAATATTTATTCCCTTGCCGACTTTCGGCATAAGTGTCGGACAGCGGCGCCATCACGCTCGCGCCAACCAGGGCAATTGCAATCAATAGCGCACGGCGGCGAAGGTTTAATTTGAAGGGCGTGAGAGTTTTTGTTCTAAGCAAGGCAAGAAAATAATCGATTGATTTCATAGTGTTCTCCATTTGATTGGCGAAATTCAGGGATGGCTGCGGGGGAGGAAACTTCAAGGCAGCCCCCCATTTATAGACTAATACCGAGAGCGCCGCACGATGGGTATCGCAATCGCTCAACCCATCCTGCAAAAACTCGCGCCTCACACCTAACGCAAATGATGCACCTGCCCCATGCCATACACCGGCGTGGGAATGCCTTCTTTTCTCGCCTTGATTTGCAGCGACAAAAATTGCGAGTAGTGGCGCGATTGGTGGAGGTTGCCGCCGTGAAACCAGAGCGCGCTTTGTTTGGTGGGCTTCCACATGTTGCGCAATTCGCCTTCCCACGGGCCGGGATCTTTGGTGGTGTTGGAGCCTAAGCCCCAGCATTTTCCCACTTTGTCGGCCACATCTTGCGAGATGAGTTTGGCGGCCCAGCCGTTCATCGAGCCGTAACCGGTTGCCAGCACGATCGCATCGGCGGGCAATTCGCTGCCGTCGGTAAGCACGACGGAGTTCGGTTTGATTTCTTTAATATTCAGATTGCTTTTGAGTTTGACGCTGCCGTTGGCGATGAGCTCCGATGCGCCCACATCAATGTAATAGCCGGAGCCACGACGCAAATATTTCATGAACAGGCCCGATTCGTCGTCGCCGAAGTCGAGCATGAAGCCAGCTTTTTCGAGGCGCGAATATAAATCGGCGTCGCGTTTTTTCATTTCCGCATACACGGGAATGTGGAAGCTGTGCATGATTTTGTACGGCACCGAAGCGAAAATGAGATCGGCTTTATCGGTGGTGATGCCGTTTTTTACGGCGGCATCCGAATACAAGCCGCCCAATGCCAAGTCCATCAGTGAATCTGATTTGGCGATATGCGTAGATGATTTTTGAATCATGGTCACATCGGCGCCGTGCTCCCACAGGTCGGCGCAAATGTCGTGGGCGGAATTGTTGGAGCCGAGCACGATGACTTTTTTGCCGCGATATTTATCGCCACCGGGATGTTTGCTCGAATGGTGAAGGTCGCCTTTGAAAGTTTTTGCGCCGGGAATGTCGGGCACATTCGGCACAGCGGACATGCCGGTGGCCAGCACCAACTGTTTCGGTTTCAACACTATGGTTTCACCGTTGCGTTTTACCGTGACAGTCCATTCCTGTTTTGCTTCGTCATACTTCGCGCTTTCGCATTCGGTCGACGCCCAATAATTCAGCTCCATGATTTTGGTGTAACTCTCGAGCCAATCGCCGATTTTATCTTTGGGTGAAAACACGGGCCAATCGTCGGGAAATGGCAGATAGGGCAAATGGTCGTACCACACCGGGTCGTGCAGGCAGAGCGATTTGTAGCGGTTGCGCCATGAGTCGCCGGGGCGCGCATTTTTTTCGATGATGATGGTGGGCACATTAAGTCTGCGCAGACGCGCGCCGAGGGCGATGCCGCCCTGCCCGCCGCCGATGATGACGCAATACGGTTGCGTCTTGTAGCCCAGCTCGGCGGCCTCGTCAGTTTTGCGCTCCAGCCAATTTTTGCGCTCTTTGAATACGCCGTGCTCTACGCCTTTCGGCCGCTCGGCTCCCGTTTTTTCTTCAAAGCCTTTGAGCGATTTCATGGTCGTGAGCAGCGTCCAGCATTTACCGTCTTTCAATCGAACATAACCGTAGCCATTTGCGGTGGCCGTTTCAAAATTAAACCAGCCATCGACAATGCCATCGGCTTCGCTGCCCTCGCCCACCATTTGCCAGTTGCGCGGCTGCACTTGCGCCGCCGTCGCATCGAGCATGGCGCGAATGTCAGCCTTGCCTTCGAGAGTTTTGATGTTCCAGGTGAACGAAACCAGATCGCGCCAATAACAATCATCGTGAAACATGTCGGCCGCACCGGCGAAATCTTTTTGCTCAATCTTCGCGCCGAATTGCGCAAGCCATTGGGAAACTTGTTGTGTGGATGTGCCGGTCATAATGCCCTCCTTAGAAATTATTGAATAATTGTTTATAATCAAATAGTTACAGAGACTCTGTTTTGATGCCTACACGACTGCGTTTCCCCCTCGCGGAGACGAAACTCAGTTTTTGTTATAGAACATTTTTTACAACTTAAAATGCTTTTGCAGAGATTTTTGTGTGAGCCCATTGTCGATAGCGTAAAATTTGTGCACCAAAGAAATAAACGGGGATGACATGCAGCAAATGGAATTTGAACTCAGCGGCGAGTTTGTCGAACTCAACCAGTTGCTAAAACTGGTCGGCCTGTGCGACAGCGGCGGCGCGGGGAAAGTCATCGTTGCAAGCGGCGACGTAATGGTTGACGGCCTACAGGAGTTGCGCAAGACGGCAAAAATTCGCGCGGGGCAAGTAGTACGCCTGGGCGATGTGGAAGTGACGGTGGTGGCGGGAGAAATTTCCAGTTTGCCGCCTGAGAAAAAACCGCCTGCTTCCAAACCAATTGCCAAACCAAATGCCAAACCAATTGCCAAAGCGAAGATCAATCCCTATCAACCCGGCGAACATGCCAGGAAAACAAAAACGAAAAAAAAGGTATAAAAAAAGCCAGTCTCTCGACTGGCTTTTTATTTCTTTTCGACGATTTAGCGCGGAAGTCCGTTCACCTTTCGAGGTAGCTGAGGGCGAACGGACTTCATTTACCGGCGCTAAAATATTGACGCACTTCTGAGTTAAGAACGCATTACTGCACCGTGCGTTCTACCGTGAATTGCTCGATCTCCACACGGCGGTTCGGTGCGAGGCAATTGATCAGAGCCGCACGATCTTTCTCGGTACATTGCACAACAGGGTTGCCTTCGCCATGGCCGACTGCGCGGACACGGCTGGACTCAACGCCCTTGCTCACCAGATAGGCTTTGACCGCCTCTGCCCGCTGCTGCGACAGCTTGCGGTTGTAAGCGTCGGTGCCTAAACGGTCCGTGTAGCCATTCACGCTCACGTTGTTGATTTGCGGATTGCTTGCGAGCGTCGCAGCCAATTCATCAAGGCGCGGCTGCGGCAGGCGCAACTGGGCTTTGTTGAAATCAAACAACTCGGTGTCGGACATGGTGATGCGCTCGACGCGCGGCATCTGTACGGGCGCTGGTGCCGGCACCGGTGCTTGCACGATCACCGGCGCGGGCGCAGCTACCGGCGCGGGGGTGTACACGGGCGCAGGCGGAAGTATCGGCATCTGCACTTGCGGTACGGGCGTAGGCACGGCCTTCGGCGCGGCGGCACCGAAAGCATAGCCCAGGCCCAGGCCCAGATAATTTGCGTTGCTGGCGTTCACACCGGTAACGCCACCGCTATCACGCACGAAGCCGTGCACACGGCGGAAATCCAGTTGCCCCATGAATCGGTTGCTGAAGGAATATTGCGCACCCAAACCGGCGTCGATATAAGGCGAAGTTTTGCTGAATGAAGAACCGAAACCCGCAGGCGGCGTAATTTTGTCGCGCTCTGCGCCGACGCCGACTAACAGGAAGGGACGGAAGGTATCGCGCGAAAACATATACAGTGCATCAGCGCCGAGTAATAGCTGCTCGTTTTTCGCGCCGGCTGCTGATCGGCGGGCAAAATTCGGGCCGAGTTGAATATCCCAGCGGGGCGCAATGGCTTTACCAAAACGCAGGCCGATGCCTTTGCCGTTGCCATCGACACCGAAGCGGTCGTCGGGATCAAACGCGTTGATGCTCGGCGCAAAATACCAGGATGCATTGGTCGGCAACGTTTGCGCATGGGTGACGGTAGATGCGGCTGAACCCATTACCGCAATGGCGGCAACGATCTTGTTTAGGTTTTTCATACGGGACCTCCGGAAAGTAAAAAAGACAGAACAACAGGAATAACAGAAGTAGCGAACTAATATTAGAACGAAAATTCAGATTACGCCAAATATTGCGCGTGCACAAATACAATTAAATCAATTAGTTGCAGAATTGCCACAGAATCGCGGCGAGGATCAGTATTTCTTGCGAATGGTCGGCGCAGGGTCGGCTTTGTAGCCGGGCATGAGCATGCCTGATGCGCTGGCCGATGCAGCGGCAGCGCTTGCGTAACGCACGGCGAGTTTCCAATCATCGCCGTCTTTTACCCAGGTATCGACGACGAAAATTTGTTTGGGCAGGCCACTGGATTTCGGTGCGTCAATCTTCCAGCTAAAGCTGACGTTCACCATATCGCCGTGTTCGTGGGCCGACATGTCATGCACGCTCGAGGCAAACGGCGGTTGCGCCAAAGCGCTATGCATCCAGTCGATGCGCGGCACAGGTTGGCCGGGGGCTGCACCGATGCGCATTTCAAAATCATGGCCGAGTATTTTTTCAATGACGGCGCTATCGCGCGTGCGCACGGCTTCGTGAAGATTCGATTCAAGGTCGCGAAAAATTTTGACAAACCGCGTCACCACCGGCGCCGAGTTTGGCTCGGCACAAAATACCGGCGCGCCGATGTGCAGCGCAAAAAAAACGACGGCGATGTGTTTAATGCTCAACATTGTCAGGCTCTCGTCGTGGGGTTTACGTCACGGGGTTTACGTCACGGCGCTCACGTCATGAGGCTCAAGCACGGCACTCAAAATAAAAATCCGCCGCTGGCCTTCACCAACGGCGGACGATTCAATCCACTGCTTACGGATACTGCTTGGCGCAATAGCCGCCGGCCGCGTTCACCCAGTTTTGCTGGATGTAATAGTCACGCGTACCGATTTTCATATTGGCCAGCGCACCGTTAGCCGCGGTGTAAGTCGCACCGAAATTCCATGCGCATTTATCGCCGTTCTCGTAGCCCGTGCTGTCATACCAAGCGTTCAGATTGGGGTCGGTAACGGTTTCTTCCAACTCGTGCATGATAATGCTGGCCATGGCATCGGCGCCGCCGTTGCCGTTGGGGCTTAACGTTTTCACACCGCAACCGCTCGGACACTTGGTGGCGGGGTTACCCACAAAAGAGTACTTGATGTTGCTGCCTGCGATAGTGCCATTGGTGTGCCAGCCGCAATACTGTGTGCAGAAGCCCGAGGAGGCAGTCACGTCGGCCGAAGTCAACACAAAGTACACACCGTTGGTATCGTTAGGCAAACGGCCACTGCTAATGGCGCTCGACACAACTGTCTGGATTTGCGCGTCGCTCAACGCCGTACCTTGCGAGTAACTGTCGTTCGTGCTGCCAATGTAAGTCACCAGATTGGAAATATATTGCTTGGTCGTGCTGCCCTGGTAATACGTGGTGTTGATGTTGTAATGGGAAGAACCGCCCACACTGGACGCGAGGTCAGTCAGGATGGTGGTTGCCGTGTTGCCTGTCCAATTGCCATACCAGATGTAATAAACATTGGTGTTGTTTAACATGACGGGGCCGCCATGGTTGGTGATGCCATTGCTGCCGGTGCCGGGTTTCGCCTTGGCTTGCCCGTTAGCTTTACCCGCGTGATCGACAACGCCTTTGCCTTTGCCGTCCGGCTTATATAATTCAGATGGCTCATGCGCAGCATTTTCCTGATCGGCACCTTTTACAGCGCCAGCGTTGGCCGCACCGCTGACCATCAGCGCAAGGGCAAGTAGACAAATACGGTTGTGAATCTTCATGCAGTTCTCCCTAAAGTATCTATTGGTTGACTTGGTATACGACGGTTTAGCACGTTTAGTGGGCAATTGCACGTACCCTATTCCCGTTGCGTAACAGAAATATATTCCCGCAATGGGCCAAGGTCAAACCCAGATTGCAAATGTTTTAATTTAGTTGTTGCCGCGTCGTTTAATGAATACAGAGTTCTGTCAAAATGACACTTGAAAATCATGGGAGCGGTTAATGATTTTGGCGAACACATAAAAATACAAATGAATAGAACACCTTGCGCTGTTTGAATATGCTTCAACCAAATTGTTATATGGTTAATCTAATCAATGAGTTATAATCTATTGTGAATTGACGGCTTTACGCCAACTATCGCATTTTTATTCATTTAGCTAGCAAACACCATGACCACCTACGCCACCGAACGCGTGCTGAGCGTCCACCACTGGAATGAATCGCTGTTCAGCTTCAAGACTACCCGCGACATGGGCCTGCGATTCGAGAACGGCCATTTCGTGATGATCGGTCTCGAAGTCAACGGCAAGCCGCTGATGCGCGCCTATAGTATTGCCAGCGCCAATTACGAAGAACATCTGGAATTTTTCAGCATCAAGGTGCAAGACGGCCCGCTCACTTCACGCCTGCAACATTTGCAGCCGGGTGATCAAATTCTCATCAGCAAAAAACCCGTCGGCACTCTCGTGATTCACGATTTGCTGCCAGGTAAAAATCTTTATCTGCTCGGCACTGGCACCGGCCTCGCGCCGTTCATGAGCATTATCAAAGACCCGGAAATTTATGCGCGTTTCGAAAAAGTCGTTCTCGTGCATGGCGTGCGCCAGGTGAATGAATTGGCTTATGCCGACTACATCAAAGAAGAGTTGCCGCACAACGAATTTTTCGGCGAAGAAGTGAAAGAGAAACTGATTTACTATCCGACCGTGACGCGCGAGCCCTACATCAACCGCGGTCGCCTCACCGATTTGATTGAAAGCGGCAAACTGTTTGCCGACATCGGTTTGCCGCGCACCCAAGCAGACCGCTTCATGGTGTGCGGCAGCCCATCCATGTTGAAAGACACGCGCGCGTTGCTAAAGCAAATGGCTTACACCGAGTCGCCCCATCAAGGGGTGCCGGGAGATTTTGTGATTGAGAAAGCGTTTGTGGAAAAATAGTTTTCTTTAGATTTATGAAAATAATAGGCCCTTCGTGGGCCTATTTTTATTTCAGGTACAATCCGTTCAGCCTGAATTGCCCTCGGAGTTTTCATGTCGTTACACCCTATTCTATCCAACCTGCGCCTGCCGGTTATCGGTTCGCCGTTATTCATCGCCAGCAATCCGGCGCTGGTTATCGCCCAATGCAAGGCCGGCATTGCCGGCTCGTTCCCCGCGCTGAACGCGCGACCCGAAGCGCAGTTGGACGAATGGCTGATTCAAATTAAAGAAGAATTGGCGACGCACAAAAAAAATAATCCCGATGCGGTCATTGGCCCGATAGCGGTCAATCAAATCGTTCATGCTTCAAACAATCGTCTCGAGCATGATGTGGAAATGTGCGTGACACACAAAATTCCCGTCATCATTTCCAGCTTGCGCGCGCCCTCGCCCGACATGCTCAAAGCGATTCACAGTTACGGCGGCATCGTGTTGCACGACATTATCAGCATTCGCCATGCGGAAAAATCGTTAGAAGCCGGCGTCGATGGCTTGATTCTTGTCGCCGCCGGCGCGGGCGGCCATGCGGGCACGCTATCGCCGTTTGCGCTGGTCGGCGAAGTGCGCAAGTTTTTTGGCGGCACCATTGCGCTATCAGGCTCGATTGCCACGGGCGATGCCATTCTCGCGGCGCAAGCGATGGGCGCTGACCTCGCTTATATCGGCAGCCGCTGGCTCGCCACGCAAGAGGCCAACACCACAGCGGAATATCGCCAGGCTATCGTCGATAGCAAAGCAGCCGACGTGGTTTACACGAATTTATTTACCGGCGTGCATGGCAATTATTTGAAAAAGAGCATCGTCAACGCGGGCCTCGACCCTGAAAATTTACCGCAAGCCGACAAGACCTCGATGAACTTCGCATCGGGTAGCGGCAGCAAAGCCAAAGCCTGGCGCGACATCTGGGGTGCGGGCCAAGGTGTCGGTTTGATGGACGATTTGCCGACGGTGGCCGAATGCGTGGCGCGATTGGAAAACGAATATCATGCTGCGAGAAAACGCCTGAGCCTGCCCTAAAATATTGTTAATAATCAAATACTTACAGTATAAACCTCATGGCGCTTAAATCCACGATTTTCAAAGCCGATTTGCAAATTTCCGACATGGATAGGCACTACTACGCCAACCATGCATTGACGATTGCGCAACATCCATCCGAGACCAACGAACGCATGATGATGCGCTTACTGGCGTTCGCGCTGCACGCCAATGAAAATCTGGTTTTTGGAAACGGCCTCTCGACCGACGACGAGCCCGACCTGTGGTTGAAAGATTTAACCGGCTCGATTGATTTGTGGATCGACGTCGGCATGCCCGACGAAAAACTGGTGCGCCGAGCCTGCGGTCGCGCGAAGCAGGTTTTTATTTATGCCTATGGCGGCCGCATAGCGGACATGTGGTGGGATGGTGTGCGCGCCAAGCTCGACCGCTGCGACAATCTCAACGTGCGCGCCCTGCCCCACGCCACCAGTAAAGCGCTCGCCCAACTCGCCAACCGTAATATGCAATTGCAATGCACGATTGAAGACGGGCAAGTATGGTTTGGCAGCGATGCAGAAACGGTGCCGGTGGATTTTGCGGAAGTGAAACTGGCAACGGCGGCGCACGGTTAATCGCGCATAGCCTGCGCAACCACCCGTTAAAAATTAACGGGTTTGCCGATCGCGTTTTTGATTGGTTTCCGGCTTGGCTAACGCTGCTCGCAGGGCTGTCGCACGCGCCTGCACCACGGGCGGCGGCGCAGCGAGCAGGTTCAACACATTGCGCGTCACTTGTTGTGCATCGGGGTTGAGCAATTCAGGATTATTGCCCAGGGCATCAAGGCCCAGATTCCAATTCATCGACCCCGTAGAAAAAACCTGCGCACCGCTGCTGTGGGTGTAGTAAGTCATGCTGGAAAACCGCGTGGTCTGGTTCGGTGCCGTGCCGACCAGATACGGCGAACGCGCAAGCTCCACTGTGCCCGGCGGCGTTGACGCATCGAGAATATCCACTTCGTAACCGAGCAATTTTGTCAGTACGCTGCCTGCTTGCAGGCTGGTGCCGGCGCATACCCACGTCAGGCAATTGGCCATGACCATGTCGGCGCTTACTGGGCTGAAATCATACATCGCGCCAACCAGCGCGGCTTCAGGCCGATTGATTTCAGGATCGCGGAATTTTAGCGTGAGTTGTGTCGGGTCAATGCTCGCGAAGGGATCAACGAGCTTGTCTTTGTAGCTGACGAGGGTGCGCTGGCTCTGGCTCGCATTGGCAAATGCAGGGTCAAGCCGTATTTGCCAATAGCTCGTGTTGGCCCCCAGAAATATAAGATTCATTCCCTGATTGCGCGCAGCCTCAACGTTATCGCGCATTTGTTTGGTCCAATATTCATCGTGGCCGGCGATCATGAATGATTTATGTTTGGCCGACAGAAGCTGTTGCGCACCGCTGGTATGAACGTCGATGTCAGTCGAATAGCTCACGTCGTAACCCTCCCGCTCGAGGAAGCGCACGGTTTTCAGCTCGAATAAAAGAAACTGTCCGCCGAGCCCGACATAGGGCCGGTTAAACGACACTTTGTAAGCCGCAATGCCCGGCCCGCCCGCGACATTCGCGCTGCTATTAAAACCGTAGAGAGATTTGCCGCCCCAGTTGTTGTAGGCTTGATAAGTGGTCACGGCATTCTGAAACAAAATATTGGAATACCGGTTGTCGTCACGCAAGGTGAAAATCACAAAGTTTTGCTTACCACTGGAACCGGTCAATTTCACCAGGTAAGTTCCGCTCGCCCAGTAGCCGGTGCTGGCCGGATCGGTCGGCGTCGCAGGCACTGAAAGCGTGTGCGAGAGACTCCAGTTGCATTCAAGCAATGAAGTCACGGCTTCGACCACGGGACAAGCAGGCTGCTGAACGCCATTCAACGTCACCGGCGCTTGCATTAACCGTGCCCCCGCCCCGCCATACCAGCCCATGCGATAAACCGATAACGTATAAGTGGGATCAGCGGTGTTGACATGAAAATTGATAGCCTCACCCCGGTTAATGCTGGTAGTCGACGCATAGCCTTCAATTTCATGCAGCGTCGAAGGATTGGCAAGAGGCCATAGGTTTGTAACACCTTGCGCCGCTGTTTTGGCGTTTTCGATTTGAATGACATTGAGCGTCGGTGTCGGTGTCGGTGTCGGTGTCGGTGTCGGTGTTGGTGTCGGTGTCGGTGTCGGTGTTGGTGTTGGTGTTGGTGTTGGTGTTGGTGTTGGCGTTGGTGTTGGTGTTGGTGTTGGTGTTGGTGTTGGTGTTGGTGTTGGCGTTGGTGTTGGCGTTGGTGTTGGCGTCGGCGTCGGCGTCGGAGTCGGTGTAGGCGTCGGCGTTGGTGTCGGCGTTGGTGTCGGCGTCGGAGTCGGTGTTGGTGTCGGTGTCGGTGTCGGCGTCGGCGTCGGTGTCGGCGTCGGGGTTGGGGTATCCGTCACGGCCCATGGTCCCCACTGGTCAGTGGCGCTGGGGACATTGCCCTGCGTCCACCATTTGGCCTTGTAGCTGACGCCCTGGTAAAGCAC
>JAYTVC010000084.1:0-45635 GCA_043744215.1 Pseudomonadota bacterium
CGACGGCGACCGCCAGTGCCCACTCAGCGGCCGTGGGCGCGTTCTGGGTGGCCAGTTCACCGTAGTCGCGCCACCAGGCCAGCAGCATGCCGCCCACCACCAGCAGGTTCAGCGCGTAGAGCCAGCGGGTGTCGAAACCCCAGCTGTTGTCAGCCGGCGCCATGCCACGCAGCGCCAGCAAGGCCATGAAGGCAACGAAGGGCAGCAGGCGCAGCCAGGCGGCGCGGGTGAGGTTCATGGGGTGTGGCGTGGGCGGCGGCGGCCGGCAGGCCGGCCACTGCCGACGAATCGGCTGAGATGTTTCAGACTGTATCTGCGGCGGCCGCAGGCACCATCCCCCCATCGTGGTGGTGGCCCCGCCAGGCTGCAGCAGATCGCCCGGGTTTGCGTTCTGTCAATCCGGCAACGCTTGCGCCAGCAAGGCCTGCACGCGGGCCTGCAAGCCCTCGGGGGTGACCTCTGCCGGCGCCAGCGCCGGGCCGGCCACCAGGGCCACCCGGCTGAAGACACCGCGCCGCAGCGGCGCCACCATCGCCGTGCCGCCCTCGATGCGCGAAAAGAACGAGCCCCACAAGTTGTGCAGCGCCACCGGCACCACCGGCACCGGCCGGCGCTGCAGGATCTTCATCACGCCGCCCTTGAACGGCTGCAGTGCGCCGTTGCGGGTGATGCCGCCCTCGGGGAACAGGCACAGCAGATCGCCCGCGGCCAGCACCCGGTCGGCGGCGTCGAAGGCGGCGGCGTAGGCGGCGGGGTTCTCGGCCTGCGGCGCCACCGGGATGGCCTTGGCCAGCTTGAACAGCCAGCCCAGCACCGGCACCGCAAAGATGCGCTGGTCCATCAGGAAGCGCATCGGCCGCGGGCTGGCGGCCATCAGCAACAGCGCGTCCACGTAGCTGACGTGGTTGCACACCACGATGGCCGCGCCGGTGGCCGGCAGGTGCGCGTCGCCCACCACCTGGAAGCGGTACAGCAGCCGCGACAGCAAAAAGGCCACGAAGCGCAACAGGTACTCGGGCACCACCAGAAAGATGTAGGCGCCGACCAGCGCGTTGAGCACGGCGGTGGCCAGAAACACCTCGGGCACCGTGAAGCCCGCGCTCAGCAGGGCCCCCGCGCCCACCGAGCTGACGATCATGAACAGCGCGTTGAGGATGTTGTTGGCCGCGATGATGCGGGCGCGGTGGCTGGGCTGGCTGCGCAGCTGGATCAGCGCATACATCGGCACGCTGTAGAGCCCGGCAAACAGCGCCAGCAGCGCCAGGTCGGCCATCACCCGCCAGTGTGCGGGCTGGGCGATGAAGGCGCCCACCGTCAGCAGGCCCGACGGCGGCAGGCTGCGCGAGGCAAAGTACAGATCGACTGCAAAAACGCTCATGCCGATGGCGCCGGCCGGCACCAGGCCGATTTCCACATGCCGGCGCGACACCAGCTCACACAGCAGCGAACCCACGCCGATGCCCACCGAAAACACCACCAGCAGCAACGAGGCCACATGCTCGTCGCCGTGCAGCACCGCCTTGGCAAAGGCCGGAAAGTTGGCCAGGAACACCGCGCCGAAGAACCACATCCATGAGATGCCCAGCAGCGAGCGGAAGACCACGATGTTTTCGTGCGCCAGCAGCAGGTTGCGCCAGGTTTCGGTGAACGGGTTCCAGTTGATGCGCAGGGTGGGGTCGGTAGCCGGTGAATGCGGCACCCGCTGCGCCACCCAGCGGCCCAGCAGCGCCACCGCCACGCAGGCCACCGCCACCCAGGTGGCGCCCACGCCCGGCACGGCGATCAGCAGGCCGCCGGCCAGGTTGCCCAGCAAGATGGCCACGAAGGTGCCCATCTCCACCATGCCGTTGCCGCCGGTCAATTCTTCTTCGCGTAAATGTTGCGGCATATACGCGAATTTTACCGGGCCGAAAATGGTGGAATGCAAACCCATCAGAAAAACACCGAAAAACAGTAAGTATATGTTTTTATTGAAAAATCCGAAGGCTATTACTATCATCGCCGCGATCTCAAAATTTTTCACAAACCGAATCAGTGAAGATTTTTCTAACTTGTCCGCGAGCTGGCCTGACGTCGCGGAAAAAAACATAAACGGCAAAATAAAAATTCCGCCGATGATCGCACCGGCACTTTTCGGATCCAGGTTTCCCCATTCCGCCGCGTGATAAGTGGCGAGCACGGTAAAAGCAAACTTGAAAATATTGTCATTCCCCGCACCAAAAAATTGCGTCCAGAAAAACGGCGCAAAACGCTTTTGGCCGAGCAGGGAAAATTGGTTGGGGTGGGACATGTTTTAATTTCTCGTAAAATGTAGTGCGCGCGGGCACACAATTTTTAGCAGAGCGGAAGGCGATAATGCGCTTCCGCCCTGTGCAGGCTGTTTACTAGGATTGTAATCTTGCCGCATTGCTATCGCGCGTATTTTTCTGCACGGCAATCGCGCCGAATAAGCCCAGCGCAAATGCCATGGCGTAGAAACCTTTTTCGCTTAACAGCAATTTCGCATTGAACAACCCGACCCATAACAAAAGAATGGATAGCATGACAGAGAACCAGCACAAACCGTAGTAAATGCCGGTGACGGGTAAGCCTTCCAGCCGGTCGCGCACACTTTTTTGCAGGGAAACCGCCGAAAATAATCCGTACATCAGAATCGTAAAATAATAACCTTTTTCATTCATCTGCATCTCGGCATTCCACAGACCGACTATAAATGCGCCCATCCCCAACATCAGCGCCACCCAGGATGCCGCTACAAAGGCCTTCGATGCTTCGTTTAGTTTTGCGTTCATTTTTTACTCCCTGAATATTGGTTGATAAAAATTTTGTTACTTCATACACCGACTGTGTTGCAACTGCCACTTCAGACACGGCCTTCAAAAAATGGTCTGGTTTCGAAAATAGTGCTCGCCAACGTCTTCCCCTCAAACTGCAAATGCCGTTTCAACACAAAGTCGAACAATAGCGGATTGTGTTTGCGGATTTCTTTTAGGACCAGCGCGACCGGTGCGGCGATGAATTTTTTTTCCAGCATGTAATCGATGGAAAATAATGGCATGACACCGGGAAGCGGGTAATCGGAACCATTCAGCAAACGGCCATGCCAATCGTTGCGTTCGATAATTTTCGCCAGCACAGTTGCAGAGCGGTTGCGCTGGGTGATGGCGGAAATGTCGCCATGCAGTTTGCCGCCGTAGCGCGGGTCGTCCATCATGCGCGCGAACAAGTCGAAGCTCGCCACATACGGGCCGTTGTCGCCTTTGTCGATATCACGGTCTTCGCCGATTGACGCACAGTGCGCGACGACCACACGCACGCCGTGATCCAGCGCGCGGCGCAACAGCAGAGGATTGCCGAACGATTGCGTGTTGCCGCCATGCACGGCACGCTCTTCGCCGGCGTGGGTGATCAGCGGCAGATTGTGTCGTGCCATCGCTTGAAAAAAATTATCGCACAGAGGTGAAGCGGGGTTCATACCTTGCGCAGCGGGCAGCCACTTCACCGCGCGCGCGCCGTTTTTCACGGCTTCTTCCAGGGCTTCGACACAATCTTTTCTGTAGGGGTGAATCGATGCGGCCCATTCAAAATATTGCGGATGCAGCTTGGCGGTTTTGGCCGCGTAGGCATTGGGAATAAAAAATGTGGAATGTGGTTTGGAAACTTCTCCCGTTTCGCTGTAGTGATAATCGAAAGCAAACAACAATAACTTCGCACCGGATTTCATGCCGTCGAGCAGATTGTGCATGCGTTCGATGTAACTTTGGTCAATGCGGTTTTTCGCTTCATGGGTGCAACCGGCGTTCATGTAAAACACCCGCTGCACATATTGTTTGGTATTGAATAGGCGCTCCATATCCGGATTCACCCACGCACCGCTGCCTGAATCACCGGTACCCACAAGATGGGCGTGGCTGTCCCACATGTTCGCCGCGTCAATGCCGCTCCACGCCGCTTGCACGATCTCATGCCTGGCTAGATGCTTCGGCAATGTCGCGAGGCAAGGGTTGAACATGCCATCTTCGAACGAGAAGTCACAGCCGGATAGTGTTGCTGCAGCGCCTGCCACGCCAAGCGTCTTCAAAAAATCACGTCGGTTCATCAACAAGTCCTTTTTCGCTCGATACAAATAAATAACTATAATATTAGTTATGTAAATTAAAAAATAAATCAGGTAAAACGTTTTACATAATCCAGCACGGTCGCTAAAGACTCGGTGACAAATTTTTTGTTCAGCCAGAAATACACTTCTTTACCTTCTTTCACGCTCTCCAGCACGCCAGCCTCGCGCAACACGCGCAGGTGGTGCGAAACGGCTGTACGCGAGAGGGTAGAAACTTCCACAATCTGGCTCACGTTCAATTGTTCGCCCGGCTCGAAGGTCAGCACGATGCGCTGGCGGTGCTCATCGCCCAGCGCGGCGAACAGCTTGGCGATGTTGCGCCATTCCTTGGGGACGGCCCGCATGTAGTTTTTATTCATAACTAATAGACTAGTTATTTAGTTTTGTATTGTCAAGCAATAAAAATGACTATACAAATAATTCAATATAAACAAATAGTTATGATATTGTTTCGAGCGCGGCTATACTTCGTTAATCAAGCAATTGCGCGCTCAACTTTTACCATTCAGATCAAAACCATGAAATCTTCCCGTTATCCCGTTCGTTATTCGGTATTCCCCAAACAGCCCGAAGCGCATTTGTTCGAGGTGACATGCACCGTGTCTCAGCCCGATGCAGCAGGGCAAATAGTATCGTTGCCGGCGTGGATTCCCGGCAGTTATTTGATTCGCGAATTTGCGCGGCATGTGGTTACGTTATCGGCGGCGTGCAATGGCAAGCGTGTAGCGGTGAGCAAACTCGACAAGCACACCTGGCGATGCGCGCCGTGCAAAGGCGCGCTCGAAATAACGTATGACGTTTATGCGTGGGATTTGTCGGTGCGTGCTGCGCATCTGGATATGACGCACGGATTTTTCAATGGCAGCAGTGTGTTTTTGATGGCGCACGGTTTTGAACATTTGCCTTGTTCCATCGAGATTCTTCCGCCGCAAGGCAAGCAATATAAACAATGGCGTGTGGCGACAGCGATGACTCGCGCGGGTGCGAAGGCGTTCGGTTTTGGTTTCTATGAGGCCATAAGTTATGACGAGTTGATCGATCATCCGGTCGAGATGGGCGATTTCGATTTGGTGAGTTTCAAGGCGCGCGGGGTGGCGCATCATGTGGCGATCACCGGGCGGCATGAGGCCGATCTGCCCCGTCTTGCAAAAGACATGCAGAAAATCTGCGAATACCAGATCGATTTTTTTAACGGAAAAGCGCCGATGAAAGAGTATGTGTTTCTCGTCATGGCCGTTGGCGAAGGTTACGGCGGCCTGGAGCATCGTGCCAGCACGGCATTGTTGTGCAGCCGTGACGACTTGCCGCAGAAAAATATAAAAACGATCAGCGACCATTATCGAAATTTTCTCGGCTTGGTCAGCCACGAATATTTTCATACCTGGAATGTGAAGCGCATCAAGCCCGCCGTGTTTTTGCCCTACGATTTGTCGCGTGAAAATTACACCAGTTTGCTTTGGGCATTTGAAGGGCTGACGTCTTATTATGACGATCTGGTTCTGCTGCGCACGGGTCTCATTACACGGGAAAATTATTTGCAAATGCTGGGCGAAACGGTCACTCGCGTCTTGCGTACCGGTGGGCGCATGAAGCAGTCTGTGGCCGAATCGTCATTCGATGCGTGGACAAAATTTTACCGCCCCGATGAAAATTCCATCAACAGCGGCGTTAGTTACTATGCCAAAGGTTCTCTGGTTGGCCTGGCGCTGGATCTACTCATCCGCCGCGAAACCAAAAATAAAAAATCTCTCGATGATGTGATGCAGGCATTGTGGCAGTACTTCGGCGCGAAAAATATTGGTGTGGCCGAAGACGGCATCGAACAACTGGCGCAAAAAGTCACGGGTATCGATCTAAAGCCGTTCTTCGACTACGCATTGCGCGGCAAGCAGGATTTGCCCTTGCGCGAATTATTTGAACCGTTCGGCATCGATTTTACATTGCGAGCGGCAGAAAGCGATGCGGACAAGGGCGGCACGCCAGCAAAACCTGGCGCGAAACTGCCCGCAAGTCTTGGCGTAAAAGCAGGTGGCGTGCACGAAGCGAAATTGCAGCATGTTTACGACGGCAGTGCTGCGCAACGCTCAGGGTTGTCGGCAGGCGATGCCATCATCGCGGTCGATGGTTTGCGCGTGAATGGCAAGTCGTTGGAAAAAATGCTTCAGCAAAAAGCGCCGGGCGATCAAGTTGTGATGCTGGCTTTTCGCCGCGACGAACTGATGGCATTTGATGTAACTCTACAAGCGGCACCGTTGGATACCTGTGTGCTTGCGGTCGCAGATAAAGCATCGCGCCAAGCCGTAGTCTGGCGCGATGGGTGGCTTGGCTGACTTAAAACCCGATTCAATCGCGCGCTTTAACCTGTCCGCGAATTTCGCCGCTTCGTACCAGATCGGTATGTACGTTGACATAGGCTGCGCCCGATTTCATCGCCTTCACCACCTCAGCAAATTCACCCGGGCCCAGCAATTGGGTAGCCGGCCCGACCACTTGCGCCGACTGGATCATGCCGGTTACCGTGCCGCCGGGAACGGGACAGGCGGGCGTGTCGGCGGGGGGAACTGCAGGCGCGTTGCCGCATAGCCAGACCATGATGCCGCCATTGGTATGTTGTTGCCCGAGGTGGATGTGCGACATGAACGGTACGCCTTGCAATCCGTCGTAAGTAAGTTCGTAGCTGATGGTTGCGCCATCGGCTTCCAGTTTCGCTTTGAAACGGCCGCTGCCCGGGGACGAAACAGCGGGCACTTCCTGATAGCCTTCCAGCCGCGCTTTGAAAGTGTTGTCATCATCGTCGGCAAAGGCCTGCGGTGCGCAAAGGCCGGCGATCAATGTCAATGCGAAAGTGACGCGTGAAAATGTGGCAAGCATAATTTTCTCCTGAAGTGTTCTACCTATACATGGGTTGTCGGCCGAATGGATTCGGTCAAAATTTGCGCGGGGCAAGCCTCGACATAAAAACCCGTGCATAATTCAGGCCATGTGTTTTGCAGCCGGTTTCCGTTTCATTTTTGCTCATACAACCCAGGATAAATGTATGTTGAGGCATTTCAACCGACAATCGGGGCAATACACGCTGGCGCTGCTAAGCATGCTATGCGTTTTCTGTCTCGCTGCCTGTGCGCCATTGCCCGCGCATCAACCCGGCCTGCCCGAAGCCGCCACCGGCTATCAAACCAGGCAACTCGCCAGCGCAAAAAAATACATGGTCACCGCCGCGAACCCGCTCGCCGTGGAGGCGGGCATCGCGATGTTGAAACAAGGTGGCAACGCTGTTGATGCGGCCATCGCCGTGCAAATGGTGTTGAACCTGGTGGAGCCGCAATCGTCGGGTATTGGCGGCGGCGCGTTCCTGTTGCATTTCGACGCGGCAAATAAAAAACTCATCGCCTATGATGGCCGCGAAACCGCGCCGCAAGCGGCGACAGCGGACATGTTTCTCGATGCCGATGGTAAGCCGCAAAAATTTTACGATGCGGTTGTTGGCGGCAAATCGGTTGGCGTGCCCGGTGTGTTGCGCATGCTGGAAATGGCCCACGGCAAACACGGGAAACTGAAATGGAAGACATTATTTCAACCCGCCATTGCGTTGGCCGAGAAAGGATTCGCTGTCTCGCCGCGTTTGCATGCATTGATTGCGAAAGAAAAATATCTTTCGGGAAATGAGACGGCGCGAAAATATTTTTATAACCCCGACGGCACTCCGATAGCCGTTAATAAAATTCAATATAATCAAATACTTGCAAATACATTCTCCATCATTGCCCGTGATGGTGCAAACGCATTTTATGAAGGCGAGATTGCCCGTGACGTGGTGAATGCAACACGTCAGGCGACGCAAAACCCCGGCGTGATTTCTGAAAATGATTTGCGCCAATTTCAAGCGAAAGCGCGTGAGCCGCTTTGTGGCCGCTATCACGCCTACAAAATTTGCTCTATGCCGCCGCCCAGTTCCGGCGGCATCGCGTTGTTGCAAATGCTCGGCATGCTGGAAAAATTTGATCTTGCGGCGATGGGCGCGAATTCCGCCGACGCTGTACACCTCATCAGCGAAGCAGGACGCCTCGCCTACGCCGACCGCGCACGTTATGCCGCCGACAGCGATTTTGTCGACGTGCCAATCAAAAGTTTGCTGGATGAAAAATATCTCAATCAACGCGCCGCACTGATTCAGCCGCAAAAAAGCATGGGCGTTGCGCGTCCGGGCGAACTGAACGTCAGGGAAAAAATGTCGCAAGCCGATGACAACTCGCTTGAGTTGCCTGCCACCAGCCATATCAGCATTGTCGATGGTGATGGCAACGCCGTGTCGATGACTACCACCATTGAAGACGCATTCGGCAGCCGCCAAATGGTGCGCGGGTTTTTGCTCAATAACCAGATGACGGATTTTTCATTCGCGCCAAACGAAAACGGCAAGCCCGTCGCCAACCGCATCGAGGCGGGCAAACGCCCGCGTAGCAGCATGGCCCCGCTGATGATTTTCGACGCACAAAATAATCTGCTTGGTATCATCGGCTCGCCGGGCGGCAGCGCGATTATCAATTATGTGGCGAAGACAGTAATCGGCGTGCTCGACTGGAAGCTGGATATTCAGCAAGCCATTGACCTGCCCAATTTCGGCAGCCGCAACGGGCCGACCGAACTTGAGCAAGGCACGGCACTGGAAAATATTTCAGCAACGCTGCAAGCCATGGGCCATGAGGTAAAACGCATCGAATTTAACAGCGGACTGCATGGCATCATGCGTGCGCAAAACGGCTGGCAGGGCGGTGCCGACCCGCGCCGTGAAGGTGCGGCGCTAGGGGAATAGTTGCTAGGCGCATGTCGTAACCGGCCCGAAACTATCCGCTCCGCCGAGCGGACCATCGTGCTGGATAAGGGCAAGCTGGTAAAAGACCTGAAGCGGGTTGATAGCAATGAATTGGCACATCTGGCGGGGTTGATAGCGCAGTAAGCGAAGCCGTTTACCCTTTGCCTGGCTTGCTTGAGGCGTGTAAAAGGAGGTGATATGATTTATTTGGGTTTTCCAGCGACAGGGATTTTTGAATAAATTGGAGACAATATGAAGCTGTTAAATGCAGGGGTAATTTTGATGGCAACGATGGCTGGCGGCTGCGCCAGCACGGCGTCGACCACGCAGGATGTGCCCAAAGAAGAAAAAGAATACGTAACGGGCAGCAACTTGCCGCGGCGCGACCGCAGTATTGCCAGCGAAGTAAAAATTGTGGACCCCAGCGCATTTGAAGGAGCCCGAGGCAGTGCTACGGCCAACTCAGGGCCCAAAGGAAACTAGTAGGGTAGTGAACAAGAGCAATTTCACGCAAGGGCCGATTTCAAGTCGGCCCTTCGTATTCCACCAGCAATTCAGCCAGCATGCCGGTCGGCACGGCACCAGATAATATTTGATCATCGACCACAAACGTCGGCGTGCCGGTAATTTCCAGCATGGCGGCGGCCTCGTGATTTTCTTTGAGCTTGGTTTCGAATTTTGCATCATTCCATGCGGCGTTGACGGTTTCATCCGTTACACCCGCTTCGTGCGCCAATTTTTTGAGCACCGCTTCATCGCCGATATTTTGTGTTTCAACAAAATACGCTTCGAACAACCGTTCATTTAATTTTTCGAAGGCTTGCGATTCAAGCTGGCGTGTCGCTTCTGCCAGCAAAATCGCCTTGTGCGAATTGGTAGTGAAGGTGCGGTCAGCCAGGTCGACTTTTTCCTGCCGTGCCATGCGCTGCAGGTTGGTCATCAGCATGTCCCAATGTTCTTTAGGGTAGCCGAGGTCGGCAATGGGCATACCCAATGCTGGCGTTTCCGGGTGGATTTCCATAAAGCGCCAATCGACTTCGAATGCGGCCCCCTTGGCAATTTTGCTCAGCCGCAGGTGGCCGATATAGCAAAACGGGCAAATGTAATCGGAAAAGACGGTAATGCGTTTTTTGGGCTTGGCCATGGTATGCGATGTGGGAAGAGCAAGGTTCAATCATACCGCATCCGATTCTGGTTGAGGCCGCGCCAAGCCTCGCCTACAATAGAAATGCAGGCACATTCATATTCAGGAGATTCCATGAAATTTTCACAAAAAATATTTTCGTCCGTAACACTTGCCGTTTTTGTGCTGGCCTTACCGGCCTGCGCTCAAGACAAAGCGGTTGCGCCCGCCGCTGCCATGCCTGCTGAGGCGGCGCAAGCCATTACGGCTCTGGTGAAAAAAGATACGGTGGTCGGCAAAGGTAAAGAAGCCGTCAGTGGCAAACTGGTGCGAGTGCATTACACCGGCTGGTTATATGACGCGAGTAAGGCTGATAAAAAAGGCGCCGAGTTTGATAGTTCGGTAGCGCGCAACGACCCGTTTGTGTTTCCACTCGGCGGCGGCCAAGTGATTAAAGGCTGGGATCAAGGCGTAGTCGGCATGAAAGTCGGCGGCAAGCGCACACTGATTATTCCACCGGAGATGGGCTACGGTGCCCGTGGCGCCGGCGGCGTCATTCCGCCGAATGCGACATTGCTATTTGATGTGGAATTATTGGATGTGAATACGTAGTTTGCAAATTGCATGTTGAATTCGCCAAAGCATCAAAGCAGATGCTTTGGCGGCAGGTTTTCACGCATTAAATTAAAGTGATGAAACGCAAACCAAAACCAGGTATTGCTCAGGGCGGGGGATCAGCCCGTGGATAAGCCGCGACTTGTTATCCGCAGGGCCGTTTGCGGGCGCAGCTTGTGAGCCCCGGTGTCGATGTGAGTGCAGAATGTCATGAAACGCAAACCTAAAATCGGCCTTGCCTTGGGTGGAGGCTCCGCCAGGGGCTGGTCCCACATCGGCGTTATCCGCGCGCTGCAAGATGCAGGCATCAAACCCGACCTCGTCTGCGGCACGTCGGCGGGCGCTCTCGTCGGCGCGATTTACGCGGCGGATGAGCTCGATTGGCTGGAAGAATGGGTGTTGCGTTTGAGTTGGCGCCATATGGTGAGCATGCTCGATTTGAGTTTCAACGGCGGCATCATCAAGGGCAGCAAACTGATTGATTTTTTCCGCTCACGTCTGGAAAACAGGAGCATCAGTTCCTTGCGGTTGCCCTACGGTGCAGTGGCCGCAGAGTTGGAAACGGGTCGTGAAATCTGGCTGCGTGAGGGCAACTTGCTCGATACCGTGCGTGCGTCCATCGCGTTCCCCGGCCTGTTCAGTCCGGTAAAGCGCGACGACGTATGGCTGGTGGATGGCGGGCTGGTGAATCCCGTGCCCGTTTCGCTGGCGCGGGCCATGGGGGCGGATATTGTCATCGCCGTCGATCTGAATTCCGATACGGTCGGCCGTCATTTGAAAATGACCGAAGACCCCACCGAATCGCTGACCAAAAAACCGGAGGGCTTCGAGCTCACCGGCTCCATTACCAACAAAATGAAAAACTGGGTGTTGGCCGGCACCGGCATGCTGAAAAGCCCACCGCTCGATGAGGACTCGGGCATGCCCTCGTTTGTGAGCGTGGTCGAAACCAGCATCAACATCATGCAAGTGCGCATCACACGCGCGCGTCTTGCGGGCGAGCCTGCCGATATTTTGCTCGCGCCAAAACTCGGTCATTTAGGCTTGATGGATTATCACCGTGCCGCCGTTGCCATCGAAGAAGGCAAGCGCTCAGTGAATTTATTGTTGCCCGCTATTCGCGAAATGTTGGAGCCACCACCACGCCAACCAGCCGCAAAAGAAAAGCGCGCCGCCAACGCTTGAGTATTTTCATCGGGTTTCGCCGTTGTCATTTTCCCGTCATGCACGTCAAAATATGGCCGATCTGCGATTTCAGCTTATCCATTAATATGTTTATAAGTATTTGATTATTAACAATAATTTAATTACTCTTAATTAACCCGTTGGGATATTTCCGTCGTTTAAGTCTGGGTGCAGCACGTCACTCAACAACGGGAGATCATCATGAAACGGTTTCAATTTATCGGCGCGATGTTGTGCGCAATTTTTTTTCAGTCAGCCCATGCTGTCGGCAACCTGACCGACATTTCCATTTACGACCGCCACGAAAATCGCGTATTGCCGGTTTATCAACATGGAGGTAAATATTATGTCGCGGGCAAACCGGGTAACGAATATCAAATAAAAATTCGCAACCAAAGCGGCCTTGATTTGCTGGCCATCACATCAGTCGATGGCGTGAACGTGCTCAGCGGTGAAACCGCGTCATGGAATCAACGCGGCTATATTTTTACTGCCGGCGACGGCTACGACATCATGGGTTGGCGCAAAAGCACCGAGCAGGTGGCGGCGTTTTATTTTACGTCGCTGTCCGATTCTTACGCCGCGCGCACGGGCCGGCCGGATAATGTGGGTGTGATCGGCGTCGCGTTGTTCCGACGCAAAGATACGCCGCCCACCGGCTATGCGCTGCCGCGCAATTACAGCGCGCCTGCGCCAATGCCGGAAAGAATGGAGCAAAAATCGGCCGATGCACCGGCACCTGCACCCGCTCCATTGCCGTCTGTCATCACCCAATCTGCCCCTGCCGGTGAGAGCGCACGCGCGATGCCGGACTCGGCGCCGCTGATGAAAGAAAAAAGCCTCGGCACCGGCCACGGGCGCAACATAGAATCTTCGATGCGGCTGGTGAATTTCGAGCGCGCATCAACATCACCCGATGAAGTGATTACGATTTATTACGACAGCTATCGCAATCTCGCCGCGCGGGGTGTGGTGCCTGTTGAACCGCTGGCAGCCAATCCGTTTCCGCAGTCATTTGTACCGGATCCGCCGCTTCGCTGGTGGCCTTAACCGCCGGCCATGCAACCGGCGACATTCGCAACGGCAAAAATCTCCGCTACACTTGCGGGAATGGATGCCGCCCCGGACGCTGACGAAGACCTCATGTTGCGCTATCGCGATGGCGACGCTGCCGCGTTTGAGCGCTTGTACTCGCGGCACAAGGGCGGCGTGTTTCGTTACCTGTTGCGCCAGTGCCGCGACCGAGCCATCGCCGATGAATTGTTTCAGGAAGTGTGGATGAATCTCATCAAGGCTCGCGCAAATTATACTGTGCAGGCAAAGTTCACCACTTACCTTTATCGCGTCGCGCACAATCGGCTGATTGACCATTACCGCGAAACTCAACGCCAAGTGCCGCTGTCCTATTCTCACGATGACGATGACGACGACGCCTTAGCCAACATCGCTGATGACAATAATCACAGTCCCGAGCGATTACTCGCTGCACGGCAAGGTGCCGCCGCATTTTTGCGACTGCTGGAAAATTTACCCGAAGCCCAGCGCGAAGCGTTTGTATTGCATGAAGAGAGCGGTTTAAGTGTGGAAGAAATTGCCGCCGCCACTGGCACTAATGCCGAAACCGCAAAAAGCCGTTTGCGTTACGCGCTGAAAAAATTGCGCGAAGGCTTGCAGGAGGTAGTATGAAACCGATCAAGATCAACCAGGCCGAAGACAAAATTCTCGACGAATATCTCGCCGGCAAATCCCATTTGACCGACGCCTACAAACAGCTCGCCGATGAAATACCCAACCCGTCGTCGGATGACGCGATTCTCGCGGCTTCGCGCCGCGAAGTGAACGCCCGTCCGCAAAAAGCCGGAGCCAGCGGCAAACGAAAATGGGAAGTGCCGCTTTCTTTAGCCGCGATGCTCGCAGTCAGCGCGTCGTTGACCCTGATGATGGTCGAGAAGGAAAAGCAAATTGACGAAGGTGGGTCTGCGCAGTCTCAACAGCGTTCTGCTACGCCCAATGACAAGGCGACGGTGTCAGATAAAAGTACGCCTGTCACATCCCAATCAGCGATGTCGCAACCGGCCGATTCTTTGCGCGTGGAATCGACAACCAAGACGGAAGCGCCAAAAGAGAAAACCGCTGCGTCGAAAATCACGGGCACGCTCGCCAAATCCGCGCCAGAGTTGCCTGCTGCAAAATCGCCTCCTGCCCCCACCGAACCTGCACAGCGACCAATGGGACGAACGGGAAGTGCGCAACCGAACCAAGCGGCCGACGCAGACACGCCGCCAAAAATGGAATCGAAACGGAGAAGCATCGAATTGCCAACGACCACAAGCGCCGTTGCTGAAATTGCGAGCGCATCACCACGCGCGGAAATCAGCAAGGCGAGTGCCGATGCGACGGCCAATTCCCGAGCAGTTCCTGCGCCCGTACTTGCACCGGTACTTGCACCCGCGCCAGCATCTGCGCCTGTTATTGCGTCGGCCCCGCTGCCATTTCCTGAGGCGGCGCGCGCCGAAAAATCACGCGAATCTGCCGGAGCAAACGCGCCACCTCCCAGTGTCGCTACGACAGTAGTCGCGGCTGCCCCTGCCCCTGCCCCCGCCCCCGCATCAGCACCAGCACCAGCACCAGCACCAGCACCAGCACCAGCACCGGCACCGGCACCGGCACCGGCACCGGCACCGGCACCGGCTCTCGCGCTGCCCGCAACGGCAGACAAACCTGCCGATTCTGCAGCCGCTCCCGCCGCGCGCGTCACCCGCTCGGCTAAACAAGATGCAGGTTCCGCTGCCAACGAAGTCGATGCGTCGCCGCAACAGTCGCCGCAACAGTCGCCGCAACAATGGCTGGCGAAAATCGAAGCTCTGTACAAAGACGGAAAAATTGCCGAAGCAAACAAGAGTCTCGCGGAATTCAAAGCGCGTTATCCGGATATGCCGTTGCCTGAATCATTGCAGCAAGTCATAAAAAATCGCGAAGCGCCCAGCTAGTCGTTAGCATGAAGTTGAGTAATGCCCCAGTGTAGTAAAGCGTGGATTTCAGCGAGTTGCTGCAATGCGATATAATCGTGGTTTCTCTCTGCTACAGGCAAAATAACCATGAACCTCGACCGAGTGCCCGCCGGGCGCGATGTGCCCAATGACTTCAATGTCATTATCGAAATCCCGATGAATGGCGATCCGATTAAATACGAGCTTGATAAAGAAACCGGCGCGATGTTTGTCGATCGCTTCATGTCCACTGCGATGCATTACCCGTGCAACTACGGTTACATTCCGAAAACCTTATCTGGCGACGGCGATCCAGTGGACGTGCTGGTGATTACGCCCGTGCCGCTGGCGATGGGCGTGGTGGTGCGCTGCCGCCCGGTAGGCATGTTGAAAATGACGGATGAAGCGGGCAGCGATGAAAAACTGTTGGCGGTGCCCATCGATAAATCATGCAATTTATATAGGCACATTCAAACCCCGCGTGATTTGGCCGAAGGGCGCTTGTCGCAGATACAACATTTTTTTGAGCACTATAAAGATTTGGAAGCGGGCAAGTGGGTCAAGGTGCAAGGTTGGGTCGGGCCCGAAGAAGCGAAAGCCGAAATCATCAAAGGCATGGAGCGTTTTCAGACAGCAAAAGACAAGCCGCATTTTTGATTTTTTTGTTTTGCGTTTTAAGAGAGCCGCCCGAGAGTGGTTACAGGGCGTGCCCACCAAAACCCATGATGGCACGCTATTGCTTTGCCCATTCTGCTTGTTGCTTCCATTTTCAATTTACGCAGGCTCAATCGTCAGCCCATCCTGACCTTCCCCCGTCAAGGGGGAAAGAACTTCTTGCTTCGATTGAGCGTTCTGTTGTTTTTGTTTTTCGTTTGTAAAATCGCTACTACGAATTATTTACGTCACAACTTCCTTATCTGCGCGCCGAAACGGCGCAATGCAAGCGGGCGGCAAGCAAACTCGCCGCCGTATTCTATTCAACACTGACACTCCGGGTGGCGCAAACATGTGCTCGCCGATAGTTAGGGTGTGGGTCTCGCACAGCACTGAAGTAGGGCAGCATTTTTTTATTTGCACATCAACAGTGCGAATAAAAATGGCGGCAAATAAAATATTCAATCAAATCAACACTAATTATTTTGGAACGGAAATTGCATAAAGCAACCGGATAATCAGATCATCAGGGAGAAAAAATGGAAGCCTTAAAAACCAGCAGCGACGTACTTTTTATATTGCTCGGTGCGATCATGATTTTGGCCATGCATGCCGGATTCGCGTTCCTTGAGCTGGGCACCGTGCGCAGAAAAAATCAGGTCAATGCGCTGGTAAAAATACTCTGCGATTTTTGTGTGTCGACCATCGCCTACTTTTTTATTGGCTATGCGGTCGCTTACGGCACGCACTTTTTTGTCAGCGCAGAAGCGCTGTCGGCAAAATCCGGCTACGAACTGACCAAATTCTTTTTCCTGCTGACTTTTGCGGCGGCGATTCCGGCGATTGTTTCCGGCGGCATTGCCGAACGCGCAAAGTTTAATCCACAATTGGCAGCCACGTTTTTACTCGTTGCGTTTGTCTATCCATTTTTTGAAGGCATCGCCTGGAACCAGCACTACGGCGTGCAAGCGTGGCTAAAGGCGGCTTTCGTTGAAGAGTTTCACGATTTCGCCGGTTCGGTAGTGGTGCATGCGATGGGCGGCTGGATCGGTTTGGCTGCCGTGCTGTTGCTCGGCGCGCGCCGTGGCCGCTACACCAAAGATGGGCGCATCTCCGCGCATCCACCATCGAGCATTCCGTTTCTTGCATTGGGTGCATGGATACTCACCGTCGGCTGGTTCGGTTTCAACGTGATGTCGGCGCAAACGCTGGATAAAATTTCCGGCCTCGTTGCCATGAATTCGCTGATGGCGATGGTGGGCGGCACGCTCGTAGCATTGTTCGTCGGCAAGAACGATCCGGGCTTTGTGCACAACGGCCCGTTGGCGGGTTTGGTGGCGGTGTGCGCAGGCTCGGATTTGATGCACCCCATCGGCGCACTGGTCACCGGCGGTATCGCGGGGGGCTTGTTTGTTTATATGTTCACGCTCACCCAAAATAAATGGAAAATCGACGACGTGCTCGGTGTGTGGCCACTGCACGGTTTATGCGGCGCATGGGGCGGCATTGCCGCAGGGATATTCGGTTTGAAGTCTCTTGGCGGATTGGGCGGCGTGAGTTTCATATCGCAGCTCATCGGCACGTTGATGGGCGTGGGCATCGCATTGGCTGGCGGGTTTCTTGTGTACGGTTTGCTCAAAAAGATTCTTGGTTTGCGCCTTGATGCCGAAGAAGAATTCGAAGGTGCCGACTTGAGCATCCATAAAATTTCTGCCACGGCGGAGCGCGAAACCAACTGGTAATTTTCCAAAGCTGTAAGTAATAATCGGCCATGCCGACCAAGCGTTATCCATACGCGAGGTTGTCATGGCCAAATTATTTGTATCAAGCGTTTTACTCGCTTTAACTTTTGCGACACCAGCCGCGCCGGTTTTTGCGGGAACATGCAGCGCCAAAAGCGGTGCGCAAACGACGGCTGTGTTAGAGCTTTATACATCTGAAGGTTGCAGCTCCTGCCCTCCCGCCGACAAATGGGTGAGCGGGTTGAACGTCAAATCCGACAAACTGGTACCCCTCGCGCTGCACGTACCGTATTGGGATTACATCGGCTGGAAAGATGAATTCGCGCGGCCCGAGTTTTATCGCCGCCAAAGTGAATACGCCAGCATTCACAACAGCAGCAGCGTGTTCACGCCGCAGACAGTGTTAAACGGAAAAAACCTGCGCACCGGCAGCGATGGAAAATTGCATGATGAGCTGGCAGCAATCAATGCATTACCGGCCCGCGCCGATCTTGCCTTGTCGTTGAATCAAACTTCCACCAGTCAGATTGATGTACAGCTAAATGGCATGGTGAAAGCCCAGGCAGATCGCACGCAAAGTGTCGCCTATCTCGCCCTGTTTGAAAATCGCTTGAGCAGTAACGTCAAGGCGGGCGAGAACAGCGGCGTAAAACTCGACCACGATTATGTCGTGCGCGAGTGGGTTGGGCCGTTGGCGCTGGATAACGAAGGCAAGTTGGATGCCGAGCGCAAACTATCGCTCAAGCCGGAATGGAAAAGCAAAAATATGGGCGTGGCGATGTTTGTCCAAAATCGCAGCAGCGGTGAAATGCTACAGGCGCTGTCGTTGCCGCTGGTGTGCAATTGACGGCTCGCGCACACCTTAGAAAGTCGTTTGCCGGCCTGTAGGCTTGCCTACATTATCACCCACCAGTCGCAGCGAAGTTTTGCCACCGGCAAATTTTTGCCACGCCACGCGATTGCGGCCGCCGGCTTTGGCCTGATACAGCGCCTCATCGGCGCGTGCAAAAGTATGCAAGATTGATTCACCCTTTTCGTATTGAGCCACGCCGATAGAGATGGTGATGCCGAAATCCTTGCCGAATTGCGGGAAGCGGATTTTTTCCACGCTGTTGCGTGTGCGCTCAGCATGAATCAGCGCGCCTTCCAGCGATGTGTCGGGCAATATCTGGATAAATTCTTCCCCGCCGTAACGGCCGAAAATATCGGCATGGCGTAGTTCCTGCTGCATATGCTGGGCAAACGTCTGCAAAACATCGTCGCCCGCCAGATGCCCGATGCTGTCATTCACGTTTTTGAACAAATCGATGTCAATGATGGCTATGCAAAACGTGCCGTTAGCCTGGTCGCAACGCACCTTTTCGTTATGCAAGGCGGCATTGAGGTAACGGCGGTTGTACGCACCCGTCAATTCATCGCGCCGCGCGAGGTCTTCGGTGCCTTCCAGTTTGAAGCTCGCTTCTCGCAGTTGCGTACGTAATTTACGCACGCGCGCGCCCATCAAAATAAACGACGGCAGCGTGATGGCCAACACAAACCATTGCAGCAAATCGGCGCGCAGGGCAACCAGGTTATTGTCGTCGCTAAAGCGGTAAAGCGTGACACCCAGATAGCCCAGCAGGGTAATGCCGCCGAGCAAGAGTAAATCGCGCGTGGACAGGCGCAACATGCCGAACATGATGGAGATCAGCAGGAACACGACAAACACTTGACGCGTTTCCGGCGCGAAATAAACGACATACAGCATGGTGAAAATGGAAGTGAGCAACTGCGCTGTGGTGAGGCTGGGATCGCGGAATTTTTTATTGAATCCGAGCCGGAACACCAGATAGAAAATTGAAATGAGCAATAGCACCACAATCGTGGCATGCATAAGGATCGTTCTGGGGATTATGCCCTGCCATAGACAAAGCGAAAGTGTAATGAGATAAAGAAAAGAGTAGCCGAATGCCAGCATTACGCGGCCGATACGAATTGCCTGCTTCGGGTCGTCTTTAGGCAGCCACGAGAAGCCTCCCATAAATTTACCTCTTGTTGAATGGGGAATGCAAAACAGCTTAGGCCAATTTTTTTTGGCTGACCAGCAAAATATGCATATGGCGATTGAGGGCAATCCAAATAATTCGCCATGCGGACATTAGGTGCCGCCCGCCAATCTTGTATCATGACAGCATGAACAATGACGCTAGGAACCATTCCGATACAGATAGTTTCACCGTGCGCCTGGCCGATTGGCAAACCGAAGCCACGCCATTGAGCGACGTGCGGCGCATGGTATTCATCGAGGAGCAAAACATTCCCCCGCATCTGGAATGGGACGACCTGGATGCCGCGTGCGTTCACGCCGTTGCGTTGGATGCGCAAGGCTGCGCCATCGGCACCGCGCGCTTGTTGCCCAATGGCCATATTGGCCGTATTGCCGTATTGAAAAATTGGCGACGTAAGGGTGTAGGAAAAGAATTAGTTAACTCATTGATTGTATTGAATAAATTAAGAGGCGCACAACACACTTTATTGAGCGCGCAACTCGGCGCGATGTCGTTCTACCATACACTAGGGTTTGTTGCCGAAGGAGAGATTTATCTGGACGCGGAGATTCCCCATCAGATGATGCGATTAAAACATGCTGCGTAAATCAAAAATGGAAGCGCGCGATTTTGCGTGTATCGCGCCCGATTAAGTCGTACAAACCGTTTTTCGAAAATTCATGGTCCAGCATTTTTTCAAACGCGCTCATGCCGACAATATTTTCGTACACTTCGAGCCAGTGCAGCGGATGATCCACATTTTTCATCAGCCGCGCCTTCACGCCGAGTTGTAACAGCAGCGTCGAGTGGATGCCGCGCAGGCGCGCTTCAATCATCGATGCTTGTTCGCCTTTTACCGGGTATTGGATAAAGTATGACGTGCTCATGAAGTTCTCCAGTTAAGGAATGGCATAGGGCAGAGGCAAAAGTTTCAGTGTAGGCCCATCGGGTGTTATTGCGTGCAGGGTTTGCGATGCGGCGCTGTCGATTTGAATCACTGCCAGCGCTTCAACGCCCCCGTGCGGCGAGGGCGCAGCATTCACGACCATGCCACTGGCTTGTGCTTCAAAGTCGGCGCTGAATATTTCGTCGCCTGCTTTCAGGTCGGCAAGATTTTCAGCGTGAACGTGATACATGCGGCGTTTCAATTTGCCCAGATATTGCGTGCGCGCCACAATTTCCTGGCCGGGGTAGCAGCCTTTTTTGAAATCGACGCCGCCGATCAATTCATAATTCGTCATTTGCGCCACGAAATGTTCCTGCGTGGCGGGGGTAATCCACGGAATGCCGGCGCGGATGTCGAGCAGGCCCCAGGCAGGCGCGCCCACGGGTGTGCAGCGGGTGCTGAGTTGTTGCCACAAAGCAGGCGCATCGCTTTTTATCAGCAGCAGAAAACGGTCAGCGTTTAATCTGATGGCGCTGCCATGTGCGGATACGGTCACGCCCATCGAATCCTGGGGAAGCGCAAGCCCAGCACCAACAATCATTTCAGCCGCCTGTCTCCCCGCAATGCCGATGCGCACAAGCTCATCCGAGGCATCGCTGACTTTCACTTTCGAGCGCATCACAAACATCGTGAGGCGCTTTTGTATCGCTTCGCGCAATGCGGCGGGCAGCATCATCACGTAGCCTTGTGCGTCCTGCCATAACAGCATGGATGCCATCATGCGGCCCTTGGGCGAGTTATAGCTCGTGTATTGCGCGTGAGCGGTATCGAGTTTTTCCACATTGTTGGAAAGCTGCCCGTGCAAAAATTTTTGCGCGTCTTCACCGCTGAACCGAATCAGCGCAAAGTGAGAAAGATCAGCCATCACATTGCCGTTATCGGCGACGGCGATTTCTTTTTGCATTTCGCCGAAATGCGATACTGCGCCGTTCTCAATCACTGCGTTATTCGTTTCAAGATATTGTAACCAATCGTGTTGCATAATATGTCCGTAGGTTGCGTGCAACTTCACCGGAAGCCGCTTAAAAAATATCAAAAAAACTGAATAAAATCAATTGCCTATTATAAACCTTTTGCCCTCGCGCCGGTTGCTCCGGTTGCTGATTATTATCCATTTACTCACGTTGTGTGTGGTGTGGATAATCCCCGCATCGTTTCTTTGGCACGGGGGTTTGACGTGCTTGATCGTCGCAAGTTTTGTTTTTTATACGCTGCACGATGCGCGCCTCGCGTTTAAACAATCTGTTGTGGCATTAAAATGGATGCCTGATGATAGTGTGGAAATCCAATTCCGTTCCGGCGATTGGGTTGGCGCGGAAATTCAGCCCGGCAGTTTTGTGACGACCTATCTGACTTCGATTGCTTACCGCATTCCCGACAAACCTTTCACCCGCCACGTTATTATTTTACCTGACATGCTCGACACGGAAATGTATCGGGATTTGCGTGTGAAGCTGCGGTGGAAAAATGACGGCAGCAAACCGGCCAAATAAAAACGCCCGCTGCATGCAGCGGGCGTTTTCACAATCTACCATCACAATCAAATTACTTGGCCAGTGCGCCGAACTTCATGCTGACATTGGTAAAAAATACCAGGTCATTATTTTTAAGACCGGCGACTACTTTCGAAGCTTGGCTGTTATAACGGTCGCTTAAACCTACATTCAGGTTGAGGCCGCCCGCAATTGCAGTGGAGAGGCCCGCATCAAATACCGCGCGATATTGACCCGAATCTTTCAAGTTCGGATAAAGCGTGAGGCGCTGCTTAAAACTGGCTGCGTCCGATAACTTGTGTGTGGACTCTTCGCCCAACAGCAACTCGGTGGAGTTTTTTGTGCCCAGCGGGTCCTTGTAATTTTCACGGTTGAAAGCCAGGCCGCCGAACACATCGAAGGTCGTGTCAGCCGTTTTCAAAACGTGGTAGCCCAAGCCGCCACCCAATACCGAGCGCAAATTCAATCTCTGAAGCGTGTCACGATCCAAATCCAGCGCGCCAAAAGCATAATATTGTGGGCCCAGGTTGTAATCGTAACGGGCGCCAGCGTGCTGCGCATCGGCACTGATGGTGTTGGCCGCTTTGTCTTCACCGCGCAGCGCGTTCAGATACAGGCTCAACTTGCCATCGGCGGTGGCTTGCACGGCGTCGGCGGCAAGGTTGAGGTTCGTTGTTTTGCTGTTGCCGGAGCTCACGGTCAAGCCGCCGCCCACGTTACCGCGCCATTGGCCGTCGGCGGGGATAGGGTCGGCAAACGCGTTGGTCATAGTCAAAGCCGCCAAAGTGGCGAGTGCGATTGAGGAATGCTTCATGGTTTTTCCTTTCGTTCTGGTTAATTAAACTGGGAATGCGATACGGCTGTATCGACATTTCGCGGGGAAAGTCTATGCCAGTTACTTTGCGCATGTGAAGCCTCAGACCCCGTATAACATCAATATTCACGATTCATTTGCATAATTACAACAAGGGAATTATTTCGAATAATCAATGTCCATCAACGGGGCAATACGCAGGTTTGCAAGCGGCTTTGTGTCAGATGCAACGATGCGGGTATAATTCGGCTTTCGCACTTCATGAATAATCATGCCCTCCGTTCTGCGCTTAGCCGGCCCCGCCGCACTCTCCAGTTTTCGTATTCACAAACTCCAGCAGTCCCTCGTCCAGACAGTCCCCGCCATTCAGTCGATCCATGCCCGCTACTGGCATTTCGCCGAAACAGCGCGCGCGTTGAACGATGACGAAAAAAATGTTCTGGAGAAAATGCTTACTTACGGGCACGAAGCGGCCGAAGCAAAGGGAGAATTGTTTCTGGTGCTACCGCGCTTCGGCACCATCTCGCCGTGGTCGAGTAAAGCCAGCGACATCGCCCATCATTGCGGGCTGGAAATCGTCAATCGCATCGAGCGCGGTGTGGCTTATCGCTTAAGCAAAAAAGACGGCACACCGCTCACCGCACTAGAAAAAAATTCGTTGCTGCCGCTGATTCACGACCGTATGACCGAAGTTGTCGTCGGCGACTTAACCGAAGCGGACAAATTATTTCACCACGTCGAACCCGCGCCGCTGGCCACGGTTGATATTCTCGGCGGCGGAAAATCCGCGCTTGAGCAAGCCAACAAAAACCTTGGCCTCGCACTCTCAGCAGATGAAATCGATTACCTGTTCGACAATTTCAGCAAGCTCAAACGCAATCCCACCGATGTGGAATTAATGATGTTCGCGCAGGCCAACTCGGAACATTGCCGCCACAAAATTTTCAACGCCGATTGGGTCATCGACGGCAAGGCGCAGGAAATTTCCTTGTTTGGCATGATCCGCAACACACACAAGCTGCATCCGCAAGGCACGGTTGTTGCATATTCTGATAACTCGTCCGTCATCGAAGGCTTCGAGACCCAACGCTTTTACCCAAGACCTAGCGGCGAGTACGGCCACTCAACCGACCTCACGCACATTCTGATGAAAGTCGAGACGCACAATCATCCCACCGCCATTGCGCCGCACCCCGGTGCCGGCACCGGCAGCGGCGGCGAAATCCGCGATGAGGGCGCGACCGGCACGGGTGCTAAACCGAAAGCAGGACTCACCGGATTTTCCGTCTCCAATTTGAACATTCCTAATTTCGTTCAACCTTGGGAACAATACGGCAAAGCCGAAAACGCCGCCACGCCTCACGCCTCACGCCTCACGCCTCACGCCTACGGCAAACCAGAACGCATCGCCACCGCGCTGCAAATCATGATCGAGGGCCCCATCGGTGGCGCGGCATTCAACAACGAATTCGGCCGGCCCAATTTATGCGGCTACTTCCGCACCTATGAAGAAATGGCCCATGGCGAAATGAAGGGCTATCACAAACCCATCATGATCGCGGGCGGTCTTGGCAACATCGCGGCAAAACATGCGCATAAAAAAATGTTGTCGCCAGGCGATTTATTCATTCAACTGGGCGGCCCCGGCATGTTGATAGGCCTCGGCGGCGGCGCGGCGTCGAGCATGGCCAGCGGCAGCAATGCGGAGAATCTCGACTTCGATTCCGTGCAGCGTGCCAATGCCGAAATGCAACGCCGCTGTCAGGAAGTGATTGACGCCTGCTGGCGCATGGGCGACGACAATCCAATTTTGTCGATTCACGATGTCGGCGCGGGCGGATTGTCGAATGCGTTTCCGGAACTCGCGCATGGCGGCGGCGTCGGCGCGCATTTCGATTTGCGTGCGATTCAAATTGAAGAGCGCGGCATGAGCCCGATGCAAATCTGGAGCAACGAATCGCAGGAGCGTTATACGCTCGCGATACCTGCTAAAAAATTGAATATATTCAAAGAGTTATGTGATAAAGAGCGTTGCCCGTTTGCGGTTGTTGGAAGCGCTACCATCGAGCATCAACTGAAACTTAGCGACAAACATTTCAACAACCATCCTGTTGATATGCCGCTGGATGTGTTGCTCGGCAAGCCACCAAAAATGTTGCGCGATGTAAAACACGTGACGCAAAAACTTTACGCGTTCGATGTGCACGAACTTGATTTGAAAGATGCCGCCTATCGCGTGTTACGTTTGCCGGCCGTGGCCGACAAAACATTTTTGATCAGCATCGGCGATCGCAGCGTTGGCGGCATGACCGCGCGCGACCAAATGGTCGGCCCGTGGCAAGTGCCCGTCGCTGACGTGGCTGTCACCACGATGGCCTATGACACCTACCAAGGCGAAGCCATGGCGATGGGCGAACGCACACCCATCGCTATCATCAACGCGCCCGCCTCGGGCCGCATGGCCGTGGGCGAAGCGATCACCAATATCGCCGCTGCCAATATCGGCGACATCGGCAACATCAAACTCTCCGCCAACTGGATGGCTGCCGCCAGCGCGCCGGGCGAAGACGCCGCGCTGTTCGACACCGTCAAAGCTATCGGCATGGAACTCTGCCCCGCGTTGGGCATCAGCATTCCCGTCGGCAAAGATTCGCTGTCGATGCGGACCGCATGGCAGGACGGAACAGAAAATAAATCTGTCACCGCGCCGCTATCGCTCATCATCAGCGCCTTCGCGCCCGTGCAAGACGCACGCAAAACGCTCACGCCGCAGTTACGCACCGATGCAGGCGACACGGAATTGTTGTTGATTGATTTAGGCGCAGGCAAAAACCGCCTCGGCGGTTCCGCATTGGCACAAGTGTATAAACAAACCGGCAATGTCGCGCCCGATGTCGATGACGCCGCCAAGCTGAAAAATTTCTACACCGTGATTCAACAACTCGATCAAGACGGACTATTGCTCGCCTATCATGACCGCTCTGATGGCGGCTTATTCGCCAGCGTGTGCGAAATGATGTTCGCCGCGCATGTTGGCGTGACATTAAACCTCGATGCGTTATGTTTCGACGAAATGACCTCCGATGTTTATGAAAGCGAAACCCAGCCCGACATGATCAAGGGCCGCTTCATGGATAAACTCTTCGGCGCGCTGTTCAACGAAGAGTTGGGCGCCGTGGTGCAAATTCGTCGCGCAGACCGTGAGCGCGTGATGGAGCAATTACGCAAACTGGGTTTATCAAAAGAATCAATCATCATCGGCACACTCAACAGCAGCGACGAATTAAAACTCGTGCGCAGCATGAAACCCTTGCTCGCCGAGAAGCGCGTCGATTTGCAGCGGGCCTGGAGCGAAACGACTTATCGCATGCAACTGCTGCGCGACAATCCCGAATGCGCGCAGCAGGAATACGACCGCATTCTTGATAAAAACGATACGGGGCTTTTTGTAAAGTTAACGTTTGATATGAACGGGAATGTTGCCGCGCCGTTCATCAACAAGGGAGCAAAGCCACGCATCGCCATCCTGCGCGAGCAGGGCGTTAATGGCCAACTGGAAATGGCGGCGGCCTTCGACCGCGCCGGTTTCTCCGCGCATGACGTGCATATGAGCGACATTATTTCTGGCCGCGTTTCACTCAAAGATTTTCAGGCCTTCGCCGCCTGTGGCGGATTTTCCTACGGCGACGTGTTGGGTGCGGGTGAGGGCTGGGCTAAATCCATTTTGTTCAACCCGCGCGCGCGCGATGAATTCGAGGCGTTTTTCAAACGCGGCGATTCCTTCGCGCTCGGCGTGTGTAACGGCTGCCAGATGATGAGCAACTTGAAATCTATTATCCCCGATGCCGAATACTGGCCACACTTTGCAAGAAATAAATCCGAACAATTCGAAGCCCGCGCCGTGATGGTCGAAATACAAAAATCGCCGTCGCTATTTTTCAGCGGCATGGAAGGCAGCCAACTCCCCGTCGTCACCGCCCACGGCGAAGGCCAGGCGGAATATTCTTCACGCGAACAATCCGACACTGCGCAAGCCTATGTCGCGTGGCGTTACATCGACCACAACGGCAAAGTCACCGAACGCTATCCGCTCAACCCCAACGGCTCGCCGCAGGGCCTCGCGTGCATCACCAACCGCGATGGCCGCTTCACCATCCTCATGCCGCACCCGGAGCGTGTGTTCCGCAGCGTAACGAATTCATGGCATCCGGCCGATTGGCCGGAAGATGGGCCGTGGATGAGGATGTTTAGGAATGCGAGGAAGTTTGTGGGATGATTTTTTACTTTTGATTTTCTGAGGTCTGTATTTTATGGCAGGTAAGCGTCGACATTTGTTCCCCAATTCTTGCTGTTAAGTAGGGTGGGCACTGTCCACCGCAGCGATACTTATGACGCGTTATGGTGGGCAGTGCCCACCCTACTAAACTAAACTGTTCACCATACAAAACCCAAACCGTCATTCCCGCGAAGGCGGGAATCCAGCGCATCAAATTAAGCCACTGGATTCCCGCCTTCGCGGGAATGACGAAGAGTTGAATAGCAAGCTGGTCCACAAGCACAAGCTGATCCACCACCGTCAGCAACATCGTCACTCAGCGCGTGCGGCTTATGGAGAAGCAGGGTGATCGTGCGCACAGCGCACGCTACGGGTGTCGTATTATCGTAGGCAAGACATCAAAAAAATCTCAACAACACCCGCCCCCGTCATAAAAATACGTCGAGCCTGACATATAAATATCGTCGCGGCCCAATTTGTTGAGGGCGGCGGCGGTTTTGTCGCAGACGGCCAGGGGTTGGTTTTGTGTGAGGTTGTGGCCTTTGCCATCGTCGAAATTTTCATCGTTGCCATAATAGATCGCGGTTTTGCCGGTGAAGACGCAAGGGCCATCGGCGGGCATGGGGTCTTTGATGGCGCAGATTTCTACGCTTTCGATGACAATCATTTTGTCTGTGGCGTAATGTCTTGGCGAGAGCAAACGATACGGGCGTTTGGCGCGGACTTCGATGGTGCCGAAACCTGCATCAGTCAGGCGCTTGATGTAATCGGCCAACGGTATGGCGCCGGTGAGGCAGAGTGCGCGCAAGCGTTCGTCGGCTTTCAAGTTGCCCGGCATCGCGGTTTCGCACACGGGGTCAGACAAGATCAGTCGGCCATTGGGTTTGAGCACGCGATACATTTCAGCTAAGGCGCGTTTCAGATCGTCGTCGTGAAAAATATTGAACAAACAATTTTGCGCGGCGACATCGACCGATGCATTTTCAATCGGTAAATTCAGCGCATCGCCTTTGCGCAAATCGACAAAGCCCGATTTGAACCACGGGTTTTGCAATTGGGCTTCGCGTAAATTTTCTCCGCAAGCGCTGATCATTTCATCCACCACGTCGAGGCCGATGACACCGCCTGCTCTGCGGCTAAAATACGAGAATTGCAACAACTCCATGCCGCCGCCCACGCCCACATACAAAATCGTCGGGTTGTTGACCAGATCGCGCGGGTTCACCGTGCTGCCGCAGCCGTAATTCATCTCCAGCATTTTCGTCGGGATCGACAGCCCCGGCAGTTGCCACACCGGCGTGGTGGTGCAGCACAGACCCTGTTGCGGGTTGAGCGCGGCTTCCTTGTAAACATCACGGGTAGTGGCATGGTTGGATTGCGCGCTCATGGGATTCCTTGTATTTTAGCGAATAAAATATTAGTCGTAGTTTACCCGCCTGACCTTACGCGGTGCGGAAATTTTGATGGGCGCGGTATGCTTGCCCAGCCAACTGGATATGGATGAGAAAATAATCATGGCAACCAAAATATTCGTGAACCTGCCCGTCAAAGACTTAAAGCGTACCATCGCGTTTTTCAGCCATCTAGGTTACAGCTTCAATCCGCAGTTCACCGACGACACGGCCACCTGCATGATTATTAGCGAAGACATTTATGTGATGCTGCTGACGCATGAAAAGTTTAAAATTTTTACGCCCAGACAAATCTGCGACGCGACGAAATACACGGAAGTGATAGTGTGTTTGTCGTGCGAAAACCGCGCACAGGTAGATGCCATGGTGAGCAAGGCCGTCGCAGCCGGCGGCACCACGTATAACCAGCCGCAAGACCACGGCTTCATGTACGCCCACGGGTTTCAAGATGTGGACGGCCATATTTGGGAATTGGTTTATATGGAACCACAAGCGGTTCAGAAATAAGCAGCCACATGCCTGAAATAAAAATCTTCGCGCTGTTTGCCATAACTGCCGTTGCGGAAATCGTCGGCTGTTATTTGCCTTTGCTTTGGTTGAAACATTCTGCGCCAGTCTGGGTTTTGTTACCGGCAGCGTTAAGCCTTGTGCTGTTTGTGTGGTTGCTGAGTTTGCATCCGTTCGCGGCGGGGCGTGTGTATGCGGCATACGGCGGCGTATATGTAGCCGTTGCGTTGGCGTGGTTGTGGGCAGTCGATGGAATCAAACCAAGCCTTTGGGATATAGTGGGCGCGGGCGTTTTGTTGTTGGGCATGGCCATTATTTTATTCAGCCCGCGAAGCCATTGATGCTGAAAGACGCGCGAATGAATATTTCTATAACTATTTGATTATAAACAATATTTTACATATTTTATACACGAGAAAACATGCGTAATAAAAAAATATTTTACTTCGCCATTATTTTCTTGTCGCTGTGCTTATCCGCTTGCGCAACTCATCCGACTGCAAATTTCGATGCGCCGAAAAATATCGATGCATTTTTTGAGCAGGTGTTTCGCGACAACACGGTGCGCCGGCCCGAGTTCATCAGCAGTCTGGGTTTGCAGGCGCAATACGATGCAGGTGCAGATTCAAAATTAAATAATCGATCCGATGAATTTGAGCATCAGGACACGGAGCTTGCGCGGCGTCATTTAGCCGGGCTAAAAAAATTTGATCGCGCAAGTTTAAGCGCGGAACAAAAACTTTCTTACGATGTGCTTGAACAGAAACTTACGGAAAATTTATCCGGCGAGCCGTTTTTTTATCATCATTATGTATTGACTCAGCTTGATGGCATTCATAACGATTTTCCCAATCTGATGTTGAATGTGCATCAGCTTAAAAATGAAAATGATGCGCGAAGTTATCTGGCGCGGCTGCAACAGTTTCCTGCTCGTGTCGAAGAAGTTCTGGCCGCGTTGAAGGAGCGGGAGAAGCGCGGCATCATCCCTCCGCGTTTCGCGGTGGAAAAGCCGATTGCCGCGATGAAAAAATTTATCGCGCAGCCGGTAGATGACAACCCGCTTGCGGGAAATTTTTTCAAGCAGGTAAAAAAGTTGAATATTGGCCCGACAGAAAAAGAATTATGGCAGGCTAAAGCGTCCGCATCGGTAGCTCAGTATGTTTATCCCGCTTACCAAAAACTCATCCACTATTACGAAACGTTGCTGCCCAAAGCCGTTGCAAATAACGGCGTATGGTCGCTGCCGAGTGGCGATGCCTATTACGCGCATATGCTGCGCCAAAACACGACGACCGATTTAACGCCGGAAGCAGTGCATCAGCTTGGTTTGGCAGAGGTGGCGCGCATCAAAAGCGAAATGCGCACCCTACTCGACAGTCTCGGTTACAACGGCCATACCGTTGGGCAGGATTTGGCCAGAATGGCCGCCGATCCGCGCCAGAAATACCCGGATGCCAGCGACAAAACCAAGCAGCAAGTATTGGCCGACTATCAAAAAATTATCGATGATATCGAAGTCACGATTGCGCCCTCGTTCGACTTGCGGCCGTCAGCCAAGGTGGAAGTGCGCCCCGTGCCCGCCCATGCAGAACAATCTTCGCCCGGCGCCTATTACGATAGCCCGTCGATGGATGGTTCGCGTCCCGGTGTGTTTTATCGCAACCTGGTGGATATGAACGACGTAGAAAAATATGGCATGAAGACGCTGGCTTATCACGAAGCGGTACCCGGCCATCATTTTCAAATTGCCATCGCGCAGCAATTGAAAGTACCCTCGTTTCGCAAACACTATTTCACAACGGCCTACACCGAAGGCTGGGCGCTTTATGGCGAAAGGCTGGCGTGGGAGGCGGGCGTCTATCGCGACGACCCCCATGGAAATCTGGGTCGGCTCGATGGCGAATTGTTTCGGGCCAAGCGGCTGGTGGTCGACACGGGTATGCATTACAAACGCTGGACGCGGGAGCAAGCCATCGAGTATATGAGCGACGGCCAATCACCGCCAACCAGCGATACGATAGTAGAAATTGAACGCTACATGGTTTGGCCGGGCCAGGCTTGCGGCTACAAAATCGGGCAACTAAAAATTCTCGCGCTACGTGAAAAAGCGCGGAAGACACTGGGTGTAAAATTCGACATCAGGCAATTTCACAATGCCATTCTCGCTGATGGGGCGATGCCGCTGGCGTTGTTGGAGCAGGTGGTCGATCAATATATCAGCCGCAAAAATTAAGGGGGCTACATGATGTCCAGAGCCGCACTGTTCCGGATCACGCAGAAATTTCTTGCCGCCGTTTTTTTTATATTCAGCACCGCGCCAGCGCTAGCAGCAGAGACGGGCTTGCTGCCGGTTGAAGATTTTTTTAAAGATCCGGTTTTTAACGCCCCCACGCTTTCGCCTAATGGCCGTCATGTCGCGATGTTGCTGGCCGTCAAAGACGGGCGCGTCAAGCTGGCCACATTTGATCTTGAAAAAAGAGAGCCAAAAGTAATCGGCGGATTTGATGACGCAGATGTCAATCATTTCAGGTGGGTAAATGACGATCGAATTGTGTATGACTTGATTGATCGCCGTGTCGCACAGAATGACGTAACCATGGGGCCGGGGCTATATGCGGTGAATCGCGATGGTTCGGAACCCAGAACGCTGGTGCAGCGCTCTGTGCAATTGGTTCAGGAACGAAAAGTATTGGAGGCTTTGCCCTGGAATACATTTTTGTTTGATGTGGAGCGCAATCAGCAATCGGACGAAATATTTGTCACGCAGCCGGCAGGAGATGAACGTAATAATTTTAAGTGGGTGAACCTGCTCAAATTAAATACCAAAACCGGCAAAGCAAAACCTGTTGATATTGGGGCGCCCAAAAACACCAAGGCCTGGTTGATTGACCAGAATAATGTGCCAAGAATTGCAATAGCGTGGGCTGACGGGATTGAAATGATCCATTACCGTGATCCTGCCTCCGATGAGTGGCGCAAACTGGGCGAGTTTGATATGTATACGGGCAAAGGTTTTAGCCCGTATTACTTTGGGCCGGACGGCAGCTTTTATGTAAGCGCCAGAGAAAAAAGTGATATTTCTGCCATCTATAAATACGACTTGGCAAAAAACAGCATTGAGGGCGAGCCTATTGTGTCTTTGGGGTCATTTGATTTTAACGGCAGCTTTGTTGCTGATAATGTTTCCAAAAAAGTATTGGGCGTGCATTTTCAAACCGACGCGCCTTCTTCTGCGTGGTTAGACGCTGAAATGGGTAAGGTGCAAAAGAAAGTGGATGCGCTTTTGCCCGCGACTTCCAATCGCATTTCCAGAGGCCGGCGTTCGGAGACACCGCACTTGCTGGTGGAAGCTGTTTCTGACGTGCAACCCAGAACCTACTATTTGTATAACCGCGAGTCGGGCAACATTGAATTGCTCAGTCAATCGAGACCTTGGATTGATGCGAAAAAAATGGCAATCAAGGATTTTGTTCGCTACAAGGCGCGCGACGGGTTGGAGATCCCCGCTTATCTCACGCGGCCTAAAGGCGAGGCGAAAAAGAATTTGCCTTTGATCGTTTTGGTTCATGGTGGGCCGTATCTGCGCGGCGGTTCCTGGGGCTGGAATGCCGATGCACAATTTCTCGCATCGCGCGGATATGCCGTATTAGAGCCAGAATTTAGAGGCAGCACGGGATTTGGCTTTAAGCATTTCAAGGCCGGCTGGAAGCAGTGGGGATTGTCGATGCAGGATGATATTACCGACGGCGCGAAGTGGGCCATCGCACAAGGCATCGCCGATCCGAAACGTATTTGTTTGGCTGGTGCCAGTTACGGCGGCTATGCGACGCTGATGGGTTTGGTCAAAGAGCCTGAACTGTTCCGCTGCGGTGTCAATTGGGTGGGCGTCACCGATATTGATTTGATGTACACCGTTGGCTGGAGTGATTTTTCTGATGAATGGCAACGTTATGGCATGCCGGTTTTGGTGGGCGACAGGGAGAAAGACAGCGCCCAATTAAAAGCCACGTCGCCGCTGGAGAACGCGGCCAAAATCAAGCAACCATTATTGCTGGCCTATGGCGGATCAGACCGCAGAGTACCGATTGTTCACGGCACCATGTTCCGCGATGCCGTTAAACAAAACAACGCCAATGTCGAATGGATTGAATATCCGTCAGAAGGGCACGGCTGGGCGCTGCTAAAAACCCGAGTGGATTTCTGGACGCGGGTTGAAAAGTTTTTGGTGAAGAATATGGGCAAGGCCCAGTAGTGACAGTCAAATAGCGGAGCGTAAAGTAAAAAAAAGGGCAGCCAAATGGCTGCCCGTTTTGTCTGGCCCGCATTCTCAAAAATTATTTTTCTTCAATTTTGGATTTGGCACGCATTTCGGCAATCATGGCTTCCACTTGCTGGCGTTGCGCCGGTTGCCGCAGTTGCTCTTTCACCTGGTTGAAGTCGGGCTTTTTCGTTTCGCGCGAATCTTCCAGTTTGATGATGTGGTAACCGAAATCGGATTTCACCGGCACTTGCGTAAACTTGCCTTTTTCCAGCGCGATCATGGCATCGGAAAACGGTTTGACAAAACGGCTGGGTGAATTCCATTCCAGGTCGCCACCATTTTTTGCCGAGCCGGTATCTTTGGATTTGGCCTTGGCGATTTTTGCGAAGTCACCCTTCTTGTTCAGTTCAGCGATAATCGCTTTGGCGACATCTTCTTTTTCCACCAGAATATGGCGCGCATGGTATTCCTTGTCGCCCATTTTTGACGTCATCTTGTCGTATTCAACCTTGAGCACTTCGTCTTTCAGCGGATTGGCTTTGACGAATTCGCTGACTGCTGCGCTGCCCAGAATTTGTTGACGTGCCATTTCGAGTTGCATGGCAACTTCGGCATTTTTGTCCAAGCCTTTTTTTACCGCTTCCTGTACCAGCATTTCCTGCGTAATCAATTTTTCTTTCAGCATGGTTTGCGTTTCGGGCGTTTCAGGTTGGCCCTGTGCCGCGATCATTTTTGCCGCGAAGTCGAAGCGCGCCTGGGGTATCAGCACGCCGTTGACGCTGACGGCTTTATTCGGCGCTTTGGCTGCGGGTTTTTCAGCGGCTTTGGGCGCAGCGGCGTCTTCAGATCGTGCCGAGACAGAAAAGGCAAACAGTGATGCTGCAAGAATAGTCAGCAGGGGTTTTTTGTAATGCATTGTGGTTCCTTCGGTCAGTGAATGAAAAATTTCAGTTAAAGAAAAAGTTGAGCGGACGACAAGCTAAAAAATATAACCAAAACTCATATTTCGTCGGCAGTGTACGCCTTAATGCTGAGAGCGTGAATCTCCCGCTGCATCATGCTGCCCAATGCGTCATATACCAGACGATGGCGTTTGAGCGTGGGCAAGCCGGCGAAGTTATCAGACACGATAGTCAGGTAAAAGTGCCCGCCGCCCGATTGTGCGCCCGCGTGCCCTGCATGGCTCGCGCTATCGTCGGTGATGTCCAATTGTGTTGGCGACAAGGCCGCCAATTTTTCGCGCATGTGTTCGATGGTGGCGGTCATGCGGGGAACACTTTCCTGAACGGCTTCACCGTCACTTTGGCATACACGCGGGCCGCCACATACGGATCGGCAGCGGCCCACGCCTGCGCCGCATCGAGCGATGCGAATTCGGCCACGATGAGTGAGCCGCTGAAACCGTTAGCTCCGGGATCCGGGCTGTCGATGGCCGGATGCGGGCCGGCGAGTATCATGCGGCCTTCCGCTTGCAATGCGGTGAGGCGCGCGCGGTGCGCATCGACGGCGCTTTTGCGTTTGTCGAGGGAATTCGCTATGTCTTCAGCGATAATGGCGTAGAGCATTTTATTTAGACTCGTCATTGGGTAAATATTTATGTAGCCAGATACCTTGTGCGATGACGAAAATAATCGTCAGCACAACCCAGCCAAACACTTTGAAGCGGGCCCACGTTTGAGTGGAAAAGTTGTAGGCGACATATAAATTCAATACGCCGAATGCGGCAAAAAATATCGCCCAACTTATATTGACCTTATTCCACACGTCGTCGGGTAAGGTCAGTTCTTTTCCCATCAATTTGCGCATGATGTTGGTATTGAATCCATATTGCGCGATGAGCAGCGCGCTGGCGAACAGCCAATACAAAACCGTCGGTTTCCATTTAATAAAATTTTCGTTGTGGAAATAAATCGTCGCGCCGCCAAAAACAGTAATAATCACCAGCGTCACCCACAACATCGGGCCGATTTCTTTCTTGCGTAACAACAGCCAGCCGATTTGTGTGAATGTCGCCACGATGGCGACGCCGGTCGCAACATAAATATCAAACAATTCGAACGCGGCATAAAAAAGCGCTAGAGGAAATAAATCAAAAAGAAATTTTTTCATTATAATCAGATAGTTACAATTAGTGGCGAGAAGCCCAGCGCGATTGCTCGCCGAGCAGAATATCTTTTACTTCGTCTGAAAATGCCGGGTGTTGCGCGAGGCGAATCGCTTCTTCAAAAAAACCGGCGCATTCTTCCGGCAGATGATCGCCGAGGGTTTTGAATGCGTAAGACATCATGCGCATGTCCTGCGAGCGGATGGCGACGATGGCGAAATTCAAATTTAAAATGCGCCACGGCCGTTGCGGATTGGATTTTTCAAGGTCATGCTGAAAGCGCGGCGCCATATGTTTGAGCACGCCTTGTTGAATGCCATAGACGGCCGCGAGTTCTTCCTTGCTGCCTGCATCGTTAGCACGAATGGCCAGCGCATTCACAATCGGCTCGGGCACGCCGATGTCGCATTCGTGGCGCACGGCCCACAGCGCCACACCAACCATGGTGTAATCGAGATCGCCCTGATATTTTCCTAACGACAAGCGTGGCAACCAGTTGCCCAACTCGGCCAGATAGCGGATGCAATGGTCGGCCACTTCGCTCGCATCTTCCAGCGGTAGCGGGCCTTCACTACCGTATTGCTTGTCGAGCTTTTCGAAAATATCAAAAATTTCGTACACGGTTTTGATCAAATTCGGCGGGGCATGTTCGGCTTTATCGCCATTCATTTTCTGCGCGTAAGCCTCGCGTACTGGCGACACGAGGCGATCAAAGCGATTGCGAATATCCCGCGTGGCTTCGGTTTTCAGGTCGTTCTGTAAATTGCTTAAATCTATCGGCTTGATTTCAATCACTTAATTTATAGCTCGAAGAGGTGGCTTGCGCTGAATGCCGCGCGGGCAACCCCGTATTTTGCTATGATTTCCCCCTGTTCCACAACTTTACTTCACGCACTTGAATATTGACCTGCATTGCCACTCCAACATCTCCGACGGACTGCTCGCACCCGCTGTGGTGGTGAAGCGCGCGGCGGAAGCAGGCGTTGAGGTTTTGGCGCTGACGGACCACGATAACACCGGCGGCTTGATTGAAGCGCGCGCCGCTGCAATGGAAGTAGGTATCCGTTTTATTGATGGCGTAGAAATTTCCGTGTCATGGGAGAAAACTACACTGCACATCGTCGGCCTCGGCATTGATCCGCAAAACCAGGCGCTGCTGGAAGGCTTGCATACAATTCGTTTTGGCCGCCACGAGCGCGCCAAACTTATGGCAGCCGATTTGGCGCGGGTCGGCATTCCCGATACATTGGAAGGCGCTTATGGGTATGTGAATAACAAAGACATGATCGGCCGCGCGCATTTCGCGCGCTACATGGCGGAGAAGGGCCATGTCACCGACGTGAAATCCGCGTTCAAAAAATATCTGATCAAAGGCAAGCCGGGTTTCGTGCCGCACCAGTGGGCCACGTTGGCTGACGCAGTATCATGGATCATTACATCAGGCGGCATCGCTGTTGTCGCCCATCCGGGCCGTTACGATATTTCCAACGCCGCCATGCGTCGTCTGCTGACAGAATTCAAATCGCTCGGCGGCGGCGCGATTGAAGTGGTGACCAGTAACCATACCAAAGACCAGGCGGGACAATACGGTGCGTTGTCGGTTGAATTCGGCCTCGCCGCCTCGCGCGGCTCCGATTATCACGGGCCGGGCGAGAGTTATACCGAGCCGGGCAGGCTGCCTAATTTGCCGGCTCATTTGCGGGCGGTGTGGGATGCGCATCCTCTTTTGTAAATTAAAATAAATAAAAAATCATGTCCCAATATTTTGAAATTCATCCTGTTAATCCGCAACAACGGTTGATCCGTAGCGCGGTAGAAATCATCCGCAAGGGCGGTATCATCGTCTATCCCACTGACTCCTGTTACGCCCTCGGTTGTCACATCGGCGACAAGGCGGCGATGGAGCGCATTCGCAAAATCCGCGATGTGGATGAACATCATCACTTCACGCTGGTGTGCCGCGATCTTTCTGAAATAGGCAAATTTGCCCGCGTTGATAATGCGCAATACCGTTTGCTCAAGGCGCATACGCCGGGCAGTTACACGTTTATTTTGCAGGCCACCAGCGACGTGCCCAAGCGCCTGCTCAACCCCAAGCGCAGCACGATTGGTTTACGTGTGCCGCAGCATCCGGTGGCCCATGCGCTGCTCGAAGAATTGAACGAGCCATTATTGAGTTCCACCTTGATTTTGCCCGGCGACGATGCGCCGCTCAATGACGCGCACGAAATGCGCCAGCGGCTTGAACACCAGGTGGATTTGATTCTTGATGCCGGCTCATGCGGTAACGAGATGACCACCGTCATCGACCTCGCACACGCGGTGCCGGTATTGGTGAGGCAGGGCAAGGGCGAGATCGCGTCATTCGGCTTTCAGACAGCGGAAGACTGATTTTAACTAGCACTATTTATTTTTTCTAAGGAATAATTTTGGAAGAAGCCATCAGAAACATTGCCATCTACGCTATCCCCGTGATATTTGCCATCACGGTTCATGAAGCCGCACACGGTTATGTGGCGAAATATTTTGGCGATCCCACTGCTTATATGTTGGGGCGTGTGACATTGAACCCGATAAAGCACGTTGACCCAATCGGCACCATAGCGTTGCCATTATTCCTGATGCTCGTCAGTTCGGGCGGTTTGCTGTTTGGTTACGCTAAGCCTGTTCCCGTCAATTTCGGCCAACTGCGTAAACCGAAACAACATATGTTATGGGTTGCCGCAGCAGGGCCGGGCGCAAATTTGCTCATGATGGTAGCCTGGGCGCTGCTGCTGAAATTTGCCATGATAAGTGGTGCAGGTGAATTGTCCGGCCCGCTGGCGCTGGTTGCGCAAGCCGGCATCATTATCAACTGTTCATTGATGGTGTTGAATCTGCTGCCGATTCTTCCACTCGACGGCGGACGCATTCTCGCTAGTTTGCTGCCCATGAATCTCGCTCGCCCTTATTCGCAGATGGAACAATATGGTATGTATGTCGTGCTCGGCCTGCTGGTAACGGGCATTCTGGGCCGCATCATGTTGCCGCTGATGGATTTGGTTTTGCAGTTCACTTCACGCATTTTCGGCATTTAATAATCACAACAGGAACTCCGTACTATGTACCCCGATCGCGTTTTATCCGGCATGCGGCCCAGCGGCGCGCTGCATCTTGGCAACTATCACGGCGCACTCAAAAACTGGGTGAAGCTGCAACATGAATACGAGTGTTTGTTTTTTGTTGCCGACTGGCACGCGCTCACGACCCATTACGAGACCCGCGAGAACATTGAACAGAACACCTGGGACATGGTGATCGACTGGCTCGCCGCCGGCATCGACCCCGCGCAAGCGACGGTGTTCATCCAAAGCCGCGTGCCCGAACATGCCGAATTGCACTTGCTGCTGTCGATGATCACGCCGCTGGGTTGGCTCGAGCGTGTGCCGACATACAAAGAACAAATGGAAAAATTATCCGAGCGCGATTTAACGACCTATGGATTTCTCGGTTATCCGTTGTTGCAAAGCGCCGACATTTTAATTTATCGCGCGAACCGCGTGCCCGTTGGCGAAGACCAGGTGCCGCATATCGAATTCACGCGCGAACTTGCGCGGCGCTTCAATCATTTGTATGGCCGCGAGCCTGGTTTCGAAGCCAACGCGATGGCGGCGGTGAAAAAAATGGGATCAAAAAAATCAAAATTATACAGTGACTTGCGCACGCGCTATCAACAGGGGGGCGATGACGAAGCGCTTGAATCGGCGAAAGCGTTATTGGGCGAACAACAAAATTTGAGCGTCGGTGATCGCGAAAGATTATTCGGTTTTCTCGAAGGCACCGGCAAAATGATATTGACCGAACCGCAATCGATGCTCACACAAGCGTCGAAAATGCCCGGCCTCGACGGACAAAAAATGTCCAAGTCCTACAACAACACCATCACCTTGCGCGAAGATGCCGAGAGCGTCACCAAAAAAATCCGCACCATGCCGACCGACCCCGCCCGTGTGCGCCGCACCGACAAGGGCGACCCGGACAAATGCCCGGTGTGGCAATTGCATCAGGTGTATTCCAGCAACGAAATAAAAGATTGGGCACAGAAGGGCTGCCGCAGCGCTGGTATCGGTTGCCTCGAATGCAAACAACCGGTGATTGATGCGATTTTATTGGAGCAAGAGCCGATGCGTGAACGCGCGCAGCCCTACCTCGATGATCCGACACTCGTGCGCAACATCGTTGCGGACGGCTGCGAAAAAGCGCGCAAGCTGGCACAGGATACGATGAGGGATGTGAGGGAGGCGATGGGGTTGAATTATGGTTAGGCACAACTTGTGCCGCCAAGTGTTCTTGTTTTTATTTGTTCTTGCTGCTTGTGCTTCCCCAGCTTCTACAACTAACCAAGGGTATGAGTTGGGCGGCGAGTAAACTCACCTCAACCTTCATTTCCAACTGAATCACCGCGTAGCTCAAACAAGTGCCCGCCGACTTCCCCCGCTTGCCCAGCGCAATTTTGTCGGCGCAGTTGGGGAAGGCAGCGGTGTAAATGATTTACAGTATGAATTTTACGAACGTAAAAATCAAAAGCAATATCTACAAGCCGAAGAAAAACTGAAAATCACAGGAAGAAGTCCCCCACTTCAGGTGTCTGCTCCTTTATGCTATGTTTACGTTGGCAAGTCATTCCCCAATCTGAAATATAAACAACGGAGCGAGCATGTCAGCCCTTACCCTCGTAATTGGCAACAAAAATTATTCGTCGTGGTCGATGCGGCCATGGTTGTTGTTGAAAGCAACGAGTATTCATTTTGACGAAATCATGATTCCGTTAAAGCGCGAGTCGGGTGAGAGTCGCGAGCGGATTTTGCCGTATTCGCCGACGGGCAAAGTGCCGGCGCTGATCGACGGCAATATAAAAATCTGGGAATCGTTGGCGATATGCGAATATGTCGCCGAAAAATTTCCTGAGAAAATGTTGTGGCCGGAAGACATCGCTGCGCGCGCGCTGGCGCGGAGCATTTCTACGGAAATGCATTCAGGCTTTTCCGATTTGCGCAGACAATTGCCGATGGATTGCCGCTCGCGTTTTCCAAAACAGGAATTTCCCCCAGAGGTGGAAGCGGACATCTCGCGCGTGCTGGATATCTGGAATGATTGCCGCACGCGCTACGGGCGCGGCGGCGATTTTTTATTCGGCGAATTTTCCGTTGCCGATGCGATGTATGCGCCGCTAACGCGTCGGTTTATTTCTTACGGGGTGCCCTTGCCCGACAACGCCAGGCGTTATGTTGACGCCATCGATGCCCTGCCGGCCATGCGCAGTTGGTTGACAGCGGCTAACAAAGAACCGGATTTTGCGTGACGGATAAAAAAAATTTTCCGCCATTGAATGTATATGAAGTGGGCGGCGCGGTGCGCGATGCGTTGCTAGGTTTGCCGGTGCAAGACCATGACTATGTGATCGTTGGCAGCAGCGTCGAAGAAATGGTTGAGCGCGGCTTTCGCCCGGTTGGCAAAGACTTTCCGGTTTTTCTGCATCCCGAAACCCATGAAGAATATGCCCTCGCGCGCACCGAGCGCAAAACCGCGCGCGGTTACAAAGGCTTTCAGGTTTACGCAGCGCCTGATGTGACGCTGGAGCAGGATTTGGCCCGCCGCGATCTCACTATCAATGCGATGGCGCGTGACGCACAAGGCAAGCTGATTGATCCGTTTAACGGCGCAAAAGATTTGCAGGCTGGCGTGCTGCGCCATGTGAGCGACGCGTTTCTTGAAGACCCGGTGCGCATTTTGCGCGTGGCGCGTTTCGCTGCGCGGTTTGGTTTTGCCGTGGCGCCGGAGACGTTGCAACTCATGCGCGATATGAGCGCCAATGGTGAAGTCGATGCTCTGGTGCCCGAGCGAGTGTGGCAGGAACTTGCGCGCGGGTTGATGGGAAAAAAACCGTCGCGCATGTTTGCGGTTTTACGCGAATGCCACGCGCTGGAAAAAATTCTGCCGGAGATTGATAAGCTTTTCGGTGTGCCGCAACCGCCGCAGCATCATCCCGAAATCGACACCGGCGTGCATGTGATGATGGTGGCTGATTATGCGGCGTCACAAAACTACTCCCTCGAAGTCCGCTTCGCCGCGCTGACCCATGATCTGGGCAAAGCTGCCACGCCGAAAGCGCATTGGCCCAAACATCACGGCCATGAAGCGAAGAGTGTGGAGTTGGTGAAGCAACTTTGCGCGCGCATCAAAGTGCCCAACGAATGCCGTGACCTGGCGTTGCTGGCTGCGCGTTATCACGGGGACATTCACCGCGCAATGGAATTGCGGCCCGACACTATTTTGAAATTGCTAAAATCCGCTGATGCGTTTCGTCGGCCCGAGCGCTTTGATGAATTATTACGCGCCTGCGAATGCGATGCGCGCGGCCGTCTGGGTTTGGAAACACAGCCTTATCCGCAGGTTGAATATTTGACTGGCGTTTTCGCCGCTGCTCAGCGCGTTGATGCGGGTGCCATTGCCGCAGCGTGCGATGACCCGCAGCACATTGCCGCGCAAATAGATGAGGCGCGCAGGCAGGCCATTGCGGCTGCCTTGGCTGTGCGCCGGGCATGAGCGGCAAAATTTCCCATTTATTGGTTTTCTGCCAGCTCATATTCCTCTACACTAGCAGCTAAGATCGCATTGTGAGACAGCCTGATTTATTGTAACTATATGATTAATAAAGAAAATTTACCGAAAAATACTGATTCAATCTCGGAGCTTGAGAAGCAATATCCCCATATTGCCAAGCAGTTGTGCGCCTATTGGGGTGACGATATATTTGAAAATTATGCCAATAAATTGATTATTGACGAGCGCGGCGACCGCCAAGGCTTCCCGCGGGAAGTCATTGAAGAAGTATTATTTTTGTATCAATTGCATTTAAAAAAAATGAATTTCAACGCGAAAGATGTTTCGATTATCCGCACCACCGGCTTTCAAACGATTATCGATAACGAAAATAATCGGGGTAATAAATAAAATCTTGCGGCAAAATGACCAATAAAAAAGGGCGCACAAATGTGCGCCCTTTTTTTATGTGTGGCTTTTACAACTTCTCGTTATACTTTTTATAATGCTCCTGCTTCGCGCCTTTCACCCATTTGTCGCGTTCGATGCGGCCGCGGAAATTGGTTAACTGCGCATCGACCCGCTCAATATCGGCGGCATTCCACTGCGCGATTTGTCGGTAGTGGTGGATGCCCATTTTGTTCAGCGTTTTTTCCAGTACGGGCCCGATGCCGAATATTTTTTTCAAATCGTCTTTATCGCCGCGGGCAGGGGTGGCCGCGCGAGGTGAGGGCGCTGGCGCGCGCGCGGCAGCAGGCTCGGGTGATGAAACGGAAGCGGCGGGTTGCGCGCGCACACGCGCGAGCATCGCTTCCAATTCGCGGATGCGCGCATCGCGTTGCTCGATTTGCGGCCGCCACATATCGGCCCCATTGGATGGCACGGCTACGGGGCGCTGGCGCAGGCGGGTAATTTCTTCATCCTTGCCCCGCACCAGCGCTTGATGCCGTGAGTCGATGTCACGCAGTTGTGCATTGGTTTCGTTGAGTTGCGTGCGCAGGCTGTCGTACTCGCCCATGCGGCTGCGAAGTTTGGCCAATTCATCGTCTTTTGCGCGGGCTGCTGTTTGCAGGCGCGTATCGGCATCGCGCAGATTGGTGTTTGCTTCGTTGAGTTGCGTGCGCAGGCTGTCGTACTCGCCCATGCGGCTGCGTAGTTTGGCCAACTCATCGTCTTTTGCGCGGGCTGCCGTTTGTTGCCCCGCCTCCGTATCGCGCAGCTTGGTGTTTGCTTCGTTGAGTTGCGCGCGCAGGCTGTCATATTCTGTCAGGCGCGTACGTATTTTTTTCAATTCCTCGTCGCGCTCGTTCAGGTTCGCACGTAGCGGTTCGAGCTCCTTGATTTGTGCGGCAAGCTTGCCGACATCCGATTCCCGCATGGCCAGCCGCTGTTTATAGGGCCCCAACTCAGTTTCTAGCCGGTTCATTGCCTCATTCTTGCCTTGAAGCGCGGTTTGCGTTTCACTCAACGAGGCGCGCAATTTTTTTATTTCCGCATCCAGTGTGTTGTGCGCGTTGGTTTTAGATGAGGCATCACTTTCCAGCGCCTTGATGCGGTTGTCGCGTTCGCTCATTTGTTTGCGCAGGTTTTCCAATTCCGTGTCTTTGCCTGCTGCACGTTGGGCTGCCGTTTGCGCTTCGGATAATTGCGCGCGCAGCGTTTTACTTTCCGCTTCAAAGCTACTGTGCGCCGCAGTTTTGCCGGTAAGGTCGTTTTGCAGCAACATCAGTTTTGCTGCCTGGGCACCAAGATTTTCTTCATGCGACTGGATGGTTTGCTTGTGTGCAGTGGCTTGTTGCTGAGCGGCAGCGCGTTCTTCCTGCGCTTTTTTGGCCTCGCTACGCGCTGCCTGCAATTCTTGATCGCGTGTGGCGAGCTTGCTGTTAATGTCGTTGAGTTGCGCGCGAAGGGTTTCCGCTTCTTTTAGTTTGCTGCCCGCATTGGCCGCTTCCGATTTTGCCGTTGCGTGTTCACGCTTCAGAATATCCAATTCCGCTGCAAGTTTTTTTGCTTCTTCCGATTTTGCGTTTTGCGCGGCCTGGGCGTCGGCGATTTGTTTGCGCAGGGCTGCCGCTTCGGCCTCCGTCGTGCCCAGCTTGGTCGCGGCAGTTTTATGTTGCGTATCGATGGCGGTGAATCGCGAAGCCAGTGTCTTATGCTCGGCTTCGAGTGCGGTATAGCGGGGCAACAGCGATTTGTGTTCCGATTCAAGCGAGCTGTAACGCGGCAGTAGCGATTTGTGGTCCGATTCAAGTGATTGGAATTTCACCATATGGGCGTCGCGCTCGCCGTGCGCTTCAGCCAGTTGTGATCGCAGTCCAGAAACTTCGCTTTGCATGGACGAAAGGATATTCGACTTCGCCGTAAGCTCGTTGCCCAGCCCGGTGATTTTGGTTTCGCGTTCACCCAGATTGCTTTGCAGATTTTTTAGTTTGTCGCCATGGCTGGCCAGATCTTTTTTCACCATTTCCAATTCGGACAGGTGGCTGGTGATTTGCCCGCGCGACTTCGCCATATCCGATTCGGCACCGCGCAGTTTTGATTGCCACTCCTGCTCGCGCGCGTTCAGCAGGTTGGCACCGAAAATCGCTTTGAGCAACCACCCGATGACTGCGCCGATTAATGCGGCAACAGCAAGACACAACAGCATTTGACTGATAATGACTCCCATGACGAAATCTCCCGGTTACTGTTTTACTGAAAATTCAATGCGACGATTTTTTTGCTGGCCCGCAGATGTGCCATTGTCGGCGATAGGGCGCGATTGGCCGTAGCCGACGGCTTTGAGCCGTGCGCCATTTACGCCGCGCGCTATGAGGTATTCGCGCACCACTTCGGCGCGGGCCTGGCTGAGTTCCTGATTGAGTGCGGATTCGCCGCGCGTGTCGGTGTGGCCGGCGATTTCGATGTTGCCGGTAGGCGCTTGCTTGATAAGTGGCGCGACGGCATCGAGCACGGCTTTGCCTTTGGCTGTCAGTGTCGCTTTGCTGATGTCAAATTCCACCACGCGATTGAGCAGCAGATCGCCGAGTTTGTCTTGCAGGGCATTGGTCGGCGCAATGCTGACTTGATCAATCAGGCGCATGGATGCGCCGGCGCTCGCGCCTGCCAGCCGCAGCAATGCGCTTTTTTCGTCTTTATTGCTGACTTCGGCCGTCACGGTGAGCGTACCGTCGGCGATACCCAACGTGCTTTTGTTCAAGGTTTTGCCGAAGGAAAAAATTTGCGGCAGGCTGGACAACCATGCGGCTGGCGCGGTGCCTGCCGCGACGGTAAGCCGGTCGGTTACGTTGGCATCGCCCACTATTTTTTTCGCTTCGGCCACGATGTTGCTATGGCTGGTTTCGTCCGGCACGGTGCCGGTCAACGTTACTTTGCCGGCGGCAAAAGCAGCGTTGAGCAATGATGGGGTGAGCACAGCAGCAGGGGCAGCACTGTTATCAATCGCTGTATTGTTGGTGGTTGCGGCGGGGGAAGCGCTTGGCATGGCAACGCCGAGTCTGGCCGCCAGCATCGGGCCATGAAGCTTGACGCAATAAAACATCCAACCGATTAACGCCAGAACGGCCAGCGCGAGCAACGATTTCTTCGACATGCATCCTCCCGTATTACGTAGCAAGGCGGTGGAGCGTGCCCTGCGTCGGATTATTGTTACGAGGCGTGTTCGGTAAATCTGCCAACCATGAAGACAACGTCAAGACATCCGCATCAAACAACTGCTTCAAGCATCATATGTAATGGTAGCGCAAGGCATGCACCTTGCGTCAATGCGGTGAGTGTAAATCATCATAGTCTTTACCTGGTCGAAGCGGAAAGTGATTATTTATAACTAATTGATTATATTCAATATTTTGTCTTAAAAAAATGCTTTCGCGCGCTAAGGTTCCGGTTGCACAACCGGCCCAGCGTCGATGCGTAATGTGACGGGAGTCGCAACGGGCGCATCATGGTCGGTGAGGCTCGGCTCCGAT
>JAYTVC010000085.1:0-45226 GCA_043744215.1 Pseudomonadota bacterium
TTGAAAGGCCGCGAACTGGTGTATGTGGACGACCCGGTCGAATCATTTTTTTTGCATATCCAAGGCTCGGGCCAAGTAAAATTTGAAGACGGTACGTCGATGCGCGTGGGTTATGCCGACCAGAACGGCCATCCGTTCCGCGGCCTCGCGCGGGCGCTGATGCGCAATGGCGAAATCGGCGCGGAGAGCGGCTCGATGCAGGGCATCAAAGCCTGGGCGCAAAAAAATCCGGGCAAGGTGCAGGCTTATATGAACTGCAACCCGAGTTATGTTTTTTTCAAGGAATTGCCTGGCGATTTAACCGGCCCCATTGGCACCTTGGGCGTGCCGCTCACGGCAGAGCGCAGCCTTGCCGTTGATCAGCGCGTGGTGCCGCTCGGTGTGCCGGTGTTCCTATCCACCACATATCCTGGCAGCAAAAAACCGCTTAACCGTTTGATGCTGGCGCAGGATACAGGCGGTGCCATCAACGGCGGCGTGCGTGCGGATTTTTTCTGGGGCTTTGGCGACAAGGCGGGAGAGCAAGCAGGCATGATGAAACAAAGCGGCAAAATGTGGGTGCTGCTGCCCAAAGGTTATGCCCCGCCGGCTGCACAGCAATAATCGAGGAAATAATATGACCATCGCTTACTGGTGCCTGTTGGTTGCCGGCCTGTTACCTTACGTGGCGGTGAGTTTTGCTAAACGCAGTCGCGATTACGATAACCATCATCCGCGCGAGTGGATGACCAAACAGGACGCGAAAAAACAGCGTGCGTACGCGGCGCATCTCAACAGCTTCGAAGCATTTCCGTTATTTGCCGCCGCAGTATTGATGGCGCATCAGCTTGACGCGCAACAAAACTGGCTCGATGGCCTCGCCATCGGCTTTGTGATCGCGCGGATTATTTATATTGCAATGTATTTGAACGACAAAGCAACCCTGCGTTCTCTGATGTGGGTGGTAGGGTTGCTTTGCGTGATCGGGATTTTTGTACTCACTGCCATCACCGATATGGCAGCCTAAAAACTCAATATAATCAAGTAGTTACTGAGTTATTGAACTGCTTCGCCATTCAGCATTTTCTCGATGGTTTCTTTTTTCATACTGCCTGGCACTTTCTGCCCGTTGGCAAAAACCAATAGCGGTGTACCGCGCACTTTATATTTCTTGCCCTGCTCTTCAATCTTGTCGAACGGCACTTCGCAATTTGCCGGCGCATCTTTCAGCGCTGCGTTGTTCAACATAAAATCCAGCCACACTTTCGAGCGATCGCCTGAACACCAGATCGCTTTGGATTTGCTGCGCGCATCGGGATGCAATTGATCCAGCGGAAACAAGTAAGTGTAGATCGTAACGTTGGTCACATTGATCAATTCTTTTTCCAGCATTTTGCAGTAAGGGCAATCGGGGTCGGTAAACACTGCGACCTTGCGAGCGCCGGTGCCGCGCACGGTTTTAATCGCAGCGTCGAGAGGCAGTTTACTGAAACCGGCGGCGGCTAATTCCTTAGCGCGCTCGGCAGTAATATTGCGGTCACTTTTCAAATCGATCATGTTGCCGAAAAAAGCCATGTCGCCATCAGCCGTGACATAAAAAATATCGCCGTCGGCCACCACTTCAAACAAACCGGCATAAGGTGTCTTGGTAACGGATTCGACTTTTGCGCCGCCCAGTTTGGCTTCGATGGTTTTTTTGATTTTCTCATTGTCTAGCGCGCCGGCATTCGTGGTCAGCAACAAAGTTGCGAAACAGACAGCGGCGATTTTCAAAAGTGCTTGCATAATCTTTTCCCGTTGATAGTGGGGGTTAGTCGGAGGATCACGGTTCCCATTACGTGCAGTTTAACGCATGGCGTGCCGTATAAGTTGTCGTTTGAGCCAGCCTTGCCGGTTTGTCAGCGCCAACCCTGTGTTGCGCAGGTGTTTGATCATGGGGTTGGATGAAGCAAATAATTGTTGCAAACCATCAGTCGTCCATTGCATCGCCTGAATATCTTCTTTGCGTGCCCGCTCATAACGCCGAAGCAAATGAAAATCGCCGCAGTTTTCGTGGCGCGCGCGCGCGGCCAACACTTGCACCAACACTCGGGCATCCTGAAAGCCCAAGTTTACACCTTGTCCGGCCAGGGGATGTACCGCGTGGGCCGCATCGCCCACCAGCGCCACATGAGATTTCACCCATTGTTTGACCTGCAACAAGCGCACGGGAAAAGCGGCGGGCGGTGTAATCATGTGCAATTCGCCAAGTAGATGACCGCCCGCTTCATCAACTTGCTTTGTAAAAGCTGCCAAATCCAGCGCCAGCAATTCGTTAGCATCGTTGCTGTTGAGAGACCAGACAATCGAGATTCGGTTCCCCGGCAGCGGCAACCAGGCTAAGACTGCTTGAGGTAAAAACCACTGTCGTGCGATGTTGCCGTGATGTTTTTCAGTGGCAAAATTCGCCACCACACCGCTTTGGTGATAAGACTTGCCCGCAGATTCCATTTCAGCTTGCGAGCGCACCCAGGAATCGGCCCCGTCAGCACCCACGATGAGCGATGCCTCGATTTCATCATCAGCAAGCTTGAGCATCGCGCGATTATTTTCGACTTTAAGCGACACACAGTGCGCCGGGCTGATGAGACGTACATGTTTTTCATTTTGCAATTTTTGCCACAACCCATTTTGCAAAGCGCGGCTCTCTACGATATGGCCTAATGGCCCACTGTTTGTATCGCGTGGACTAAAATCAATTTCCGCTTTGCCGTCGTCGCCCCATACTTGCATCGAGTTGATCGACGCGCACCGGTTTACATCGAGTAAAGGCCATACACCAAGCTGTTGCAAAAAATTTTGGCTGCCGGGGTTGATGGCGTATACACGGTTATCCCAACTCGCATCATCGGGAATTTTTGCCGGGGGTTTGGATTCGATCAAGGCAACGGAAACATTTACGTCCTTCAACGCCAGCGCGAGCGATACGCCCACCAAACCAGCACCCACAATGATGACATCAACGTTCATTCTTTATTCGCCCCGAAAATCATTTTGCGCGTGAGCATTTTTCTCGCGGGCGGCAGCACATCAAGCACTGCCAGCGCACCGGAACGCATGAACCGTAACATATTATTTTTATTGGAAAATCCACGCACGAGCAAATCGGTAAACCCGATGCCCGCGCCGGTGTCACGTTTACGCTCAGTTAAATATTTTGCCAACATATTTTCATCGCCGATGGCATCGTGCAATGTTTCAGAAATAATTTTTGATAAAGTGTCCGCATCACGCATGCCGAGATTAAATCCCTGACCCGCGACCGGATGCAGCGCCTGCGCCGCATTGCCAATGAGTGCCACCCGCTGCGCAATAGCAGGCTCGGCATAACGCAACTTCAACGGAAAATTTTTGCGCGTACCGATTTCAGTGAAGCGGCCCTGGCGGTCGCCGAAGTGTTCGTGCAGCTCGAGCAAAAACTCCGCATCATTCAATGCCAGCAGGCGCGCGATTTCTTCTGGCGATTCTGTCCACACCAGCGAATAGCGATCTTCAAACGGCAACAGCGCCGCCGGGCCACTGGGCGTGAAGCGTTCGTAGGCGAGTTGCTTATGCGGCAACTCCGTTTTCACCTTCGCCAAAATCGCCGCCTGACCGTAATCTTTTTCTTGCAGCGTGATGCCATCGATGGTCGATAACAAATTGCCGCCGTCAGCCAGCACCGCGAGTTTGGTGGTGATGCTTTGCGGATTATCGCCAATGGTGAAATCAACGGAAGCATAGGAAGATGTCGTCGAAACTTTGTTCGCGCGTGCTCCGCGAATGACTTTGATCCTGGTTGCTGCAAGCGCCGCATCAAGCTTCGTCTGCAGCGCCGAATACGTCACCACATACCCGAGTGCGGGCACATCAAGCTCCCGCGCCGTCAACAGCGTGCGCCCGAACGCCCCGCGCTCGGACACATGAATGGCGGTAATCGGCGTTGCGCCGTCCGGCCACGCGCCGAGTTTATCCAAAATCAATTTGCTACCGTATGACAACGCCAGCGTGCGCATTTCGCTTGACGCTGTCTCGCGCGCTTCGAGCACGGTGACATCAAGCCCGCAATTTTTCAGCGACAGCGCACACGCCGCGCCGATGGGCCCGCCGCCGATGATAATAATGTCAGAATGCGATGGCATATATTTGGGCAATATTGTTTGGCCGATAAATTATATTCGCTGGTCCAGCAGCTAAGGTAGAATCGTTGTGCTCGCTTATCAGACTGCTTCGGTTAAACATTTAAAACAATTATGGGTAAACTCATCGCTGCGGCAGCGTTACCCGACGCGCCAACCTCGGTTAAATATGCCAGCTTACTGCTTTGGGCGGTAACGCTTTTAAGTTTATTCGAATTACCGTTTTTGTTTTCCGACCTTGATCCTATTACTGCTGAAATCGACAGTTGGATGCAAGGAGTTTTACTCGTCCTCACTGGCCTCAATGGGTTATTCTTTGTCGTTTATGGATTACTAATCTATTTTGCTTCAAGGAAAAAAAATTGGGCGAGATGGGCTTTGCTGATTTGGCTGATCGTTGGCGCAGTTGTAATATTTGTATTAGTGTTGGTTTTCCCCCCTGAACAGCCCGAACCTTTGTTAACGACCCTATTTGATTGTCTTTTGACCATAATTGAAGCCTTGGGAACCTGCTTGTTATTCACAAAAGCAGCAACGAATTGGTATCGACAGTCTGCTTAGCTCAGCGCAACCTCAAATGAATCGTTTATCACTCACACGCGTCATGCCAATTCACTTTATCGCCTTGGCGAAGTGCAAAAAAGCGGGAGCACATTAAGCCGCCGCCATCCATGCCTCTACATCCTTCACCTTCTTCGGCGCCGCCTCCGTCAACACCCTATTCCCCGATTTCGTCACTAACACATCATCCTCAATCCGCACACCGATATTCCAAAACTGTTTGGGCACATTTTTCGCCGGGCGAATGTATAGGCCCGGCTCGACCGTCAACACCATGCCCGGTTTAAGTTTGCGTGATTCGCCGTCGTGTGTGTACACGCCGCAATCATGCACGTCGAGGCCGAGCCAGTGGCCGGCGCGGTGCATATAAAATTGAAAGTATTCTTTTTTCTCGATGACTTTATCGACGCTGCCTTTGCACAATTTCAAGTCGATCAATCCACGTACTAGCACTTTTAATGCGGCATCGTGATAGGCCTGAAACTTTGCGCCTGGCTTTACCGCCGCGATGGATTTCAGTTGCGCTTCAAGCACCACTTCATACACGTCCTTTTGCGCGCCTTCAAATTTGCCGTTGACGGGCCAGGTGCGGGTGATGTCACTGGCGTAGCCATCGACTTCGCAGCCGGCGTCGATGAGCAGCAAATCGCCGTTGTTAAGGCGCTGGTTGTTTTCGATGTAATGCAACACGCAGGCGTTGCCGCCACCGGCGACGATGGATGTGTAGGCCGGCGCTTGTGAACCGTAGCGATGAAATTCATGCAACAACTCGGCTTCTATTTCGTGCTCCCATTTGCCTGGTTTGGTTTTTTGCATGGCGCGCATATGGGCGCTGACAGAAATATCCGCGGCGCGCTGCATGACTTGCATTTCGTAATCGTCTTTGAGCAGACGCATTTCGCTGGTGAGGCTGCGCGACTCGATGATTTGCTCCGGCGGCTCAATACCGCTGCGCACTTGCGCGCGCACGCCCTTTAGCCACTTGGCCACGCGCAAATCCCAGTCTGTATGCAAGCCGATCGGCGTTGCCAACAGGCTCTGATTACCCATCAATTTTGGTAATAAATTATCAATAGAATCAATGGGATACGTTTCATCAAAACCGAAGGCTTTTTTCGCCCCAGCTGGCCCGTGGCGGAAGCCGTCCCAGATTTCGCGTTCTTTATTTTTTTCGCGACAAAACAAAATTGAGCGCGGATTTTTTCCGGCGATGATCACGACGACGGCTTCAGGTTCGTTGAAGCCGGTCAAATAATAAAAGTGGCTATCGAAGCGATAACGATAATGGGCGTCGTCGTTGCGGATGCGTTCGGGTGCTGTGGGAATGACGGCGATGCCTTGCTTCATTTGACGGGCCAATTCAGCGCGGCGCTTTTGATAAATTTTTACGGGAATCATATTTTTTCCTTTTGCGTTTTTAATACATTCTGCTGCATTAATTTTGCCATTTCCCGGCTCATGGGGTCGAGTTGTTTTTGTAGTGCATCGATCACGCGCTGCTGATCGACACCCGTGCGGTTTTGGCTGATTTTGAATTTGCCCTCTATGCGCTTGATTGCGATTTCAAACCCGACTATCGCATTCAGGTTTGCGTCGAGATAATCTTCCGGCAAATCCATCGTCCAGGGAATCGCAAATCCGCTTTCGTATTGGTGCACCAATGCTCGCAGTATGGGTTTTAGTTTGGTTTTGTCTTCCACGACGCGCGGCGTGCCGTAAACATGGGCGACCGTGTAATTCCACGTCGGCACCATGCGGTCGGGATGCTCGTACCAGCTCGGCGAAATATACGTGTGCGGGCCGTGAAAAATTGCCAGCGTGGATTTGCCCGTCGCGAGGATATTCCAATGGGGATTTGCGCGCGCGAGATGGCCAATGAGTGTGCCGTGCTCGCCCATGGTTTCATTTAGCATGATTGGCACGTGGCTGACCATGAAATCATCGTCGTTATGGGAAATCAATGTGGCGAATCCGTAGTGATGAATCAGCTCGCGTAAGGCGGGCAAATCGTCCTGGCTAAAATGTTTTGGGATGTACATAGGCTTTTAGGTCAAAAATGGATTCCCGCGTTCGCGGAGATAACAAAAACTTTTACAGCAGTGCCTCGTCTAATTCCCGCAACCGTTCGGGCGTGCCCACATCAACCCAGCGGCCGCCGAAATATTCGCCGCCGAGTTTGCCTTGGCTGATGGCAAACTTCAACGGCTCAATCAATTTGCATTTTACGCCTGAAGGAATACCGCGAAACAATTCCGGTCGATAAATGCCTATGCCGCTGAAGGTGAGCATCTGCGACCCGCTTAAGCTCAGCTTGCCGTCGGCCAGAGAGAAATCACCCTTCGGATGATGCTCGGGATTATTCACCATCACCAAGTGAGCGAGATGGTGATTACTGCGCACACTCATGCGTTTGATCAGCGTTATCAAATCGCGGAAATCGTATTCGCAAAATACATCGCCGTTTACGACGACGAACGATTCTTCGCCCAATAACGGCAGCGCGTTGGCAATACCGCCTGCCGTTTCCAGCGCTTCGGTTTCCGGAGAATACAAAATATCCGCGTTGTAACGTCGGCCATCGCCGAGAAATTTTTCAATCATCCCGCCCAGGTGGGCGTGATTGATGACAATCGTTTCAAAACCCGCGCGCGCGAGGCGTTCCACATGCCACTCGATCAGCGGTTTGCCGCCGACACTCAGCAAAGGTTTAGGCACACGATCCGTGAGAGGCCGCATGCGTTCACCGCGGCCAGCAGCGAGAATCATGGCTTTCATGATGGGGCCTGATATAGATCAAACGCCTCATCACAGAGGCACAGAGGAACAGAGTAAAAATTGAATATAATCAATGAGTTAATTATGAACATAAATTTGCTTTCCATGCATGCTGAACCCCGCGGAAACTTAGCCTCAAGAACCAATCAAAAATATTTTCTCGCCAACGCTTTTCTCTTTGCCTCTGTGTCTCTGTGGTGAAAGTTTTTAAAATCAAAACGTATAACCCATTTGTGTTTCGCGTTGTTCCAACTCGTCAAACAATTTTAACAGCGGGCCCAACGCGCGATAGCGGTCGCAGGTTGTGCGCACGTAATGGATGAAGCGCGGTGCGTCGTTCAAATAATGCGGCTTGCCATCGCGGTAATGGATGCGCGCAAAAATGCCCAGCACTTTCAGGTGTCGCTGCAAACCCATCCATTCGCAATCTCGATAAAACTCGCCGAAATCTTCGCGCACTGGCAGGCCGGCCTGGCGCGCTTTTTCCCAGTAGCGGATAGTCCAATCAAGAATTTGCGGCTCTTCCCAACTGATGAACGCGTCTTTAAACAGCGAGGTGATGTCGTAAGCAATCGGGCCATAGACGGCATCTTGAAAATCCAGCACACCGGGATTGGGCGTGCTGATCATCAGATTGCGTGGCATGTAATCGCGATGTACATATACCTGCGGTTGCGCGAGATTGTTTTCGATGATGAGCTTGAAAGCGTGTTGCATCGTGGCGTTTTGCTCGGTGGTCAATGCATGTTTCAAATGCCTGGCTACGTACCAATCGGGGAATAAATCCAGTTCGCGTTTGAGCAACGCTTCGTCATAGGGCGGCAATACGCCGGGTTTGCTGGCGAGTTGGATTTTAATCAGCGCATCGGTGGCGGCGTGGAAAAGTTCATCGGCATTACTTTCGTTCAGCACATGTAGATAAGTTTGTGTGCCCAAGTCCGATAACAGCAAAAACCCCTGCGCCAAATCCTGCGCGATAATGTTTGGAACGTGAGACCCGGCGTCGGCGAACAGTTTGGCGATGCGAACAAACGGTTCGCTGTTTTCATGCTCGGGTGGCGCATCCATGACGACATAAGTCTTGCCTTCAACCGTGGCGCGGAAATAACGCCGAAAGCTCGCGTCAGCCGATGCCGGTGCGAGGCTGACTGTTTTGCCGGCAAACTGCGGCGCAAGCCATTTTTCCAACTGCGCAAGACGGTAATCAATCGTTTCCAAACAAAACTCCAATTGCTTAAATAGTGAATTTATGCGATTTTATCACCGAAGTTTACCCTCGAATCCAAAATGCAAAAATTCCCGTGGCGCTCGTTTGCCGCCAGCCTGTGTATCACCGCTCATGCTGGCGTATTGCTCTGCTCGCCAGGTGTTGCCATGGCCGAAACGGTTGCACCCGCTATAGAAGACGCAGACCCTCGCCTGGCACCGCCGTGCATCATGCGCGGCTCGGTGTCACTCAAGGCCGATAAAGTGGAAGGCGATCGCAAACAAGTGAACGCCACCGGCGAGGTCGTGCTAGAAAAAAATGCCATTCACATGCACGCCGACAGCCTAAGTTATCGCCCGGATGACGATCTGGCGAAAGCGCAAGGCCAGGTGAAATTGGAAAAAAATGGCGACACCATGACCGGCACCGAGCTGGAATATAACCTCAAGAACGGCAAAGGTTATATCAGCAACCCGGATTTTTCCCTCGCCAAACGGCCCGACCGCCCATTGCCGGCGCGAGGCACTGCCGACAAAATCGTGTTCGAAAACAACGACCGCGACCGCCTGGAAAAAACCAGCTATACCACCTGCGCGCCCAATGACGACTCGTGGTATTTGCGCGTGAACGATTTAGAGCTTGATCGCACAACACAAGTCGGCGTGGCTCGCAGCGGCACGTTGGTGTTCAAGGGCGTGCCCATTCTTTATGTGCCGTGGATGGATTTCCCTCTCAACAATCAGCGCAAATCCGGCTTGCTGCCGCCGAGCTTCGGCACCTCGGTTTCTGGCGGGTTTGAATATGCGCAACCATGGTATTGGAATATCGCGCCCAATATGGATGCGACCATCACACCCAAACTTTATACGCGACGCGGCCTGCAAGCGGGCAGCGAATTGCGTTACCTCGAGCCGAGCTTTGCCGGTGATGCGGCGGCAGAAATTTTGCCCAATGACCGCGTAGCCGATGGCACCACGCGCTACTTGCTGGCGCTGCGCCACGCGCACAAGATTGCGAGCAAATGGAGCGGCAGCATTGATCTGCAAAAAGTGTCCGACGATAATTATTTCCGCGACTTGTCTACGCGCGTGGCCGCCACCTCGCAAACCTATTTACCGCGCGAAGGTGCGCTCAGTTACAGCGACGATGTGTGGTCGTTCAATGCGCGCATGCTGCATTATCAGACGTTGAAAGACAACAACGCCCTCAACGAAACTCCCGTGCCCTACCAATTGCAGCCGCAACTGTTGCTAAGCGGGCGCAAGCTGAATTATCTAGGCGCAGACCTGGCGCTGGACGCCGAGCTTTCACAATATCAGCATCCATCGAAAGTGAGTGGGCGCAGGCTGACGCTTTATCCGAATATCAGTTATCCCTTCAACCAGGCTTACGGATATGTCACACCAAAGCTGGGTTGGCACCTGCTCAATTACACTGGCGTCAGCGCAAACACTGAAGGACTCACCAGCGGCACAGCCAACATTCCCGTGGCGAGCATAGACAGCGGCTTGTTTTATGAAAAAGACACCCAATTCGGCAATAAGTCGTATCGGCAAACCCTTGAACCCCGCGCGTATTATGTTTTGGTGCCAGCGCGTAAACAAAGCCAGTTACCGAATTTTTCTACCACCGAAGCAGATTTCAATTTTGCACAGATTTTTTCCGACAATCAATTTGTCGGCGGCGACCGCATTGAAGACGCCAACCAGATGACCATCGCGCTGACCTCGCGCCTGATCGATTCCACCACCGGAGTCGAGCGCCTGCGCGGCAGCATCGGGCAGCGTTTTTATTTCGGCACCCAGCAAGTCACGCTCAACCAAAAGGCGCGCACCAACACGGCGTCTGACATTCTTGCCAACCTCGGCGGTCAAATCAGCGAACGCTGGAGCGTAGATAGCACGCTGCAATTCAAGGCCGACCAGGGGCGCACGGAAAAATTTCAATTCGCCGCGCGCTACTTGCCGCAGCCGGGCAAAGTGCTCAATCTGGCCTATCGCTATTCAAGCAATGAACTCACACCCGAACGCCAGATCGACCTCTCGGCACAATGGCCCTTGACCGCACAATGGTATGGCCTGGCACGCTACAACTATTCGCTGCGCGACTCGCGGCTATTGGATGGCCTGGTCGGCGTCGAGTATAATGCGGCATGTTGGAAAGCGCGCATCGTGGCCCACCGTTTTACCACGGGTGAAAACCGCTACTCCACCCCTTTGTTTGCGCAACTGGAACTGACCGGCCTGTCGAGCATCGGCATCAACCCGTTTGAGACGCTCAAGCAAAACATTTCCGGCTACGCAAAATCAACCGAGATAAATCAATGAAACTGACGATTAAATATTCTGGCAACTTCGCGGCGATCGCCCTGCTCGCACTGACTTTGCCGGCGGCTGCGCAACAAGCACAACCCAAGCTGGACACCACACTTTCAACCAAACAAACCGACGCTACGGTGCTGATCGACCGCATCGTGGCCGTGGTCAACGAAGACGTCATCACCCAGCGCGAATTGGGTGAGCGCATGATCTTCATAGCGCGCCAACTGGATAAACAAGGCACGCCCCTGCCGCCGAAAGACGTACTCGCGCGCCAGGTGCTTGACCGCATGATGACCGATTTGTCTCTCAGCCAATTCGCCAAAGAAAACGGCGTCAAAATTGATGATACGCAACTGGAGCGCGCCATCACTGGCATCGCCCGCGACAACAAGCTAGACTTGCCCGGCCTGCGTAGCGCGCTGGAAAAAGACGGCGTTGCTTACAACAAATTCCGTGAAGATATCCGCACGGAATTAGTCCAGCAGCGCCTGCGCGAGCGCGAGGTAGATAGCAGCATCAACGTTGCCGATTCGGAAATCGACAATGTACTCACGGCGGAAAAAAGTCGTGTCTCAAGCGCGCAGGAATATAACCTGCAACACGTACTGGTGACCGTGCCCGACAAGGCCAGCGTCGAACAAATCGCTGCGCGCAAAAAACGCGCTGAAGAAGCAGCCGCGCAAATTGCCAAAGGCGAAGATTTCAGCAAAGTCGCCGCATCGTTTTCCGACGCGCCCGATGGATTGAAAGGCGGCAACCTCGGCTGGCGTTCACCCGAACGTTTGCCCGCATTATTCAACGACGCTATCACCCCATTGCAACCCGGCCAGATCACGCAAATTTTGCGCAGCCCTAACGGTTTTCACATCATCAAACTATTGGAACGTCGCGGCGCCGAAGATCAACAAACCGCCGCACAAACCCGCGTGCGGCACATTTTGATGACAACAGGCCAATCAGGAACGGACAAAGAAATACAAAAGCGGATGCTGAGCTTGAAAGACCGAATAGAAAAAGGTGAAGACTTCGCCGTTCTCGCCAAAGCCAACTCGGTCGATGGCAGCGCGCAGGCCGGCGGCGATCTAGGCTGGACCGCGCCGGGCGATTTGGTGCCGGAGTTTGAGAAAGCCATGAACGCGCTCAAACTCAACGAAGTCAGCGCGCCGGTGCAAAGCCAATTCGGCTGGCATCTGATTCAAGTGCTGGAACGCAAAACCGAAGCCGTCAATGCTGAAAAAAAACGCAACCAGATCCGCATCGCATTACGCGGCCGCAAATCGGAAGAAGCCTATCAGGAATGGGTGCGCCAGGTGCGTGACCGCGCTTACGTAGACAACCGGCTGGAAGAAAAATAACCCGAATGCAGAATGAATGGGCGCGGGTCGATATTGAAATGCGTACCTGACGTCAGGGTAGCGTTGTGGCAGTATGTGTTTGTGTTTGCGTCTTTCGCCAAAAATCATGACTGTTTACATTCCTGCATTGGCCGTTACCTCCGGTGAACCTGCCGGCATCGGCCCTGACCTGTGCCTGCTGCTGGCGCGCGAAAATTTTTCTGCGCGGCTGGTGGTCATCGGCGACAAATCCCTGCTTGCCTCCCGTGCACAATTGTTGGGTCTCGATATTTCGCTGGTGGATTTTGTCAACCACGTTGCACCCGCGCCCCGCGCCAATCAAATCGAAGTGTTGCACATCGGTTTGAGTGTGCCCACTTTTCCGCCGGGCCAATTGCTGCCAGAAAACGCATCCTATGTCATCGACACTTTGAAAGCCGCCGTCGAACGCTGTGCCAACAAAACTTTTGATGCGATGGTCACTGCGCCTGTTCACAAAGGCGTCATCAACGATGCGCGCATCGCGTTTACCGGCCACACGGAATTTCTCGCCGACATTACCAACACACCGCATGTGGTGATGATGCTGGTTGGCGGCGGCCTGCGTGTGGCATTGGCCACCACGCATTTGCCGCTCAAAGAAGTGGCGGCACATATCACGCAACCATCGCTCGAACGCACGCTGACTATTTTGCATCATGATTTGCAAACCCGATTCGGCGTAGCTAATCCGCATATCGTTGTCGCCGGATTGAATCCCCACGCGGGCGAATCGGGCCATCTGGGGCACGAAGAAATCGGCATCATCGAGCCGGTGCTACATCGCTTACGCGAAAAAGGCATGAAGCTCACCGGACCACTGCCGGCAGACACTTTATTCACCCCCAAACATTTGCGCGATACCGATGCCGTCCTCGTCATGTATCACGATCAAGGATTGCCGGTGCTGAAATACGCCAGCTTCGGCAAAGGCGTGAATGTCACGCTCGGCTTGCCGATCATCCGCACTTCGGTCGATCACGGCACTGCGTTGGATTTAGCGGGCACTGGCAAAATTGAAACCGGCAGCATGATCGAAGCGGTGAATCTTGCCATCGAACTCGTGCACCGCAGCCGCCCGCATTGAAGCATATTCCGCGCAAACGTTTTGGCCAGCATTTTTTGGTGGACGACGGCATCATCCGCGCCATCATCAACGCGATTCATCCGCAGCCGGCCGACTTGATGGTGGAAATCGGGCCGGGTCTTGAGGCGATGACCAAGCCGTTGATGCAACACCTCGATCATTTGCATGTGGTCGAAATCGACCGCGATATGGTTTCGCGTTTGCAAAATAATTATCCGGCGAAACGGATGACCATACATTCTGTCGATGCCCTTACATTCAATTTCGGCAGTCTCGGCTCACCGCTACGTGTGGTGGGCAACCTGCCTTACAATATTTCCACACCACTGCTATTTCACCTCGCCGATTTCGCGCAACAGATCAGCGACATGGTTTTCATGCTGCAAAAAGAAGTGGTCGAACGCATGGTGGCCGCGCCATCAACTGCCGATTACGGACGCCTGTCTGTCATGCTGCAATATCGCTACGAAATGGAATTGCTGTTTCTTGTGCCGCCCGAATCTTTCGAGCCGCCGCCTAAAGTCGAGTCGGCGATAGTGCGGATGCTTCCGCTTGCTGCAGAAAAACTTAGCGCTAAAGACGAAGTACAATTTGCAAAAATAGTGCTCGCTGCCTTTTCGCAACGGCGAAAAACCATTCGCAATACGTTGATGCATTTTTTGAACGCGGAAGATTTTGCGAAATTGAATATTGATTCCACTCTGCGCGCGGAAAATTTATCGGTAGAAGATTTTGTCGCGATTGCCAACTATTTGTATGGACAATAGCGCAATTCAAAAAACGACCCGAGCCCGAGCCCCGTCGAAGGGGTACAACAACGCCTGTTGGTTTGCCGTAGGTCAGGTTGCGCATCGTGCTACCTGACACGACTCATCACTATTGGCTTATTTTTCTCGGCAATGTAGTGTTAAATGAAGTCGACGATCCGCTCACCCTTCGACGGCGCTCAGGGCGAACGGAAAAGAGAGTGTAGAGAATGATAAATAATTCATTAAAATCAAATAGTTACATAATAGTGCGCTTGGCGGTTTTTTGTTTCTGTTTTACCCTCACCGCCTGCAGCAACAAAACCGCTCCGCTACCAAAGTTAGCCGCAACGGACATCATCCTCGCGTTTGGCGATAGTCTCACCTTCGGAACGGGCGCGAATGAATCGGAAAGTTATCCGGCCGTGCTCGCGTCAATCATCAACCGCAAAGTTGTTCGTGCCGGTGTGCCCGGCGAAACATCGGCGGAAGGTTTGCAACGCTTGCCCGCAACGCTGGATGAACATCAACCCAAATTGATGATTTTGTGTTTAGGTGGCAACGATTTTTTACGCAAACTCGGCGAGCAGCAAACGGAAAATAATTTGCGCGAAATGGTCAAACTCGCCCGCGCACGCGGCATCGCCGTTGTGTTACTCGGCGTACCCAGGCCCGCGTTGTTCGGCGGCGCAGCGGAGCTCTATCACAACATGGCCAGGGATTTCAATTTACCGATTGAAAACGATGTGCTGTCCGACGTGCTGCACAAAAACGATTTGAAATCGGATGCCGTGCATCCGAACGCGAAGGGATACAGAATGATCGCGGAAGCCCTTGCGCAAATTTTGAAAAAATCCACCGCCATTCCGTAGATGACGATGGACGGCCTGACCCTGCGTATTGTTATTGCCAGCTACATCACCTGAATCTTAGCGGGAAGCAACATGTCCTGCCCCCGTCGCAACCATTACAACAAGCAATCGCGCCACAACATGTTAAATTACCCAATCCGCCCCCGCATCTGATGCTACAGCAATTTTCAGGATCTACTGCTGCAGCATTTGCCAAGAGTGTGTTGGGCGGTAAGTCAGGGCACATTATTTCTTCGCTGGAGGCGAGCCCGTTATGTCAATTACTTGCCCCTCTGTTAACTCAGAAACACGAATATCTATTTCATAATCTACCGGTTTCTCACCCGCTTCGGCATGCTGGATTTTCATTTTTACCGGCTTGCCCATACCTACTTCCAGCATCGGGCTGGCGCGAAGTACCCATTGATTGTTGATACCTTCAAATAGCTGGCTTTCCATTATTGCCGTGACGATAGCTTTACTGTTTTTGCTTGGCCTTTTAATTTCGTAGTCAAATTTATGGATCTCGCCTTGGGCATTGCCAAATTCCAAGCTCGCGGGAGAATACGCCAGAACAATCGAGCTGGTTTGCGCAAGCAATTTTCCGTGACTTGCAATTTGAAACTCTACGTTTAAGTACACGGGTGATTCCTGGGCAAAAACCGGATAACCAAGCAACAGCGCAAAAATAATGAAACCATGCAAAACACTGCAAATATTCTTCATCATAATTCTCCTGATTATAGGCATTCAGTGTTTTTGCAAACCCGCAAAATGAAAGCGCTGGCATGGTTAATTTCCAAAACTATATATTTATCTCCCCTCAATCCAACTGTGTCCCGATTGAGACACTGGGGACGTCCATATTAGCCATCCCACCCCGAATCGGTCAATTCCCCTTGGAAACACGCTAGTCGCTCACCCAAAAAACTCTCGCATCAAAAATTCTTCCAGCCCTGCGTTATCCGTTTGCCTTGCTGATAGCACGACGACACGCCCCAGCTTTTCCGAATTCCAACTGAAATCGCCTTGATAGTGGGTGCGTATCAGCGCGATCATTCTTTTGACCACGGCAAGTTCTACATTCCCGCCGACACCCGCATCCACTTCGATGACTTCGCGCCATTTGTTGCTCGACTGCGTCCAGCCGTTAAATGAAAAAGTGGCGACACGGGTGCCTTTGTTGAGAATCTGGAATACGCCGCTGGTGCCGTCGCGCGCGTTCGACAGGGTTTGCAAATTGCGGTTGATGTTGGCCAGCGCCGCATCGTTGGCCGCAGGGCCGCGTACACCAGTTTGGGCGCTTGCATTCTCTTTCGCATCGGCTTCCTGCCGCGCCTGCCGTTTCGCATTGAGCGCTGCCATAAAATCCACTGGCGGGTTTGCGGTGGGCGGTGGCGTGGCCTCGACAACAACCGGCGGCTCGGGCGGCGGTGTCGGTTGCGGCGGAAGCGGCAGTGTGATGTCGCCTGCCTTCGAGATTTTGGGCGCGGGTTTCGGCGGCGTGATGGGGCGCGGCTTGGTTACGGGTTTGGTTTTTGGCTCTTCCCACTTTTTCTCAACTTCAGGTGCGGATGGCGCAATGTAGGCGATTGCCGCTGGCGCTTTTTGCGACGCAGCTATTTTTTCGGGAGTACGCGCATGCAACAAAATAAACAACAATAGCAAATGCACCAGTAAAGTCACCAACAGCCCGACCGCCATCGCCCGATGCTTGTACCACTGCGCACCAAAGTCATTGGTGGCCCAGGGGGAAAAGATGGGTTGTTGAAAGGGAGGTATCATGCGATACAGACTATCTGAATTTGATTTTCTGACACAAACGGCGGGTATTCCTGTTGCTCAACCCAGCCTGCAACCTCTAGTTTACCTCGGCAGCAGCAACGCTACTTCTAAACCGCCATTGCTTCCATTGCGCAAACTCAATTTTCCGCCATGGGCTTCGGCGATGCTGCGCGCGATAGTGAGGCCAAGGCCAGTGCCACCCGTGTCGCGGTTGCGTGATGCTTCGAGGCGATAAAACGGCTCTTGCACTTGCTCCAACTTATCTTCGGGAATGCCGGGGCCGTTGTCGCGGATGATAATGCGCAATTCTTTTGCGCTGTCTTGTACGCTGACATGTGCGCACTGGCCATATTTTATCGCGTTGTCGATCAGATTGGTGATGCCTCGTTTCAGCGCCTGCGGCTCACCTTTATAAGGCGCATTGCAGGCTCCTTCGATATTCACTTCCTGGCCCATTTCTTCCGCATCAGCCTGGATGCTTTCCAGCAGCGCCATAATATCCACCGGCTGCGCGGGCTCACGCGTATCAATGCCACGCATGTAATCAAGTGTCGCCGTGACCATGGCTTCCATTTCTTTCAAGTCTTTATCAAATTTTATTTTCAACTCCGGGTCTTTGAGCAGCTCGGTGCGCAAACGCAATCGCGTGATGGGCGTTTTGAGATCATGCGACATGGCCGCCAAAATGCGTGTGCGGCCTTGCACGTAATTGATGAGCTGGCTTTGCATACGGTTAAACGCATGGGCGGCGCGCTTAACTTCTGTCGGGCCGGTCTCCGCCAGCGGCGGACGGTGCATGTTGTTGCCCAGTTCTTCGGCGGCGTTGGCCAGCACCAACAAAGGTTTGGTCATCCAGCGGACGGCGAAAAATAAAAATGTGATCACCGTCAATAATAAAATCAAAAGATTGAGCAGCAAGCCATAGGGCAAACGAAATTCCGGCGGACGTTCATGCGAGAACGTGACCCAGGTGCCGTCGGTGAGTTGCACTTGCATCGCGCTCGGCAAATCATGTTGTTGCACTTCGGCTATTTTAATGCTCCGCTTCTCGCCTAAATAACCGCGCAGAATTGTTTGAAATTTATGAATAAAATCAATATGTTGCGATTTAATTGGTGAATCGGCAAATGGCGGCGTATCCAGCGATAATTTCATATGTCGCGTGCCCAGCAAGCGAAGAAATTTTTTGCGTTCCTGCGCGTCAAACGAATCTAAAAGATTGACTGTGTCAGCAATGCGATGCGCCGTTTCATCCAACATGTTGTGCGAAATAAATCCGCGACGCTCATGCAAACTCAATGCGATACTGAGTGTATGCGCAATAATAAAACCGCCGAGCAGCGTCAACACCATGCGGCCGAATAATGATTTCGGTAACAGGCGCATCATGTTTTTCTCTCCACTTGCGCGCTGAGAATATAACCTTCGCCGCGCAGGGTTTTGATAATCGCCGGTTCTTTGGCGTCGTCACCCAAACGCCGGCGCAAGCGGCCTACTTGCACATCGATGCTGCGATCCAGCGGCTCGGCTTCGCTGCCGCGGGTGAGATCCATCAACAGATCACGGCTGAGTACGCGATTGGGATGGCCCAGGAATACGCGCAGCAGACGGTACTCTGCACCGCTTAGCGACACGACCACACCATCGCGCGAAACCAGATGGCGCGCGATAGTATCGAGACTCCAGTGTGCGAAGCGAATCTGTCGGCTTTCTTCCGGTATGCCATGGTTTGGCGAAATTTTTGCCCGACGCAAAATCACCTTAATCCGCGCGAGTAATTCACGTGGATTAAAAGGCTTGGGCAAATAATCATCGGCGCCCATTTCCAGGCCAATAATTCGATCAGTTTCTTCGCCTCGCGCGGTCAGCATAATGATGGGAAGTTCCGAGCGTGCGCGCAACGTGCGGCATAACGTTAAACCGTCGTCCCCCGGCAACATCAGGTCGAGCACCACGAGATCGAAGGTGCCGCCGTCAAGCGCGGCCCACATCGCTTTGCCATCGGCTACCGCGCTAACGCGATAAGCGTTTTCGGCGAGATACTCACTGAGCAGCTTTCTGATCTCGGCGTCGTCATCGACAATAAGAATATGATTGGGTGTTTCCATGATTCTATTTTCGCTTGAATGGATTACAAAAAAAGAGAAAATTGTAACCTAATGTAACCGATCGCCCGCCCCGTGCGTTGTTGTCACATTGGGTTACAAAAAACTGGTTGCCTGACACAAGCCGGTTACAGTGAAATGGTGTAATGTCTTCGCAGTAACGTATTTCCCTTAATTTATATGGAGAGAATCATGAATCGTTCACACAAAATTCTGTTGACAGCTGTAGCGGCAGCGACCTTGGGTCTTGGCGCCACTTTCGCTTCCGCCGAAATGCATGGTGAAGGCCACGGCGGAAGGCACAGCATGCACGGCGACCGCGCAGCCATGATGACGCAGCATCTCGCAAAACTCAAAACCAATTTGAAAATCACCGCGTTGCAGGAAAACGCGTGGCAAGCTTTTGCCGGCAAAGTGCAGCAAACGGCACAAAGCATGAAAGCAGTTCACGATGCACAAAAAACTGCACCACAAACGCAGACGGCGCCCGAGCGCATCGACCAGCATATCGCCATGGCTAAACAACATGTGGTGAACATGGAAGATATCGGCAACGCAGCGAAACAACTTTATGCGGGTTTGTCGCCAGAGCAAAAACTGGTGGCCGATAAGGAAATGGCCCATATGGGCGGCAGGCATCACTAATCATTTGGTACGCAATTGATTCCGTTCGCGGCGAGTGGTTTGAGCCGCGAGCGGAATCAATCTCATGCGGCGACGTTCACGATGCGCTTTTCGGCAAAGCCAGCAACATCACCGCCAGTAAAATAATCACCATCGCAACCAGGGTGTAACCATTGAACGGCTCACCACCCAAGCCGACACCCAACGCCACCGCCACCAGCGGATTCGCATAGGCGTTGCTGGTAGCCAGCGCCGGCCGCACTTTCTCCAGCAAATAACCGTAGGCGCTGTACGCGACCATCGAACCAAACACCGTGAGAATCGCCAGCGCGGATAACGAGCGCATAGACGGCATTGCGTGCAAACGCTCTCCCGTCAACACACTGAACGTCAGCAACATGGCACCGCCCATCAGCATTTGCGCCGCGCTCGACATAAAGCCATTGGGCAAATCCAGCTGCTTCGACCAGATGGAGCCGCCAGCCCACGACAGTGATGCGATCATCAATGTTGTCATCCCCAGCAGGTTGAATGCTACGTCGCTTTGGTAGTTCAACAAAAACACGCCGAAAATTCCCAGCGCGATACCGAGCCATTCCACCGCGCGCGGCTTCACGCCAATCAACCCGGCAAACATCGCGGACCATAATGGGGTGCAGGCGATGGTGAGTGCAACCGTGCTCGACGCGATGTATTGCTCGGCAAACGACACGCCGCCGTTGCCGATGCATAATAGTAAACCGCCTACGATCGCCGCACTTTTCCATTGCGCTTTTGTCGGATGCGCGCTACCGCGCATGCGCGCGAAGGCATACATTGCCGAGCCCGCTATGGTAAAGCGCAAACCGGCCATCAAAAACGGTGGAATGGTTTCAATCGCAACGGCAATGGCAAAATAAGTGGAACCCCAGATGAGATACGTGGCAAGCAGCGCGAAAAAAATACGCGGGCGGTCAGATTTCTTGTTGGGCAAAATGAATGATTTCCTGTGGGGGCTTCGAGATGGGTTTGCAAAATCGGGGCGTTCAGTGCGCCCACAAATTCTGGGCATCACTCCTATCCTGACTTTCCCCCGCTAAGGGGAGGAACTTCTTTGTGCAATTTTCTTTTGAATCAACTGCGAGAGGAAAATAATTGAGGCTCAAAACGTCCGATATTTTGGTTCCAGATTTTCCAATTCTTTTCGCGCATGGTGATAGTCCGGGTACAACTGGGCAACGGTTTGCCAAAAGGCCGGACTGTGATTCATTTCTTTCAGATGCGCGACTTCATGGGCGACGACATAATCGATCAAATGCGGCGGTGCTTTCAATAGGCGCCAGCTCAAACGGATTTCACTTTTGTGGCTGCAACTACCCCAGCGCGTATTGGCGCTGGAAAGTTTCACTTGAGGCATGGGCACATTCAGCTTCGCGGAAAAAAATTCAACGCGCGCCATAAAATGCGGCAACGCCTGATTTTTGTACCACATGACAACGCGATCAGGCACCGGCTTTTTGCTTTTGGGCAATTGCATCAGCGGTGTGGTGTCGATGAACTCGAAGCCAAGTTGCTCGAGACCGCTGCGGGTTTTGATAATCTGCGGATTAAGTTGCAACAAAATATCGCCGCCCATGTAAGGCAACTTTTCGCCTTCTTCCCATTTCGGCGGTGGCACACGGCGCGCTTGCCACACATCCATTTTGAGTAAAATCCACGCTGATTGCTCGCGCACGGCGTCGTGAATTTTTTTCTTTGACACACTCAGCGGTGCGGAAACAATGAGGCCACTTTCGTCAATCTTGAGGCCGATGCCGCGACGGCCGGATTTACGGCGCAACAAAAATTCTACTGCGCGTCCGTCAAGATGAATCATTTCGGATTCACTTTCAGGCGCGGTAAATTTAGCTAGTAGCTGTTTCAGCATTCACTGGCTCCAGCGGCGCACCCTCGTAGCCGGGACTAATGCGGCGCATTTCATTTTCAACCCAGGTTTCCACATCGTTCAGAATTTCTCCCGCCGCCCGCCCGTTAGGTTGAATGAGCGGGCCGATGCTCATCTTAATAGTGCCGGGGTATTTGAAAAACCAATGTCGTGGCCAGCATGTGCCCGCGTCGTGCGCAACGGGCAGCACCGGGAAGCCGCTCTTCGCCGACAGCCATGCGCCGCCAATTTTATAGCGGCCTTTTTTTCCCGGCGGACTGCGATGCCCTTCAGGCCAGATCATCATCCAGAGGCCCGCTTTCAAGCGTTCAGCGCCTTGTTCTTCCACTTGGATCAGCGCATCTTTGCCCGCGCTGCGATCAATGGCAACGGGCTTCAACATCGCCAAACCCCAGCCAAAAAACGGTACGTTCAGCAATTCCTGTTTCACCACCCACGAGTGTTCGGGAAAATACGTCACAAAAAAAACAGTCTCCCATCCTGACTGGTGTTTCGCCATGACGATGGTAGGCGTGGCTGGAATATTTTCTACGCCGCGGATTTCATGTTTGATATTACAAATCCAGCGCAAGCCGAAAATCGCCAGACGTGTCCACCATTTCGCCAGCGAATAAGGAACGTGGCGTTGGGTAAATGGCATGACAATCGCCATGAGGAAGGCGATGACCGGCGTAATCACAGCGAGATACAGTAAATAGAGAGCGGAACGGATAAAAATCATGGCGCTTCTGCGATGATGTGCTTCACCGCCTCGGTGAGATCGGCAAACACCAACGTGCTTTCAGGAACACCGCCGACCTTTTGCGTTTTCTCGCCTTTGCCCGTCAACACCAAAATCGGTTGCGCGCCAACAGCATCAGCCGCCTGCAAATCACGTAACGAATCGCCGACGGCTGGCACATTACCCAGCGACAAGTTGTAGCGCTGCGCAATTTCGAGAAACATCCCGGTATTGGGTTTACGGCAGGCGCACACTTGTTCAGAAGCATGCGGACAATAAAACACCGCATCGATGCGTCCGCCCGCTTGAAAAACCATTTCCAGCATTTTGTCGTTGATGGCATTCAGCGTTGCCATGTCGAACAGTCCGCGCGCCACGCCAGATTGATTGGTCGCGACGACTACGCGAAACCCCGCCTGGTTCAAACGCGCAATGGCGTCGAGACTGCCGGGAAGCGGCTTCCACTCCGCTGGGCTTTTAATATACTTGGCGCTGTCGAAATTGATGACACCGTCGCGGTCGAGAATGACAAGTTTTTTCATGAATGAATTTTCATCCCGCCAACTTCGAAATATCTGCTACTTGATTCATCAAGCCATCGAGTTGATGCAATAACGCGAGGCGATTGTTACGCACATTTTCATCATCGGCCATCACCATCACGTCTTCAAAAAATTTATCCACTTCACCGCGCACGCCGGACAATTCTTTCAGTGCGCCGGTGTAATTTTGTTTTTGCATATGTGCTGCAACTTGCGGAGTAAGTTTTTCTACCGCAACAAACAGATTTTTTTCGGCTGCATCCGTCATCAACGCGGAATTTGATAACTCATTGATTGTAGACGATTTTTTAAGAATATTGCGAATCCGTTTATTGGCGGCAGCGAGGCTCACCGACTCAGGCATGGCGCGGAATGCGCGCACCGCTTCGAGGCGCGGCAATACCAGATCAATGCGCGTTGGGTTTTGCGAAATCACGGCGTCGATTTCATCCGGCGCGAAATCCTTGTCGCGCAAATAGCCTTTGAGGCGATCGAGAATGAAGCCGTGCAAATCGGCGACGACACTGCCGGAAAGCTGCTCAACTGAAAACGTCGCTTTCGACATCTGCAACAAATCGTTTAGATCAAGCGGCAATTTGTTTTCAACCAATATTCTTAACGCGCCAAGCGCCGCGCGTCGCAAGCCGAACGGGTCTTTGTCGCCTGTCGGCACTAGGCCGATGCCGTATATACCGACCAGCATATCGAACTTTTCCGCCAGTGCGACGCTGACACTTACTTTATCTTGCGGCAGACTATCGCCGCCGCCTTTAGGCAAATAATGGTTCTGGATCGCGTCGGCCACGGCTGCCACTTCGCCGTCGTGCAGCGCATAGTAGCGTCCCATGATGCCTTGCAGTTCGGGAAATTCGCCGACCATATCGGTGAGTAAATCGGCTTTGCACAAATACGCGGCGCGTTCGGCTTGCTCAACATTTGCGCCGAGCTTGCGTGCGATTTCGCCGGCCAGCTTTTGCAAGCGCTGCACGCGCTGCAACTGGCTGCCGAGTTTGTTGTGATACACCACGTTCGCCAGTTTCTGCACGCGGTCGGCCAATCTGATTTTTTTGTCCTGCTGATAAAAAAACTGCGCGTCGCTCAAGCGCGCGCGTAGCACACGCTCGTTGCCGTGGATGATTTCTTCCGGCGTTGCGGTCGGCACATTGCTCACCACGGCGAAACGCGGTTGCAATTTGCCGCTGGCGTCGGTGATAGGAAAATATTTTTGATGCTGCTTCATTGACAGGATTAAACATTCCTGCGGCACTTGCAAAAATGCCTCGTCGAATTTGCCGATGTAAACTGCCGGCGCTTCTACCAGCGCTGTCACCTCGTCGAGCAGGGATTCGTCAGGCGCTTGCGCTAGATGCGGCTTGAGTTGCGCGGCGATTTTGTCGCGGCGGTTGGCGAAGCTGGCGATAACGCTGCCTTTTGTTTCCAATATGGATTCGTATTGTTCGGCTGAGGGAATAGCTATCGCGCCGCTGCTGAGAAAGCGATGGCCGTAAGTGGTGTTGCTACTTTTTAATCCCAGCACTTCGCCTAGCACCACACGGTTGCCGTGCATCATGATGAGTCCATGTACGGGTCGCATGAACTGCACGTCGCCATCGCCCCAGCGCATCAGCTTGGGCGCAGGTAATTGTTTCAGCGCGGCAGCGACGACATCAGCGAGAACCGTATCTAAACTGGCGCCAGGTTTGCTTTGGCGGAACACAAACACATCCTGTTTGCCGTCGTTCATTTTCTCCAGCGCAGAAATTTCTACGCCGCAGGATTTTGCGAAGCCGGTGAGCGCCGCTGTCGGCGCGCCGTCTTTGTAGGCGCTCGCGACTGCCGGGCCTTTGCGTTCGATGTGTTGTTGCGGTTGCACGGCGAGCACATTTGGCACACTGATGCCCAGCCTGCGCGGCGTGGCGAACTCGGTGATCTTTGTATCGGCAGCAACAAATTGCTGTTTTACCAATTGATCAAACACGCTGCGCGAAAAACTTTCGCCTAATTTTTTTAGCGCTTTCGGCGGTAATTCTTCAGTAAAAATTTCAATTAAAACAATGGCTTGCGTCATTATGCGGCTGCCTTATTTTTTTGCGCCAGCGGGAAGCCGAGCGCCTCGCGCGAGTCGTAATACGCTTGCGCAACCAGGCGCGCCAGCGCACGCACACGACCGATATACGCCGCACGTTCGGTGACGGAAATGGCGCCGCGCGCGTCGAGCAAATTAAATGTGTGCGAGGCTTTCATTACCATCTCGAATGCGGGCAGCGCGAGCTTGGCTTCCATCAAGCGCTTGGCTTCGGATTCAAAATGATTGAACTGGGCAAACAAAAATTCCACATTGCTGTGTTCGAAATTGTATTTTGATTGCTCAACTTCGTTCTGGTGATACACGTCGCCGTAAGTCACTGCGCCATTCGGCCCTTCGGTCCACACCAGATCAAAAATGCTTTCCTTGCCTTGCAAATACATGGCGAGGCGCTCGATGCCGTAGGTGAGTTCGCCCAGCACGGGCTTGCATTGCAAGCTGCCCACCTCTTGAAAATAAGTGAACTGCGTGACTTCCATGCCGTTGAGCCACACTTCCCAGCCGAGGCCCCACGCGCCGAGCGTCGGCGATTCCCAGTCGTCTTCTACAAAACGAATGTCGTTTTGCTTTGGGTCGATGCCTAATGCAATCAACGAACCCAAATATAAATCCTGGATGTTCGGCGGCGAGGGTTTTAACACGACTTGAAATTGATAATAGTGTTGCAGGCGATTGGGGTTTTCGCCATAGCGGCCATCCTTCGGGCGACGGCACGGCTGCGCCCACGCTGCGTTCCACGGCTCGGGGCCGAGCGCGCGCAAAAAAGTGCCGGTGTGAAATGTGGCGGCGCCCATTTCCATGTCGTAGGGTTGCAGCAGTACGCAGCCGTTTTCTGACCAGTAATGTTGCAGCTTGAGGATGATTTGTTGGAACGTGAGCATGGCAACTTCTTTGAATTTTCCAGAAGCTTTATTTTACGGGAATTTGCGAGGGGAAGGAACGGAAAATGGGGTTTCGCCAGCAATAAGAAACCAGGGGGTATAGAACGCGCTCGGCGTTGGCCGTATCGGCCATATACTTCCGCGGACAGACGGTGCCATGTCGTTCGCTTATGGCGCTTTGTGCCGCATCTGTTTTTTTGTTGCTGCAATCAACATCAGTTTTTTATTGCGTGTCATTTTTTTGATGTGCGCTTCCCGCTTCGAAGCGCCCGAGCGATTCTCACACACTTCGCTATACCGTAGTGTCACCGGCAATCGCACACGCGTGTATTTTGACGCGCTGCCGGCATTGTGGGCGGTAAGGCGTTTTTCCAAATCATTGGTGATGCCAGTGTAAAGCGTGTCATCGGCGCATTGGACGATGTAACACCACCAGCTCATGTTTTGCGGCGGCCGAGCAGCCATGCGGCGGCGAGCATGAGCAGCGATAAGATCACGACGGGCGCGTTGCCGAAGCGCACATAGGGCGTGGTGCCGCTCATGCCTTGCACTTGGCCGTCGAGGCTGCCGACAGAAAATTGCGGCAGGCTTGAAACGATGTTGCCGCGTTCGTCGATGATGCTGGTGAAGCCGGTATTGGTGGCGCGCAGCATGGGGCGCGCGGTTTCGAGGGCACGCATTTGCGAGATCTGGTTGTGCTGGCGCGAGGCCCATGAGTCGCCGTACCACGCATCGTTGGTGACATTGACCAGCACGCTCGCTTCAGGCAATTGGGAAATCAGCTCTTCGCCGAACACATCTTCATAGCAAATGTTGATGGCAACGCGCTGGCCGACGACGCTCATGGGTTTTTGATCGGCTGCGCCGCGCGAAGTATCGACTAACGGAATGTTCAGCCAGTGGTCGTACACCCAGCCGACGAGCGGTTTGAACGGAATAAATTCGCCGAAGGGCACGAGATGCACTTTATCGTAGCGTTGCGTCGGCGCGCTGCCATAGCTCATGACGCTGCTGAAATATTCGCGCTTGTCGCTGGTTTGTCTGGTGCCGAACAGGCCTACCAGCACATCGCCGTTATTTTTTTTGCCGTGGCTGGCGAGGCGCGCCAGATAATCGGGCGGGATTTGTTCGGCCATCAACGGAATCGCTGATTCAGGCATGACAATTAACCTGGCTGAACTTTTTTCGGTGAGATCCAGATAGGTTTTCAGCGTGGTAATTAAACGCTGCTGGTTGAATTTGAATTCCTGCGGCACGTTGCCTTGAAGCAGACTGACGGTGATAGGTTCGCCTGCAGGTTGCGACCAGACGGTTTGTTTAAGCGCGATGCCAAGCGCCAACACGTTGATGAAAGGAATCAGGTTCCATAAAACCGTGCGGATTAGTTTGGGTTGGCGCGCAGCCAGCGCGATGGAACCGGAAGCGATGGCCAGAAATAATGTCACGCCGAATACGCCCATCAGCGCTGCATAACCCGCTAGCGGGCCCGACGGCACTTGCGAGTAGCCGAGCGCTAACCATGGAAAGCCGGTGAACACCCAAGTGCGCGACCAGTCGATGAGTGCGATAAGCGCAGGCATGACCAACATCAAACGCATGATGGCTGAAATTTGAAAGCGCGCTTGCAGCCAACCTGCGAGCGCATAAAACGCGGCGAGCAACGCACAGTATAAAAATGTGGCGATGGCCGCGAGCGGCATCGGCATGCCGCCATAGACATTCAGCGCGACATAAATCCAATGCACGCCGCCGATGAATAATCCCAAACCGAAAACAAAGCCGAGCCACGCGGCGCGTGTAGGCGTGGGCGTGTGCAGCCAGAGAAAAAATAATCCGGCTAAAGTGATGAGGGGGATGAAATGAAAATTGAACGGCGCGAAACCAAGGACGGTTAACGCGCCGATGATCAGCGCAAAAAAAGTGGCCGAAGATTGCGTGGTGAAACGGGAAAATGAAAATGTTTGAGCGCGCAAATTTGCCACAGAGGGTTTTATGTAACTATTTGATTATATTGAATAATTTAACAATTATTTTACGGCCGTCTCGGTGGCTTCTGCTTTTTTCTGTTTCTCTACCAGCAACGAATACAACCGGCGGCTATCTGAACGCAGCACCTGGAAACTCACGCCGTCGAAGCCGATTTGTTCGCCGCGTTTTGGCAGGCGGCCGAATTTGTTCATCACCAAACCACCGACGGTGTCGAAATCTTCATCGCTGAATTGGGTGCCGAGTTGCTCGTTGAAATCTTCGATGGGCGTGATCGCTTTAACGCGATAGCGGCCGGTGCGGTCGAGAATAATGTTGTCTTCGGTTTCGTCGAAATCGTATTCGTCTTCGATTTCGCCGACGATTTGTTCCAGCACATCTTCGATAGTCACCAGCCCGGCGACACCGCCGTATTCATCGACCACGATGGCGATGTGGTTGCGGTTGGCGCGGAATTCTTTGAGCAACACATTTAAGCGTTTGGATTCGGGAATAAACACCGCGGGCCGCAACATTTCGCGCACGTTAAATTCTTCTCCTGCGTAATAACGCAGCAGATCTTTCGCCAACAGGATGCCGATAACATTGTCTTTGCCCTGATCGACCACGGGAAAGCGCGAATGGGCAGTCTGAATGACATACGGGATAAATTTTTCCGGCGGCTCGCCGATATCAACCACATCCATTTGCGAACGGGGAATCATCACGTCGCGCACCTGCATGTCGGACACTTGCATGACACCTTCGATCATCGACAACGCGTCGGCATCGAGTAAATTGCGGTCGTAGGCCGAATGCAGCAGTGTAATAAGTTGCTCGCGGTCCTCCGGCTCGCGCAACAGCAGCGCGGAAATGCGTTCAAGTAACGAAGGTTTAGGGGGCACGTCCATAGGGGGCTTTTGAAACCGGAAGCGGTTACTTTACCAATAAAGCGGGGTTACAGCCAATTTGCGGGGTTTGTTTGCAGAAATAGCGCGTATTGCCTTATGCTGGCGTATCAAAATTGTTTTTTACTATTCAAGCTACTCAAGGAGCAAAAAACGTGGATAAACCAACCCAGCCTGCTAAGCGTCTTTATCAAATCACCCGCTTGTTCACCTTGACTTTGCTTGCGGCGCTCAGTGGTTGCGGTGGGGGTTCCGATTCGGGCGTGACACCGACACCGACGCCGACACCCGTTCCCGTTCCCACGCCTTCGCCTGTCGGTGTATTTCCCCCCTCCGATACGCTGGCCAAGCAGTGCATCGCGCCGCGCCCGGCTGGCACACTGGATCCCTTCAACAAAAATCAGCCTTATGCAGATAAACAAGGGTCTGCCATCAGCGAAAAAGCCTGGCTGCGCTCATGGGTTAACGAGACTTACCTTTGGTACAACGAGGTGACCACATACGAGCAAGCTGCCATTTACCCTGCGCCGCTGGATTTTTTTAACGTGCTTAAAACGCCTTTAATTACCAGCTCCAGCAAGGCGAAAGACCAGTTTCATTTCACTTACCCCACCGCCGATTGGGTAGCGTTAGCGCAGTCGGGCACTGATTTTGGTTACGGTTTTTCTGTTGAACTGGTTTCGCCGCCGAGAACTTTGCCGCGCAAAGTGCTTGTCGCCTATACCGACCCAAACACTCCCGCTGCAAGCGCCGCTATTTTACGCGGTGCAGAAATTTTGTCGGTGGACGGCGGCGATGTCGTCAATGGCGCATCCAACACTTTTGTGAACGGACTATTTCCGTCGCAAGCGGGTAGCCATACATTTGTTTTACGCGACTCAGGCGCTGCCACGACCCGCACCGTGACATTGAATGCCACGACCGTCACCATCGTGCCGGTACAAAACGTCAAAACCATCGCCACTTCTGCGGGCAATGTGGGCTATATGCTGTTCAACGACCATATCGCCACAGCGGAATCGCAACTCATCACCGCCATCAACCAGCTTAAGAACGCGAACGTCACGGATTTGGTCATCGACATCCGCTACAACGGCGGCGGTTATCTTGATATCGCCAGCGAGTTGGCCTACATGGTTGCGGGCCCGGCCAATACTGCCGGCAAAACGTTTGAGAAATTAAACTTCAACAGCAAGAATCCTTTTAATGCCAGCGCAGCGGATTTGATTACACCTTTTCATAGCACCACGCAGGGATTTTCAACCACCCCAAATATTGCCTTACCCTATCTGGGTCTCAACCGGGTATTCGTATTGACCAACTCGGGCACTTGCTCCGCCAGCGAAGCCATTATGAACGGCCTGCGCGGCGCGGGTGTGCTGGTGGTGCAAATCGGCAGTACCACCTGCGGCAAACCTTACGGGTTTTTCCCGACAGATAATTGCAGCACGACCTATTTCGCCATCCAGTTTCAAGGTGTCAACGCTACGGGCTTTGGCGATTATGCCGATGGCTTTGTGCCGGGCGGACTGGGTGTCAGCGGTGTGCCAGGCTGCCAGGTGGCGGATGATTTCGGACATCCACTGGGCGATCCTGCCGAAGCAAAACTCTCGGCGGCATTGGGTTACCTCACGAATCCCGGCTTGTGTCCCGCGCCGACGTTCGCAGCGCGTGAGTTTGCCACAGGCGTAACCAGGGTTTATGACGATACGCTGCAAATTGCGCGCTCGCCTCTGCGTGAGAACCGTTTTTATCGGAACAAATAATGATGCGCAACTTGCGCTTGCCGAAACGGATTTCAGGGTGCCTGTGCGCGATGGGGTTGGCTGCCTGCCAAACAACTGACATACCGCCGGAAGTGTCGGCAGTGCTGGTCAATCCGAGCGCGGCAGTCAAGGCGCAGTTGCACACTGCCGTGACTGACATGCTCGGCAACAATCCCTCCTTGATGTCCGACACGGCGCTGACGGATGGGCCGACGTTAACCATCGAGCGTAAACGCGTGCGCGATGCCAGCGGCGCGCTCATGCAAGGCCGTGATTTTGGCAAGCCGCATGTTTTTCAATTATTGAAGCGCGGCGGCGAATGCGTGTTGTTGCATCAGCAGTCAGGTAAGCGCGTGGTGCTTACGGATGCGCAGTGTGAGGCGGCAAAATCGTAATTAAGCAAGCCACTAGATTTGTTTGATTGGATGCGTTCATCAAACGGGCGAACGGGCTTTATGCTAATTTGCCCGACCCGGGCGCTGCTTCCGGCGGCGTAAAAAATCTTTCTTTCATCTGTTCCAAACCCAATTCGCGTAACACGTCGTGCAAACGCCGCGCTGGCCGCGCGCGCGGAAGATGTTGTTGCCGCGCGATGATGAGTTCATTCTTGAGCGAGTGCTCCCAACCCACTAACTCGGTCACGCTCACTTGATAACCGTGGGCCTCAAGTTGCAGGCAGCGCAACACATTGGTGACTTGGCTGCCGAATTCACGCGTGTGAATAGGGTGCCGCCAGATTTCTGTCAGCGCATCTTTGGCCAGGGCTTTGCCTTTGTTTTGCTTCAACACACTGGCGACTTCGGCCTGGCAGCACGGCACGAGCACAATGAACTGGGCATTTTTTTTCAGCGCGAAGTGTATCGCGTCGTCGGTTGCCGTGTCGCAAGCATGCAGCGCGGTGACGATATCGATTTTCTTTGGTAGATGTTCCGAGGTGATGGATTCGGCGACGGATACATTCAGAAACGACATATGCGCGAAATTTAATTTCGTTGCCAATGCTTGCGATTTTTGCACTAGATCATCACGCCGTTCGATGCCGTAAATCTGCGACGCATGGTTCAACGATTTGAAAAACAAATCATACAAAATAAATCCCAAATACGACTTGCCTGCGCCATGATCGACTAATGATATAACTTGTTGATTTAATTCAATTTCTTTTAGTAACGGTTCGATGAATTGCGTAAGGTGAAACACCTGCTTCAGCTTGCGACGACTGTCCTGATTCATCTGGCCATCGCGGGTGAGAATGTGCAACTCTTTGAGCAATTCAACCGACTGGCCAGGTTTTATTTCGTACATGAAATTTTTAGTATGGCAAAAATGAAGACAACAAACCTGCGATGGCGCAAGCAACGATCACCATTATTACATTCGCTTTGAACCGGAACAATGCCACACAGGCGGCAACGCATAGCGCGATGGAAAACCAATCGGGAGACGCTTCAAGCCCCTTCGGGAAAAACACATGGTAGGCAAAGAATAGTGCAAGATTCAAAATCACACCAACGACTGCCGCCGTGATGGCGCTCAACGGCGCGGTGAATTTCAAATTGCCGTGGGTGGTTTCGATAAACGGCGCGCCAAGAAAAATCATCACAAAGCTGGGCAGGAAAGTAAAAAACGTGACGACGCTTGCGGCGATGAACGCGGAAAAAAACAACGCATCCGGCCCGAAGATTTGTTTGGTCCAGCCGCCGACAAAACCGACGAAGGTCACCACCATGATCAGCGGGCCCGGCGTGGTTTCGCCCAGCGCGAGGCCGTCGATCATTTGCACGGCAGTCAGCCATTGGTGGTCGACCACGCCACCCTGATATACATAAGGCAGCACCGCATACGCACCGCCGAAAGTGAGCAGCGCGGCTTTGGTGAAAAACCACGCCATATTGGTGAGCACGCTGTCTTTGCCGTAGAGCGCGACGAGCAACGCCATCGCAACCAGCCAGATGACGAAGCCGATGACGGCGACACGCAACAAACGGTTCCAACTGAACAGTGCGTGAGTCGGCGTCGGTGTGTCATCGTCGATAAGTGCCGGTGCCGTTGGTTTATTTGACGATTGATGCGCCGCATTCATGCTGAATTGTTGAGGCGCGAATTTTCCTCCTAGCGCACCAACGATGGCCGCTGCCAGCACGATATAAGGAAACGCTACGTTGAACTGGAAGATCGCCACGAACGCAGCGGCAGCAATGGCCCACATGAAATTATTTTTCAACGCGCGCGAACCGATGCGATAGGCAGCGAACAACACAATCGCCGTCACCGCCGGTTTGATGCCGTACAAAATCCCCGCGACGGCAGGCACCGAACCATAGGCGAGATACACCCACGCCAGCGCCACCAGAATAAAAAACGACGGCAGCACAAACAACACGCCGGCCACTATGCCGCCCCAAGTGCGATGCATGAGCCAGCCGATGTAAATGGCAAGCTGCTGCGCTTCGGGACCGGGTAACACCATGCAGTAATTCAGCGCGTGCAAAAATCGCTGTTCTGAAATCCAGCGTTTGTTATCAACCAGATCATGATGCATGGTCGCGATTTGCCCGGCGGGCCCGCCGAAGCTGATGAAGCCGAGTTTGAGCCAGTAGCGGAAGGCTTCGGCAAAAGGGACAGAATGTTGAGACGGCATGGCGTTGAGCGGTGGTATTTTTTATGGCTAAACTGGAAGCGTACACGAGCGCTGAATGTTTTGGTGTAACGGTTCATGGTTATCGCTGAGCGCTCACGTTTGTCATGCCCGCGAAAGCGGGGGGACAATGCCATAGAGCATCGGCCTGCAAACCCAACTCGAAGCCACCAACATTGAAGCCGACATAAAACGGCTGGTCAAAATTAAGGGGCGATGCCTAACATTGCCGCATACCAACTTTTAGCCGCGCTAAGGTCTGCTACTTGATAAATCGCGGTGCGCAAGCCTGGCAGCATGGTGACTCGCTATTTTTTTTCGTTGTCGAAATACGCGTATGCCGGTTTGGCCAATTCCGATGCGTCGATATTTTTTTGTTCTGCCGGCGTGACAGCAGGTTTTTCCCACCACAGGTTGCGGGCTTCTTGTTGCTGTTCGGCGAGTTGCGGATTTTTTTTGTGCAGTTCGCGCACAAACTTTGTGATGTCGGATTCGTATTTTGTCAGTTTCATGGCGCAGGTCTAGTGAATAAAGAGGGCAAATGTTAACACTGTTAGCCCGGGCCCATGCATTGACGTTAGGGGTCGCCGCCCTCTACCATGCGCGTGCGGCTGGCGCGTTCGCGCAGGGCCTCCACTTTAAGGAGAAAAATATGGGACATATTATTTGGATGGGTATCGTCGGTTTGGTTTCGGGCGGTATTGCCGCTTTCCTGCATCCGGGCAAAGAGAACCTGGGATTTTTTGGCGTGATGCTACTTGGCGTTGCCGGCTCGTATGTCGGCGGCTTTATCGGCAATATGATTTTTAAGCCTAAAGAGGGCCAAAGCATTTTGAGTCCCGGTGGATTTGTGATGTCGATTTTGGGCGCATTGATTTTGCTGATTGGATCTAATTTCTTTTTAAAATAAACCGCTTGGATTCAAATGGCCAATAGCCGGGCTTGCCCGGCTATTTTGCATTTTAAGACACCGATTGCCTGCACCGTGCTGCCACTATTTTATGTTGTAAATCAACAACAAACCGCCCTCATTTCTGCGATTCTTGCTACTGTGTCCTTGCTAAGCTCGACGCTCCAACCCAAAATTAATAATATAAAAAAACAAGCCCTCAGTCTTAAAATAAACTTTTGTGGAAATTTTTCCCATACCGTAAATCGCGTGCTAGACTAATAATATGAATGACTTATCTGGTGGTTATATCGCCGTGTCCCCATCCCGTTCCCTGACCATTGCCATTCAGCGATTGATGCGTCCGCTGGTGAGGCTGCTTTTGGCAAATGGCATTACCTATCCTTTTTTATCCGGCTTAATGAAAGCCGTGTATGTCGATGTGGCGGTAAAAGATTTCCCGCTCCCCGGCAAAGCGCAAACCGATAGCCGCATCAGCCTGCTCTCCGGCGTGCATCGCAAAGATGTTCGCCGTTTCCGCCATGACGTTGTCGCGCCATCCGCCGTGCCCGCCTCCGCCGTATCGTTGGGCGCGGAATTGCTCACCAAGTGGACCACCCACACCGATTTTATTGATGCGAAGGGCAACCCGTTGCCCTTGCCACGATTGTCAGGCAAGGCCAATGAAAAATCATTTGAATCGCTGGTGGAATCGGTGAGCAAAGACATCCGCTCGCGCGTGGTGCTCGACGAATGGTTGCGCATCGGTGTTGCGCGACTGGATGATCAAAATAATGTATGCCTGAATGTCGATGCGTTTATTCCCGCCAAGGGCTTTGATGAAAAAGCGTTTTACTTCGGCCAAAACATGCACGACCACATCGCAGCCGGTATGCAAAATCTGATGTCCGACCCATCGCCCTACTTCGACCGCTGCGTATACCACGACATGCTCACACCCTCTTCGGTAAAGGCGCTCGATGAAACGGTGCGTGAACTGGGCATGCAAATGCTGCACGCGGTAAACCGCCGGGCGATGGAACTCAAACAACAACAGGAAGCGGGCGATGCAACTGCGCGATTCCGCATGAACTTCGGCACGTATTTTTACAACGAATACACAGAAACCCGCGCCGACCGCGACCGTCGCCGCGAACCGCGCGCGCGCATTAAAATTGACGTGCCTGAAGAAGAATAATTTTATTCTCCATCCTCAAAAAAAACCTGCCTCATGGCAGGTTTTTTTTCGTGCCTGGATTGCTAATCTTGCTAAGCAGATGGCTAATCTTGCTAAGATGTTTCCTCACTACACAATACGAAAGCGCACACCATGAACACAGGATTCATAGGCCTCGGCGACATGGGCCGCCCGATGGCGCTCAACTTGATTAAACGCGGCCATACGTTGCACGTTTGGGCGCGCCGCGTGGCGGCCCTGCAACCGTTGGTTGAAGCGGGCGCCACTGCCCACACTTCACCTGCAGAAATGGCGCGTCATTGCGACGTCGTTTTCATGATGGTGACCAACAGCGACGATGTCGAAACGGTGGTGTTAGGCGACGAGGGCATCATCCACGGCGCGAGGCCCGGCACTATCGTTATCGACATGAGCACCATTTCGCCGGCGGCAACGCGCAACATCGCCGCCCGGCTTGCCGCGCGCGGCATGGAGATGCTCGATGCGCCCGTCTCCGGCGGCATAACCGGCGCAGAAAATGCGGCGCTCTCAATTATGGTGGGCGGTAAACCCGAAACTTTGCAACGGGCGCGGCCATTACTCGAATGCCTGGGCACAACCATTGTGCATATCGGCGACAATGGCGCGGGCCAGGTTGCCAAGGCGTGTAACCAGCTTGCGCTATGCGTCACGCAGCAGGGCGTGGCGGAAGCTTTATTTTTCGCGCAAAAAAATGATGTCGACGCCAGCAAAGTGCGCGCGGCGTTGCTCGGCGGTTTCGCCGCCAGCAAAATCCTCGACATGCAGGGCGACAAAATGTTGACGCGCGATTTTGCGCCGCGCGTTGATGCGCGGCTGCATCACAAGGACATGGGCATCGTGCTTGATATGGCCCACGAGCTCGGGCTCGCGCTACCCGCTGCGGCTGTCAGTCTGCAAATTTTCAACGCATTGATGGCAGCGGAACATCATGGCCACATCGATTCGTCAGCCGTGATCAGCGTGTTGGAAAAAGCGCATCAATAATATGGATAGCCGCACGACCCGTATTTGAGCATGAAAAATCCAACTTGAATTTTCAAGTGAAAGGTTGTGCTATCGTATGCACTGCTGAAATCACGGAGTGCAAGTGATGTTACGTAACTTATTGATTATATTCAATTTTTTAATGCTCTCTGGCAATGTTTCCGGCGCGGAAACCTTGCGTCTGGGCACCACCACGTCCACCGAAGATTCCGGCTTACTGAAATTTTTGCTGCCGCAGTTCGAAGCAAAAAATAAATTACGTGTGCATGTGATTCCTACCGGCACGGGCAAGGCATTAAAGCTGGGCGAGAACGGTGACGTAGATGTGCTGCTGGTGCACAGCCGGCCCGACGAAGATAAATTTATCGCTGACGGTTTCGGCATTGATCGACGGGACGTGATGTACAACGACTTCGTTGTTCTCGGCCCGGCCAACGACCCGGCGAAAATCCGTGGCGTCACTGACGCAGTGGTTGCCATGAAAAAAATCCACGCATCAAAATCGTTATTCATTTCGCGTGGCGATGAATCGGGCACGCACAAAATGGAAAACCGTTTGTGGAAAATGGCGGGGCTGCAACCCGACGGCAACTGGTATCTTTCCATCGGACAGGGCATGGGCGAAGTGCTGAACATGGCTTCGTCGAAACAGGCTTACACCTTATCCGATCGGGGCACCTATACTGCCTACAAACAGCGCGCCAGCCTCGACATTCTGGTCACCGGCGACCCGCGCATTTACAATCCTTATGGCGTCATCGCGGTGAACCCGAAGCGTTACGACAGTATCAATTACACAGGGGCTACGGCGTTTATCCAATGGATCACGTCACCCGAAGGCCAGCAGCACATCGCCGAATTTAAAGCCAATGGCGAACAATTGTTTTTCCCAAACTACGGCAGTGCAGCCCGCGCTAACGAAAAATAAATACTGAAAAAAATTTCGATGGATCTTATTGAAACCACCCACCACGCTTTTGCCCTGCTGTTCGCCGGCGACAAGGACCTGTGGCAAACCATTTTCATTTCCCTGCGCGTGTCGCTGCTGGCGCTGCTGCTTGCTACGCCTTTCGCTGTGGCGCTCGGGTTTTTTTTGGCCACAACACAATTTTTGGGTCGCCGCATTATTGTCGTGATATTGCAAAGCCTGTTGTCGTTCCCCACCGTCGTGGTCGGATTGATTTTATATTTGCTGCTCACACGCAGCGGGCCATTGGGTAATTTCAATTTGCTGTTCACCCAGGATGCGATGATTCTCGGCCAGGCCATCGTTGCTTTCCCCGTACTCGCCGCGTTCACCCTCACCGCCGTGCAAGCCACCGACCAGCGTGTACGCGAAACGGCCATGAGCCTCGGCGCATCGCGCTGGCGTGCGATGCTCACCACGTTGCGGGAAGTGCGATTTCCTCTCATCGCCGGCGTGCTTAACGGATTCGGCCGCGTCATTTCCGAAGTAGGTTGCGCCATGATGGTGGGCGGCAACATCGCGGGCGTCACGCGCAATATCACCACCGCCATCACGCTGGAAACGGGCAAGGGCGATTTTGCACAGGGCATCGCCCTCGGCGCGGTGCTGATGGTGCTGGCTATCAGCGTCAACATTGCGCTGGCATTTGTGCAAGGCAAAGGAACGCCTAAATGAACGAAATATTATTATCCGTCGTCGGCCTGCAAAAATCATTCGGTGAGCGTGACGTGCTCGACCTCGATTCTGTCGCATTTCACGCAGGCGAAAGCTACGTGCTGACGGGCGATAACGGCGCAGGTAAATCGACACTGCTACGCATCCTTGCCGGCCTGGAGAAATCTGACACTGGGCAAATGCGTTACCTGAGTAATATTATTGATCTGCAAAACTATCCGGACCAATTGCGGCGCGAGATCATGTACGTGCACCAGCATCCCTACCTGTTCGATACCACGGTGGGCGACAACATCGCCTACGGTTTGAAATTGCGCGGTGTGAGCAAACATGACCGCGATGAAATTGTGCGCGAAGCACTGATGTGGGGCGGCGTTACGCACCTGGCCAACGTGCCGCCGCAAAAACTCTCGGGCGGCGAAAAACAGCGCGTCGCCCTCGCCCGCGCCAAAGTGCTTAACCCCAGAGTGATTTTATTCGACGAGCCCACCGCCAACCTCGACATCGACGGCCGCCGCCAGGTGATCTGGCTGCTCAACAAAATGGTGTCTGACAAAAACTGCGTCGTCGTCGCCGCCCACGATCACGAAATCATCAACCTGCCCCACGTGCAACGCTTGCATTTGCGGGAGGGGAAACTGGAAGACCCGCAGGTAAAACAGGACCGGCTGGTGTTTTGAGATGGGTAAATGGATTGAGTTATTGCGATAGGCATCGTTCAGGCTCAACCGAAGGAAGCAGTTCCCGCCCCTTGAAAGGGGGGATTTCGCTCTTCGATTTGTTCTCACTGAAGTTTCAAGCTCCGCGTCAGGTAACGGCGCAAAAAACCGCGCCGCAACCTGACCTACAAAGGCTATTTTTTTAGGCCGCATTTTTATACAGCCAAATCGAAGAGAGAAAAGCTTCCCCATCTGCGCCGACGAAATTGCACTGGGCTAGCGGGGGCAGTCGGCGAGCATTGTTTGAGCCACGCGCTGTTTCAGTTTTGAAATGAAGGTGACGGCGAGTTTTGCTCGCGGCCCTCGCCTTCAGCCAATAATTGGCGACATCAAAAACCAAAAATGAAAAAGCAGCGCGGCGGGCGTCGCCTTTCGTTGGTTACTTTTTTGGCGAAGCAAAAAAGTGAATGCCGCCGGGGGCACCGTTCCTCGGGACACGAAGTGCAGGGGCGGGAATGGTGCCCGGTGTGGTCGCATGACAAAACTATAACGATGCCCCGGTGGCCGCTCCCGCAAACAGCCCTATCGGGTAACGAGTCGCGGCCACCACCCCCGGCAAAGTATCCGACATCACTCAGACCGAAACCCATCCCCACCCTGACCCTCCCCTTGAAAGGGAGGGGATTTCGCTCTTCGATTTTAGCTGTTTGTGGGTATCACTATCGCTCAAGCCGTCCTACGCTCGATGCGTCAGGTAACGGCGCAAAAAACCGCGCCGCAACCTGACCTACTAGACTGCCAATGGTTTCAACAAGTCGTCATTCTGCGGGCATCGCCCGAAGTAAAAAAAGTAGGGTGGGCACCGCCCACCAGAGCGCACGCTTACCAGCCTTGCGGTGGGCAGTGCCCACCCTACGCAAGGCTCAGAATAACGGCGCATTCATTGTCCGCAAATAAACCTACGCCGCTGCCTGCAACACCTTCTGCAATTCCCCGCTCTCATACATTTCGCGCATGATGTCCGAGCCGCCGACGAATTCGCCGTTCACGTACAACTGCGGAATAGTCGGCCAGTTGGCGTATTCTTTGATGCCCTGACGAATGTCGGGGTTTTGCAGCACATCGACGGTGAAGGGTTTATCGACGCCGCAGGCTTTTAGAATTTGTGTGGCCGTGGACGAAAATCCGCATTGGGGAAATTGCGGTGTGCCTTTCATGTACAACACGACTTTGTTGCTGGTGACTTGTTGTTTGATGGTATCGAATGCGCTCATGATAACTCCGTATAATGTTAAAATATTCAATATAATCAATGTGTTATCTTACATATTATTTTTTGCTCGTGGTTTTGCACGCCGCTGTAAACAATCAATATTGTAATCGATAATGAAACCGCTATGACATCCGCCCGCCACTCACGCGCGGTATGCCCGCTAAATCATTCTCACAAAATAGGGCGGCGAAACCCGCCTGTTTCAACAGCGCTGCGCACGCCTCTGCTTGATCATAACCGTGCTCGAACAATAACCATCCGCCGACATGCAAATGTTTTGGCGCATCGCCCACGATGGTTTGAATCGCATCGAGACCGTGTTTGCCCGACGTCAGCGCGCGCGCCGGCTCGAAACGTAAATCGCCTTGGAACAAATGTTTGTCGCCCTCGGCAACGTAGGGCGGGTTAGAGACGATCATATCGAATGGCGCACCGTTCAGTGCGGTGAACCAATCGCTGCGGATGAATTTGACTCGATCCGCTTCGGCGCCTAACAACTGCTGCGCGTTTTGTTGGGCGATGTCTAACGCAGCGGCGGATTGGTCGACCGCCGTGACAAAAATTTTTTCACGTAATTTTGCGAGCGTGATGGCGATGGCGCCGCTGCCGGTGCCAAGGTCGAGCAGGTTGTGCGTTTTGTTCGGCGCGAGACGCGGCAGCGCAAGCTCCACCAGCAATTCGGTTTCCGGCCGCGGGATCAATACGGCAGAAGACACCTTGAACATCAATCCATAAAATTCGCGCTCGCCGATCAGATACGCCACCGGTTCGCCCACGCGCCGACGGGCGAACAACGCAAGAGAATCGCGCGCAGCGAGCGGATCCACTGAGCGTTGCGGGTAAGCGATCAACGCAGCGCGGTTCCAGCCCAAGGTGTGCTCGAGCAGCATGTGCGCTTCGTTGTTCGGCAGCCCGCTGGCTTTAAGCAGCGACGCGACGGTGTGGCTCACGCGGTCTCTTCGCCCAGGGTGGCGAGTAGCTCGGCTTGATGCTCGGCCATCAGCGCGCCGGTGAGTTCGTATAAATCGCCGTCCATGATGGCGTCGATTTTATACAGCGTAAGATTGATGCGGTGATCGGTGATGCGGCCCTGCGGAAAATTGTAGGTGCGGATTCGCTCCGAGCGGTCGCCGCTGCCAATCAACGACTTTCGCGTTGCCGCTTCTTTGGCGTGTTGTTCGCGCTCATGCTTGTCACGAATACGCGCTGCCAGCACCGACAGTGCCTGCGCCTTGTTTTTGTGTTGTGAGCGGCCGTCCTGGCATTCCACCACTATGCCGGTAGGAAAGTGCGTGATGCGAATGGCTGAATCGGTTTTGTTGATATGCTGACCACCCGCACCGGATGCGCGAAAGGTGTCGATGCGAATATCCGCCGGATTGATCACCACGCCGCTTACATCGTCGGCCTCGGGCATCACCGCCACGGTGCAGGCGCTGGTGTGAATGCGGCCTTGCGTTTCCGTATCGGGCACGCGCTGCACGCGGTGGCCGCCGGATTCGAATTTCAATTTTGAATACGCGCCCTGCCCGATGATGCGCGCGATGATTTCTTTATAACCGCCCATTTCGCCCGGCGAGGCGGAGATGATTTCCACCTGCCAGCGGTTGCGTTCGGCGAAACGCGAATACATGCGAAACAAATCGCCAGAGAACAGCGCGCTCTCATCGCCGCCGGTGCCGCCCCGGATTTCGAGAAAAATATTGCGTTCGTCGTTAGGGTCTTTGGGCAGCAATTCTTTTTGCAATTCGTCTTCGATGCCGAGCAATTTTTCTTTGCCCTCGCGGATTTCCGCTTCGGCAAACGCTTTCATGTCTGCGTCGCCAAGCATGGTGTTGGCTTCGGCCATGTCTTTTTCGACCTGCTGATATTTTTTATAGAGATCGACAACGGGCGTAATGTCCGCGTGCTCTTTGGTGAGCTTGCGGTAATTGTTCATGTCGTTGGTGACCGTTTCGCTCATGAGCAGACGGTCAAGTTCAACCAAACGTTCACTTAAGCTGGCCAGTTTGTGGGCGATGCTGGATTTCATTTTGGATTTTAGATTTAATGTAACTATTTGATTGTATTCAATATTTTTAACTAAAATTACTCGCTGTTTCCACCGCTTTTATCATCATTCATTTCTTCGGCGATGAATAAACGGTTCAACAACTGCGACAATTTTTCGCGCTCTTTGCCTTCTGCCTGTTTTAATATTAATGTCGGATGATGCAAATATTTATTCATCAATCCGTTGCCTAATTGTTCCAACACAGCGTGCGCATCGTCGCCGCGCGCCAGCATTTTTTTGGCGCGTTCCAGTTCGATTTGTTTATACGACTCGGCGTGATCGCGCAGTTGGCGAACCAGCGGCACGGCCTCGCGCGTTTCCAGCCAGCGCATGAAATCGGCGGCTTGCGTGTCGATAATCACCTGCGCATCGACCACGGCGCTTTGACGCGCGTCGCGGCCTTGTTGCACCACACCGGCCAGGTCATCAACGGTGTATAAAAACACGTCATGGAGTGCGGCCACTTCGGGCTCAATGTCGCGCGGCACCGCGAGATCGAGCATGAATATGGGCCGATGTTTGCGCGCTTTGATCGCGCGCTCGACCATACCCTTGCCGAGAATCGGCAGCATGCTCGCGGTCGAGGTCACCACAATGTCGTAGTTCGCCAATTGCTCAGGCAAGGCGGCCAGCGTAATGGCCTGGCCGTGAAATTTTTTTGCCAGCAACTGCCCGCGCTCGAGCGTGCGGTTGGCGATGGTCATGCGACGCGGATTTTTTGCAGCAAAGTGCGTGGCCGCCAGATCGATCATGTCGCCGGCGCCAATAAATAAAATATTCAGCCTGGAAAAATCGTCAAAAATATTGCCTGCCAGACGCACACCGGCTGCCGCCATCGACACCGAGTTGGCCCCGATTTGCGTTTGCGCGCGCACCGCTTTAGCCACGGAAAAAGTGCGCTGAAACAGCGGATGCAATAATGTGCCCAGCGTGCCCGCCTGCTCCGCCGTGCGCACCGCGTCTTTTAGTTGGCCGAGAATTTGCGTCTCGCCCAGCACCATCGAATCGAGCCCGCTGGCGACGCGGAAGGCGTGCTGCACGCTTGCCACCCCTTCGTGCGTATACACATACGGGTTCAAATCAAATTGGGCCAGGTCATGATAATGGGTGAGCCATTGCACCACGGGTTGCGCGAGTTTACTGCGGCAATAAATTTCTGTACGGTTGCAGGTAGAAAGAATGGCCGCTTCGGCCACGCCGGTTTGCGCGGCGAGTTCGCCCAATGCCGACGCCAGCGATTCCGCCGGAAAAGCGACTTTCTCGCGGATAGCGACCGGCGCGGTCTGATGATTGATGCCAATGGTGTAAAGCTGCATGGTGCTGCGCGGCATACTCGCCGCGACGGAAAAAAATATGAGTAATTGTACCATTCGCGCCGCGCCTTCCATGCCGATAAGCGCCCAACCTGTAGTGGCGAACTGTAGTGGCGAACTACGGTGAATTGCCCAAAATTTGTCCGCGCATCACTGTTTGCGTATTGGGCCGCCGAATCAGCTTGGTATGCGATAGGTTTTTCTCTACAATAAGACTTAATCAATTCATCCGCTTGCCAGGAAAAATATGCGCGCTACACAAAAAGGTTTTACGCTGGTTGAAATTGCCATCGTGCTGGTCATCATCGGTTTATTGCTCGGCGGCATTTTGAAAGGGCAGGAGCTGATCACCAATGCCAAGGTGCGCAACGTGGCCGATCAGGTCAATGCCGTCAAGGCGGCGTATTTCGCGTTTCAGGATCGCTATCGCGCCTTGCCCGGTGATTACCTTACCGCGCAGGCGGCAGCGAACATTCCCAACGTTACCGCTGGCGGCGATGGCAACGGGCAAATCGATACGGGTGCCGAGCAAGTGGCCGCGTGGCGGCATTTGGCCAACGCCGGTTTCATCGCCTGCGCGCAATGCACATCCGGCGCGGGCGCCACGCCGAATACGACCAACAGCCCGATCAACGCCTATGGCGGCGTGATGGTCATCGCATACGACGGAGCTTACAATCATCTCGCCGCCGCCACAGGGCCTACGGTAAACAATCTCAAAACCGGCAACCAGATTCCATCAAACATTCTCGTCGAGGTTGACCGCAAAATCGACGACGGCAATCCGCGCACCGGCACGCTGCGCTTCAGCACTTACACAGCAACCGGCACGGCACCCGCCGCCGCAAGCTGCGCGCCGGTTGCCACCGATAACTGGCAAGTTACTTCTCCTGATAGCAATTGCGGCGCATCGGCGCTGTTTTGATTTTTGTTTTTATTTCGAAAAAAAGCCGGCTAGTGCCGGCTTTTTTATTATATTTAACTTATTGATTATATTGAATATATTACCCTTGTAATAAACGCATTTCGGCCCGCGCCAAATGCTCCGGTGCGCCGAGCAAAATCAATACATCCAAGGCTTCCAATTGTGTTTCTGCCGTGGGATTCACCATGCGCACATTGCGCCGGCGCACGGCGGTGATCTCGACGTAAAGATCGTCGAGCGAAATTTCCTGCAAGGTTTTGCCGATAGCCGCCGCATCTTCGTTCAACAACACCGTATGCAAACGCGCTTGCGATGCGTCTTCTGCATCTCCCTCCACGTCAGTGGCGCCGTGAAAAAAACCGCGCACCAGTTGGTAACGCGCGCCGCGCATGTCGCGCATGCGGCGCAACACATGCGCCAACGGCAGGCCAAGCAACAACATCGTATGCGTGGCCAGCATGAGCGAACCTTCAAGCACTTCAGGAATAATTTCCGTCGCGCCACTGAGCTTGAGCCGCTCCAAATCCGTATCGTCGTAAGTGCGCACGATCACGGGCAACTCGGGGCGCAACGCCTGCACGTGGGAGAGAATTTTTTCCGCCAGTTTGGTGTCGGCAAAACTCACCACCAGCGCCGATGCCCGCGGCAAACCGGCGGCCATCAATACTTCGCGTCGCGTCGCATCGCCGAACACCACCGAATCGCCCGCCGCCGCCGCCTGCTTGACGCGCAGCGGATCGGTGTCGAGGGCGATGACGGAAATTTTTTCCTGCTCAAGAAAACGCGCGAGGCTTTGCCCGCTGCGGCCGTAGCCACAAATGATGACGTGTTGCTGGACGGACATACTTTTGGCCGACAACTCTGTCAGTGCCATGGCGCGCAGCATCCATTCACTGGCCGAAAACTTGAGCACAATGCGGTCGCTGTGAGCCAAAATAAATGGCGACAACAGCATCGACAACAACATCGCCGCCAATACGATTTGCAATGTTTGGCCGGGTAACAAGCGGTTTGCGCCCGCGAGCGAGAGCAACACAAAACCGAACTCACCCGCGCAGCCCAGCGCCAGCGCGCTACGCAACGCCGTTGACGTGTCGTTACGGAATAGGCGCGAGAGCAAAAACACCATGCCGGTTTTGATCACTATCAAGCTGAGCAGCGCCGTCATGACCCACAAAAAATTCTGCGCCACCACGCGCACGTCGAGCAACATGCCGATGGTGATAAAAAATAAGCCCAACAACACGTCGCGGAACGGCTTGATGTA
>JAYTVC010000086.1:0-43131 GCA_043744215.1 Pseudomonadota bacterium
TCGCCCGATGCGGATTCCTGCACGCGCGTTTCAAGTTTACCTTCGCCGATTTTGCCCAAGGCATCAGCCAGCCGCTTCACGGGCAGGATAACCGCGCGGCTCATCCGTAAGGCTAAAGCCGTCGCCACCAGCAGGCAACCGGCACCCAGCAATAAACTGAGCAGCAATTGCTGCTGCTGCCTGCGCAAGGTCGAGCTGCGCGAGAGATCAACAGCGATCTCGCCAATAGCCTTGGGCCGCGAGAGTATGCCCGCAACGCTTTGCGCATCGGGGTAAAAATAATCTTCAACTGCCACCTGGCTCTGGTTGACGGGGGCGCGGAACAACATGCTGGCCTCGCCTTCATTTTCGCGCCGGCTGCGCGCATGTACTTTGCCTGCTGCGTCGCTGATCGTCACGCCCACTACATCGGCTTCGCGCAGTGCCGCATCCGCCAGTCGCTTGAGCAATTCATCGTTGCCGGAAAACAAACCGTACTCGCTGGCCGGCGCCAGTTGCCGCGCGATGGCCAGCCCGCGTTCATGCACTGACCGGTCGAGGTCGTTCAAGCGCAGGTAAGTAAAATAAGCCGCTAGTAAAACGGCAATAAAAATGGCTGGTAACAATGCCATGGCCAGCACGCTGGCGCGGATGCCCCAGCCTTTCATCGGTTTAATTCCCGCAGCCGCAGCTTTTCGTGCAACACCAACTCGTCATCGATGGCCAGACGCAGCGAACGCGCAACTTGCTGGTTCACGCCCACGGTGAAATATTTCGGATGGGTCGGCGCGGGCAGGGATGCGGTGCGCGAGTTTTCCAGTTGCAGTAGCATCTCCGCCGCTTGCTGGCCGAATTGTTCGGGTCGGGTATACACCGCCAGCAGTGCGCCCGCTTTCACATATGATTGCGAAAACGCCATCAGCGGCGTCTGGTAACGATAAGTTGTGAGCAGAATATTCTGCGCAGTGGACGGGTTAAATATTTGCGCGTCGGGCACTGCCAGCATGACATCACTGTCATCGAGAATTTTTTTCAATCCCGCATAAATGTCTTCCGGGCTGTGGGTTTTTTCGATCACCGTTTGCAGCTTGCTGGCGGTCGCTTCCGCAGTTAACGCAGCGGCGACGGATTCTGATTGCGGCCCCAGCAAAACGCCAACGCGTTTTTTGTCGGGAAGTGCAATGCGCAACAAGGCAAGTTGGCGCGAAAAAGTTTGTTCCAGATAAATGGCCGACACGTTATCGCCCGGTTTGTCGCCTGCTTCGCGCTTAAACAGCTTCTCGAAACTGTCGCGCGGGATCAGCGTGCACAGCACAGGTGTTTTTACGCCCCTTTCCGCCACAGCCTGGGCCGCCCGCAAGCCGACCGTGACAATTGCGCTGCTGTTTTTTAGCGCCTCAGTTTTGTCAGTTTGCAGTGACGACAACGACACCACTTCCATCTGCCATTTGCTTGATGCGTTTTGCTTCAATGTGGATTTGATGCCGTCCACTACTTCAGCATAGGCAGCGGCGTCTTCACTCAATACAACGGTCACTTGTTTTGCAAGCGCATTGCCGTGGGCAAAACAAATCACTATCGCCGGCAATAGCCAGTGACGCAAAAGTTTTATCGTACTCATGAGCAAATTAAACAAATCGTTCGCCGGTAATCAAATTCATATATAAATGTAACTAATTGATTATAATGAATAATTTAAGTATCAAAATTCACTTTTAAAAGACAACCACAACCTGCGATTGATAATGGTGTTAGCACGGAACTCGGTATTTTTTTCGTCAAAAAGATTCTGTACCACAAGTGCAGCCTCGGAATTTTTTTGCTTTTCTCCAAAGCGCTGCGCGAGACGCACATCCACCCGCCGCGATAAGGCCTGCTGTTCGCTGTAACCGATGGCGCGCAAACTACCCTGTTGAAGATATTGGCCGCTTAAAGAAAACCCATTGTCGAACGCCCGTGAGGCCAGAAAATTGATACTGTGTCGCGGTGTAGCCTCTGAATAATTATCCAGCACATCGGTGCCCGTTGCATAAGCATGCGTGAAGCCTGCCGATATCAGCGAACCATGAAAGGGCCGGTAATTGATCGATAGCTCCGCTCCGCTCTGGGTCAGGTTGTCGGCATTTTTGATGCTTTGCGGATAGACTTGGCTGGGCTCAAGCCGGTAGCTATGTAAAAAATCGCTTTCGGCGTCGCGGTAAAGTTTCAGGTCCAGAGCAAGGCGATTATCGAGAAGGTTCGCTACATAACCCAGTTCGCGCGAGATGATGGTTTCCGGACGCAAATTTTCTTTACCTATGAAGAAAGGTCCGAACACCACCGTATCGAAATAATATTGACGTAAGGCTTTGCGCTCAATAATTGAGGGGGTGCGCAAGGCCTTTGACCAACTGACACGAAAGGCATGTCGGGGCGACAACTGGTAATTCAGTGCCGCACGCGGTGCCACATGGGCGCCAGCCAGGTCCGAGTCTTCCCTCAGTGCGCCTGCCGATAATTGCAACTGGCTGAAAGGGCGCCATTCGCCGTGGGCGAACAAGCGTTTTACGACATTGGTTTCGGGAGCATTGAGCCAGGACGGGGCGACCAGCCTGTCGCGCCGCCATCCGGCTCCCCAAACCAGGCGCCAATCGGATGCGACACTAAGTGTGTGCTGTAGCTCCAGTTCGTAGCGGCGAATGGTTTCACTATCGTCAATAAGAAATTGTTTGTTAGCCAACTCGGTGTACGGCAGGGTTAATCCGCGATCGTCTTGATGAAGAAAATAGTGATAGGCCTGCACACTGAGTTCGTTCGATGCGTCAAATATATGCTGCCAACGCAACTGTTCAAAATGCGTACCAATCGGCACATTGCGCAAATGATCAACATTATCGAAGTTGTACAAGTTGCCGGCGGTGCGCTCCTCTTTACTGATGCCGGTTTGAAAGTGGATCGAATCGGCAGGCCTCATGCGGTAGTCCATGCGTAGATTGGCGTAGGTATTTTGCCGAGGGTCATTGAGCTTGTCGAAACCCCCATCGCTGCGATGACCCAGTCCCAGACGGTAATCCAGATTGCCATTGGAGCCGCCATGGCGGATGAACCCGTCGAGGATGTCTTTTTCCCCTACGATTGCGGAAATATGCGAGCCCTTATCCTGAGAAGCATGACGGGTGATGATGCTGATGGTGCCTAGAAACGCGCCGATGCCATGGGTTGCGCTGCTGGGGCCGCGCACGACTTCAATCCGCTCAATGTCTTCGATGTCGAGGGGTAATTGGCTCCAGTCGATGCCGCCCAGTGTGTTGTTATAAATCGAACGGCCATCAACCAGAACCTGCATTTTTGCCAGCACTTCGCGAGCGAGACCGTGGTATGAAGTAATCGGATACACACCCTTTGCATAGGTGACATATGCGACATACATGCCGGGTACGAGGTGCAATAAATCGGGAATTTCGCGATAGCCCGATGCGACAATCATTTCCCGGTCAATGACCGTCATGGCGCTGGGTGCTTCGGCGACAGGCTGGCTGAGGCGCGAAGCGGATAGCACGGTGGGGATGTCGGCCAGCACGTCATTTTCGTTGGGGAGGTTCTGCTGAGCCAGGCAAAGCAGTGGTATCGACAGAAATCCTGCATAAACCCCACACAGGTAACGCCAATGCAGAATTCGACGTGAATCCATAACACACTCCCTTATGCTTATTTTTACAGGTGCTTCACTGGCTATGCTGAATATTATGCGCGTATTTACGCCGTATGTAGCGTGGCCAGCTGCGCTATTTTGTACTTTATCAAAGTTTGTGCATCCGCCCGATTCAAGTCAAGGCTAGTCATGGCCTAGCCGTTTGGCTAGGCCATTTGCTGACTTAATTTGGGTCAACTCGGAGAGCGTTCTGTGCTGTTGAACTGGAATTTCAAGATGTGCTTTGGGTTCAATCTACTGCGGCATTCTGCACACGCAACGCCCACTTGCTCGACTGTTTTGAAAAAATTGTTGTGCCAAATCCGGTTTTGAAACTGGGTATGCCCAATTATTCAGCCTAGCCGGATGCTTCAAATGTTGTAGCCGTTTGGCAGATGTAACGTGTCGTGGGCTTGATTATAGTGAACTTGCAGTTGCAGGACGGCTTGATCGTAGCTGGATTCATTAATCTTTGGAGGTGCCCATTATGAATAATTATTTGCGTCATCGTATCCATGGCCCCGCTTTTTTTTATGATCCTCGCTGGCATCGCAAGGCACAAATATTTGCGGTGATCATGCTGGGGGTTTTGATGCTGGCAGTGTTTGCCTTGCCGACTATTTACCGTCTTGGTGCTGGTTGGCAAGAAGTGGTGGTCAATGCGGATAACGGAGCGGCTTTTGCGTCCTCGACTAAAACAGACGTAATTGATTACTTTCCGCGCCAGTTTGTAAATCAGGCGACGGATGCGGAAGAGCATGCGGCGACATTTTGACCGCCATCCTGAAGTGGATTTACAGCCTTGAAATACTTGTTGTAAAGGTTGCGGGAATTTTAGTGTTGTCTAAATTTTTTTAAGGAGAGCATCATGAACAGACATCCATTACATTTTGTATCAATCGTGGTCGGCATTTTTGCGGTAACATTTTTTTCAACCCATGCTTTCGCCAAAGGGGCCATTGAGAAACCGGCAATGGCTACGGCGGTAAATTTCGAAGCGTTGTTGGATATGGAGTTCAGCCTTGCGGCCAATGATCGCGCCACCAACCAGGCGTATGAGGATTTCAGCGGCAGCCACGGCTCGACACGCACCGAAAAAACCGGCTTCGCAGGCAAGCTCGGCGTGAAAGGTGAACGCGGTGAAGTCGGAAGTAAGCCTGGCGTAGTAGATCCATTCCACATCAAGGGCGATGTGAGCGATGGTTGCAGTAAATACTTACGTTGCAGCGCTGAGTGAGCGAATAGCTTGAGCGCGCTTGTTACGAAAGTATGGGCGACGATGCCTCCATTCAGGCGGCATGGTTTGATGTGGCTTGCCAGCAAATTCATTAATGGGCTCATGCTAGCCTGGCAACAGCGTGATTGGCACTATCAGAGCACATTTGTAAAAGTGCTGATTATGTTGATAATTTTTGTCAGCCTGAGCATGGTGCCGATGGCGCTGGCGATGCATGCGACTGGATGAAGCGGCGGGTTGAAAAGTGGTGGTCGCTCAGGTACGGGTTTTAGTAAATAACAAGTCGAGTTTTTTTGCAGCAATGACCGCTTCAGTGCGGTTGTTGACATGCAGAGAACCGAAGATGGTGGCCAAATGCATTTTCACTGTGCCTTCCGACAGGTTCAATTCGCGTGCAATGTGTTTATTGGTTTTGCCTTCAGATAGCAACGACAGCACGTCGAGTTGGCGCGGTGAAAGCTTGGGGTCGAACGCATGATCGTTCGGTTGCGCAGCAGCGTCAGGGTTGGTCACAGAGTTTGACGGGTCAAGCAACAACGGCGGCAGGTAAATGCCGCCAGATAATACAAGCTTGATCGCAGCGATGACCACATTGCCCGTGGAAGATTTGGGAATAAAGCCCGCTGCGCCGGCGGCCAGTGCGCGACGCACGCCTTCCTGATCGGTGGAGGCAGATAAAACGATGACGGGTAACGAGGCGAATTTTTGGCGGAAAGTGTTGAGGCCGTCAAGGCCCGTAATGCCGGGCATGTGCAAGTCGAGCAGTACAAAGTTGAGATCGGGGTTCTGCGATGCCAAGTCAAGGGCTTGTGACAAATCCGCCGCTTCAAGTATTTGTACTTGTTCACCCAATTGACTCAGCACATGCCGCATACCTTCGCGGAAGAGTGCATGGTCGTCAGTGAGCAGGATCTTCATTGGGTGACTTTGCATTATTTTGCCGTAGGGCGATCAAACATATTCTGCGCCTGATAATACAAAGTAATCAAGCGCCTGTATTTGGCGATGCGGCACCAGTGTACTCCTCCACATTCTTGGTGCCGCATTTTTTTTGGGATGCTAGAGGTATTTTCCCAGCTCCAATTTTGCAATTGCATTGCGATGTACTTCATCCGGCCCGTCGGCGAGGCGCAGTGTACGCGCGTGGGCGTAAGCCATGGCAAGGCCGAAATCTTCGCTCACGCCCGCCGCGCCATGCACTTGCATTGCCCAGTCGATAACTTGCAGCGCCATGTTGGGCGCAGCCACTTTGATCATGGCGATTTCGGCTTTGGCGAATTTGTTGCCGGCGGTGTCCATCATGTACGCCGCGTTGAGGGTGAGCCAGCGTGCCTGATCGATGAGGATGCGCGATTCGGCGATGCGCTCAAGCGTGACGCCTTGTTCCGACACCGGTTTGCCGAACGCGACGCGCGTCTTGGCGCGGCGACACATTTTTTCCAACGCGCGTTCTGCCACGCCGATCAAACGCATGCAATGATGTATGCGGCCCGGCCCCAAACGGCCCTGCGCGATTTCAAAGCCGCGACCTTCGCCGAGCAAAATGTTTGATGCAGGCACGCGCACATTTTTGAATTCCATTTCCATATGGCCGTGGGGCGCGTCGTCGTAACCGAATACGGGTAAGTGACGAATCACTTTCACGCCTTGCGCATCCATCGGCACCAACACCATCGATTGCTGCGAATGACGGGGGGCATCGGGATTGGTTTTGCCCATGAAAATCAGAATTTTGCAACGCGGATCGCCAGCGCCGGAGCTCCACCATTTTGTGCCGTTGATAACGTAATCATTTCCATCACGCACGATACTGCTGGCGATGTTGGTTGCATCGCTTGATGCCACCGCAGGTTCAGTCATGCAAAACGCCGAGCGGATTTTTCCTTCGAGCAATGGTACGAGCCATTGCTTCTTGTGTTCGTCGGTGCCGTAACGTTCGATGGTTTCCATATTGCCCGTGTCAGGCGCGGAGCAGTTGAATACTTCCGGTGCGATGGTCGAGCGACCCATGATTTCGCATAGCGGTGCGTATTCGAGGTTGGTGAGCCCCGCGCCGCGCGGCGATTCGGGCAAAAATAAATTCCACAAACCTTCAGCCCGCGCTTTCACTTTCAAGTCTTCAATAATCTGTGTCGGCTGCCAGCGGTCGCCTTGCGCCACCTGCTCGTGGAATAATTTTTCGTTTGGATAAATATTTTTTTCCATGAACGCATTCAGGCGCGTTTGCAGGTCTTTTACTTTTTGCGAATAGGCGAAATCCATGTTTGTCTCCGTGTTAAATTATTCAATAAAATCAAATGCTTACAATTATTTCTGAGCGAGGATTTTTTCCACTTGTCTCCAGCCCGCTTCGGCCATCGGTCGTGCACGCTTGCCCGATTCTAATGCCTGCGCACTGGCGGCCGTGCCATCGACTACGCGGCCCATGATGCCTTGCAGAATGCCGGCAAGGCGGAACATGTTGTAGGCTAAATAGAAGTCCCAGTTATCGATGTGGTCGCGGCCGGTACGTTTGCAATAGGTGGCGATATATTCGTCTTGCGTGGGAATGCCGAGAGATTTCAAATCAACACCTGCCATGCCACGAAATTCATTGGCAGACAAATTCCATGTCATACAGTGGTAGGAAAAATCCGCCAGCGGGTGACCGAGCGTTGAAAGTTCCCAATCAAGTATGGCGAGAATTTTTGGCTCAGTCGGATGAAAGATCATGTTGTCGAGGCGATAGTCCCCATGCACGATGCTGCTTTCTTCATCGGCGGGGATATTTTGCGGCAACCAGTCGATGAGCTTGTCCATCGCGTCGATTTTTTCCGTCTCCGACGCTTTGTATTGTTTGCTCCAGCGGCCAATCTGGCGAGCGAAGTAATTGCCGGGTTTGCCGTACTCGGCAAGGCCGATTTTTGCGTAATCGATTTTATGCAGTGCGGCGATGACGCGGTTCATTTCTTCATAGACCGCGCCGCGTTCGGCATGGCTCATCCCGGGCAGGGTGGGGTCCCATAACACGCGGCCTTCAACGCAATCCATGATGTAAAACGCGCGGCCAATAATATTTTCGTCTTCGCACAATGCCCAGGTTTTTGCGACGGGCACTTCGGTGCCATACAAAGCCGTGAGCACGCGATACTCGCGGTCGACTGCGTGGGCCGAGGGCAAAAGTTTTGCAGCAGGGCCGGGTTTGGCACGCATGACATAATTTTTATTCGGCGTGATGAGTTTGAACGTGGGGTTTGACTGGCCACCTTTGAATTGTTCGATGGTGAGCGGGCCCTGAAAATTTTCAACATTTTCAAGCAGGTATTTTTCGAGCGCCGCAGCGTCGAATTGGTTTTTTTTTTGTACCGGCATGGTGCCGATGAATTGATCGTGCATCAGGCGACCCCACCGCCATCGACGACGAGCGTATGTCCGTTCACATAATCCGACGCGGCGCTGGCGAGAAATAACCCGACGCCGCCCAGCTCGCCCGGTTTGCCGGCGCGTTTGAGTGGATTATGCTGCTGCAATCTTTCAGTGATGCGCGGGATGACTTTTTCAGTCATCTTGGTGGGGAAAAACCCCGGCGCGATGGCGTTAACGCGGATGCCGTGCTGTCCCCATTTGTTGGCGAGATCCCGCGTCATGCCGATGACCGCCGCTTTGCTCGAGCTGTAGCCGACAGCGTCGAGAACGTCGCCCGGCTCGCCCTTAATACCGGCGACTGAGGCGATGTTAATGATTTTGCCGTAGCCTTTTTTAATCATGCCGGGCGCTACGGCTTTGCAGGCATAAAACGAACCATCGACATTGACTTGCATGACCTGGCGAAATTTTTCTGCCGGCATATCAATGGCCGGCGCGCCCCAGGATATGCCGGCAGAGTTGACTAATATATCGACGCTGCCGAGCTTGGCTTCACATTCGGCGACGGCGCGTTTAACGTCGTCTTCAGAAGAAACGTCCCCGAGAATACACAGCGCGTCGGGAATGGATTGAAGTGCTTCTGCAAAATATTGCTCGCGCCGCGCCATCAGCGCGACTTTGGCACCGGCTTCGTGCAAGGCTTCGGCGATTTCAAGCCCTAAGCCGCGGGAGCCGCCGGTAATGAAGGCGACTTTGCCACTGAGGTTAAATGTATCGAGGTATTTCATGAATGGAAACTCCCGGAAGCGTTTGCGAATGTTTTTAACTGTCGACTAATACTAATAATAGCCTGTGAAATAGTAAACGCCGAATTGCGCATGTTTGAAGTTCAATTTTTAGCGTTGGTTTTCATGACCCGTTGTTTTTCCCGTTGCCATTCCCGCTCTTTTTCCGTTTCACGTTTGTCGTGTTGCTTTTTACCTTTAGCGAGGCCGATTTCCAGTTTGATACGCCCGGTTTTGTAATGCAGATTGAGTGGCACCAGCGTGTAACCGGCGCGCTCTACTTTGCCGACAAGTTTGGTGATTTCTTCAGCATGTAATAATAATTTTCGTGTGCGCACCGGGTCGGGTGTAATGTGCGTCGAGGCGGTGGGCAGGGGGCTGATGTGGCAGCCGATAATAAATATTTCGCCGTTGCGGATAATGACGTAGGCTTCTTTAAGTTGCGCGCGTGCGGCGCGGATGGCTTTGACTTCCCAGCCTTCAAGCGCGATGCCCGCTTCATATTTTTCTTCAATGAAGTAATCGTGAAATGCTTTTTTGTTATCGGCGATGCTCATGCGCGTGAGTTTTCAGAGGGAATGGGTTATTTTATCAGTTTTCCCTTTCAAGCCATGATTACAGAGCAATCGTGTACAAGGCCAGATAGAAAATTATTCAATATAATCAATATGTTATTCAAATATGGCGCAAGTAAAAAAATCGATGCTGATTGAACATCCCGCTGAGCGCATGTTCGGGCTGGTGGATGCGGTGGAAAAATATCCGGAGTTTTTGCCATGGTGCGGCGGCACCGAAATTGTCGAACGTAATGCACAGATTACCCATGCGGTGATCAAGATTGATTACCACGGCATCAAGCAGGATTTTTCCACACGCAACCGCAAGGAAGGCCACGAGTGGATGCATATTGAAATGGAGCACGGACCGTTCAAGCATTTGGTCGGACACTGGCATTTCAAGCCGCTGACTGTGGATGCGTGCCGGGTGGAGTTTAATCTTGAATACGAGTTTTCCAACCGTGTATTGGAAAAACTGGTGGGGCCGGTATTTCATTACATTGCCAATACATTTGTCGAGGCGTTCTTGCACCGGGCTGACCGCTTATATGGTTCTGCGAACTGATTTGGACAAAACCATCATCGTCGAAGTCTGCTACGCGCGGCCGCAGAAGCAGGCTTTGCTGCGCGTGACGCTGCCGCATTCAGCTACTGTCGCGCAGGCGATTGCCGCTTCAAATATCCTGACAGCATTTCCCGAAATTGATTTGGTTAAAAACAAGGTAGGTATTTTTGGCAGGCTTGCCAAGCTTGATGAGTTTTTGTGCGAAGGCGATCGGATCGAGATTTACCGGCCTCTTCTGGTGGATCCAAAAGACGCACGGCGTAAACGGGCGGCAGGAAATAAAGCGACAAAGTAATCAGCGGTTCGCTATGCAATACGAGTGGCGTTAGCTCGCAGCCGTTGGCAGTTTTGCAATAACCTCGAGGCCTGCCGTCAACCAATGTTCGCCTTGCTTGATCACGCGATTCATGCGGATCACAAATGCGCCTTTTTTGGTATTCAGTTTGTGCTGGCTATTGGAAGAATACTGGCTTTTGGCAATCAGCAAACTGTCTGCACGGCCTGACTGGGCCGGCAAAAAAAGCGCGTCAATAAAAAGATGTGAGACATCCGCAGGAAAGTCCGGCTCATAGGCTTGTAGCGAGACAGAAACCGGTGACGCCGAGATCATTTCTACCCCTACTAAAATCGCATCTTCACCATGAGGCACTTTGCGAACCACGGCGCCGATTTTCCATTGCGGGTCGCTGCTAGGTCGTAAGGCAACGATGGAACCCAAGGGTATGGTCCTGGCGGTATTTTTATCTGCCGTGACGCCAAAACCGCTGGAGCTTTGGTCGTGGAGTTTATAGGGGCTGCTGCTTTCGGGTGCCACAGCCGCAGCAGATTCCAATTTCGCCAGCCGCGTGCGGTCGGTGACGAAACCAAACATTTTGATGTCGGCTTCCTCGGCGCTGTCCAGCGTCATGTGTTCTGCTTTCATGTTGCTGAACGGATTGGCCGAACGGTTACGCACGACATCGAGCACCAGATCAAGACCGAAAATAATGTCGACCGGCAACGCTTTTGCGCGTACCCGATCATGCATGCGTTGCGCGCCTGTCGCGCCGGGGCTGGGGCAAATGCGCGCGAGCTTGTCGAGCAGGTCGATGTATTCAGCCACGGGAAATGTGCTGCCGCCAAAAGTCAGCGCTGACGCATTGCCATCGCGCAAGCTGCTTTTCGCCCTTGCAATATCACCGCCCACCCGACCCGTATCAACATAGCGCATGGTGTCCAATTGCAATGGCTCGATGCCGCTGATGCGCTGCATGCCGCGTGCGTCGGTGCCGGTATCGACGTAATACAGATGCTTGGAATGCTGGTATGCCCGGTCAAGGGAGGTATCTGCGCACCAATCATGCAATTGCTGGTTGGCGATGGAAATTTGTTGCGGCGTGAGGTTGCCCGTATTGAATAAATCGAGAAACAGCATGCGTAAATAAACATTGCCCACGGTTGTGGGATAGCCATCGTACCAGGCCAGGGTTTTCCCCTCAAAACTGTTTTTTTCGGCAAACGTATAGAGGCTGTGCAGTTGATGCCAGAATGAGGCTTGCAAAGTTTCGTTGAGGAAATAGGTCCAGCGTGCAATCCCGCAGTGGCAATGAATGCTTCGCGCCGTGATTTCTTTTATACGCTCCGGTATGGATACGTTGTCGGCCGATTGATTGATGTAGGGATCTATAAAACGGCGAAAGCAGCCGGCAAACTCTTGATAAATGGTTTGCATATCGCGGCTAAGGGCGCTCTCGGCGGCGATATCGCGGCCGCTGGTTTGCATGCGGGCTTCAGCCTCTTCGAGCAGCGGCTGGCATTGTTCGTCCAGTTGCAAAAGGGTCGTAAGAATATCGGGAGACAAATTGCCCCGGTTGAGCGAGCGTAGTGCTTGCAGTAGCGTGATGCGTGCGTTCGGGCTCTCTAATTTTCCGAGGCGCGCCACCCACAAACTGACCGGTGCAAGTGCTGCAACCGGGTCACTGGGCAGTGATGAGGGAGGGGAAGCAGGCATGGTGGACTTAGGCCGGCTTATTCTTGCCGGGCGTCAAAGACAATTCATTGGGCTTTGAAGCTGCCACCGGTTCAGGTGAAAGCAGGGCGTCACGCAGTTCATTGCCTAGCAGGTCCTGTGTAAAGTCCAGCGGCGTATTCAGCCAGTTCTCCGCTTCAACCGAGATGTCGGGTTGGTCTGCGGCGTGAGCCTCGGTTAGATATTCTTCCGCAGCATAGAGTGAATTTTCGGCATCGAGCTGCCGGCCGATCGCCTGGACTTTGGGCCAATAACCGCCATGTTCAAACCATGTCTTGAAGCGTAATGCCAGGCTGGTGAAATCCGGTTTGCGATTTTCAAGGCGGAAGATTTCAAACAATGCCAGCCAGGGGCGCACTTCATTGGGATATTCGCCGATGGCATATTCGAGCAACTCAGTGGCCTTGGCGGAATTATTGTCTTCCTGGTAATAAAGCCGTGCCGCGTGGATCAATGAATCGGGTTTGTCCAGACGTAACGAGCCTTGCGCAACTTCAGGAAATCGTTCGCGTAGATAGGCCAGCTTGAATGAATCGGGTGCCTGCACATCAACCAAGGTGCGCGGATCCCTTAATTGTGTGCCGGATACCGGCAAATCAAGAACGGGGGCGCTGCTGCGAGTAGTCGGGGCTGCTGTTGGAGGAAGTATTTCTTCGAGATTGTCCAAGGGTAAATCAACATCATCAAACAACTTCTGCTCATCAAATTGGCCAGCCGGTTGCACCGGGACGTTCTTGGGGTTAGACGCATCGGCGTAAAGGTCTGCGTAGGTTGCAGAATCTTGATTCCGGCGTCGGCGCCATAAATTGATGCCGGCAATAAGGGCCAGCGCGCCCGCACCAGCGGCCAGGGCGGGCACGGTCCAGTCAGCGAGCGAGAACGCTTTCTCGTCTGTAACGATCGTTTTTGGCAAGGGCTTCGCCACTGGGATCGAGGTAACCGCAGTTTTGGGTTGTGCGGGCGCAGTCACTTCGACTGGCGCTGCCGTCGCTTCTGGCGGCGGTGTTTGCGTGGTGCCCGCTGTATTGCCGGCTATGCCGGTTTTATTGGTGCCGACCTGGGCGCGCAGTTCTGCGAGTTGTCCTTCAAGTTGCTTGATGCTGTTTCGCATGGCCAGCATGGAGGCGGTCTGGTCGTCGGATTGTGTTTCCAGCAGCAGTTGACGCGCGCGCATGCGCTGGCGATCTTCGTCGCTGACTGATTTTGATCGGCCAAGATCAATCTCGGTAGACGAAAGCTTCAGGCGGAATCCTTCGGATGCCTGCACTTTGTTGCTGACGATCGACGTCGCAGTTGGCGGGGCAACCGTTTTTTCCGCTTCAGGTGCCGTGGGCTTTGTAAGGTCGGGTGCCGGGGCTGCGGGTTTGGGTATGAGTCTTGCAACAGGACGTGGCGGGCGAAGCGTTTGCGCGATGGGTGGTTTGCCCGCATTGCGAGGCTTGCGCATTGATTTTGGCGCAGGTGCCATCGGCGCGGCAAGAGCATCCGGTGCGGCGTCGGACAAAGTTGATAGTCCGCCGACACGTTCTCCTTCAGCCGTTGCGGGTAACGATTTTGCCGTTGCTACAGGCGCTTCACGCACAACAGAAGCAGTCGGCGAAGCAGCGGCCGCAGGGTTTGCCGGCAGGTTTATGCGGGATGCGGCCGCATATTCGGGTGGGTCGAGCAATAAAATATATTCACGCGAAACTTTGCTGACATTGCCGCAACCGACTTCCACCTGCACCCGTACTGCGGGCTCAGGCACGGTGCTCGATGAGCGGATGAGCAGAATGTTGTTGCGGCCCACTTGCTGAAATGACAATTTGGCAGGTGTAGCGTGACCGGCATCGCTCGTGATTGCACCGTTGATGAGCTTGAAGCAGGATTCGTCCAGCGGCTCGTCGGCCCCTGCTGAGACGGGGATGCGAGCGTCGAGCGGCTGGCCGAGGTAAGAGCGCAGATCAATTTCGCCCAGGCCCACCGCATGCGCACTGGTTACCATAAGAGCCGCAATGCTCGCCAGCAGGGTAGGGAATCGAAAAGGCACTCTTTGCATGAATATCGTAACTATTTGATTAAATTCAATTTTTTATTTGACCAAGCTTACTTGCAATGCTCGTCGACCGATTTTTTTGAATCGGCGATTTCTTTGTCGCGTGCCTTGTCATCGAGGTAGGTTTTTTCACCTTTGTCGTTACGATCAAAAACACGGCCGTGCTCTTGCATATCCCGCAAGTGGTTGCGTGATCTGTTGCAATTTTCTGTTTTTTTCGCGGCTTTTGCGGCGGCTTCTTTTTCGGCTTTTTCAGCTTCAATCTTCCGCTTGCGGAAGTCCTGCTCTTTTTCAGCCGTTGTTTTAGCTTTGTCTGCGACTTTGGTGGTTTCGTCTTTCTCTTCGCCTGCTGCGGGTGCGGCTGTCGTGCGGGCTTTTACCAAGCGCCAAGGGCGATCGGTCGGTGCGCGGTCAGAATATTGGGTTTTACCGTCTGCATCTTTCCATTGATAAATTTCTGCCTGGGCCGAGAGGGCGAGTGAAAAAAATGCGACTAACGGCAGGATAAAAGAAATGCGTTTGTTCATGGTTTTGGCCTTGTTTGCGTGTTTGAATGGGTTGGCATGGCGCAATTTTGCAAATTCAGCCTGCAATTCTGCGGGTTTCATCATGCCTACACAAGCAAACTCTCCTTACGAAATTTCGTTGACGCAAGGGCAGAATATCAGTCTGAACGATAACATAATTCCCTCACAAGTCAATGGGATGCGTCACAAATTTAACGGAAATTGGCGCTTTCAACACCGGTTTGCCGGGTTCTACCAAGTTTGCGTATAATGGCTCTTTGTGAAAGAGAAATTTTCATGCGTTTAGTCCAAAAAGCCCTCACTTTCGACGACGTTCTGCTGATTCCCGCCCATTCCACCATTTTGCCGCGCGATGTCAATCTGGCGACGCGCCTGTCCCGCAATATCAAACTGAATATTCCTGTCTTGTCGGCCGCGATGGATACCGTGACCGAAGCGCGCCTGGCCATTGCTTTGGCACAGGAAGGCGGCATCGGCATTATTCATAAAAATATGACGGCTGCGGCCCAAGCTAAACAAGTCACCAAAGTGAAGCGATTTGAATCCGGCGTGGTAAAAGAGCCGGTGACCATTTCGCAGGACATGACGGTGCGCGATGTCATTGATCTTACGCGCCAGCATCGTATTTCCAGTTTGCCGGTACTGGATGGCAAACAAGTGGTCGGCATTGTCACCAACCGCGATTTGCGTTTTGAAACCCGCCTCGACGCGCCGGTAAAAAACATCATGACGCCACGCGAAAAACTCATCACCGTGAAAGAAGGCTCGCCGCTGGAAGAAGCCAAGGCGCTGATGCACCAGCACCGCATCGAGCGAGTAGTCGTGGTGAACGACAAATTCGAATTGCGCGGTTTGATAACCGTAAAAGATATTTTGAAATCAAGCGAACACCCGCTGGCCTGCAAAGACAGCCACGGCCGGTTGCGCGCAGGCGCGGCAGTGGGCGTGGGCGAAGGCACTGATGGGCGCATCGCGGCCCTGGCCGAAGCAGGCGTCGATGTCATCGTGGTCGATACCGCCCACGGCCACGCGCAAGGCGTGCTCGACCGCGTCAAATGGGCAAAGAAAAACTTTCCCCACATCGACATTATTGGCGGCAATGTCGCGACGGCAGCGGGCGCGAAGGCGCTGGTCGATCACGGTGCCGATGGCGTCAAGGTCGGCATCGGCCCCGGTTCCATTTGCACCACGCGCATTGTGGCTGGTGTGGGCATTCCGCAAATTACTGCGATCAATAATGTGGCCGAAGGTTTGAAGGGCACCGATGTTCCATTCATCGCCGACGGCGGCGTGCGTTATTCGGGCGATATTTCCAAAGCCATCGCGGCGGGCGCTCATTGCGTGATGCTGGGCGGATTGTTCGCCGGCACCGAAGAAGCGCCGGGGGAAATCGAATTATTCCAGGGACGTTCATACAAAAGTTATCGCGGCATGGGTTCGCTCGGTGCGATGGCGCAAGGCTCCAGCGACCGCTATTTTCAGGACGCCGAAAACAATGCCGACAAATTGGTGCCCGAAGGCGTCGAAGGCCGCGTGCCATACAAAGGCAGCGTTGTCGCGGTGATTCATCAGCTCATGGGCGGCCTGCGTGCGAGCATGGGTTATCTCGGATGCCCGACGATTGGCGATATGCACAACAAAGCCGAGTTTGTTGAAATCACATCATCCGGCATACGCGAATCACACGTTCATGATGTGCAAATTACAAAAGAAGCCCCCAACTATCATATTGATTAAATTGGGTTTTTTGGCAATACCATAAAGGCGGCTTGTTGACCGCCTTTGTTTTTTCAGAAGATGAAATCATGAACCACAAAAAAATTCTCATACTAGATTTCGGCTCGCAATACACCCAGCTCATCGCGCGCCGCGTGCGCGAATGCGGCGTGTATTGCGAATTGCATTCACATGATGTCAGCGATCAGTTCATCCGCGATTTTGCGCCATTGGGAATTATCCTTTCCGGCGGGCCGAATTCGGTGACGGAAAGTGAAACCCCGCGCGCGCCAAAAGCGGTATTCGAAATTGGCGTGCCGGTGCTCGGCATTTGCTATGGCATGCAAACCATGGCGGCGCAGTTAGGCGGCGCGGTAGAAAACGGCCTGGTGCGCGAATTCGGTTACGCGGAAATCCGCGCGCGCGGCCACAGCGAATTATTGCGCGACATCGAAGATCGCGTCACCGCCGAAGGCCACGGCATGCTCGATGTGTGGATGAGCCACGGTGACAAAGTCATGCAGATTCCGCCGCAATTCAAAGTCATCGCCTCGAATGCGGCCACGCCGATCGCCGGCATGGCTGATGAATCACGCAAATTTTACGCGCTGCAATTTCACCCTGAAGTCACGCACACGCCTAAAGGCAAAGCGATTTTGTCTCGCTTTGTGTACGATATTTGCGGGCTGGCGTCGGACTGGAACATGCCCGATTACGTCGAAGAAGCCATCGACAAAATCCGTTCGCAAGTCGGCAATGACGAAGTGATTCTCGGTTTGTCCGGCGGCGTAGATTCGTCCGTCGCCGCCGCGCTGATCCACAAGGCCATCGGCAATCAACTCACCTGCGTATTTGTCGATAACGGTTTGCTGCGCCTCAACGAAGCCGAGCAGGTGATGCAAACCTTCGCCAAAAACCTCGGCGTCAAAGTGATTCATGTCGATGCGTCAAAAGAATTTTTACACCATCTAACCGGCGTCACCGACCCGGAGCAAAAACGCAAAATCATCGGCCGCGAATTCGTCGAAGTATTCCAGCGCGAGTCAGAAAAATTACCCAACGCAAAATGGCTGGCGCAAGGCACGATATACCCGGACGTAATCGAATCGGCAGGCGCAAAAACCAAAAAAGCCCACACGATTAAATCGCATCACAACGTCGGCGGGCTGCCCGAGACGATGAAATTAAAATTGCTCGAACCGCTGCGCGAGCTATTCAAAGACGAAGTGCGCGAACTCGGCGTTGCATTGGGGCTGCATCACGACATGGTCTATCGCCACCCGTTTCCCGGCCCCGGTTTGGGCGTGCGCATTTTGGGCGAAGTGAAAAAAGATTACGCCGATTTACTCCGCCGCGCCGACGCCATTTTCATTGAAGAACTACGCAACGCCGGCTGGTACGAAAAAACCTCGCAGGCGTTCGCCGTATTCCTGCCAGTCAAATCCGTCGGCGTGATGGGCGATGGTCGCACCTACGATTACGTCGTCGCGTTACGCGCCGTCGTCACATCCGATTTCATGACCGCGCATTGGGCCGAGTTGCCGTATAACCTGCTCGGCAAAGTGTCCAACCGCATCATCAACGAAGTGCGCGGCATCAACCGTGTGGTGTATGACGTATCGGGCAAACCCCCGGCGACGATCGAGTGGGAATGACGGGCGATGGAAATATCTATATAAATCAATTGCTTACGCTTTATTGAAGATGATCGTAAATACGACATCAATAGCAGCATAAGTTATTGAAAAATAACAAAAATTTTTATTTTGACGGCCGGAATTTTTAGAGATGCAGAGGGCGTTTTTTGACGGTAAATCTGCCGGTGAAAATTGGCGTTGTTCGTTGACGCGAATTTTTACCGTCAGACGGCAAGTGAAAACGATCCCTCGCCAGCCTCAATTAGCCTGCGGTACATTTGTGTTCATCATCGTAAAACGAGCCGCGCATGTCAAAGACCGAAGCCGAACTCATTCAGTTACGTGCTGAGAATAACGCGCTGAAGGCCCTGCTTGCACAGCGCGGCATCGCGGCGCCGCAACCATCAAATTCCGACATTGGCCCCGTTGGCGATTCCGCGCTGCAACACAATGGCAACGAGTTGTCTCCCGATGCGAAGGTCAAGCTCTTCCGACGACTCTTTCGTGGGAGGGAGGATATCTATCCAGTTCGCTGGGTAAGCAAGACGACGGGAGAGCCTAGGTATTCGCCTCTATGCGCCAACAAATGGCGACCCGGCATTTGCAAATTGCCGACCATAAAATGTAGTGAGTGCAGTCATAGCCTATATGCGCCCGTCACCGACACCATCATTCGCCAGCATCTCAGGGGCGAGATCACCGTCGGCGTGTATCCACTGCTGGTCGATAACCGATGCTATTTTCTCGCCATCGATTTTGATGAAGCGGATTGGCGCGAAGATGCCCGTGCGGTACTGCAAACCTGCCTTGAAAATGATCTCCCGGCTGCATTGGAAATTTCGCGCTCTGGCTCGGGGGCGCATCTTTGGCTTTTCTTTGCGAACGCGACGCCGGCAAGGGATGTGCGGCGCCTGGGGGCGGCGCTGATCAGCGCAACCTGCGCCCGCACTCGTCAATTGGCCCTTAAATCATACGACCGTCTGTTCCCGAATCAGGACACCATGCCGAAAGGCGGATTTGGCAACCTGATCGCCTTGCCGTTACAAAAGGAACCCCGTGACCTTGGACGCAGCGTCTTTGTCGACGCGAACTTGCAGCAGCTCCCCGACCAGTGGGCGTTCCTGGAAAACATCAAGCCCCTTCCGCAAAGCCGTATCGAAACGGCGTTGACCAAACTGGTCGGGGGCCGCCATCCGCTGGACATCGCTTATGCCGACGTGCCGGAAGAGAACGCTGACGCCCCATGGGTACGACCGGCCAAGCCGATGTCAAACTCAACGGCATCATGCCGAAAGCGGTAAAGGCGACAATCGCCGCCCAATTGTTCATCGAGAAGGCCGGCCTGCCGCAACCCTTGATGAATCGTCTAATCCGGATTGCGGCGTTCCAAAATCCGGACTTCTACAAACTTCAGGCCACGCTCAGGTCCACATGGAATACCCCCCGGATCATCAGCCGCGCAGAAAACTACGAAAAATTTTTGTCGTTGCCTCGAGGTTGCCTGAGCGACGTCGAGGCATTGCTTGCCGTAAATAAAATTGAGCTCCGTCTAGACGACGCGCGTTCGATGGGACAGCGAATGAACGCGACGTTCAACGGCGTGCTGCGCCCGGATCAGCAGGAAGCGCTCGAAGCTGTCATAAAACATGATTTCGGCATGCTGATTGCACCCACCGCATTTGGAAAGACGGTCACCGCAGCTGCGGTTATCGCCAAGAGAAAGGTCAGTACCTTGGTGATTGTTCACCGCGCCGACCTCATGCGGCAATGGCAGGAGCGGCTTGGCAGTTTCGTCGGACTGGACGAGCAAAAAATTGGCCTGATCGGCGCCGGGAAAAAGAAGCCCACCGGCATGCTCGACATTGCGGTCATTCAAAGCCTGGCGCGCCGAGACGATCTTCCCGAACTGTTGAGCCAATACGGACAGGTCATCATTGACGAGGCACATCATTTAACCGCAGAAACTTTCGAAGCGGTCTTGAAGCAAGCCAGCTCACGCTACGTCCTCGGACTCAGCGCCACCCCGGTTCGCAGTAACGGACACCACCCGATCATCTTCATGCAGTCCGGCCCTGTCAGGCATATCGCCAAGCGCCCGGCACACGTCCCGGATCAGCTAATGGTTCGGATCCGACATCTTCCGACTCCGTCCATTCCGCCGCACGCCAGCATTCAAGAGGTCATCCGACTGCTGGCCGCGGACAGCGATAGAAACGTACGCATCGTCACCGACGCGATCAACGCATTGAACAACGGGCGGAAGGTGTTGTTGCTGACCAAGCGGACAGAACACCTTGACCTGTTGTACGCGCATTTGGCGAATGTCGAATACCCTTGCTTCATGCTGCACGGCCGTATGAAGGCAAAGGAACGTCAGGCTATCATCAAGGCCCTGGCGGAGTTGCCAGAGGACGCCCCGCACATACTGTTGGCCAGCGCCCAACTGGTCGGCGAGGGTTTCGATCATGCGCCGTTGGACACGCTTATCCTGACGCTGCCAATTTCATGGACAGGGACGCTGCAGCAATACGCCGGCCGTCTACATCGTGACCATGCAAACAAGAGCGACATCTTGATTTACGACTACGTCGAGCTGAATCATCCGCAACTCTACAGAATGCGGGAAAAGCGACAGCGGGGTTACCGGGCGATGGGTTATCAAGTGGATTCCGATCAACAGCAATTTCGCCTTGGATCCCTATGACTGTTGGACTACGCCGCTGCGCGTTGGGTGGCAGTTCGGAGATTGGCGCTAGGAAATAGTGCACCGGTTCATATGCTGAAGTAGAGGGATGTCCCCGGCTTTGGCGGAGGAATCAGCCATGAACACCTTGCACAGTCAAATGTGTGCCGATATGGTTTTGCGCGGCATGTCGCCGCGAACACAGCAGCACCTTAGGGGGCGGCAAAGATGTGCCACAGCGTCCAGACTACCCAGATGTCTTTTTCCAACAGATGGGGCAGCAGGCCCGATGTGTTCGCTGCAAGGTCGAGCGCCTCCAGGCGTTCGGCGAGGGAGAGCTGGAAGAATTCAACCATAGGCCACCAAGGCGCTGACCTCTTGGGCCATCCAGGTCGGCAGGCGCGACCGTGCCGACGCGACTTCTTTCAGTTCGGACGGTGGCAGCTTGGCGCGCAGCTTCTGGATCGCTTCCCCTGCTTTTTCCGGGCCTAGCCAAGCCAGTGCCCGCACTACCTCGCCAGCAGCCCGCCCAAGAAAGATCAGTTGCCACATTGGTGCGTGTCGGAACTCGACCATCTGCGCGCCCAATTTCAAGCGGCGACTAGGGCCGGACGTGAGATAGACCGCTCGCATTGGGACCTGCGTGGTCAGGCCCAGCACGTTGGCGGCGGCGGCACCGTGCGACACAATGGTTTCCCCACGCTGGTTTGCCAAGCCCTCGACCATCTTGACGGCCGAAGGCGCACGAGTGCCAAAGCGGCTCTCGACGGGCAGGACATAGATACCGTGGCCAGCGCGCAGGAGGGCGCCGCGCTGCACTAGGCGGGACAGCACTTGATCCACGGCTGCGCGACTACCTAAGTGCAACAGTTCTTTGGCGACCAAAGGCGTACCCTCCGGCGCTCCGGTGGCGTGTTCCAAGACTTGTTTGGCGAGGGTCTGCATGGCGTTATTTCCTGAATGGAAGACGTATAAAGCTATTTCTGACACTTTTCAAGTCCTAAAGCTTGGGAGACAAAGTCGGCCAAGGTTGGCTCGGATGTAAGCGGGAGTCTACGGTCGCGCGAGGCGGCATCCGCAAGCTGCGTGCGTGCGGCGATAGACGCAGAAGCTTGCTTGCCTACTTATTTAGCTGCTGATAGGCTTTGTGCCTATTATTTTAATCAAGTAGGCCTTATGAGCCTTGCAGAATTTACCATAACTTGCCTATTATGATGGTCGTTAAGTGTATGTAAGCCTAAAATCATGAGCAATTTCGCCATTCCGTTGCATGTTTCCGAGCGTGTCGCCCAGCTAGGCCAGCGCATCCGCGTCGCGCGGATTCGTCGTGGCTGGTCAGTGGTGGACCTTGCCAGTAAAGCAGGGATCAACCGCAATACGCTCACGGCCCTGGAGCTTGGCAAGCCCGGCACAGCCATCGGCGTCTGTTTCACCGTGCTGTGGGCGCTCGACCTGGAAAAATCTCTGGACGCTGTGGCCGACCCCGACACCGATGTTCACGGCAAGGCGCTCGAAGTTTCCCGTCGTCCCACCCGCGTGGGCAAGCCACGCAAGAGCGGCAACGACTATGACTTCTGAGCGCGAAGCCTACGTCTACGTCCAGCTCCCCGGCACCCTGAACACAGTGCCGGCGGCGCTGCTGAAAGTACAGACCTTGCCCGACGGCACGCAGATTGGGCGCTTTCGCTATGGCGATCGTTATCTCCAGCGTGCCGAAGCGGTTGCACTTGACCCGTACCGCCTGCCGCTGGATAAAACCGTCCATGAGTTCACCCAACTCAAGGGTATCCCTAGTGCTCTGCGTGATGCGAGCCCAGACGCTTGGGGACGGCGGGTCATCGAGCACAAGCTCGAACGTGCTGCGCGTGATCTACATGAAATCGACTATCTGCTGCATGGCCCGCAGGATGGCGCTGGCTATCTGAGCTTCGGCCTCAAGGCCGAACCACCCGCTCCTAAGCGGCAGTACAACCGCACCCATCAGCTCGCCGAACTGGTTGCTGCTGCGCAGGCTATCGAGGAAGGCAGGCCGGTACCGGTGCACCTGCTGGAACGGCTCGATCCCGGCACCAGCATGGGCGGTGCCCGACCCAAAGTCACCATCGAGGACGCGCAGTGTCTGTGGCTCGGCAAGTTTCCCGCCAAAGATGATCGCTGCAACTTGCAGCGCATCGAGTACGCCACTCTCGACCTCGCACGCCGCTGCGGCCTGAACGTCACGCAGGCACGCCTGCAGGCGGTCGGCGACAGCGATGTGTTGATGCTGCAGCGCTTCGATCGCGAACACACGGACAAGGGCTATCTGCGCTTTGGACTGGTCAGTGGACTCACGGTGCTCGACTGCGACGATAGCTATCTGAACCGTGAACGCTGGTCCTATCCGCTGTTGGCCGACAACCTGCGTCGCTGGTCCGACAAGCCCGAAGCCGATTGCGCTGAACTGTTCCGGCGCATGGTCTTCAACGCCGCAGTGACCAACAACGATGATCACCCGCGCAACCATGCGTTGCTGCGCCGCTCAAAGGAATGGCGCCTATCGCCCGCCTACGACTTGGTGCCCGCACCTGTGGTGAGCCTGGAGCGGCGCGACCTCGCACTGACCGTGGGCAATTACGGTCGCACGGCCAGTATCTACAATTTGCTATCGCAGTCAGGTCGCTTCGGGTTGTCAGCCGAAGAGGCCCGCAGGGAAATCGACCAGATCGTGGCAGTCGTGCGGCAATGGCGCGAGAGCTTCTTCGCTTGTAGCGTGACTGCCCAAGACGTGGACTACATCGCTCCGGCCATCTTGCCTGAATGCTTCTTCTTTGAAGCAACGCCGGATCGTTGAAGCGCTGGTATGAGCGCCAAGTTCTCCGTAAATGACACTGAGCGGCAAGTTCGTGTCCTTGTGGGAGACGAATTGAGCGTAAAACGTAACAATGAAAATTCGATCGCGAAATTTGCCATAATCTGCACCAAAGTAGGGAGTTGTTCGCGTTTGACTTACTTTTGACCCAGTATGCCGGAAATTATTGAACAACCGGCTTACTCGGCAAACTATTGCCCGCTGGTGGATTTTAAAGATTGGAACACGCTCGCTATATAACGGTTGGTAACGAGAAGTCGTTTCTTTATACTTGTTCCTCGAAGGAACAACGTAAGACCCAGTGGCTTCGATGGCTTCCAGCTCCCGTCGATAGTTGACGATTGATGTGGGAAAGTAGTCGCCCAGCAAACTGAGTGCATCTCCCGTGCCAGTCAAAGCGCTTGTTTTTTGACGGTAAATATGACGGTAAAGTTAGATGGTCAACACAAACAAAGCTAGTATCCATGCGGGTTTTCAGGCATTGGAAACAATTGAGTGGGAGTGAGAATTTCGATCTGAGTGAGACAAGATAATGAATACTATGAATAATCAACAGCCAGCACGTTCTTTGTATCAACTTTCGAGAGTGACAATCGAGTGGGAGTGATTATTTGTGAAGGTTTCAAAATAATTTGAGGGATAGCTCATATTTAATAACCATTTGATTATATTTAATGAATTATCATTCGTCCCATACATTCTTCGTCTTCCAATCATAATTTGATATCTCATGCATTGTCAGGCAATCTGCACTATAAGATGCTTGCCAAGTACGTTGGCAGCAGCCTCGATTTGGTCGAGCTTTGAGGCGTGCCGCAGGTCAAACAAACGGTCAACTTGCGGCATATGCCACCCTAAGCGGCGGGCGAGTTCTGCTTTTTTAATTCCCTGTTCGGTCATCGCTTGGTACACACCCAACTTGGCGCATTCCAGCGCGGACGGGCGCACGGTTTTTTGTTCCGCCGCTGGCTGACTGGCGACGGGTAGGGGTTTGCGCGCATCAACGTAGAACGACAAGCCGGTTTCCAGCGCGTCGATTGCGTTCAGCAGTGCTTCACCTTCATCGGCACCAAAGGTGATGGCTTCGGGCACGTCGGCAAACGTGGCTAGCACGGTGCCGTCATCGGGGGTCAAGGTCACGGGGTAGTCAAACATTATTTTCTCCTTCATTTCAAACCAAGTTGTCGTTTGATCGCGGCTTCAAGTCCTTTACCAAGTTCGGCAGTGCCGTGCATGGGTAGGGAAGATTGCCTGCCGTTTAGAAACACCTTCAAATGCGAACCTTTGCCGGGCTGAAAAGTCGCGCCTTGCTGTTCCAGCCATTTTTTCAGCTGCTTGGAGTTCATGAGTGAGCCTAACAGAAGTGTTGTGTTTGTCAAGTGAAATGCAACACTTGTGTTATTTTCCGCGCTGCCGTGACCTCATGCTGGGCATTTGCTCTTTCATACGTCTATTGGTTATAGTTTCTAGATTTCCCAGTTTCAAAAAAACGGCGAGCAATCTGCTCGCCGTTTTTTATTGCTGAAGCAAGAAATCGTTAAATGCGTTTCGCCAACTCTGCTGCTTTGCCGATATAAGTTGCCGGTGTTAATAGCAGCAAACGTTTTTTTTCTTCGGCCGGAATCGCCAATGTGTTGATAAAGGCATGCAGCGCTTCCTGCGTAATGCCGCCTTTGCCGCGTGTCAGTTCTTTTAATTGCTCGTACGCATTCGGCACGGCGTAACGGCGCATCACGGTTTGAATCGGCTCGGCAAGCACGTCCCAATTCGCGTTTAAGTCATTTGATATAACTATTTGATTTAATTGAATTTTTTCAACTCCTTTGATGCATGAATCATAGGCCAGCAAACTATAACCAAGCGCCACGCCCATATTGCGCAACACGGTGGAATCGGTGAGGTCGCGCTGCCAGCGGGAGACAGGTAATTTTTCGGAAAGATGTTTCAGCAACGCATTGGCGAGGCCGAGATTGCCTTCCGAGTTTTCAAAATCAATCGGGTTTACTTTGTGCGGCATGGTTGATGAGCCGATCTCGCCCGCTTTCACTTTTTGTTTGAAGTAGCCGAGTGAAATATAGCCCCACACATCGCGGTTGAAATCGATGAGGATGGTGTTGGTGCGGGCAAAGGCATCGAATAATTCGGCCATGCAATCGTGCGGTTCGATTTGAATCGTGTAAGGATTAAAACCCAGGCCCAGTTTTTCAACGAATTTTTTTGCAAAACCTTCCCAGTCGATATTAGGATACGCCGACAAGTGCGCGTTGTAGTTGCCGACCGCGCCGTTGATTTTTCCCGTCAACACCACTTGCGCCAATCTCGCGCGCGCGTTTTGCAGCCGGTAGGCGACGTTCGCCATTTCCTTGCCCATGGTCGTCGGCGATGCCGGCTGGCCGTGGGTGTGTGACAGCATCGCGATGTTAGCCAATTCATGCGCCAGGTTTTTCAGTTTGGCGATGAGAATGTCGAGCATAGGCAACATCGTATGATCGCGAGCGTGTTTGAGCATTAAGCCGTGGGACAAATTGTTGATGTCTTCCGAGGTGCAGGCGAAGTGAATGAACTCGCTCACGCGCATCACTTCAGCGTTGGTGGCGAGTTTTTCTTTCAGCCAGTATTCGACTGCCTTCACATCGTGGTTGGTGCGCGCTTCAATGTTTTTGATTTCTACTGCATCAGCGACGGAAAATTTTTCTGCGAGCTGATCGAGTTGTGCAAGTGTCGCGGCGGAGAAGGGCGGCACTTCGGCCATGTATTTTTCCGCAGCCAGGGCTTTCAGCCACTCGATTTCCACTTTGACGCGATATTTGATCAGCGCGAATTCGCTGAAGTCACCGCGCAGGGCTTCGGTTTTCTTTTGGTAACGGCCATCGAGAGGAGAGAGCGCAGTGAGGGGATTTAGTTCCATATTTTTTTCTCTTGAGTGAAAGGTTATTTTATCATAGGCGAATGTCCGCTTCTTCAAACACCAAAAAACTCGAACTTCTGTTACGCGATGTGCGCGCCTGCACTGTTTGCGCCGCGCATTTGCCCAACACGCCGCGGCCCATTCTGCGCGCGAGCACATCGGCACGAATTCTCATCGTCGGGCAGGCGCCCGGACGCAAGGTGCAGGAAACGGGCATTCCGTGGAACGATCCATCCGGCGATTTGCTGCGTGAATGGCTGGGTGTATCACGCGACATTTTTTATGATGAAAAATGCATCGCGATCATTCCCACGGGTTTTTGTTATCCGGGCAAAGGCGCGCAAGGCGACCTGCCACCGCGACCCGAATGCGCGCCGCTGTGGCATCCGCGCCTCGCGGCGCAGATGCCGCAAATTGAATTGGTGTTGCTGGTTGGTCAGTATGCCCATGCTGCGATTCTGGGGCCGCGCAAAAAAGCGACGTTGACGGAAACAGTGCAGCATTTCGCCGACTATGCGCCACGCTATATTCCACTGCCGCACCCGAGCCCGCGCAATCGGCTTTGGCTAAAGCGCAACTCTTGGTTCGGGCGGGAAGTGATTCCCCGCCTGCGCGAACGGGTCGGTGCGTTGTTGCAGGATAGCCGCACTTTTATTACCTGAACCTGCGGCCCTGTTGGCGATTCAATAGCGTAAGGGCGCGCGATGCTATAATCGCCCGACTCACTTTATAACGGCGACACTTCAATGAAACTGCTCGGCTCCCTCACCAGTCCTTACGCGCGCAAAGTACGCATCGTGCTTGCCGAGAAACGTATTGAATACGAGTTTGTACTTGAGAATGCGTGGAGCCCCGATAGCCAGGTGCCCAAACATAATCCCTTGGGAAAAATTCCGGTTTTGATCATGGACGACGGCACGACGTTATTCGATTCGCGCGTGATAGTGGAATTTCTCGATACCGTCACGCCCGTCAGCCGCTTGATTCCCGCTACCACGCGGCAACGTATTGCGGCCAAGCGTTGGGAAGCGCTGGGTGATGGCATTTGCGACGCGGCCATTGCAATTTTTCTTGAGCGCAAACGTGTGCCTGCGCAGCAAAATCAGGAATGGATTGATCGCCAGTACGGAAAAGTGCATGCAGGTTTGAAAACCATGTCGGATGATTTGGGGGACAAAACCTGGTGTACCGGCGATTCATTTAATCTGGCGGACATAGCGGCAGGTTGCGCGCTAGCCTATTTATCGTTCCGCTTTAACGAGATTGATTGGAATCGCACCTATCCTAACCTGATGAAATTCGCCGACAAAATCGCCAAACGTCAATCGTTTAAAGATACCATTCCTGTTGCATAAGTATTTGATTTTATTCAATAAAAATGGACGCATGCAGCGTCCATTTTTATTTCAGCGCGTCAATAAGTATCAAACGATAATGCCGCCGCCCAAACAAACTTCGCCGTCATACAGCACCGCCGATTGTCCCGGCGTCACAGCCCATTGCGCTTCGTTGAAATGCAATTCAAATTCTTTTTCATTCGCGCTTATCAACGCACATGCCGCATCAGGTTGGCGATAACGCGTCTTTGCGCCGTAGGTTTTTAGCGTCGGCGCATCGCCATTTACCCACGATAGCTGTGATGCGCGCAACGAAGATTTCAGCAGCGCCGGATGATCATGGCCCTGCACGACCATGAGCTCATTGCTCGCCATATTTTTATCCGCTACAAACCACGGCTCATCTGTGCTGTCGCGCTTGCCGCCGATGCCGAGTCCTTGACGTTGGCCGAGGGTGTAATACATCAGGCCTTCATGCTGCCCGATGATTTTTCCTTCCAGCGTGCGCATTGCACCGGGCGCGCGCGGCAAATAGCGCGAGAGAAATTCGCGGAACGGCCGCTCGCCAATAAAACAAATGCCGGTGGAATCTTTTTTTGCGTGGTTTGGTAAATGATGGCTGCGCGCCAATTCGCGGACTTGGGATTTCTGCAAACTTGCCAAAGGAAACATCGTGCGCGACAGTTGTTGCTGGTTCAGCCGATGCAGAAAATAACTCTGGTCTTTGCCTTTATCGGCGCCGCGCAGTAATTCGTAGCGGCCGTTATTTTCGCGCACACCCGCGTAATGGCCGGTGGCGATGTGTTCCGCGCCTAGTTGTATCGCGTGATCGAGAAACGCTTTGAATTTGATTTCGGCATTGCACAGCACATCCGGGTTGGGCGTGCGGCCTGCCTGATATTCGGCAAGGAAAGTCGCAAACACGCGGTCTTTGTATGCGGCGGCAAAGTTGACCGCTTCGAAGTCGATACCGATGACATCGGCGGCGGCGGCAGCGTCGATGAAGTCCTGCCGCGTGGAGCAATACTCATCGTTGTCGTCGTCTTCCCAATTTTTCATGAACAGGCCGACGACGTCATAGCCCTGCTGTTTCAACAGTAGGGCGGTGACAGAAGAATCGACGCCGCCCGACATGCCGACGACCACGCGTTTTTTTTTCATCATCAATCGAAATGCGCGAGCAGTTCCAGCGGATAGCGCTTGCCTGCCAGATAATCGTCGAGGCATTGGGCCACCAGCGGGCTGCGATGGCGCGCGGCATGGCTGCGGATGATTTCCGGTGTGAACCACGCTGCGCGCACGATGCCGTGATCCAATCGGCGCGACGAATCATGGCCCGTGATGTCGCCAGTGAAAGTAAAACGCAAATAGGTAATGTCTTTAGTCGGATGTCGCCACTGATAGACGCCGGTGAAAGCGGTCGGCTTGAAATGATAGGCGGTTTCTTCCAGCGTTTCGCGTATCACGGCTTCAATCAGCGATTCGCCCTTTTCCAGATGACCAGCGGGCTGGTTGAATAGTAAGGTGCTGCCGGCAGATTTTTCTTCCACCAGCAGAAATTCACCGTTGCGTTCGATCACGGCGGCAACCGTGACGTTGGGTTTCCAGACCATAGATTAAAACTAATCAAATAAAATCAAACAACATTCTACAGCGAGGCAAAATAAAAAAGGCAGGAATCCATCCTGCCTTTCGGGTTGGCTTAGCGAAACGGATTACTTATGCGCGCGTTTGCCTTTGTGGTGCTTTTTTGCTTTTTTGCTTTTCTTGGCTTTGTGGGCCTTTTTCGCTTTCATCGCTTTAACCGGCTTGGCTGTAGCAGGGGCAACCACGGCAGCAGCAGGGGCAGCCATTGCAGGAGCAGCAGCTGGCATGGCCGGTGCTGCTTGTGCCGGCATGGCCGGCGCGCCAACGGCGTGGGAGGCGGCAACGGCCTGGAAGCTAAGGGCTGCAACAGCGACAGCGATAACAGCGGAGATCAGTTTGTTCATGGGGTTTCCTGTAGTTGAAAAGTGAACCGATGCAAATATCGGCAGCGCATTATATGCGAAAACGAATGGGAAGTTATAGGGGATGGCTTCGCGCAAAAAAAGCGGGGAGTGCGTCCCCGCTTTATTGTGACTGCTCAGCCTGAAATTACTTCATGGCTTTTTTGTGTTTTTTGCTTTTTTTATGTTTCTTGGCTTTCATGGCTTTGGCCGGTTTTGCATCGGCAGCAGGGGCAGCGGCGGGTTCAGCCATGGGAGCGGCGGGCGCGCCTACGGCATGGGATGCAGCGCTGACATTCAGGCTCATAGCAGCGAATGCGGCAACGACGAGTGCAGATATAAGTTTGCTCATTGGGTATCCTCAAGTTTATTTAGTTGAAAGACAAAAGTACCGTTACGCTAAGTTGCAGGCAAGCCAATGTTTCCCTCGCGTTACCCACGGCGTTTAGCATAGCAAATTAGTTTTGGTCTTGGCTAGGGTTCTTTATGCGGAAAAGGCCGTGTTACAAAGTGTTACCCTTGCGGCTTACTTGCCGGCATTATTATGCTGCCCAGGGCCGCCGACATTATATAGCTGCCGTTTTTTTTGCGATTTGAATGTTTCGCCATGCCGATAGATTTTCATCCCGGATCACGGATATCAACCTTGCTGCAACGCTTGCTTTGCACCATCGCATTCTGTTTGTGGACAGCGGCGCTTGTGCCGTCCCATGCCGCGCCGTTCGTGCCTGATAACGCCGCAGCCGTACTGGAAAAATTGCCCAGCCGCCCCGGTGATCCGCGCACGGGCGAGCTGCGTGAATTGCGCGCGCAGCTCGCGCGCGAGCCGGATAATTTACCGCTGGCTCTGAAACTCGCCCAACGCTATTACGATCAGGCGGCAGAAGAGGGCGATCCGCGCTTCATCGGCTATGCGCAAGCCGCGTTATCGCACTGGTGGGATCAGCCCGCACCACCCGTTGACGTATTGGTGATGCGCGCCAGCATCCGCCAATATCGCCATGATTTTGATGGCGCATTGGCCGACCTTGCCCAGGCCGAGTTGCGCGAGCCGGGCAACGTGAGAGCCTGGTCTGCATCGGCCGCCATTCATCTGGTGCAGGCGCGCTACGACGAGGCACGTCGCCATTGCAGCAAAATGGTTTCGCTCACCACCCGGCTCATGGCAATGGGTTGCGTACTATCGGTCGATTCGATAACCGGCCAATCAAAGCCGGCTTACGAAACACTGAATGCCGAGTTACAGAAAGCGGATGCGGCATTAAAAACGGATACGACGCTTGCGCAGAAATTGTGGGTACAAACACGACTGGGCGAAATGGCGCTGCGCTTCGGCGACACGGCTCTGGCCGAAAAACATTTCAAGGCTGGCGTAGGCCTTGGCATCAGCGATGGCTACTTGCTGGCCGCCTATGCCGATCTGCTGCTGGACCAACAGCGCGCGCCGGAAGTGCTTGCCTTGCTGAAAAACCATACCCGCTCGGATATTTTGCTGTTGCGCTTGACGCTGGCCGAGCAGCAATCAAACAGCCCGATGCTGAAGGAACATCGCGATGCGTTGGCCGCCCGGTTTGATGCGGCGCGTTTGCGCGGCGACAAATTACATCAGGCAGAGGAATCGCGCTTTCATTTGAGATTGCTCAATCAGCCCGATGAAGCATTGCGCCTGGCGCAGGAAAATTGGCAATTGCAGCGGGAGCCACGGGATGCGCGCGCATTGCTTGAAGCCGCCTTGGCGAAAAAAAATATCAGCGCTGCGCAACCGATTCTCGATTGGCTACGTATATCTCAATATGAAGAACCCTGGTTCGCGTCCTTTAAAAAGCAATGAGCAACCCAATAAAAAGGCCTTTTTCAAATGTTGCGTAACATATTGATTATATTGAGTTTTTTTGCATGCACTCCGGCGTGGGCGCATAAACCCAGCGACAGTTATCTCACGCTGAATGTGGCAGGCGAAAAAATGAATGGCCAGTGGGACATCGCCTTGCGCGACCTCGATCACGCCATCGGCCTGGATGCGAACAACGACGGTGACATCAGTTGGGGCGAGGTAAAAGCGAAGCACGCCGACATCGCGGGCTATGCGATGGCGCGCTTGCACATCAGCGGCGATGGCGCGGCGTGCGCGGTGAAAGTGAATGAACATCTGATCGACAACCACAGCGACGGCGCCTACGCGGTGATGCGGTTTGAAACACTTTGTCCTGCAGCGCCGGAAAATCTCGAATTGCATTACAGCTTGTTTTTTGATCTCGATCCGCAACACAAGGGTTTGCTTAATCTCACCTATCAGGGCGAAGCGCGTACCGCCATCTTCAGCCCCGATACGGGCAAACAAAAATTTGCATTAAAAGCCGCGAGTAAGTGGCAGCAGTTTTCCGCCTATGTAATCCACGGCATTGAACATATCTGGAAAGGTTTTGATCACATTTTATTTTTACTTTCGTTGTTGCTGCCCGCGGTGCTGGTGTTAAGCCACCGGCGATGGCGAGCTTCTGAAAGCTTCAAGGCATCGTGCATCGACGTGCTGAAAATTGTCACCGCATTCACGTTAGCGCATTCGATCACGCTCACCCTAGCCACTTTGGGGGTGATCAGTTTGCCCAGCCGCTTTGTTGAATCGGCTATCGCCGCTTCAGTGGTACTTGCCGCATTGAATAATGTGTGGCCGATATTTCAAGGCAAACGCTGGGTCGTTGCATTTTTCTTCGGCTTGATTCACGGCTTTGGTTTTGCCAGCGTGTTGGCGGATCTGGGTTTGCCCAAAGGCGCATTGGTGTTGGCGCTGGTGGGGTTCAATGTCGGTGTGGAAATCGGGCAAATCGCCCTCGTCGCCGTGTTTCTGCCCGTTGCCTATGCGATACGAAAAACCTGGTTGTATGAAAAATTGATTTTCGTTGCAGGTTCAATGGTGATAGTGGCGTTGGCTGGCACCTGGCTGATTGAGCGGGCGTTCAACATGAGTATTCTGCCGTTCAAGGTTTGAGCAGGGCAAGCCGCTTATATATTCCCTTTGAAAAAAACCGATGCCAGAAAAGCAATTTGGCGCAGGCCTATAAATAGTGCAGAAATCTGAAACGTGAACAGGAAAAATCCAGCATAAAACAGGCCAGGCTGTTTTTCAGACCAAGGTATCACATGCTTTTGCACCCACGCTACCAGCCATGCCCGGTGACATGCCCAGGTGATGATCAGCCCAATGAGCATGCCGGCCAAAATGTCGGTGGGATTATGCAGGCCGATATAGACGCGCGGGAAAAATATGATGAGCAGGGTATAGCAGATCGCGATGAGGCCGAAGCGTCGCGATACATACAGCAAGCCGGTAGCCAGCGTGAAAAACAGCACGGCATGGTCGCTGGGAAAGGCGCTCCAGCCATCCAGCGCTGTGGATGTCATGCCTTTGGGCAAAATAAAACCCAAGTCTGCATTGTGAATGGGGCGAGGACGATAGGGCAGGGCCAAGGCCAGGCCGCGGCCCAGCGCTACAGCGGGCAGGCAAGACAATAGGGCCAGTAAAAGATGCGAGCGTTTATCGCTGGCTTGGCCAACCGCAAACCAGCGCCACCAAATCAGGGCGCATAACACGCCGCCTTTAAGCAGATCGTTTCCTTCAATCCAGACGATAAACCGGTCAATCATCCAGAAGTGATTGACCAATGAATTTAAAAAGCCAATTATTTCCTTATCAAAAACGTTCACCTGCTGCCTCTATTTTTTAATTTTGCCGCCACGACTTCTAGTCCTGACTATAACAAAATGATTGGGCTTTTTGTTTTCTGCTGGCCAATATACGAAATAACCAATATGACTATGGGTAACTCACCCTAGAAAAAAGCATCATGCTTTGCGCTGTGCACCCAAAGCGATGCCGTCAATCGTCCATGCCCCGACGCTGTATCGAATCAGGCGCAAAGTGGGCAAGCCAGCCTTTGCCGTCATGCGGCGGATCTGGCGGTTTTTCCCTTCGCTGATTTTTATTTCCAGCCAGCTCGTCGGGATATGCTGGCGAAATCGAATCGGCGGATTGCGCGGCCAGAGGTCTGGCGGCTCGGCTATGATTTTCACCTGCGCGGGTTGTGTAATGAAATCGCCCAGGTCGACACCGCGCGCCAATATTTGCACTTGCGCGTCGGTCGCATCGCCTTCCACTTGCGCCCAATAGGTCTTCACTATTTTATGTTGAGGGTGGCTGATTTGTTTTTGCAATGCGCCGTCGTCGGTCAGCACCACCAGCCCTTCGCTATCCGTATCGAGGCGGCCGGCCGGATACACATCGGGCACGTTGATGAATTCTTTTAGCGTGGAGTGTTTGCCTTCAGGGGTAAATTGGCAAATGACGCCATAGGGCTTGTTGAACAGGATCGTAGTCATGGATTCAGGCGTGATGGAAAAGGGTGGTGAAATCTGCGACAATTACCAGTTGAATAGCTATTTTTTGAACAAACGGCCAACATCATAAGTGCTGGCAAATAAAACCATCGGAGAAAAATTCCTCATGTATCAGCATATCAAAGTCCCTGCGCGCGGCCAAAAGATTACAGTCAACAAAGATTTTTCACTGAACGTGCCCGACCAGCCGATTATCCCTTATATCGAAGGCGACGGTACGGGCGTGGACATTACGCCCGTCATGATCAAGGTGGTCGATGCGGCGGTAAAAAAAGCCTACGGCGGCAAAAAACAAATTTCGTGGATGGAAATTTTCGCCGGTGAAAAATCCACCAAAGTCTATGGCGAAAACGTGTGGCTGCCGGAAGAAACCTTGGCTGCAGCGAAAGAATATGTTGTCTCCATCAAAGGCCCGTTGACCACACCAGTCGGCGGCGGCATCCGCTCCATCAACGTCGCGCTGCGCCAGGAGTTGGATTTGTATGTCTGCCTGCGGCCCGTGCGCTATTTCACCGGTGTGCCCAGCCCGCTGAAGCAGCCAGAAAAAACCGACATGGTGATTTTCCGTGAAAACTCTGAAGACATTTACGCCGGCATCGAATGGCAGGAAGGCAGTGACGGCGCGAAAAAAATGATCGACTTTTTGCTCAAAGAAATGAATGTCAAAAAAATTCGCTTCCCCAACACCTCGGGCATCGGCGTGAAGCCGGTATCGAAAGAAGGCACCGAGCGCTTATTCCGTAAAGCGGTTCAGTATGCCATTGATAATAAACGAAAATCCGTTACTATCGTGCATAAGGGCAACATCATGAAATACACCGAAGGTGCGTTTCGCGATTGGGCTTACGCGCTTGCTGTAAAAGAATTCGGCGCGCAATTGCACGACGGCGGCCCGTGGATGAAGTTGCCCAACGGCATCATCGTTAAAGACGCCATTGCCGATGCGTTCCTGCAGCAGATTTTATTGCGCCCGGAAGAATACGATGTCATCGCCACGCTGAACTTGAATGGCGATTACATTTCCGATGCGCTGGCCGCGCAAGTAGGCGGCATTGGCATTGCGCCGGGCGCCAACCTGAGCGATTCCATCGCCATGTTTGAAGCGACCCACGGCACCGCGCCGAAATACGCGGGCAAGGATTATGTCAATCCCGGCTCGTTGATTCTCTCGGCGGAAATGATGTTGCGCCACATGGGCTGGATCGAAGCGGCGGACTTGCTGATTCACTCCACCGGTAAAGCCATCGAAGCGAAGAAAGTCACCTATGATTTCGCCCGCTTGATGACCGGCGCGACACAGTTGTCATGCTCGGCCTTCGGCGACGAAATGATCCGGCACATGTAATTTTCGACGAAAGATCAGGGCGGGGAGTTCCGCACTGATTTTGTTGGGCGTCGCGCCTGAAGGAAAAAGAAACCTCAGCGGCTCGTCGATGACGAACCGCTGAGGTAAGATTGGGTGAGACTGCCCAGTAGGGGCTTATGCAGCCTGGATGTTCGAGGCTTGCTTGCCTTTCGGGCCTTGGGTGATTTCGAACTGGACTTTCTGGCCTTCTTTCAATGTTTTGAAACCGGCCATTTGAATCGCAGAGAAATGTGCAAATAAATCTTCGCTGCCGTCATCCGGGGTGATGAAACCGTAACCCTTGGAATCGTTAAACCACTTTACTGTACCTGTTGCCATATTGCGTCCTTGATAAAAAAACCCGGGCTGGAAAACCCGTACCGCGTTTGAGTTTCAAGGACCGCCAACAGACAACCCCTTTTGTTTGCAGACAACTTGAAGCCAAACTCCAAAAAGCTTTTTACGCCAGTGAAAGCAGGTTCGTCAATAGGGCGCAAGCAATATTTCATGTTGCGGTGCAGGGGGCTTGAAAAAAATCCTATGAGGCTCAAAATAATGTCTGCAACACGATTAACGGCAACCTGAACCATATGGCAACAAAACAAAAAGACGAACTGGTGCTCGAAAAGCAACGGGCCAAAACCAAACCGCCGGCGATGTTCAAGGTGGTGTTATATAACGATGATTTCACGCCGATGGAATTTGTAGTGGAGGTGTTACAAAAGTTTTTTCCGTTAACGCGTGAACAAGCGACGCAAATTATGCTCAAAGTGCACAAGGAGGGAATGGGGGTGTGCGGCCTCTACCCGAAAGACATGGCGGCGACTAAAGTGGAACAGGTCACAGCATTTTCGCGCCAGCACCAGCATCCTTTACGATGTGGGATGGAAGAGAATTAATTGCAACGCAAGCCTATAATCAAAGTACCAAAAGGAACGATATGATTGCGCAAGAACTGGAAGTCAGCCTGCACATGGCGTTTGTTGATGCGCGCCAAAAGCGCCACGAGTTCATCACCGTCGAACACCTGTTGCTGGCGTTGCTGGATAACCCATCCGCGTCGGAAGTTTTGCGTGCCTGTGCGGCACGTATCGACGACTTGCGTAAGGCGCTCGGTGAATTTGTCACCCAGCACACGCCCACCGTCGCAGGCACCGAAGATGTCGATACGCAACCTACGTTGGGTTTTCAGCGCGTGATCCAACGCGCGATTTTGCATGTGCAATCGTCAGGCAAAAAAGAAGTCACCGGTGCTAACGTGTTAGTGGCGATTTACGGCGAAAAAGATTCTCATGCCGTGTATTTTTTGCAACAGCAAGGCATTGCGCGGCTGGATGTAGTGAATTTTATTTCCCACGGCATCAGCAAAGTACCGCAAACCGGTTCGGGCCGCGATGAAACCGAGCAGGAAGCTGAGCAGGAACCTTCACCCGGCGGTGCGCTGGAAAACTACACACAACATCTGAACGCTCTCGCCTCGGCGGGCAAAATCGATCCGCTGATCGGTCGTGAAAAAGAACTGGAGCGGGTAATCCAGATTCTCTGCCGTCGCCGCAAAAATAATCCTCTGCTCGTCGGAGAAGCGGGCGTCGGCAAAACCGCCATCGCTGAAGGTTTAGCCAAACGCATTGTCGATGGCGAAGTACCGGAGATTCTCGCCGACAGCCACGTCTATGCGCTCGATATGGGCGCATTGCTCGCCGGCACCAAATATCGCGGCGATTTTGAGCAGCGCCTGAAGGCGGTGTTGAAGCAGCTCACCGAAAGCCCCCATGCGATTTTGTTTATCGACGAAATTCATACCCTCATCGGCGCGGGTGCCGCGTCGGGCGGCACGCTCGATGCGTCGAACCTGCTCAAGCCCGCGTTAAGTGCCGGACAACTGAAATGCATCGGCGCGACGACCTATACCGAATATCGCGGCATTTTCGAAAAAGATGCCGCGCTGTCGCGCCGCTTCCAGAAAATCGATGTGCCTGAGCCGTCAATTCCCGAAACCATCGAAATTTTGCGCGGATTGAAAACGCGTTTTGAAGATCATCACGGTGTGAAATACAGCGCGTCGGCGCTGACCACGGCGGCAGAATTGTCTGCACGCTACATCAATGATCGCCATTTGCCTGACAAAGCCATCGACGTGATTGACGAAGCCGGTGCCGCGCAACGCATATTGCCGAAATCAAAACAGCGCAAAACGATTGGTAAGACGGAGATTGAAGAAATCGTTGCCAAGATCGCGCGCATCCCTGCCAAAACCGTCAACAGCGACGACCGCAACGCGCTCAGAACCCTTGATCGCGATTTGAAAGCCACCGTCTTCGGCCAGGATAAAGCCATCGATGCACTCACCGCCGCGATCAAAATGTCGCGCAGCGGTTTGGGCAATCCGGCCAAGCCCATTGGTTCATTTTTATTCTCCGGCCCGACGGGCGTGGGCAAAACCGAAGTCGCGCGCCAGCTCGCGTATGTGTTGGGCGTCGAGTTGCTGCGCTTTGACATGTCGGAATATATGGAACGCCATGCCGTGTCGCGCCTCATCGGCGCGCCGCCGGGCTATGTCGGTTTCGACCAAGGCGGTTTGCTCACCGAAGCCATCAGCAAACAACCATATTCGGTTTTGTTGCTGGATGAAATCGAAAAAGCCCATCCGGATATTTTCAACATTCTGTTGCAGGTGATGGATCACGGCACGCTGACAGACAACAACGGCCGCAAGGCAGATTTCCGCAACGTCGTCATCATCATGACCACCAATGCGGGCGCTGAAGCGCTGACCAAAACCAGTATGGGCTTTATGCAGGATAAAAAAGCCGGCGATGAAATGGTGGAAATCAAGCGCTTGTTTACGCCGGAATTCCGCAACCGTCTTGATGCGATTATTTCCTTCGGTGCGCTGGATGAAAACATCATCATGCAAGTCGTCGATAAATTCCTCATGCAGCTTGAAGGCCAGTTGCACGAGAAAAAAGTGGATGCGATTTTTACCGACGCGCTGAAAAAACATCTGGCGAAAAAAGGCTTCGATCCGATCATGGGCGCGCGACCGATGGCGCGTTTGATTCAAGACACCATCCGCCGCGCACTGGCCGACGAGTTGTTGTTTGGTAAACTCGCCAACGGCGGCAAGGTGACGGTGGATATGGACAAAGACGACAAGATCCAGCTCACGTTTGAAGAGCAGCAGCCGGAAAGTGTCGGCACCTGAAATAGAATAGACCCACGAAAAAGGGCGGCTTTGGCCGCCCTTTTTAACTCATTGATTATATTGAATTTTTTATTTGAGAGTAATTTTTTCTTCTGCTTTTCTGCTATTGTTGAATTATCAAATTCATAACAACAAGGAGAATGAAATGCGAGTCGTCCGATTATCAAAACAGATTTTTGTTGTCGTCGCGATGTGCGCAAGCGTGAGCGCGTTTGCTCACGATGGCCACGATAACCTTGGCGCCAGAGCCATGGCCGCCAATTGTGCTTCATGTCATGGCACCAATGGCAACGCGCAAGCGGGCATGCCGAAACTGGCTGGGCTGGGCAAAGATTACTTCATCGAGCAAATGCAGAATTTCAAATCGGGCAAACGGCCTGCAACGTTGATGCACCAGATCGCCAAAGGATTCGACGATAAGCAAATCGCACAAATGGCGGATTATTTCGCCGCCCAAAAATAAGGGAGCCAATAAAATGACATTCAATCGGCGGGAATTCATCAAGGTAGCGGGCGCGGGTGCCGCGACAGCCGCGCTGGCAGGTTGCGCGAGTATGGCAGGCGTAGGCAAAGCGCGCGTGGTCGTCATTGGCGGTGGCTACGGCGGCGCGACGGCGGCGAAATATCTCAAGCTGTGGGGCGGGCCGGACATCGACGTGGTGATGGTAGAGCGCAATGCCCAATTCATTTCCTGCCCGCTATCGAATCTGGTGTTGGGCGGCAGCAAAACATTATCGGATTTAACGCGCGGCTATCAGGGCCTGGCGAAGCAGGGCGTAACCGTGGTGCAAGATGAAGTCACGCGCATCGACCCGGAAAAGCGCGTGGTGACTTTGGCGCGCGGCAAGGCGCTCACTTACGATCGCCTGATTGTTTCGCCCGGCGTCGAGTTCATGTACGACAGCATTCCATCACTCAACAACGAAGCCGCACAGCAAAATATATTGCATGCATGGAAAGCAGGGCCGGAAACTTTGGCGTTGCGTAAACAACTGGAATCCATGCGCGATGGCGGCGTTTACGCGATTCATATTCCCAAAGCGCCGTACCGCTGCCCGCCCGGCCCCTATGAGCGCGCCTGCCAGGTGGCGAGTTATTTCAAACAATCCAAACCGAAATCCAAAGTGCTGATACTCGACGCGAACGAAGACATTGTTTCCAAAAAAGGCTTGTTCACCAAAGCGTGGAAAGAGCTCTACGACGGCATGATCGAATATCGCCCCAATAGTGAACTCACCGATGTTGATGCCGCGAGCAGCACAGCCAAACTCGTGTTCGGCGATGTGAAAGCCGATGTGCTCAACGTGCTGCCGCCCATGCGTGCCGGCGACATCGCCAAACAAACCGGCCTCATCACCGCCAACAATCGCTGGTGCGAAATCGACTGGCTCACTTACGAATCCAAAGCGCATAAAAACATTCATATGCTGGGCGACGCCGTACTCGCCGCGCCGGCCATGCCCAAGTCCGGCCACATGGCCAATGCACACGGCAAAGCGTGCGCGGCAGCGGTGCTGGATTTACTGGCAAACAATGAATTTAATCCCGCGCCGACGCTCATCAACACCTGCTACAGTTTTGTGTCGGACAAACAAGTGATTCACGTATCGTCGGTACATAAATACGATGCGGCCAAAAAAACCATGGTGACGGTTGATGGCAGCGGCGGCGTATCCGCCGAGCGCAGCGAACTTGAAGCTAGTTACGGCCAGGCGTGGGCGCAAAATATCTGGGCGGATATGTTGAGTTGATTAGGTTCTTTTGTTGAAATGAAAAAGCAGGCGCGAGCCTGCTTTTTTGTTTTGAGGATTCGCTTGTGACTTTGTAGTTTTGTAGCTTAGTAGTTTTGTTGTTTTGTTGTTTTGTTGTTTTGTTGTTTTGTAGTTTCGTAGTTTCGTAGTTTCGTAGGTCAGGTTGCGGCGCAGTTTTTTGCGCCGTTACCTGACGCGGAGTTTGAATCATCAGGAGTCTTTGCAGCATTGCCCCCGGCGGCTTGTCACTTTTTTGCTTCGCCAAAAAAATGTTCAACGAGCAGCATAAATTATTCAATATAATCAATTAGTTACAGATATGTCTGATTATCTTTCATTCCCGCTTGCGCGAAAAAAAAAGAGCAGGTTGCGGACGTGGTGTCGGTGAATGAATACGCCGAATCGCAGAAGCGTTACAACAACAACGCCACCTGCTGCGCCATGAGTTCTGTCGGCGAACGCTTGAATCCGCTTTTGGCAAACTGGTGCCAGCGGCCGATGACGTAGCACAGCAACGCATTGGCTTTCGCTGCTGTGTCGGTATCGTTGGGGATTTCATTTACGCTGGCGGCGACGCGCAAAGATTGGCGCAGCGTGGCTTCAAGGCGGTCATGCAGTTGGTTAATGCGCGCTTGCAGGCGTTCGTTCTCATGCACCAGTGCATCGCCGATGAGCACGCGCGTCATGCCAGGATTTTTTTTGGCGAAGCCGAGCAACATGGTGAGTGTCGCCTCGACCTGCTTCATGCCAGACGTTTCTTCCGCCATGATTTTATTGATGAGTGAAAACACGGTCGCTTCAATAAACTCAATTAGCCCCTCATACATTTGCGCCTTGCTGGCGAAGTGGCGATACAGCGCCGCTTCGGACACGCCCACTTTGTCGGCGAGCAAAGCCGTGGTAATTTTTTCGCCCTTGGGGTCTTCCAGCATTTCCGCCAAGGTTTGCAGGATTTGTTTTTTTCGTTCGCCGGTTTTTGCGGGCATTTTATTGCTGTCCTGAAAAAAGTAAATCTCACCACAGTGGCACAGAGATGTAGCGAAAAGCAAAAACTTTAAAAGTTATCAAACGAAAAATACAGATTGGCCTGAATGAAATAACGCTTTTGGTTTTCTCTGTGTCTCTGTGGTGAATGTTTTTGACGTTAACGCTTCCCGCCAAGGATCGACCCCAACACGCCGCGAATAATCTGTCGCCCCAATTGACTGCCCACTGCGCGCACGGCGCTTTTCATCATCGCTTCGCCCATGCCTTCGCGGCCCCGGCCTTTTCCGCTCCCGCCAGTCGTGCCGCCGAATACATCGCCCAGCGCGCCTTTTACCCGGTCCATCATGCCGGGGCCTTCAGATTTGCCATCGGCACCGATTTTATCCTCGGTGCGGCCTTTGAGTTTTTCGTAGGCTGATTCGCGGTCCACCATTTTTTCGTATTGGCCGTATACGGTCGATGCTTTGATAATCGCTTGTCGTTGCTCTGGCGTGATCGTGCCGATTTGCGAATGGGGCGGCAAAATAAATGCGCACTCCACAATGCCGGGTGTGCCTTTCGGATCGAGAAAAGACACCAGCGCCTCGCCGACGCTCAGTTCGGTGATGACTTTCACCACGTCAAGTTTGCTATTGGTGCGGAACGTTTCCGCCGCCGCTTGCACGGCTTTCTGGTCACGCGGGGTGAACGAGCGCAGCGCGTGTTGCACGCGGTTGCCCAATTGGCCGAGCACGATGTCGGGCACGTCGAGGGGATTTTGCGTCACGAAATAAACGCCAACACCTTTGGAGCGCACGAGACGAATCACTTGCTGAATTTTTTCCAGCAGCGCTTGCGGCGCGTCGGTGAACAGCAAATGGGCTTCGTCGAAAAAAAACACCAGTTTGGGTTTGTCCGGGTCGCCGATTTCCGGCAGTTTTTCGTAAAGCTCGGAGAGCATCCACAATAAATAAGTCGAATATAAACGCGGTGCCTGCATCAGTTTATCGGCGGCGAGAATATTGATTTGGCCGCGGCCTTTGCTGTCGGTTTGCAGCCAGTCGTCAAAATTGAGCGCCGGCTCGCCGAAGAAATGTGCGCCGCCTTGCTGGTCGAGTTCGAGCAAGCCACGCTGAATCGCGCCGATGCTTGCCGTCGACACATTGCCGTATTCCGTTGTGTATTTCGCCGAGTTATCGCCCACGCTTTGCAGCATGGCACGCAGGTCTTTCAGGTCGAGTAACAGCAGGCCGTTGTCGTCGGCGATTTTGAACACCAGCGCCAGCACGCCTTGCTGCACGTCGTTAAGGTTAAGAATGCGCGCCAGTAACAACGGGCCCATCTCCGACACCGTCGCACGCACCGGGTGGCCTTGCTCGCCGAAAATATCCCAGAAGGTGACCGGATAACTCTCGAACGCGTGATCTTTTATTTTCAGCAGGTCCAGCCGATCCTTGATTTTGGGATTTTCCTTGCCCGGCTGCGACATGCCGGCCAGGTCTCCCTTTACGTCGGCCATGAACACGGGCACGCCGAGGCGGCTGAAATTTTCTGCCAGCACTTGCAGCGACACGGTCTTGCCCGTGCCCGTCGCGCCGGCGATGAGGCCGTGGCGGTTGGCCATCTGCGGCAACAGGTTGAGGT
>JAYTVC010000087.1:0-42070 GCA_043744215.1 Pseudomonadota bacterium
ACGCCGTCACACTCGGGACAAACGCACGCACACCCAGTGCCTGCAGAATCTCCGCGGCGATCACGACTTCCTGGGTCCTGGCTTCACCTGGTGCCGGTGTCAGTGATACCCGGACCGTGTCGCCAATACCTTGTTGCAGCAGGATTGCCAACGCGGTCGCCGAGGCCACCGTCCCCTTGGTGCCCATGCCGGCCTCCGTCAGCCCCAAGTGCAGGGCATGGTCGCAGCGCTTCGCAAGTGCACGGTAAACCGACACCAGATCCTGCACCCCGCTGACTTTGCACGACAGCACGATTTGGTCGCCGCGCAGCCCGAGTCGCTCCGCCTGCTGCGCGCTCTCGAGCGCAGAGGCGACCAGCGCCTTGCGCGTCACTAGCGTTGCATCTTCGGGCTGCGCCAGCCGCGCGTTGTCATCCATCATGCGCGCCAACAGGTCGGGATCGAGACTGCCACAGTTGACGCCGATGCGCACCGGCTTGTCGTATTGGCATGCCGCTTCGATCATCACGGAAAATTGTTCGTCGCGTTTTTTACCCGCGCCCACATTGCCGGGGTTGATACGATATTTCGCCAGCGCTTTGGCGCAATCGGGATATTGCGTGAGCAATTTGTGGCCGTTGAAATGAAAGTCGCCCACGAGCGGAACATCGCAATGCATTTTATCCAGCAGCTCACGGATGTGCGCCACTTGCGCGGCGGCCTCCGGGCTGTTGACGGTGATGCGCACCAGTTCCGAACCGGCTTTTGCCAGCGCCGCCACTTGCTTCGCGGTGCCCATGGCATCGGCCGTATCGGTATTGGTCATCGACTGCACCACGATGGGCGCATCGCTGCCGACCATGACGTCGCCAATTTGTACGCAACGCGTTTTACGTCGCCCGATGTGGTCGGCGAACATGCTCATTGCAATTTGACCCGCGCCACTTCGCGGCCCGTGTGCGGGGCAAGGTCCACCGGTTTGCCGTTGAACGTCAGGCTTACTTTTTCTGCATTGCCAATGGTAAAACTCAGGGGCGGCACGCCGGTAATTTCTTTGCTCGATCCGGCCGAATTCATTTCCGAATAAACCGTACGCCCCCGCCCGTCCGTCACTTCTACCCACGCTTCGCCTCTGAATTTCAGGCGGGCGGTAGCCATGATGCGCTTGGCCTTGGCTTCATCGGCGGCTTGTGCGGCTACACGGGCTTTTTCTGCGGCCGTTTTTTCCGCTTCGGCTTTTTGCGCGGCTTTTTCAGTGGCGATGGCCGCCGCTTTATCCGCCGCTTGTTTTTCTGCTGCGGCTTTATCTGCCGCTAATTTTTCTGTCGCGGCAGCCTTGGTCGCTTTTTCGGCCGCCTTGTCGTTGGCGATTTTTTCTGCAGCCGCTTTGTCGGCGGCAAGTTTTTCTGCGGCGGCAATTTCAGCCAGACGGACTTTTTCCGCTTTCTCGGCTGCGGCCCGTTCGGCTGCGGCTTTTTGCACCGCCAATTTTTCATCTGCCAGTTTTTGCGCTGCCACTTTTTCATCTGCCGCTTTTTGCGCGGCGAGTTCGGCTGCCGATGATGTGGCAGCAACTGGTATGGCGGCAACTGGTGCGGCAGCAACGCTTGCTTCACCCTTTGCCGGCTCGCTTATGACTTTGTCGATTGCGATGGCAGGCACATTGCCAGTGTCGGCTTTCATCGTGACGGGGGCTGCAGGCACCCCTTTTATAGAGGCCGCTTCAGGCGCGGGGCTGCCGCCTGACGGTTTGGCAAATCGGTCGCCGGAAAAAAACCACAACGCGCCAGCCGCCAGTATTGCGGCGGCCGTGATGCCCAATGCGCGTGGTGTCGGCGCTTTAATTTGCGGCATGCCAAAACCATGGCCGTTATCCTGAAAGCGGATGCGCGATGCCTCAAGGCCGATTTTCGGTGTTGATTCCCGTGGCACAGCGTTCTCGTAGGCCTTGATCACCGGATCGGCATGAATGCTGACGAGCTTGGCGTAATTGCGTATCAGGCCGCGCACAAAGGTCGCACCGGGCAGGCGCGTGTAATCGTCCGCTTCCAGCGCTTCCACTTGATTGATGCCGCGGCGCAATTGGGTGGCTACTTCGGCCACGCTCATGTTGGCTGCTTTGCGCGCGGAAGCGAGCATGGCACCGGCGGTCGGTTCAATTTCCGGAAGATTTTGTTGCTGGGCAAATTCGTTCATTCAAATTTCCCTGCGAGAAGGGCCTGGGTTTCAGGCGTGTTAGGAAAACGCCGGCGCAATTGCTCGGCGTAACCGCGTTCGGCATCGCGGTTGCCCAGCTTGCGCTCGACGCGCACGCCAAGCCACAAGTATTCGGAATTGGGCGCGGCGCTTTGCATCAGGCGGCCCATGTAGGCGCGCGATTCGGCAAGATTATTGCGCTTGTAATGAATGTCGGCCAGATTGTAGAGCGCTTGTTGCAAGTCAGGCGCAAGGCGGATGGCCTTGCGTAAATACTCTTCAGCACCTGTTTCGTCGCCCATTTTGCGTGCGCAAACGCCGGCGTTAAGATAGGAGCGCTCTGGCGTGGTATATAACGGATTTTTTAGTGCGGCTAGAAAATATTTGATCGAGTTGACCTCCTGCCCGCGATTGCACAAAAACCAACCGTAGTTGTTGTTCGCATCGGAATCATTCGCGTTGAGCCTCAACGCCTGCTCAAAATTTTTGATCGCCAGCGCATCTTCGCGCAACTCCATATACACCAGGCCCATCATGTTATAGGCGGGGCCATAGGTGGCATCGAGATGGATCGCCTCGTTCAACTCTTCCAGCGCCACGCCGTGCTGAGCGCGTGAATAATAACCGGAGGCCAGTTCCGTGTGTACGCGCGCGCTGTCCTTTGCCTGCGTGGCCGCGTCGGGCTTGGCCAGCGGCGGCGAGTTCGGCGATGACGAAACACAAGCGCTGAGCAGCAGCAGCGTCAACCATGGTAGACATTTTTTCATCCCCTCACCTCTACAAGTCTGTGTGCAGTGCGTTTGGTCTTGTCGATAAATTTGCCCGCGAGCTGGCCGCAGGCGGCATCGATGTCGTCGCCGCGCGTTTTGCGCGTGGTGACAATAATATTGTTATTAATCAATATGTTACGAAACGTATGAATGGCGTCGTTACGCGAACGTTGGTAACCCGAATCGGGAAAAGTATTGAACGGAATCAAATTAAATTTGCATGGAATGTCTTTGACCAACGCAACCAATTCGTGTGCCAGTTGCGGCGAGTCGTTTACGCCGCCTAACATCACATATTCAAACGTGATGAAATCGCGCGGCGCATTTTCAAGATAACGTTTGCACGCTGCCATCAAATCGGCCAGCGGATATTTTTGATTGATCGGCACTAGCACATCGCGCAACGCGTCGTTGGGCGCATGCAATGACACGGCCAACGCCACCGGGCAACGCTCGCGCAATTTTTCCAGCGCCGGCAAAATGCCGGTAGTGGAAAGCGTCACGCGACGGCGCGACAATCCGTAACCGAAATCATCGAGCATGATGTCCATGGCGGTCACGACGTTGTCGAAATTCGCCAGCGGTTCGCCCATGCCCATCATCACAACGTTGGAAATGATTCGCTCACCGCCCGGCTCGCGGCCCAGCGCTTTATTTGCCCACCACACCTGGCCGATGATTTCAGCCGTGGTGAGATTGCGATTAAACCCCTGCCGGCCCGTGGAACAAAACGTGCATTCCAGCGCGCAGCCCACTTGCGACGATACGCACAAAGTCCCGCGATTATCTTCGGGAATGAACACGGCTTCGATGGCATTACCCGTGCCCACTTCGAGCAGCCACTTGCGCGTGCCGTCTTTGGAGATTTGTTCTTCGCGCACTTTTGGCAGTTCGATGACGGCGTGTTGCGCCAATTTTTCGCGCAGCGATTTGGATAAATCGCTCATGTTGGCGAAATCGGTTTCGCCGAAATGATGGATCCAGCGCAGCAGTTGTTTGGCGCGAAACGGCTTCTCGCCGAGGCTTTCGAGGTACTCGGCGAGTTGCGCTAAATTAAAATTGAGCAGGTTGACGGGCATCTGGCTCTTGAAAATTTTAACGCTCAGCGTGAATACACATTCAAGCTGGGGAAAAAATAAGCGATTTCATTCGCCGCCGTATCCGCTGCGTCGGAGCCGTGCACCGCGTTCGCGTCAATGCTGTCGGCGAAATCGGCGCGGATGGTGCCCTTGTCGGCTTTTTTCGGGTCGGTCGCGCCCATCAGGTCGCGGTTTTTCAGCACGGCACCCTCGCCTTCCAGCACTTGCACCATCACCGGGCCGGAAATCATGAACGTCACCAGATCGTTAAAAAACGGACGTGCTTTGTGCACGGCATAAAATCCTTCGGCATCGGCGCGGGACAAATGCACCATGCGCGCGGCAATGACTTTGAGCCCGGCTTTTTCGAAGCGCGAATAAATTTGACCGATAACATTTTTAGCCACTGCATCGGGTTTGATAATGGAAAGGGTACGTTCGACTGCCATTTAATATTCTCCGCTAACTTGATGATAATAAATAAATCTTACAGCCGTATAGGATACCACGGCAGCGCCATGCAATAAACCCGCGCAGGGTTTTTATGGCTCGCATCAATCAGCCGAATAAAAAGAATATTGAATGTAAACAATGTGTTACTGAATAGCGGTTTAACCGCCCAGATACGCCTGCAACACCTTGGGATTTTTCAGTAAAGCGGCGCCACTTTCTGAGATTACAATACGGCCCGTTTCGATCACATAACCGTGATGGGCAATGCGCAAAGCCTGCCGCACATTTTGTTCCACCAGCAAAATCGACAAACCACTTTCGTTGATTTGTTTGAGCACGCGAAAAATTTCCTGCACCAGCAACGGCGCTAATCCCATCGACGGTTCATCAAGCAATAACAAGCGCGGCTTGGCCATCAGCGCGCGGCCGATGGCGAGCATTTGCTGCTCACCGCCGGAAAGATTGCCGGCGAGGCCGCTGGCGCGATTTTTCAAAACGGGAAATAGATTGAATACCCAATCAAGATCTTGCGAAATATGCGTCTTGTCGCGCCGCGTGTAACTGCCCAGATCGAGATTTTCCTGCACGGTCATGGTCGAAAGAATCGCGCGGCCCTCAGCCACTTGCACCATGCCGCGCGCGACGATTTGGTGCGGCGCTAAGTGCGCAATATTCTCGCCGGCAAGCATCACTTCCCCGCGCGTCGCTTTCAACAAACGCGATAGTGCGAGCAGCGTTGTGCTCTTGCCCGCGCCGTTGGCACCCACCAGCGCGGTGATTTCGCCTTCGCGCACATCGAGGTCGATGCCTTTCACCGCTTCGATATGGCCGTAAGCGACAGCCAAATCTTTTACGCTCAACAATGCGCTCATGCGGCGTCCTCTTTGCCGAGATAGGCTTCGATGACGTCGGGATTATTTTGGATTGCCTCCGGTTTGCCCTGCGCGATGATGCGGCCGAAATTCAGCACGGCCACTTCATCGCACAAACCCATGACAAAACGCATGTCGTGTTCGATCAAAAAGATGCTGAAACCGCGTTCACGTATCTTATTGATTTCATTCATTAATTCATACTTCTCCGCAGCGTTCATGCCGGCCACGGGTTCATCCAGCAACAGTAATTTGGGCTTGGTGGCCAGTGCGCGCGCAAATTCCAATTTGCGTTGCTCGCCGTAGGAAAGCGAATCGGCGAGCGCATGGGCTTTGTGATCGAGCTTCATCCACGACAACCATTCCAACGCGTTTTGTTTCGCGTCGGCTTCTATCTTTTTGAACCGCGCAAGATTGAACAGCCAACCCGCCGCGCCGTAATCGAGATGATCGTGCATGCCGACGATGACGTTTTCCAGCAGCGTCATTTCTTTAAATACGCGGATATTCTGGAATGTACGCGCGATGCCGCGCTCGGTGATGCGGTGGGCGGCCACGCCGTTCAACATTGCGCCGTTGAATGTCATCGTGCCCGTTGTGGGTTGCAACAGGCCGGTGACGAGATTGAACACCGTCGTCTTGCCCGCGCCATTGGGGCCGATAAGGCCGAAGATCGCGCCTTGCGGCACGCTGAAACTCACGTCCTGCAACACTTGCAGGCCGCCGAAATTTTTTGAAATATTCGCAAGCGTGAGCATGATTATTTTTTTCCAAACCACGCGCGGATACGCGGTGGATCCCAGATGCCTTTTGGCAAAAATAAAACCACCAGCACCAAAATCAAGCCATTCACGGCGAGTCTGAAATCCTTGAGAAAGCGTAACAGCTCCGGCAACAGCGTAATCAGCGCCGCGCCGATGACGGGCCCGGCTAATCCGCCCGTGCCGCCGAGCACGGCCATGGTGAGAATATCCACGGCATTTTCAAAACCGTATTCGCGCGGCGAAATAAAAAACGTGTAATGGGCATTCAAGCCCCCCGCCACGCCCGCGATCAACGCGCCCAAAGTAAATGCCAATAATTTGTAACGCGCCACGTTGATGCCCATCAGCCGCGCAGCGGTTTCGTCTTCCTTGATCGCCTCAAACGCTCGGCCCACTTTTGATTTGCGCAACCGCCACAGCAAATACAAAGTCAGCGCCAGTAGCAACGCGATATGCCACCACTCGGTTTTTTGCGGAATGCCATTCAAGCCCATCGGTCCGCCGGTGATGTCGAGATTCAACACCACCACGCGCACCACTTCGCCCAAAGCCAGGGTCGCCATAGCGAGATACACGCCGGACAAACGCAAAGTCGGCATGCCGATTATCAACGCCACCAGCATCGGTGCGATGCCCGCCGCCAATAACGCCAACCCAAACGGCCAGTTCCCGCTCATGGTCGCAATCGACGCCACGTACGCGCCAATGCCCATAAACGCCGCATTCGCCAGCGACAACAGCCCGCACGACAGCGTAAGATAAATCGACAACGCGAGCATGGCATACACCCCCACGCTGAAAATCAGTGTGTTGTAAGTGGCCCAAAATGTGGCGAGAGATTCAGTCACTACGCTTTCCGCTCAAGCACTTTCCCAAACAACCCTTGCGGCCGCAGCAGCAAAATCACAAACAACAACCCGAACGACACGGCGTCGCGCATTTCACTGGTGCCGTAGGCGACGGTCATCACCTCCACAAAGCCGAGAAATAAACCACCGAACAACGCGCCGCGAATATCGCCCATGCCGCCGAGAATAATGACGGCAATGCCCTTGTGCAGCATCGGCTGGCCCATGAAAGGTGAAATGGCGTTGAAGCTGAGCCCGATCAACACGCCCGCCGCGCCACCCAGCGCCGCTGCGGCAAACGAAGTGAGGTAGAACAATCCTTCGACGTTGATGCCCAATAAATAAGCCGCCTTGGGCGATTCGGCAATCGCGCGCAACGCGCGGCCCAGTTGGGTGCGCTTCATCATGACCAGAAGCAACAACATGAGCGCGAATGATATGACAACGATCCAGATATCCAGCGCGCTGATACGAATGGCTGCAAAGGACAAACTCTCTTCCGGCACAATACCCGAGGGGAAACGCTTGTTCTCGGCACCCGACAAACCCTGCACGATATTGGTAATCATGATGGCGATGCCGATGGTGGCGATCATGGGGATCAGATGCGGCGCGTTACGCGCACGCAAGGGCCGAAGCACAAGAAAATCAATCAACAACCCCAACAGCCCCGACAAAAACATCGCGCCGAGCATAGCCAACCACAGCGGCGCATGCAGCTTGCCAACCAGCAGCAGCGCGATATAACTACCGAACATGAACACGGCGCCGTGCGACAAATTGATCACGCCCAACACGCCGAACACCAGCGTGAAGCCGAGCGCAAACAGCGCATACACGCTGCCGAGGGTTAAGGCATTGATGAGTTGTTGGGCGAGCATGGGTTAAATTTTATGGTGTTTTATCGGCTAGCCGAAAATCATTTCACAAAAAACAAAAGGCGAGGCAAGCCTCGCCTTTTGTTTTGATTATATTGAATTACTTCAGCAACGTGAACTTGCCGCCTTTGGCAATATTCACAATCGCTTCCTGCTGCGCATCGTAGCCGCTTTCTTTGCCCTCTTTGGCGGCAGCATGGCGAAAAGCAAACGCGCCGGTCGCGCCATTCAACTTCACCGCGGGCAACGCATCGCGTAATGCCTGACGGTCTTTGGCCAGATCGTCGCTCAGCTTCACACCCTTCAACGCTTCGGCCACGACATACATGGCGTCGTAAGCCTGCGCCGCGAACTGGTCGGGGTTGCCGCCGAATTTTTTATTGTAAGCCGCAATGAACGCGACGTTGGCCGGTGCCGCATTCTCCGACGACCAGGGCGAACCAAGCACCGTATTTTCCGCCGCCGTTTTTGCAATCTCAAACAGCTTGGGTGAATTGAAACCGTTGCCGCCGATAAACGGCGCATTGATGCCAAGCCCACGCGCCTGGGTGAGAATATTCGCCGCCTCTTCCACCAGCGCCGACGACACAATCGCATCGGGGTTGGTCGCCGCGATTTTGGTCAACTGCGCCTTGAAATCCACATCGCCTTTTGCAAATGTTTCCGTCGTCGTCACCTGAATCTTCTGGTCTTCGAGCGCCTTTTTGAATACGTCGTAACCGGACTTGGTAAACGCGTCGTCATTGCCATAAATCACCGCGACTTTCTTGATGCCGAATTTTTTTACCGCTTCACGCAACGTCACCGGCAACACATCCGCTTCCATTACCGAATTGCGGAAAGTGTACGGCGCGCCATCGGTAATGCCGCTGGCCGTATTGCTGGTGCCAAAGGCGACTACCTTGGCCGCGTTGGCAATCGGATGCGCGGCGAAGGCCGAGTTCGACAACGTCGGCCCGAACACCATCAGCGCCTTGTCCTGAAAAATCAGTTTTTTGAAAACGGTAATCGCTTCTTCTTTTTTGCCTTGCTCGTCTTCAATCTGCAACACTATCTTATTGCCGTTCACGCCGCCCTTGGCATTGATTTCTTCTGCCGCCAACGTAAAGCCGTTGCGAATCGCCTCGCCATATTTCGCCGCCGGGCCTGTCAACGCCTCTGCCGCGCCGATCTTGATGTCTGCCGCAAACACACCCGCGCTCAAAGCCAGACCCAGCGCCGCCGCGATCATTTGAATGTTGAAATGATGTTTCATGTGACTCCCCAATTTAAAGAATTGAAAAAAAATTGAAAAATTGACCGCACAATTTTAACCCACAGCCTGATTTTCGCGAAATTCACCCAACACTTTGCATCACGTCATGCGACTGAATAAACCCCTAAAAATCACACAGCGGAAATAATAAAATATTGATAATAATCAAATAGTTACATTTATTACTAGATCTGGGAAATTACTCCCCCGCCACCGTCATTTTCTCAATTAAAATCGAACCGCATTGATGGGCACCGCGCACGACGATGTCATTGCCGATTTCGATGATTTGTTTGAACATGTCTTTGAGATTGCCGGCGATGGTGATTTCATCGACGGCGTGCTGGATCTCGCCGTTTTTCACCCAATAGCCCGCCGCGCCGCGCGAGTAATCGCCGGTGACCATGTTGACGCCGGAGCCGAGCATTTCGGTAACGACGAGGCCGGTGCCCATTTTTTTCAGCAGCGCTTTGAAGTCGAGGTCGCCGCTTTGCAAAATCAGATTATGGCTGCCGCCCGCGTTGCCGGTCGTTTGCATGCCGAGTTTGCGTGCCGAGTAACTACTGAGAAAATAGCCTTGCACGATGCCGTTTTTGATCACGTCGCGCTCGTGCGTCGCCACGCCTTCGTTGTCGAAGGCGCCGCTGCCCAATCCTTTTTTGATGAAGGGCGATTCGCGCAATTGCACATTGGGTGAAAAAATTTGTTTGCCCATGCAGTCGAGCAGGAAAGATGACTTTCGATACAAACTGCCGCCGCTCACCGCGCTGACAAAACTGCTGATGAGGCTCGATGCAATCGGCGCTTCGAATATCACTGGCACTTGCATGGTGCCGATTTGTTTGGCGTTGAGGCGTGCGACGGTGCGTTCGCCCGCGCGCTTGCCGATGGATTCAGGCGATTGCAAATCGTGAAAGTCGCGCGCGGTGGAATACCAATAATCGCGCTGCATGGCATCGTTGTCTTCGGCGATGACTGCGGCGCTGATGTCGTAACGCGAGCCGGGATAACCGTTAATAAAGCCGAGCGAGTTGGCGTAAACGAATGACGATTCCTGCGTGCCCACCGATCCGCCTTCGGAATTGTTGATGCGCTTATCGACGGCCAGTGCCGCCGCTTCGCAACGCCTGGCCTGATCGATGGCGTCTTCCACGCTGATCGACCACGGGTGATACAAATCCAGTTCAGGTAACGCGCCTTTGAACAGCAACGCCTCGTCGGGCAAACCGGAAAACTCGTCCGCCGCCGTGTAACGCGCAATGCTGCACGCAGCCTTGACCGTATCCTGAATCGCCTGCGCCGATAAATCCGACGTGCTCGCGCTACCGCGTTGTTTGCCGAAATATACGGTGACCGACAAACCTTTGTCACGGTGATATTCAATCGTTTCGACTTCGCCCAAACGCACCGTCACGTTTTGGCCGAAGCCCTGGCTCACTTCCGCCTCGGCGGCGCTGGCACCGTTGGCGCGGGCTTGTTTGAGAATATCTTCGGCGATTTGTTTGAGTGCGGCTTGCGAATGGGAAAATTGATTGGCGGACACGGGGTTCTCTTTGTATATGTTGGTTCGGGCAAACGCGATTTGTAATATCATAACACTTTCGCTCTGCACGCCCTCCTCACACCATGCCCAAACCCGCCGCAAAACAACACGATGACGAGGTTGAAATCGTCAGCAAAACCCGTATAAAAAAAGACATGCTCGCGTTACAAGAACTCGGCGAAGCGATGATCGAATTGCCTGCCGACAAGCTAAAAGAATTGGCTTTGCCCGAAAATTTACACACCGCCATTGTCGAAGCCAAACGCATTACCAAACATGGCGCGCTAAGTCGCCAGCAGCAATACATCGGCAAACTGATGCGCAACGTGGATGCGGAACCCATCCGCTTGAAGATGGAAGAATGGGGAGGCAAGGCCGGGCGCGAGACAGGGTTATTTCATTTGGCTGAACGCTGGCGTAACAAGTTGCTTGATGACGAAACCGCATTCACCGATTTCGCCACCGAATTTCCCCGCGCTGATTTACAGCACTTGCGCAATTTAGTGCGGCAATCCAAACATGAAATTGAAGCCAAAAAGCCGTTAACGAATTTCCGCAATTTGTTTCGCGAGATTCATGAGGTGGTGAAGCGGGAGAAAATGTAGGGTGATTGCCCACCATAACTCTTTATTAACAGCCGCTGCGGTGGGCAGTGCCCACCCTACGAAATCTGGTAAATTCAAAACTGACAAACCCCAATCCATCATGACCAACGAAACCCACGACTCCATCAACATCGGCCTTGTCACCATTAGTGATCGCGCATCGAAAGGCATTTATCAGGATGAAGGCATCCCCGCGCTGGAAGCGTGGCTCAAAGCCGTGTTGAAAAATCCGATGACGCTGGTCACGCGCATTATTCCTGACGAACAGCCGTTGATTGAAGCGACGCTGAAAGCTTTATGCGATACCGAAAAATGTTCGCTGGTGTTGACCACCGGCGGCACCGGGCCCGCGCCGCGCGACGTCACGCCGGAGGCAACGCTGGCCGTGGCCACGCGCGAGATGCCCGGCTTTGGCGAACTGATGCGCATGAATAATTTGAAATACACGCCGACGGCGATTCTCTCGCGCCAAACGGCGGTGATTCGCGGCCAGAGCTTTATTATCAACCTGCCGGGCCAGCCGAAGGCAATCAAGGAAACATTGGATGGAATTTTTGCCGCCGTGCCCTACTGCGTGGATTTAATCGGCGGGCCGTATATCGAAACGCATGAAGAACTGATTAAGGCGCACCGGCCGAAATCGGCGGTGCGAGTGCCGCGCGTTTAGAATTTTTTGCACTGACGGGCATGAGGCTTTCGATCAACGCGACGGGTTCGTCGTCCATCCAATCGAGTTCGCCCAACACGCGATAACGGATTTTTCCGTCGGGGCCGACGATAAATGTGGCGGGGATGCCGCGCACTTTCCATGCGTCTTTCACATCTTCGTTGCTGTCCACCAACACGGGAAAACCGATGCGCAGTTCGCGCGCGAATTGGCTAACTTTGGATTCGGCTTCGCCTGTATTCACTGCGATGACTTCCAAGCCTTTGCCCCGATAGCGTTCGCGCAATATTTGCAGCGACGGCATTTCTTCGCGGCACGGCCCGCACCACGTTGCCATAAAATTGACGACAACAACTTTGCCGCGATAATCGGCGAGGTCGCGTTGTTTGCCGGTTAAATCTTTGAGTGACAGCGAGGGCGTGTCGCCCGTCCACGGACGAAAGCGCGATGGCTCTTGCGCGTGAACATTCCACGCCGTCAGAGCCATCGCAAGAGAAGCTAAAAATTTCAATGTAATCAATAAGTTACTAAGCAATGATTTCCCGCGCGGTGATTTCATATTTGAACGCATCAGGGTCGAGGCAATCGCGTCGGCCTTCCGCTGTTTCACATTGGGGGTACATTAAAAACGCGACCGGTTTTTTGTCCGAGCCCGGCAGCTTCACATCGTGGGCGTAGTTGTAGGCAAGCCAATTCATTTCCCAACTGCCGAATAAACGTTTACGCGCAGCGATGACTTTTTCGTCCGTCGCCGGTAATCCGCCGTTTTCTTCGAGCACCACTTTGCGCACATCGGCAGGATCAACCGGCACCCAGCCCAAGCCGGCGGCGTAAAATTCCGCGCGGCAATGCTGCGCTTTGGTGATGGTGCCGCTCTTGCCCAAACTTTTGTAACCCAGATTGGAATCGGCCACGCGCACGCCATATACATCGCGCGCCGGCACGCCTGCTGCACGGGCAAGCGCAACAAACAACGCATTGATGTCAGCACACTTGCCGCCCATGCTATTGGTCTCGAGCATGTATTTCACGTCGCCCAGGCCGCAGCCGCGCGTTTTCGGATCACGGAAGGTGTTATCGACAATCCATTCGTAAATGGCGCGGGCTTTTTCCACGTCGCCGCTGACGCCCTTGGTGATTTTATCCGCCGTAGTTTTTACAATGCCGTCGGTGGGAAGCAACTCGCTTGCTTCGAGATACCGTTTCACGTCTTCGTTCGTGGTGCTGTTGCGTGCAGTGAAATCAGTGGCGCGGTCGCGGGTGGCGAAGCGGCTTTTCAATTCCAGCACGGGTTTCGCGCCGTCAGCCCATTCGGCCGACACAATGCCCAGCGGATTGGCGGTTGTAATAACCGAATCAATTTTTGCGCCTTCCCCGCTCCAGCTATTGCCGAGAGATTTTTGATAATCCGTATCCGTTACCAAAGGCATCGGCAGCCACACTTTGGTGATACCGGCAGGCTTCAACACTTCGACGCGGGTGCTGGTTTCAAAAATGCGGAAGGCTTTGCTGGCCGGGGCTGATTCGCCGGCGAAAATCCGGCTGGGCAGCAACATACTGCCGGTGGCAAAACCCGCTGTAAGCATAAAATCTCTACGTTTCATTTGCGTCCTTTCTTGAATGCCGAAACAAAAAAATCCCGCTGCGCTTGCGGCAGCACGATTAACTGAAGCTATCGAACAACCGGTTATTTGTCGGCGGCAGCTACTGCCACATTACGCGCAGGCGGATAATTTACCCAAATTACTTGAATGCCGTTGCGTTGGGCATATTGGTTTACTAGCTCCACTTTAACCGTATCAAAATCGGGCTTGGTTTCCGCCGCAGGCGCCATGGCGCAACCTTGCATCGCCAACGCAGCGCTTACCAACACGAGCAATGAACATATTTTCATGACAAGCTCCTAATCAGGTGGAAGAATTCGGGCAACCTCAACGCAGGGATTATTTGGCGACACATGATGGCGCAGGGTTCCGCTTACAATTATAGTCCGATAAAATGGAAATGTAATTAACCTCGCCCAACCCGGAAAATATACCCCATGACTGCTGCCCTCCTGCCCGCCATTGAACTGCAAACCGGCCATCAGCCCATCGCCAGCGTGATCTGGCTGCACGGCCTCGGTGCCGACGGCAATGACTTTGTGCCGCTGGTGCGCGAATTGAAATTGCCTGACGCGTTGCCGGTGCGCTTCATTTTCCCTCACGCGCCGATGCGGCCAGTGAGTATTAACAACGGTTACGTGATGCGCGCGTGGTACGACATTGCGCAGGGGCCGGATGGATTTATTTCCAGCGAAGCGGATATCCGCGCATCACAACTGGCATTGGAAAAACTCATCGAGCATGAAATATCGCGCGGCATGCCTTCTGACAAGATCATACTCGCCGGGTTCTCTCAAGGCGGCGTGATCGTGCTTCAAGCAGGTTTGCGCTACGCAAAAAAACTCAATGGAATCATGGCGTTATCAACGTATCTTGCCTTGCCCGATTCCCTCGAAAAAGAAGCCTCACCCGCCAATAAAAATATTCCCGTGCTGATGGCCCACGGCGAACAAGACAATATGATCGCATTCGTCAACGCAGAAAAATCCCGCGATACATTACAGCAGCACGGCTACAATGTGGAATGGCATGATTACGTGATGGGCCATTCGGTTTGCCAGGAAGAAATTGAAGATATGGCAGGATGGTTGTATCAACGGCTTGCGAAATAAAAATGCAGGGTGGGCACTGCCCGCCATAACGAAACTTAACGGTATATAAAGCGGTGATACCCGCCTTACAAAAAAACAAAAACACCGTCGTTGCCGCGAAGGCGGCAACCCTGTGACTTGACAGCATAAGATGGACATTGCCACCATAACGCGAATTGGCAGCAGCTCTGGTGGGCGGTGCCCACCTTACAAAAAACAAAAACGCCGTCGTTCCCGCGAAGGCGGCAACCCAGTAACTTGGCAGCATAAGATGGACATTGCCACCATAACGCGAATTGGCAGCAGCTCTGGTGGGCGGTGCCCACCCTACAAAAACACCGTCTTTCCCGCGAAGGCGGCAACCCAGTGACTTACTTTATGTGCCACAACTTACGTCAATAAAATATTCGACATGCCATTCACTTTACCCTCACCGAAATTTCTCATCCTGCTGCTGTTCCTGCTGCCGATACTATATGTGCATTTTCGCGGCAATGCGCGGCTGAAATTTTTCCGTCAGCTTACCGACCACTCGGCGTTGCTCGCGCCTTATAACGTGCTGGTGTACGGCTTTTCCGCCGCGCCCACTACGCCGTTGTTCGACACGGAACAATTTCCTGCGCTTAGAAATTTGCGCGACAACTGGCAGATCATCCGCGATGAAGCACTGGCGTTGTCGAACGAAGGCCATATCCGCAGCGCCACCGGCCACAACGACGCGGGCTTCAATTCATTTTTCAAGGAAGGCTGGCGGCGTTTTTATTTGACCTGGTACGGCGAATCGATTCCCTCGGCGGAAACCTTGTGCCCGAAAACCGTCGCGCTGCTGAAATCAACGCCGGGCGTCAACAGCGCCATGTTCGCGCTGCTGCCACCGGGCGGAAAACTCAATCCACACCGCGACCCGTTCGCCGGCTCGTTGCGCTATCACTTGGGTTTGGTGACGCCCAACTCGCCCGACTGCAACATTCACGTCGATGGCGAAAAATATTTCTGGCGCGACGGCGAAGATGTGATGTTCGACGAAACCTATGTGCATTGGGCGGAAAACAAAACCGATGTCACGCGGATCATTTTGTTTGCCGACATTGAACGGCCATTGAAGACCAGTGCGATGCGCGCCCTCAATCGCTTTTTCGCGCGGCAGTTAGGCAAGGCCACCGTCACGCAAAATTTCGAAGGCGAAAAAATCGGCGCGCTGAATAAGTTTTTCGCGTTTTTTTATCAGCTTGATGAATGGCGTAAACAGTTCAAAAATTTCAGCAAGGTCGGATATAAACTGACGAAGTTCGCGATGGTGATCGGGATTTTATATTGGCTGTTTTTTTAAACGCTTTGCAAAACCACAGATCAGCCACGACCCCACCCTGTCATTCCCGTGACAACGCGATAGCCAAAGTTTCGAGGCACGACAAACGGAAATGACAGATTCTCCGGGTTTGCGCGTCATAACGTAACTATCTGATTATAAACAGTATTTTACCGCTTCCTGCTCCACTCCACCGCCTGCTCCACTCGCTCTACTGCAATTACTTCCATCCCCGCAATCGCCTGTTTCGGCTTGTTCGCCTTCGGAATAATCGCGTGTGTAAATCCGAGCTTCGCCGCTTCTTTTAATCGCTCTTGCCCGCGTTGCACCGGACGCACTTCACCGGCGAGGCCGACTTCGCCGAACACGACGAGTTTTTCTGGCAGCGCTTTGTTGCGCAACGACGAAACAATCGCGAGCAGCACGGCGAGGTCGGCGGCCGGCTCGGTAATTTTTACGCCGCCGACGGCGTTCACAAACACATCCTGATCAAAACAGGCGATGCCCGCATGCCGATGCAACACGGCGAGCAACATGGCGAGGCGGTTTTGTTCGAGGCCGACGGATAAGCGTTTTGAATTCGGCGCGTGGGCTTCATCCACCAGTGCCTGCACTTCCACCAGCAACGGGCGCGTGCCCTCCTGCGTCACCATCACGCACGAGCCGGCGACCTCTTTGCCGTGTTGCGATAAAAATAATGCGGAAGGGTTGGACACTTCGCGCAAACCTTTTTCTGTCATGGCGAATACGCCCAACTCGTTCACGGCACCGAAACGGTTTTTGAACGCGCGCACTAATCTGAAACTCGAATGCGTATCGCCCTCGAAATATAAAACCGTATCGACAATATGTTCCAGCACGCGCGGGCCTGCCAATGCGCCTTCTTTAGTGACGTGACCCACCAGTATGATTGTCGTCCCGCTTTGCTTGGCATATCGAGTCAATTGCGCCGCGCACTCGCGCACCTGCGCCACGGAACCGGGCGCGGAAGTCAGCGCCTCGGAATAAACCGTTTGAATCGAATCAATTACCGCCACTTGCGGCTTGCGCTCGGCCAGCGTGGCAATAATTTTTTCCAGTTGAATTTCCGCCAGCAGATGCACTTGCTTGGCATTGAGCGCCAGGCGCTTGGCGCGCAGCGCAATCTGCTGCGCCGATTCTTCGCCGCTCACGTACAACACATCGGCACTGTCGCCCATGTGGCACAAAGCCTGCAACAGCAACGTCGATTTGCCGATGCCGGGGTCGCCGCCGATCAGCACCACGCCACCCTCCACCAATCCGCCCCCGAGTACGCGATCAAACTCGACAATTCCCGTCGTCCGGCGCGGCACTTCCGATGCTTCGACATCGCCCAGCGATTGCACCACACTCGGTTTCGCCAGCGATTGAAAACGATTATTTTTGCTGACCGTTTCCGCCACCGATTCAACCAGCGTATTCCACGCATCGCAGCTCGGGCACTGTCCCTGCCACTTCGGCGCTTGCCCGCCGCATTCGGTGCAGGTGTAAAGGGTTTTAGGTTTGGCCATTAGGTTTTTCTTTTCACTTCGGCGCTAAATAGTTGGATGCCGGTGTAGGGTTGATACTGCGAAAAATCTTTGTCCGTCGTAAAAATCGGCAAGCCACGACGAAACGCCACTGCGCAAATCAGGAAATCGGTATTGGAGCCTTGAATGCCATTGATCCGGCAATTGTTGTAAAACGCCGCAGCCGTTTCAAAGTCACCGGTTTGTAACGGAATATCCTGAAACGCGCTGAGCTTCTCCCGCAAACGGTCAAACTGCTGCGGCTCTCGAATGCCTGACAATAACTCCTGACGGATCGGGCCGAGCATGCCGACGCGAAATGTATCAATCAAAGTCTTTAACTTTTTTGTTACTGATTCTTCTTCCCGTGGACTATTTCTGCGCAGCACAAGCGACCATACCGACGTATCGACGATAACCTTCATGCGGCCTTGCGCTGTTTTTTGTAATCGTATTTTTTGTCATATTCGACCGTACCAAACTCAGCCAGAATTTCCTGCTGCTTCAGCCGCTGGATATATTCTTCCAACGCACGGGTGACCGCATCGCGCTTGGTTCGGTGATGCCCAAGCTCGCGGGCAGTGTCGATAAGGGTGTCGTCAATTGCAAGATTGGTCGCCATGATAATTCCTCCGGATTTACTTGAAAGAATTCTACACAATACATTGTGTAAAGTCATGTATATGAATTTATTTAAAATAATTAATAAGATAAAAAGATGATGTCGAATCCGCTTTGTCTGAGCCGACTCACTTTAATCTTCAACGATGTTCACCCGCCCCGCAATCGCACACAGCAATTCAAAACTGATGGTCCCTGCCGCGCGGGCGACGATCTCCACTGGCAGTCCTTGCCCCCACAGCACGACTTTGCTGCCGACGCCGGCATTGGCGATGCCGGTAAGATCGACGGCGAGCATGTCCATCGACACACGGCCCAGCGTGCGCGTAAGACGGCCGTTGACGAGGACAGGCGTGCCGGTTTCTGCGTGGCGCGGATAGCCGTCGGCATAACCGCAGGCGACAGTGCCGATCCATTTTGGCTGATTGGTTTTGAACGTCGCGCCGTAGCCGACTGCGTCGCCGGGTTTGAGTTGTTGCATGGAAATGATTTCGGATTCGAGGTTCATTGCCGGTTGCAAACCGAATTCATCAAAGCTTTTGTCGGCAAACGGCGACGAACCGTAGAGCATAATGCCGGGGCGTACCCAATCGGCGTGGCTATCGGGAAAACGCAAAATGGCGGCAGAGTTGGCGAGGCTTCTCGGTAGCGCAGTGTGACCCACCAGCGTGCGGAATTTATTCATCTGCACGGCGATGCCGGTTGCATCATCGGCGCAGGCGAAGTGGGTCATCAGCGTGATTTTGCCGACGTTGCTCAAACGCGTGAGTGATTCGAGCGCGGCTTGATAATGCGCAGGCGCGAAACCCAGGCGATTCATGCCGGTGTTGATTTTGAGATGCACGTCTAAACGAACAGGCAAATGGGTTTTTGCCAGCATCTCCACTTGCTCGACGTTGTGAACCACTGCCGTTAAACCATGTTCGGCGAACAAACTCAATTCGGGCGGATTGAAAAAACCTTCGAGCATGATAATGGTTTGCTTGAAGCCCGCTTCACGCAGTTGAATCGCTTTATCGAGTTCGAGCACGGCGAATGCGTCAGCCGATTCGAGCGCGCGCGCGACGCGCAACAGGCCGTGGCCATACGCATTCGCTTTGATTACCGCCATGACTTTGGATGTCGGCGCATAACGGCGCACAACATCGAGATTATTTTTTAAGGCTGAAAGATGAATGCGAGCTTGTAGCGGACGTGTCATTATTATTCAATTAAATCAATGAATTATAAACACTTAGCACAATGATTAATATTGCCCGCCACCGCCACCGTGCGCAAAATTTTCAAAGCGTGTGTATTCACCCAGGAAGGTCATGCGCACGGTGCCAATCGGGCCGTTACGTTGTTTGCCGATGATGATTTCCGCTGTACCTTTTTCCGGCGTCTCGGGGTTATACACCTCGTCGCGGTAGATGAAGAGAATCAGATCGGCGTCCTGTTCAATCGCACCGGATTCGCGCAGATCAGACATGACGGGGCGTTTGTTGGGACGTTGTTCAAGGCTGCGATTCAACTGCGACAGTGCGACGACAGGCACTTGCAGTTCTTTTGCCAGCGATTTTAACGAGCGCGAGATTTCAGAAATTTCTGTTGCGCGGTTTTCGCCCTGGGATGATGAGCTGCCCGTCATGAGCTGCAAATAATCGACGACGATGAGACCTAACTTGCCGCATTGGCGATGCAAACGTCTTGCGCGCGCGCGCAATTCCAACGGGTTGAGCGAGCCGCTTTCGTCGATGTGAATCGGTGCGTCGTTCAATTTGCCGACGGCGTGGGTCAAGCGCGGCCAGTCGTCATCGCGCAATTTACCGGTGCGCAATTTATGTTGATCGAGTTTGCCGACGGAGCCGAGCATACGCAGGGCCAATTGCGCGCCGCCCATTTCCATACTGAACACGGCGACGGGCAAGCCCGAATCGAGGGCGACATTCTCGGCAATGTTGAGCGAAAAGGCTGTTTTCCCCATGGAAGGACGGCCAGCCACGATGATCAAATCACCGGGCTGAAAGCCGGATGTTTTTTCGTCAAGATCGCTAAAGCCGGTCGGCACGCCGGTAACGTCGCTCGGGTTGTCGCGGCTGTAAAGCAAGTCGATGCGCTCGACCACCACACTCAATAATTTGGGAATGGCGACAAAACCTTGCTGCGCTTTTGCACCCTGCTCGGCGATTTCAAATACTTTGGATTCTGCTTCGTCGAGCAATTGGCGCGCGTCGCGGCCTGCGGGATTGAACGCGCTGTCGGTAATGTCGGTGCCGACCGCCGCGAGCTGGCGCATCATCGAACGATCGCGCACGATTTCGGCATAGCGGCGGATATTGGCCGCGCTCGGCGTGTTTTGCGACAGCGCACCGATATAGGCGATGCCGCCGACATCAACCAATTTTGCCGAGAGCTGCAATGATTCGGACACCGTTACCGCATCGACGGCTTTGTTGTGCTCCAGCAGTTTAACGATGTGCTGATAAATCAGCCGATGGTCGTGGCGATAAAAATCGGTGTCGCTGATGATGTCGCCGATTTTGTCCCACGCGGTCGGGTCGAGCAGCAGGCCGCCCAGCACCGATTGCTCCGCTTCCAGGGAATGGGGCGGCACTTTGATCGCGTCAATTTGCGCGTCGTTTTGCAGGACGATTAAAGGAGTAGCCATAGGAAAAATATCGTCAGATTAGCTTGTTATTGTATGACCAAATGACATGCCCATAATGGCTATATAGATTTATCAACAAAGGGTTAACAAAGCCTTGTTGATACTTCAAAACAGCTCACTTTAATTTTGTGGTCACGCGTAATACAAAAACAAAAGGACGGTTGCCCGTCCTTTTGAGATATTGCATAACTATTTGATTATATTGAATAAATTATGCTTCACCCAATACTGAAACCGTGATGTCCGTCGCGACATCCGTGTGCAACGCCAGCGTAATCGGATAATCGCCGATTTGTTTCAGCGCGCCTGCGGGCAAACGAATTTCAGACTTCGCCACTTCAAAGCCCAGGGTCTTGATCGCGTCGGCAATGTCTGTCGTATTCACTGAGCCGAACAAGCGGCCATCAACGCCGGCCTTTTGTGTAATCTGCACCATCAGGCCAGCAAGCTTTTCAGCGCGGGCAACGGCAGCGGCGTGAATTTCTGCCTGGGCTTTTTCCAACTCGGCACGGAGCGCCTGAAACTCGGCCAGATTTTTTTCATTGGCGCGCTTGGCTTTGCCTTCGGGAATCAGAAAATTCCGTGCGTAACCGTCTTTGACTTTGACGACATCGCCGAGGGCGCCGAGATTGACCACTTTTTCTAACAGAATAATTTGCATGGTTATCTCCTTACGAAATGTGCAAATCGGTGTAAGGCATCAGCGCGAGGAAACGCGCGCGCTTGATGGCTACGCCCAACTGGCGCTGGTAACGCGCCTTGGTGCCCGTAATGCGGGCGGGGATGATTTTGCCGTTTTCGCTGACGAAATCTTTCAGGATGTTGATGTCTTTGTAATCAACTTCCTTGATGCGCTCAGCCGTGAAGCGACAGTATTTACGACGGCGGAACATGCCGCCACCGCGGCGTGCTCCGTCTTTTTTGGCGAACTTGCCTTTGCCTTTGGTTGCTCTTGCCATCATTAAACCTCTTGTATTTTCCTGAATTTATTCACATGCAACACAGGGTAATCGCTGTTACGGTTGCGCCGGGATAAAAACCCCTGCACCGCGATGAGTTGGCCGTTTTTCATTTCGCTCAACTCGCGGGCCACTTCGCCCATCGCCATCACCGCCATTTCACACTGCACTTCCCGCTCGGTGCCCGCTTCGCTTTGCTGCGAGCGGTGGTTCAAACGGAACTCCAACATCGGTATGCCTGCTGGAGTGGTGCGCAATATGTCTTTGCCGATGACTTCGCCGCTTAACGTCACCTGGTTGCGTTCGTCCACAGCCGCTTAGGCGGCTTCGCTTTCTGCCGCGTCGGAGTCCGCTTCTTCCAAAGGCGCAGGGCCGGAGGTGAGCGACTTCGACTTCTCTTCTTTCATCATGGGCGAAGGGGCTGTCACCGCTTCGTTCATGCTGATAATGAGATGGCGCAGCACTGCGTCGTTGAATTTGAATGCGTGTTCGAGTTCATCGAGTGTCTCTTGCGGGACTTCGATGTTCATCAACACGTAATGGGCTTTGTGGATTTTGGCAATCGGGTACGCCATCTGACGACGGCCCCAATCTTCAAGGCGGTGAATCTTGCCGCCATGCTGGGTGACCATGGCACGGTAACGCTCAACCATGCCGGGCACTTGCTCGCTCTGGTCCGGATGGACAATAAATACGACTTCATAGTGGCGCATACAAAATCTCCTTATGGATGTTAAAGCCTCCCGCTATGCGCGCGGTGAGGCAAGGGGTGGGAAAGCCGACCATTATAGCGGAATTCTAGGGGGATTAGAAGTGCGGGATTTGTTTTGAAAAACAAAGCCTCGCAGGCTGGACTGATGCGTTTTTTGCCGAATACCCGCGCGATTATGTGCGACCGCGCAGGCCTGTTGGGTTTTGTTATGCGCCATCCGCACTACTGGCTGTTTGCGGTTGACCTACACCCGGTCAATCGCCGCCAACTCTTCCGTGCTGAAAGTCAGGTTTTTCAGCGCCGCCACATTCTCGCGTATTTGCGCGGCGTTACTCGCACCGATCAGCGTCGAGGTGATGCGCTTATCGCGCAACACCCACGCCAGCGCCATTTGCGCCAGACTTTGCCCGCGTGCTTTCGCGATGTCGTTCAGTTTACGCACTCTTTGCAGATTTTCTGCCGACAATTGTTCGCGCGGCAGCGACGTGCCGCCAGGCCGATTGACGCGCGCCTCGGCGGGAATGCCGTTTAAATATTTGTCTGTCAGCACACCTTGCGCGAGGGCCACAAACGCAATGCAGCCTATGCCTTCCTTCTCCACCGAATCGAGCAGCCCGCCTTCAATCCAGCGATCAAGCATATTGTACGAAGGCTGATGAATCAGACACGGCACGTTCAACTCGCGCAACAATTTCCCTATCTGCGTTGTTTGTTCGGCCGAATAAGACGAAATGCCTACATACAACGCCTTGCCCTGCTGCACGGCAGTGGCAAGCGCACCGGCCGTTTCTTCCAACGGCGTATCGGCATCGAAGCGATGGGAATAAAAAATATCCACATAATCAAGCCCAAGCCTTTTCAGGCTTTGATCAAGACTCGCCAACACATATTTGCGCGAACCGCCGCCTTGCCCGTAGGGGCCAGGCCACATATCCCAACCCGCCTTTGTAGAAATAATCAGCTCGTCGCGATAAGGTTTGAAATCCTCACGCAGCAAACGACCGAAGTTGATTTCTGCACTGCCGTAGGGCGTGCCGTAATTATTCGCCAGATCAAAATGGGTAATGCCCAAATCAAATGCCGTGCGTGCCATCTCGCGCTGTGTAGAGAATGGCGTTGTGTCACCGAAGTTGTGCCAAAGGCCGAGGGATAATAGCGGTAACTTAAGTCCGCTGCGGCCGCAGAAACGGTAAGACATTTCGGTATAGCGATGCGGGTTGGCGTGGTAATGCATGATGATGATTTCTTTGCGGAGCGTTATTCAGTTGTGGCAATATTTTAACCCTATATTGACGACGAAGGAACTTGAAATCGCGAGCATTGATTGAGCCATACTATGAGTTTAGCGCAGTAACACCCTTACGACGCGCAAAACTTCTCGTGATTATTTCAGCCTGCTGAATGAGTAACGACCAAGACCTACACACCAATCTCATGATAAGTCGAGTAGTGACTCGCAAAATCATTATCAAATACAAAATTGGTGAACGACATGGTGATGGAAATTTCCAGCCCGCGTACATAATGCCAACAGCCAATCGGCAGGAACAATACATCACCCGGCCCGATTTCCACGTCGAGCACTTTGGCGTGGCGAAATTGGGGGAAGCGGGCGTAGTCGATGTTGTCGAGATCAATCTCGCTGTAGCAATGAAAACTGTTATACACGTAAGGCAGATAACACGCAGGCACGATGCGCACCAGTTTGCGGCCATAGACTTGCGCCATGAAGTTGTTGGTGAGGTCGTGGTGCAGCGGAGTGACCGTGCCTTTGGGGCCAAACCAGAAAAAACCTTTCGATGACGGGTCACTTTTCAGATATTCCGGCAGCATCACAATGTCTTGCCACAAATCTTTCAGCACGTCGCCATTGCGTGAGGAATTGTTGGCGGTGATATATAAGTCATTAGTCGCATCGATCGATGTAATTTTATTCACGTAATCGGCCAGTCGGATTTGCGAACGCAGTTGGCTTTGGTTGATTTCGTAGCGCGGATCGGCGTTGCGGTTGATCTGGGTTTCTACGACGAGATCGCCGTAATGTTGTTTAAGAAATTTCGGGTTCCATTTTTTTAGCGCAGGCCAGCCTTCCATCGCGCCTTCAATCACGACTGGGCGATTGGTCGTGTAGTAATCGCGCAGAAATGCTTCACGGCTGAGTTTATATTGGCGATCTACTTTTTCAAAATGGGGCAACTGCTCGTTAAGTTTGCGGTAGTTGTTGATCACCCAATCGCGTTTCTGGATTTTGCTGACTTGTTGTATACCCGCGCGCACATAGGGGTGATTTTGCGCGGCGGCTACTTCATGTTGCGCAGACTGGGCATCAAAACCATTTTGCAACAACACCGTCATAATGGAATCAGGCGAATTCATATTCATCAAGTTATAGGCAATCCATTTGCGCCATTCGTCGTCCATTGCCCGTTGCGGCGCGCTGATTTTCTGCGGATTATTTTTTCCGACGCCTACCGTAAAACCCGTGCCAAATTTGTTTTCAGCCATGGTAAATATCTCAATATAATCAATTAGTTATCCACGAAGCATTTCTGCGGCATGTTTACGCGTGGTATCGGTAATTTTCACACCGCCCAACATACGCGCAATTTCTTCGACACGCGCTTTTTTATCCAATGCCGTGATGTTTGAGCGCACGGCTCCGTCAATAGAATTTTTCGCCACGCTCCAATGTTGTTCGCCACAGGACGCGACTTGAGGTAAATGGGTTACGCACATGACTTGATATTGTGCGCCAAGTTGTTTCAACATGTGGCCGACGATTTCAGCGACGCGGCCGCCGATGCCGGCATCGACTTCGTCAAATATGAGTGTCGGCACAGCGGCGATTTTGCTGGCCATGACTTGAATCGCGAGACTCACACGCGACAATTCGCCGCCGGATGCAACCTTCGCCAGCGAACCCACTGCCATGCCTTTATGGGCTGCGACGCGGAATTCGATTTGTTCGGCACCGTTGGCATTGGGTTCCGGCAAGTCGATGAGCGCCGCCTCGAACACGCCGCCTTCCATCGCCAGCGTTTGCATCGCATCGCTGACTTTTTTGCCGAATTCTTTGGCAGCTTTTTTGCGTGCTGCTGATAATTTTTTGGCGGCGTCAAGAAATTTTGCGTGGGCGGCTGATTCTTTTTTCGCCAACTCTTCATGGCCTTCGTCGCCACCCAATTCAAGCAAGCGAGCTTGCGATGTGACTAGCAAGCCCGACAATTTGTCCGGCGTGATGCGATACTTACGCGCCGTACCATGAATCAATTCGAGGCGATTTTCAATTTCCTTTAATCGCTTAGGATCAAGGTCGAGCTTTTGGACGTAATTTCGTAGCGCATACGCGCCTTCCTGCAATTGGATTTGCGCAGGCTCTAGCATATCGGTGATTTCTTTCAGGCGCGGGTCGTACTCCACCAGGTCTTTTAATTTTGCCGTGAGCGCGCTTACTTGCGATACCAGGGCATTGTCGGTTTCTTCCAGCGCATCGAGGCTCGATTGCGCGCCATCAATCAGGCTCGCGGCGTTGGCAATGCGCGAATGTTCGGCCTGCAATTCCGCCCAGGCGTCGGCAGAAAAATTCAATGCAATCAATTCTTTTGTTTGCCACTGCAAACTCTCACGCTCAGCAGCAAAGGCGGCGGCATTTTTTTCGCGGGCGATGCGTTGTTGGTGCAGCGCGTGCCAGGTTTTATGCAGCGTGCGAACGTCTTGTGCATGGGCTTGCAAGCCCGCATAACCGTCGAGCAGATTGCGCTGCGCATCGGGCTTCAACAACGATTGGTGCGCATGCTGGCCGTGAATATCCACCAGCCACTCGCCTGCTTCGCGCAATTGTGCAATGGTGGCGGCGCTGCCATTGATGAATCCGCGACTTTTGCCTGCGCTATCCACCACGCGGCGCATGAGGCACACGTTATCGTCGGCGCTGAAATCATTTTCGATTAGCCAGGCTTGTAATTGCGGTAATTTGGCGACATCAAATTCGGCGCTGACTTCTGTGCGCGCTGCGCCCTGGCGCACCACGCCTGCGTCGGCGCGTTCGCCCAGCGCGAGCGACAACGCATCAATTAAAATTGATTTGCCCGCGCCTGTTTCCCCCGTGAGCACAGTGAACCCGCTACTGAAATCGAGTTCGAGCGAATCGACAATGACAAAATCGCGGATGCTTAAGGTACGTAACATTTACAGCTTCTCGCTCCAATGCAACTTCTCGCGCAACATGGCGTAGTAGCTGTAACCTTTTGGGTGAATCAGGCGAATAGGGTCGGCGTTGGCTTTGACGAATACTTCATCGCCCGCTTGAATGTCGAAAAATGATTGCACATCAAAGTTAACGCGCGCATTGGCGCCGCGAATGAGTTTGATCGTCACTTCCACATCGCTCGACAGCACGATGGGCCGGTTGGATAAGGTGTGGGGGCTAATCGGTACCAGCGTAATGGCGCTCAGATGCGGATGCATGATCGGCCCGCCCGCCGATAGCGCATAGGCGGTGGAACCGGTAGGCGTGGCGATAATCAAACCATCGGAACGCAGGTTATAGACGAATAAATCGTCCACATAGACTTCAAATTCGATCATGCTGCCCATGGCACCGCGACTCACCACCACATCATTCAACGCGATGGTGGAAAACACGGACAAATCCTTGCGCATCACTTCGGCATTCAACAACAAGCGTTTTTCCGAGGTGTATTCACCGTCGAGAATTTCGCCCAGCATTTTTTGCATGGCATCGACGGGAATGTCGGTGAGGAATCCGAGCCGACCCAAATTGATGCCCACCATCGGAATTTTGAATGGCGCGACGAGGCGCGCCGCCGACAGCATGGTGCCGTCGCCCCCCATCACCACAATTAAATCTGCGAGGCGGCACATTTCTTTCAGTTCAAAACCGGCTTGCTTGCTGCCGGTTTGCACGGCAGTGGTTTTTTCAAGCACGGTATGGATGCCCCGGCCGGATAAATACTGAATCAACGGGTTGATATGATCAGCGAGCGCAGGCGTATCGGGACGGCCAATGAGGCCGATGGTTTTGAATTGTTGTGTCATGCGGGAATTAAACCATATTGCCGGGTAAAAATGAATCGAAAACAACGGCTTTTCGTTGCTGCCAATTTCATAGGCAGAATCCTGTAGAATAATGACACATACAGGTAGACTATTCGCATGCTTAATGACCGCGCACAAAACCTGCTCAAGATTTTAATCGAGCGTTACATCGCCGAGGGCCAGCCCGTCGGCTCGCGCGCGCTGTCGAAATTTTCCGGCATGGAGCTTTCTCCCGCTTCCATCCGCAACGTCATGGCGGATCTGGAGGAAATGGGTTTCATCGCCAGCCCGCATACTTCAGCCGGCCGCGTGCCTACGCCGCTCGGCTATCGTTTTTTTGTCGATACGCTGCTGACTATCAAACCGCTTCAGCAAGCAGAAGTAAACCAGCTCGAAGGCCAATTGCATCCCGATGACCCGACGCGCCTGGTCGCGTCTGCTTCGCAATTGCTGTCGGAATTGACGCAATTTGCCGGCGTGGTGCTCACCACCAAGCGCCGTACAACGGCGTTTCGCCATGTTGAATTCATGCTGCTGTCGGAAAAACGCGTCTTGTTGATTATCGTTTCCGCCGATGGCGATGTGCAGAATCGTATTATTGTCACGGAAAAATCCTACTCGCCATCGCAATTGGTGGAAGCAAGCAATTATCTCAACCAGAATTTCGCCGGCCGCGATTTTGAAACCGTGCGCGACGCAGTCAAAAAAGAATTGAATCAATTGCACGCCAATATTTCGCAACTCATGCAGGCGGTGGTGCAAGCGGGCAGCGAGGCGATGAACGAAGGTGACAGCATCGTGCTCTCTGGCGAGCGCAATTTGCTTAACGTGCATGAACTGTCATCCAACATGACCAGCCTGCGCAAATTATTCGACGCATTCGAACAAAAAACTGCGTTGATACAATTGCTCGAAGTCAGCGCACAAGCCCAGGGCGTGAAAATTTTTATCGGCGGCGAATCAGGCCTCGTGCCGTTGGATGAATGTTCCGTCGTCACCGCGCCTTATGAAGTCGATGGCAAAGTCGTCGGCACCGTCGGCGTGGTTGGCCCCACGCGCATGGCCTACGAGCGCGTGATTCCCATTGTGGATATCACCGCGAAATTATTATCGAACGCATTGTCCTATCACTAAATCTGGCTTTACGCACAACCAATAAAATTCAATATAATCAAATAGTTACGAATGAATAAATTTTTCCTACTCATCGGCAGTTTGGGCGCCATGCTCGCTGTTGTGCTCGGCGCATTTGGTGCTCATGCATTAAAAACCACACTCACACCCGACATGTTGACCGTGTACCAAACCGGTGTGCAATATCATTTTTATCACGCGCTGGGTTTGCTGGCCGTCGGTTTGCTGGCCTTTCATTTACCCGATTCTGCAACGCTGAAATGGTCGGGCGGATTGATGATTGCCGGCATGATTATTTTTTCCGGCAGCTTGTATGGGTTGAGCCTGACGGGCGAGCGATGGCTGGGCGCGGTGACGCCGGTTGGCGGCGTGGCGTTTATCGCCTCCTGGGCGCTTTTAGCCATCGCTATTTATCGTGCCGAATTTTGAACCACAGAGAAAATTTCTTCCTCTTTATAAGTAAGAACGATGAAATAACCTGCAAGAGCCGAATACATTTTCAGATCTGGCTTTTCCCTTAATTCTCAATTCCCAATTCTCAATCCAAAAAAATGCGCTACCTCCCAGAACCAGAATTTACTCACGGCACGTCCGCAAAAACCGGCATTCTGCTGGTAAATCTCGGCACGCCCGACGAACCGACCGCGCCGGCCCTACGTCGATATTTGAATGAATTTTTAAGCGATCCACGCGTGGTGGAAATTCCCCGCGCAGTCTGGCTGACCATTTTGCACGGGATTATTTTGAATACGCGACCAAAAAAATCGGCGGCAAAATATAAACAGATCTGGATGAAGGAAGGTGCGCCGTTGCGCGTACATACCGAGCGCCAGGCAAAATTGCTGAAAGGTTTTCTAGGCCAACGCATCAAATCGCCGGTCGTGGTCGAGTACGCCATGCGCTACGGCAATCCGTCGATGGCGTCGGCCATCGCAAAAATGAAAGCGCAGCATTGCGACAAAATTTTACTGTTGCCGCTCTACCCGCAATACGCGGCCAGCACCACCGCTTCGTCGCAAGATAAACTATTCGCCGAGCTGAAACGCTATCGCCACTCGCCCGCCGTGCGCACGGTGCATCATTATCACGATCATCCCGCTTACATCGGCGCGCTGGCACAATCGGTGCGCGATCACTGGATGAAAAACGGCCGGCCGGAAAAATTAGTCATGAGTTTTCACGGCGTGCCCCAATACACGCTGGACAAGGGCGATCCCTACCATTGCGAATGCCGCAAAACCGGCCGCCTCGTCGCCGAGGCCTTGCAATTGAAAGCGGAAGAATATGTGATCAGCTTTCAATCGCTATTCGGCCGCGCCGAATGGGTGAAGCCCTATACGTCCGCCACGCTCGAACAACTCGGCAAGCAAGGCGTGAAACACATCGACGTGATCTGCCCCGGCTTTCCCGCCGATTGTCTGGAGACGCTGGAAGAAATTGCGATGGAAGGCAAAGAAACTTTTCTGCACGCGGGCGGCAAGGAATACAGTTTTATTCCGTGCTTGAATGAGCGCGACGACTGGATACATGCGCTAACCAACATCGCGCTGGAAAATCTCGGCGGCTGGGTGAGCGCCGATGTTGATCAGGCAAAAATAAAACAGGAAAGCGAAACCAGTTTACGCTTGGCAATGCAATTGGGCGCGCAAAAATAATTTAAATTATTGAATGTAATCAATTAGTTATGCATTATCCTTCGGTCGGATTTTTTCACCAAAAATCCTTTTGTTCGGCTCTTGAAATCACTCGCGTCAACCCCATATTTCGTACAGACATTCAGGAGACACTCATGCAGGAAGAAAATCAACCGGCGTCCGAACCGGCCCAGCCGGACGCGACGAATACAGAAACCATGCCGAGCATGGAAGAAATGATTCGCAAAGCGGAACTCAAAGCGGAAGAACATCACGACGCATGGCTGCGCGCGAAAGCGGAAGGCGAGAACATCCGCAAACGCGCCATCGCCGATGTGGCACAGGCGCGCAAGTTTGCGGTGGAAAATTTTTCGTCGGAAATTCTGGCGGTGAAAGACAGCCTCGAAGCGGCACTGGCCATCGAAAATGCCACGCTGGAAAGTTACAAAGACGGCATGGAGTTGACCCTGCGCCAGCTCAAGCAAGTGTTCGAGAAATTCAGCATCGCGGAAATCAACCCCGCCAACGAGAAGTTTGATCCGCACAAGCATCAGGCGATTTCGATGGTGGAATCGGAGTTGCCACCGGGCTCGGTAGTGAGCGTGCTGCAAAAAGGTTACTCGCTGAGCGAGCGCGTGATTCGCCCCGCGCTGGTGATGGTGGCCAAGGCTGCGGAACCAAAGACTACTGAACCAAAAACTGCTTAACCACAGAGGCACACAGACACAGAGAAAAACAAGGGCGGGATATTTCTGGCTATTGAAATTAGCCAGCCAGCCCCAAATTAATTTGCAAGACTGTTTATTAACCCCGCTTTGCGCGGAATAAAATTTTAGAGGAAAAAATCATGGGTAAAGTAATTGGCATCGATTTAGGTACTACCAACTCTTGCGTGGCGGTGATGGAAAACGGCAAGCCGAAAGTCATCGAAAATTCCGAAGGCGCGCGCACCACGCCGTCCATCGTGGCCTATCAGGAAGACGGCGAAGTGCTGTGCGGCGCGGCGGCCAAGCGCCAGGCGGTGACCAACCCGAAGAATACTTTGTTCGCAGTGAAGCGTTTAATTGGCCGCAAGTTCGACGAAGAAATGGTGCAAAAGGACATCAAGATGGTGCCCTACTCCATCGTGAAAGCATCCAACGGCGACGCGTGGGTGTCGGTGCGCGACAAGAAAATGGCGCCGCCGGAAATCTCCGCCGCCGTGTTGCAAAAAATGAAAAAAACCGCTGAAGATTATCTCGGCGAAGAAGTCACCGAAGCGGTCATCACCGTGCCCGCCTACTTCAACGACTCGCAACGCCAGGCCACCAAAGACGCGGGCCGTATCGCTGGCCTCGACGTGAAACGCATTATCAACGAGCCAACAGCGGCCGCTGTTGCGTTCGGCATGGATAAAAAAGAAGGCGATCGCAAAATTGCCGTGTACGACTTAGGCGGCGGCACGTTTGATATTTCGATTATCGACATCGCCGAAATCGACGGCGAACACCAGTTCGAAGTGCTTTCCACCAATGGCGACACGTTTTTGGGCGGTGAAGACTTCGACTTGCGCATCATGGATTATCTGGCCGACGAATTCAAAAAGGAACAGGGCATCGACCTGCGCAAAGATCTGCTCGCGCTGCAACGCCTGAAAGAAGCGGCCGAAAAAGCCAAAATCGAATTGTCGTCTTCACAGCAAACGGAAGTGAACCTGCCTTACATCACGGCAGATGCTGCCGGCCCGAAACACCTGGCCGTCAAACTCACACGCGCTAAGCTTGAAAGCCTGGTGGAAGATTTGATCGAGCGCACGATGGAGCCGTGTCGCATCGCCATCAAGGATGCGGGCGTGAAAGCCTCGGACATCACCGACGTGATTCTGGTCGGCGGCCAGACGCGCATGCCGAAAGTGCAAGATAAGGTAAAAGAATTTTTCGGCAAAGAGCCGCGCAAAGATGTGAATCCGGACGAAGCGGTGGCCGTCGGTGCCGCGATTCAGGGCGGCGTATTGCAGGGTGAAGTGAAAGACGTATTGCTGCTCGACGTGACGCCGTTGTCTCTCGGCATTGAAACGCTCGGCGGCGTGATGACCAAATTGATTCAGAAAAACACCACGATTCCGACCAAGGCATCGCAAGTGTTTTCGACCGCTGACGACAACCAAAACGCCGTGACGATTCATGTGCTACAGGGCGAGCGCAATGTGTCTAGCGGCAATAAATCGCTGGGCCAATTTAATCTCGCCGACATTCCCCCTGCGCCGCGCGGCATGCCGCAGATTGAAGTGACTTTCGACATCGATGCCAACGGTATTTTGCATGTGAACGCAAAAGACAAGGCGACGGGCAAAGAAAATAAAATCACCATCAAGGCCAGCTCGGGCTTGAGCGAAGCCGAGATCCAGCAAATGATGAAAGACGCCGAAGCCCACGCCGAGGAAGACAAAGTTGCGCTGGAACTGGTGAACGCGCGCAACGGCGGCGAGCAGTTGGTGCACTCGGTGAAAAAAATGTTGAAAGACCATAGCGACAAATTGTCGGCCGATGAAATCGCCAAAATTGAAGCGGCGATGAAAGAAGCGGAGGAAGCGTTGAAGTCCGACAACAAAGACACCATCGAAGCCAAAGTGACGGCGCTGTCGGAATCATCGCACGTACTCGCAGAAAAAATGTACGCGGCTGAACAGGCGAAAACCCAAAGCGCCGATGCAGGCGAAGCGACGAAAGAAAGCGCGGCGAAAAAAGATGAGAACGTGGTCGATGCGGAATTCGAAGAAGTGAAAGAGAAAAAAGCTTGATTAAATAATTCAATATAATCAAATAGTTACCATGCGCACGGCGAACCCGTGCGCATGGCTATTTCAGGGCTCAAAGAATACGCAATGGGAACCAACCGACTCGAAGCCTTCAGCGACGGCGTGATCGCCATCATCATCACCATCATGGTGCTGGAGATGAAAGTGCCGCATGATGCGTCCGTCGATGCGCTGTTCAAGTTGTGGCCGATATTTTTTAGTTATGCATTGAGTTTTTTGATCGTGGCGATTTATTGGGTGAACCATCATCACCTGATGCACATGGCGCAACACGCCAGCAGCCGCGTATTGTGGACAAATAATCTTTTGCTGTTTTGGTTGTCGCTGATGCCATTTGTAACGGGCTATATGGGCGAAAACCATTTCACGCCGTTATCGGTGGCGCTCTATGGCGCTCTGGCCACGCTGTGCTCCATATCGTTTTTTTTCCTGCGCCATGCCATCTCGCGCGAGCATCACCACGACGACAAATTGATGGGCCTGCACCGGCAATTGAACAAAAAACACATGATTGCCCAACTCTTCACATTAAGCTCGGTAGCAACGGCTTTTGTATCTGTGCCGCTGGCACTGGTGCTGCTCGCAATGCCGCCGCTGATGTATTTTTTACCCGATAAACGTATTGAGCAACACGGAAACTGATCATGGCAAAAAAAGATTATTACGAAACCCTCGGCGTGAACCGCGATGCGTCGGATGAGGAAATCAAAAAGGCTTATCGCAAGTTGGCGATGAAGCATCACCCTGACCGCAATCCCGATAACCCGAAAGCGGAAGCGCAATTCAAGGAAGGGAAAGAAGCCTACGAAATTTTGTCCGACGGACAAAAGCGCAGCGCGTATGACAGCTACGGCCACGCGGGCGTCGATCAAAACGCCGGCGCCGGTTTCGGTGGCGCAGGCGCCGGTGGATTTGCCGATGCCTTCGGCGATATTTTCGGTGAAATTTTCGGCGGCGGGCGCGGCGGCGGCGGACGCAGCAATGTGTATCGCGGCGCGGATTTGCGCTACAACCTCGAGATCGGCCTCGAAGAAGCTGCCCGCGGTACCGAAACCAAAATTCGCATTCCCACCATGGACGAATGCGAAACCTGCAAAGGCTCAGGCGCGAAGCCCGGCACCGCGCCCATCACTTGCACGACGTGTAACGGTCAGGGCCAAGTGCGCATGCAACAGGGATTTTTCTCCATCCAGCAAACCTGCCCGCGCTGTCACGGCACGGGCAAAATGATCCAGTCTCCCTGCGGCACTTGCAGTGGCGCAGGTCGGGTGAAAAAACACAAAACCTTATCGGTAAAAATTCCTGCCGGCGTCGATGACGGCGACCGCATTCGTTTATCGGGCGAAGGCGAACACGGCGTCAACGGCGGCCCGTCGGGCGATTTGTATGTCGTCATCCAAATTACCGCGCACGATGTTTTCACCCGCGACCATAACGACCTGCATTGCGAAATGCCGGTGAGCTTCACCACCGCAGCGCTGGGTGGTGAAATTGACATCCCCACGCTGGAAGGTCACGCCAAAATTAAAATCCCCAGCGAGACACAAAGCGGCCAGACTTTCCGGCTGCGCGGCAAAGGCATCAAAGGCGTGCGTAGTAGTTCCCACGGCGATTTGATGTGCCATGTCGTAGTCGAGACGCCGGTGAAACTCACTGCGCGGCAAAAGGAATTATTGCTGGAACTTGACGCCATCAACAAAGCGGATGGTGATCGGCATAATCCGCGCGCAAAAGGTTTTATGGACAAGATGCGGGAATTTTTTAAGTAAAGATTTCGCGCCATTTGTCATTCCCGCAAAAACGGGAATGACGAATATTTTGGCGCGCTTGCCACCCTCAGGAATCCGGCGAATAATCATTTCTCACATACCAAAACTATGGAGAAAATCATGGGCAAATATGTAGATGGCATGGTGATTCCCGTTCCCAAAGACAAGCTGGATGCCTACAAACGCATGTCGCGCAAGGCGGGAAAAGTCTGGATGGAATACGGCGCGCTGGAGTATGTCGAGTCGGTCGCGGACGACGTGAAGCCGGGCAAGCTGACCTCATTTCCGCAGAGCGTAAAACTCAAACCGAATGTAGTCGTTGTGTTTTCATATATCGTTTACACCTCGCGCAAATCGCGCGATTCGATCATGGCGAAGGTGATGAAAGACAAGCGCCTCGCCGATATGATGGACCCGAAGAATCTGCCCTTCGACGGCAAGCGCATGTTTTGGGGTGGGTTTAAACCGATAGTGAGCATGTGACTACATGCAATAGGGTAACTATTTTATTATATTCAATATTTTATCGAGTAAAGTCTATTCAATCGCAGCCAGTTTCGCAGCGAGTCGTTGCTTTACTTCCGGCCATTCGCTCGAGGTGATACTGAACAACACACTGTCGCGAATGCGTCCTTCTTTCACAATCATGTGTGAGCGCATTACCCCTTCTCTGATCGCGCCTATTTTGGCGATGGCGGCTTGCGAACGTTGGTTCTGTACATCAGTAATCAACTCAACACGATTTGCGCCATGTATTTCAAATGCATGAGTTAACAATAACAATTTGCATTCAAGATTAATCTGCGTGCCCCACACTTCGGGCACATACCAAGTCGCACCAATTTCTACGCGACGATGTTGCTCGACAGGGTTGATATAGCGCGTTGTGCCGACCAATTTGTTATCTACCAACCGGCGCACCACGAAAGGAATGTGCTTTCTGGCGTCTCGCAACATTAGCGCTTCGGCGAAAAATTTATCGAAATCATCACCGCGCCCTGCCATCCACAAATGCTGCCATATGCGCTCATCATCCGCCGCGACACGCAAGGCTTCTTTGTGTGAAGTATCGAGGGGTTCAAGGCACAGCCAGCGGCCAGTCAACGTAACCGGGAGAATTTGCATAGAGTTTTGTTAGCTTACTTGCGCCGCCAAGTGGTCCCTGTCGGCGAATCCTCCAGAATAATTCCGGCATCATCCAGCTCTTTGCGTATCCGGTCGGACTTGGCGAAATTTTTGGATTTGCGCGCGGCAATGCGAGCAGCGATTTGATTTTCGATATATTCCGCGCTGCCTGTTAACGAAGCGACGCTTCCCGCAAGATTACCACTGGCTTCATGCGTAATCGGCGTTGCTCCCTGCAAATACCCATTCGCATCCCCCTGCAACAATCCTAAGGTTCCGCCCAGTGCTTTCAGCAGCGCGGCCATATCGCGCGATTTGGTTTTGTTCAATTCACGCGCGAGATCAAACAACACGGCAAACGCTTCCGGCGTGTTGAAATCATCATCCATCGCCACTTTGAATTTGGCGGCGCTCTCATCTGACCAATCAATTTTCCCGGCGGGCACATCGGCAAAATCGCGCAAGGCGGTGTAAATACCGAGCAGGCTTTGCTCGGCTTCTTTCATTGCGTCATGGCTGAAATTAATTTGCGTGCGGTAGTGGCCGCGCAACAAGAAAAAGCGCACGGCCTCAGCACGTCCGGCGAATTTATTTAACACGTCACGCGCGACAAAAAAATTACCCAGCGACTTGGACATTTTGGTGTTGTCGATATTCAAAAACCGCGCGTGCATCCAGTAATTGGCAAAGCCGTGGCCGTGCGCGCCTTCGCTTTGCGCGATTTCGTTTTCGTGGTGCGGAAAAGTTAAATCTTCGCCGCCGCCGTGGATGTCGAAGCGCTGTCCCAATGTCGCTTCGCTCATGACCGAGCATTCGATATGCCAGCCGGGGCGGCCCGCGCCCCAGGGCGACGGCCACGAAGGTTCGCCCGGTTTCGCCGCTTTCCACAGCACGAAGTCCATCGGGTCACGCTTGAGCGGATCAACCTGCACGCGCACGCCCGCATGCAAATCGTCGAGCGACTTGCCGGAAAGTTTTCCGTAGCCGGGGAATTTGCGCACTTCGTAATTCACGTCGCCGTTGCCCGGCGCGTAGGCGAGGCCTTTATCGATAAGGGTTTGGATCATCCCGACCATGCTGTTTTTTTCACCGACCACATATTGCGTCGCGTGGGGTTGCTGAGTGGGCGTGGCCATGCCGAGGCGCGCGCAGTCTTCGGCCATGGCGGCGCTCATGCGCTGGGTGAGCGCATCAATCGGCTCTTTGTTCTCTGCCGCACGATTGATGATTTTATCGTCCACGTCGGTGATGTTGCGCACGTAGTTAACGTCATAGCCCGAGGCGACCAGCCAGCGATACACCATATCAAACACGGTAAACGTGCGGGCATTACCAATGTGAATGAAGTCATAGACAGTGGGCCCGCATACGTACATGCTGACTTTATTGACGATAATTGGGGTGAAATCTTGCTTGCTGCGGGTGAGGGTATTGTAGATTTTGAGCATGGGAGAGAGTTAGGCTGGGCTGACTGAAAAAGGCCGATTTTGCTTGGCAACACCCGCTGGGACATCTGGAAGCGATGCCGGTGTTTTCGGCAAAACGGCTGACTTGGACAAACTCCCTGATTTAGCTTAAATTTTCCTGCATTCCGGTGTTTGTAGAAAGCCAAAAACTTGCTAGAATAGAACCTGTTACGTCATTTTTTGCGAGTATATCATAATGAATTTAAAGCCTTGGGGCAGCGCGGCCATTGCCGCCGTATTGATCACATCCGCCGCCACTCTCTACGCTGCTAACGGCGACGAGCTGAAAGACGCCAGCGCGCTGTACAAACAAAACCAGTTAGGGCCCGCGCTCGAAAAAATCAACGCCCACCTGGCCAGCAAGCCGAAAGACGCCCAAGGGCGCTTTCTCAAAGGCCTGATTCTGACCGAGCAAAAAAAGCCCAGCGAGGCCATCGCGGTATTCACATCGCTGACGGAAGATTACCCCGAACTGCCCGAGCCTTATAACAACCTCGCCGTGTTGTATGCCTCCAAGGGCGAATATGACAAGGCCAAAACCGCACTTGAACTGGCGATACACACCCATCCGAGCTACGCCACGGCTCACGAAAATCTGGGTGACATTTATGCGCAACTCGCCAGCCGCGCTTATGACAAAGCATTGTCTCTCGACCCAGGCATTACGACCGCGAAAAGCAAGCTCGCGATGATCAAGGACCTGTTTGGCGGCAAAGCTCCGACCACTGTCGTCGCCAGCAATACCAAAACACAACCAGTGATGCCAGTCGTTGCCCCGCCGCCGCCTGTCGCGACACCTTTACCGATTGCGACTCCTGTACCGACTCAAGTTGCCGTTGCTCCGCCTTTGCCTACCAGCAAGCCGGTTGTACCAGTCAAAGTTGAACCCAAGCCAAGCGCACCTCCCGTGCCGCCGGTAGCTGTGGTCACGCCGGTGCCGACGGTAGCTGTGGTCACACCAGTGCCCGCAGCGGAAAAACCGGTCAAATCCAAGCCAGCTGACGATTCATCAGACGACGTTGTGAGCACCGTACTCTCGTGGTCGCGCGCATGGCAGGACCAAAACGTTGCATCTTACGTGGGCCATTACGCGCCGAACTTCGAGCCGGGTAACGGACAATCGCGTAACGAATGGGAAGCCAATCGCCGCGACCGTATCGAGAAACCATCATTCATCAAAGTGAACATCACAGACCCCAAAGTCACGATGATTGATTCTGAAAACGCGAACGTAAGCTTCCGCCAAACGTATGAATCGAATACGCTCAAATCGCAGAACACCAAAACCCTGCGCATGACGAAATCGGGCGGCAAATGGCTGATCGCAAAAGAAGTGGCTGGCGGCTGATAGCGCCCATCCATTCTATTTCTCTTTAACCACCAAGATATTTAACCACCAAGATACTGAACCCAGATTGAAGAACCTAGCGACTAATTTTGCCTCTCAGCACCAATCCCGCCGCTCGCCCGTGATCCGCAGCGTGTCGTTATGCCTGCTGCTGATATGCGCCGTGCCGGGGTTTGCCTGGTCGCCTGCCCGCACCCGCGCCGAGTTGCTGCCTGAAGTCATCGGCACCATCCCGTCAGATGTGGAAGGGGCGCTGGTTAAAACATTGCTCGCATTACGCAATAACCGTGTTGATGTCGCGCTCAAGGAAATTGACGCCATCCTCGAAAAGAAACCCAACTTCCGTCTGGCTCATTTGATAAAAGGCGACTTGCTGATGGCGCGCTACCGCCCCATCAGCGCCTTTGGCGGCGAAGCGGGCGCGCTGCAACCACGAACCATTGCCGACCTGCGTGAAGAGGCCCGGGTTCGCCTCGAACGCTACCTCGACGCCCCACCTGCGCAAAACCATACGCCGAAATACCTGATGCAAATGTCGCCCACGCAAAAACATGCCGTGCTGGTTGATGCATCCCGTTCGCGTTTATACGTTTTTCAAAACGACAACGGCCGGCCAAAATATCTCACCGATTACTACATCAGTATCGGTCTCAATGGCGTGGATAAAGTACGCGAAGGCGACCAAAAAACACCAGTCGGCGTTTACCATGTCACTGCCAGTCTGCCGAAAAAAATACTGTCCGATTTTTATGGCGACGCAGCTTTCCCGTTAAGCTACCCCAATGAATGGGACAAACTCGAAGGCCGCGATGGCTACGGCATTTGGCTGCACGGCACGCCGTCTGATACATACAGCCGCCCGCCGCGCGCCTCCAACGGCTGCGTCGTATTAACCAATCAGGATTTGGCAAACCTCGCAAAATTTGTGCAGATCGGCACGACGCCCGTTGTCATTACCGATCGTGTGGAATGGCTCGAAGACGCTGAGTGGGAAAAGGAACGCGACAGCTTCCAGAAAACTTTCACTCACTGGAAGAGCGATTGGGAAAAATTGAATGTGGAAGAATATCTTTCCCATTACTCACCCAACTTCACCAGCGAAGGAAAAAAATTTGCGTCCTGGGCCAAACAAAAACGTCAGGTCAACACGGCCAAAACCTGGGTAAAAGTCGGCTTCAGCAATGTGAGCCTTTACGGCTATCCCGGTGTGAAAGATATGGTCGTCGTAAATTTCGATCAGGAATACACGAGCAACAACCTGTCCAATCAAGTTAAAAAACGCCAATACTGGGTCAAAGAAGGTTCGACCTGGAAAATCATTTACGAAGGCGCTGCGTAAACTGTTTCGTAACGCCAGCCGTTACCGATTCAGCCATTCATCTCAGGAAAAACCATGCACACCCTATTCAAACCGCCATCGCGTATGCGCTCATTTTTGTTTGCTCTCTTACTTTCGGCATGTGCTGTGTCGGCCTGCGCTGCTCAAGCTGCCACCGCCACGACCGAAAAAAACCTAACCCAATCAACCTGCAAACCCACCGATAAAAGGAATTCTCCCATGGTCAAGCTTCACACCAATCACGGCATCATCACCCTCGAACTGGATGCTGAAAAAGCGCCACTCACCGTTGCCAACTTTCTTGACTACGCCAAAAGCGGCTTTTATGACGGCACGATTTTTCATCGCGTTATCGGTGATTTCATGATCCAGGGCGGCGGCTTTGAACCGGGCTTGCGGCAAAAACCCACTAAAGCGCAAATCCAGAACGAAGCGGGCAACGGTCTCAAGAACGACAACTACACGATCGCCATGGCGCGCACTGGTGACCCGCATTCCGCCACCGCACAGTTTTTCATCAACGTGAAGAACAACGACTTCCTCAATTACACTGCCCCAAATGCCCAAGGCTACGGCTACGCCGTGTTCGGTAAAGTAATTGATGGCAAGGATGTGGTCGAAAAAATCAAAGCCGTTAAAACCAGCAACAAAGGCGGCCATGAAAAAGTACCGCTCGAAGACGTCGTTATCCAGCGCGCCGAAGTTTGCTGATAAACACCGCGCCATATGGAGTATTCCGCAAGCTGAAATGTCATCACCACCTACCCTCGACGAGGGAGGGTTAGGTGGGGATGAAATGCCGGAACCTGCAATCAATGTCACCATTGCCGCTAACCACAGTCCACACTCTTTTCATCTCCGACCTGCACCTCTGCCCCTCGCATCCCCGCGTCACAGAATTATTTTTCCGCTTCACACAAAACATCGCCACGAAAGCCGAAGCGCTTTACATCCTCGGCGACCTGTTTGAATACTGGATCGGCGACGACAATTTAATCGATCCGTTCAACGCCGGCATTGCCGATGCCCTGAACAAAGTCAGCAACAACGGCGTAAAAATATTTCTCATGCACGGCAACCGCGATTTTCTGCTCGGCGAAAAATTCGCCAGCGCGTGTGGCGCCACCCTGCTCGCCGATCCGCTGTTAATTGACTTGTACGGCACACCGACACTGCTCACCCACGGCGATGCGCTGTGTACCGACGACATCGAATATCAAACCTTCCGCAAACAAGTGCGCGACATAAAATATCAACAAGCTTTTCTTGCCAAACCCCTCGCCGAACGCATCGCCTTAGTAGAAAAAATGCGTACTGAAAGCACACAAAAAAAACAAATAAAATCAATGGAGATCATGGATGCTACAGAGGTCGCCGTTTTCGATTTACTTCGTCAGCATCACTACCCGCAGCTCATCCACGGCCACACCCATCGGCCGGCGAAGCATGAGCATGTTGTCGACGGCAAGAAATGTGTGCGCTGGGTGTTGAAGGATTGGGGGGAGTCGGGAGGGTATTTGCGCTGCGATTTACTCGGGAGCAAGGCAATCGAATGGGGTGATGCAATTTCGTAGAATGCTATTAAGTCACGGATAAATGGCGGACTTCATCAGCATGGGCGGCGGCGCTTTGTCGGGGCAATATTTCAAGTACCGCTGAAGCTCAAAGCTCTGCGTCAGGTAACGGCGCGAAAAGCCGCGCCGCAACCTGACCTACAAATGCTATTTTTCAGAGGTCGCGTATTTACAAAGCCGAATCGAAGAGAGAAAGGCTTCCCCATCTGTGCCGAGGATTATTGGCTTACGGCGAGGGGGACGTCCGCGAGCAATGTTTGAGCCTCGCGGAGATTCAGCTTTGAAATAAAGATGAAGGCGAGTTTTGCTCGCGGCCCTCGCCGTAAGCCAATAATCCGCGACAACAAAAACCAAAAACAAAAAAGCAGCGCGGCTGGGCGTCGCCTTTTTTGGTTACTTTTTTGGCGAAGCAAAAAAGTGACTTGCCGCCGGGCAACCCCCG
>JAYTVC010000088.1:0-10915 GCA_043744215.1 Pseudomonadota bacterium
GCACAACTAAACACGCTCCATTTACCGGTCGTTTTGTCTATGGTAACCATACGTATCTCCCAGGATACTCTGGTTACGAAACGCCCTAATTACCAAATTTATAAATTTAACTCATTGTTTATATTGAGTATTTTAATTCAGTTACACCCTGCAAAATATGCAAACTACCTCAGTACCACAACCGCCAAATTGCTCAATCAAGCCCGCTATATTTTGCCTATCAATCACTACGCCGTTCGAAAAAAAGAGACGTATTTGCATTGGATTAAACGCTATTTTTTATTTCACGGCAAGCGGCACGCGAAGAATATGCGAACATTTTTTAATATACTTCGCGCAAGGTAATGCCGTCATCAACGGGGATTATTTGCGTGGCCGGGATTTTTTGAAGTTCAACAGCAGATCCTTCGCTTTGCTCAGGATGACATTGGTAAGGATGACATTGCTCAGGATGACATTGGTCAGGATGACATTGGTCAGGATGGCATAGATTTAGCTGAGCTTGGCGACTTGCGCGCGCATTATTTCTACCGTGGAAACAAAACCTGCCAGCCGTTCTTTTTCCTGCGCGACTACTGCGGGCGGTGCGCGATCGACGAAGCTGGCGTTGCCGAGTTTGGCGTTGGCTTTGACGATTTCGTTATCGAGGCGCGTGATTTCTTTTTGCAGGCGTTCGCGCTCGGCGGCTTTGTCGATTTCCACTTTGAGCATGAGCTTGAAATTGCCGACGATAGCAACCGGTGCGTCGTCGTTGGGTAGCTCATCCATCATTTGGCTGCCGCTAAGTTTTGCCAGCGATTCGATGTAGGGTAAAAAATTTGTCAGCGTGACTGCGTCGCCGGTGGCGAATAGCGGCACTTTGGTCGAGGGCGATAAATTCATTTCACCGCGCAGGTTGCGGCAGGCGTTGACTAATTCTTTTAATTGCGCGATGCGTTCTTCGGCGACGCTGTCGATTTTTTCCGCTTGTGAAACTGGAAACGGCTGCAACATAATGCTGTCGCCGGTTTTGCCCGCGAGCGGCGCGACTTTTTGCCACAGCTCTTCGGTGATGTAGGGAATCACCGGGTGCGCGAGGCGCAGCAAAGTTTCCAGCACGCGCACCAGCGTGTAGCGCGTGGCGCGTTGTTCGGCTTCGCTGCCGCTGGCGAGTTGCACTTTGGCGAGTTCGAGATACCAATCGCAATATTCGTCCCACACCAATTCGTATATCGTGCGCGCTGCCATGTCGAAGCGGTATTCGTTAAAATTTTTCGCCACGTCTTGCTCAGCATGTTGTAGCTTGCTCACGATCCAGCGGTCGGCGTAAGAGGGCGAGCGCGGCAGGGTTTCGTCCTGGCCGCAATCTTTGCCTTCGGTGTTCATCAACACAAAGCGTGTGGCGTTCCACAGCTTGTTGCAAAAATTCCGGTAACCTTCGCAGCGCTGCATATCAAATTTGATATCGCGCCCGTGCGAAGCGAGGCTGGCAAACGTGAAGCGCAAGGCGTCGGTGCCGAAGGCGGGAATGCCGGCCGGAAATTGCGTGCGCGTTTTTTTCGTGATGCTGTCGGCTTGTTTTGGGTTCATCAAACCCGTCGTGCGTTTGCTTAATAAATCGTCGAGCGAAATGCCGTCGATCAAATCAATCGGGTCGAGCACATTGCCTTTTGATTTGCTCATCTTCTGGCCTTCCGCATCGCGTATCAGGCCAGTGACATACACTTCTTTGAACGGCACTTTGCCGGTGAAGTGCGTGGTCATCATCACCATGCGCGCGACCCAGAAGAAAATAATGTCAAAACCTGTCATCAACACGGATGTTGGTAAGTATTTGTTTATAAAAAGATTTTCACTAGGCCAATCGAGAGTGGAGAAGGGCCACAGCGCGGAAGAAAACCAGGTGTCGAGTACGTCTTCATCTTGCTTTAATTTTTTGCCCGGTGCTTGCGCTTGTGCTTCGGCAGCGGTGCGCGCGACATAAATTTTTCCGTCATCGTCATACCACGCCGGTATGCGATGGCCCCACCACAGTTGGCGCGAGATACACCAATCCTGAATATTATTCAGCCATTGGTTATACGTTGTAGTCCAATTTTCCGGCACGAATTTAATTTCACCTTTGGCGACGACATCCAATCCGCGCTTGGCTAATCCGTCCATTTTGACAAACCATTGGTCTGTGAGCATCGGTTCGATAACGACGCCAGTGCGATCACCGCGCGGTACTTTGAGTTTGTGCTTTTCGGTTTTTTCCAATAGCGAAGCAGCATCAAGATCAGCGACGATTTGTTTGCGCGCGTCGAAGCGGTCGAGGCCGCGATATTTTTGTGGAGAGTTTTCGTTGATTTTTGCATCGAGCGTGAGTATGCAGATCATGGCTAATTGATGACGTTGCCCAACGCCATAGTCATTCAGGTCATGAGCGGGCGTTACCTTCACACAACCAGTACCGAATTCCTTATCGACATAATCATCCGCGATGATCGGAATCTCGCGCTCGCACAAAGGCAACTTCACTTTCTTGCCGATTAAATGCTGATAGCGTTCGTCTTCAGGATGCACCATTACCGCTACGTCGCCGAGCATGGTTTCCGGGCGCGTGGTGGCCACGGTCAAATGCGTCAGGCCCGTCTTTGTATCTTTTTCTACCAACGGATATTTGATATGCCAGAGAAATCCGTCTTCTTCGTCCTGCGTCACTTCGAGATCCGACACCGCCGTGCCGAGCACCGGATCCCAGTTTACTAAACGCTTGCCGCGATAAATCAAACCTTGCTCATGCAGCTTCACAAAAACTTCGGTGACGGTTTTGGATAAACCTTCGTCCATAGTGAAACGCTCGCGCGACCAGTCGGGCGAGGTGCCCATGCGGCGCATTTGGCGCGTGATGGTTGAGCCGGATGCTTCTTTCCATTGCCACACTTTTTTCAGGAATTTTTCGCGGCCTAAATCGTGGCGCGAAATTTTTTGCGCGTCGAGTTGACGCTCAACTACGATTTGCGTGGCGATGCCCGCGTGGTCAGTGCCCGGTTGCCACAAGGTATTGTCGCCTTTCATGCGATGGTAGCGGGTGAGGGCGTCCATCAACGTGTGCTGAAAGGCGTGGCCCATGTGCAGCGTGCCCGTGACATTGGGCGGCGGCAGCATGATGCAGTAAGCGGTTTTGTCGGGCGCGGTGCCGGCCTTGAAATAGCCGCGCGATTCCCACAGTGGATACCAGTGGGCCTCAATCGCTTGAGGTTCGTAACTTTTGGTGAGTTCCATCAGATTGTTCTTTGTTTGGGTTGGTAGCGTAACCGAACCGAATTGAAAGAACGAATTATAACGGATTACTGGCGGTGTTTCGTCGCACCGGAGGGAGGAAAATTGGAAGCTGCTTCCAGGCTCAGCGCGTCGGTCACGGCGGTAGTGATGCTGTCGGCGATTTCCTGTTTGATTTCGGCCAGGGCATTGCGCACCGCTTCGTTCACATAGGTGTCGATTTTCTGGATCAGTTTTTCCTGTATCGGGCCCGTGAGTTGCGGTTCGATGTTGCGCATTACCTGGTTTTGTATTTCGCGGGCCAGCGCGCGGATGCGTTCATCGCTGAGCGCCGTGAACTGCATCGGCGTCGGCGAAAAAATTTCTTCAGGGTGGGATGAAGCTGATACTGCTTGCGCAGGGCGCGTCGCGCCGTCGTCGAGAATTTCGGTCAAGACCGGAATGTCGTCGGGGTCGTCTGCATGGCCCGTGGCGCCGCCGCGGTTCTTGCTCATCAGCGCTTCCAACTTGTCGATCAAGGTTTCGTCTTTGCTCATATCAAGCCCTTTGCTCACATCAAGTTTTGGACAGGCTGTGGGATTTGATGTTGTAGCCACGGTCCTGATAAAACTTGTAGCGCATACGTGCCGCCGCGCGGTCATCCGCATCGGTGCTCACAATTTCAATTACCCGCTGGTAACGGCTGAAAAATGGCTGGACTTCATCATGTAAATTTAACAGCACATCGTCGTAGGCCAGCTTATCTGCGTCGCAGGAAATGACAATCGGTGTTTGTGGTGCCAGTTCATGATCGACAGCGCAATGAGGCAGAAAGCCTAAAGCCGGCGTTGTCCACATCAATCGGTCAATCTTGCTGGCGACCGATTCATCGGCTGCGAACACCAGCATTTTGCGTTTGTCGCGCAAAACTTTATGGCTCAATTGACAGGCCACGAGGAATTTATTTTCTACGTGGGTATAGAAAAAAATTTCGGTCACGCTTTTTCGGCCTGATTGATGAGATAGTGCGTGAGCAGTGGCACGGGCCGTCCCGTGCCGCCTTTTGCCGCGCCGGATTTCCACGCGGTGCCCGCGATATCCAAATGGGCCCAATCGTATTTCTTGGTATAACGCGAGAGGAAACATGCAGCGGTAATGCTGCCGCCGGCGCGCCCGGCGATGTTGGCCATGTCGGCAAAATTGCTGCGCAGGCCTTCCTGATACTCGTCCCACAATGGCATATGCCAGGCGCGGTCGTTGGAATATTCGCCGGCGGCCAGTAATTCTTTGGCCAGACTATCCTGATTCGCGTAGAGACCGCTCGCCACATGGCCGAGGGCGATCACGCAAGCGCCGGTGAGGGTGGCGATATCGACTACCGATTTGGGTTCATAGCGCTCTGCGTAGGTCAGCGCGTCGCACAAAATCAAACGGCCTTCTGCATCGGTGTTCAAAATTTCAATCGTCTGGCCCGACATGCTGGTGACGACATCGCCGGGCCGTGTGGCCATGCCGTCCGGCATATTTTCGCAGGTAGGAATAATGCCGACCACATTGATCGGCAATTTCAATTCTGCCGCCGCCTGTACGGTGCCCAGCACGCTGGCCGCGCCGCACATATCGTATTTCATTTCATCCATTTCGGCGCCGGGCTTGAGTGAAATGCCGCCCGTGTCAAAGGTAATGCCTTTGCCCACTAAAACATAAGGCTTGTCTTTTTTGCCGCCGCCGTTGTATTCGAGGCAGATGAGTTTGGGCGGTTGGCGGCTGCCCATTGTAACGGCGAGGAAGGAACCCATGCCGAGTTTTTCCATCTCCGTCTGTTCAAGAATTTTTACTTTGAGGCCGTGTTCCTTCGCCAGTTTTTTCGCTTCGTCAGCAAGATACGTCGGCGTGCAGATATTCGGTGGCAGATTGCCCAGATCTTTAGCCAGATTCATGCCGTGCGAAATGGCAAGACCGCGGGCAATCGCTGCTTCGCCCGCCTTGAGTTCAGTGCGGCTGGCCACTTCGATGGTCAGTTTATGTAATGGCCTGCGCACTTCTTCCGCTTTGCTTTTCATGCGGTCGAAGCGGTAAATGGTTTCCATGGTTACGATGACGGCCTGCTCCACTTTCCATGCCGTATCACGTTTGGACAAGGGCACTTCGGTAAGATAAAGCGATGCTTCGAGTGAGCCGGTTTCGTTCAGCGTTTTGATTGCGGCGGCCACGGCGCTGCGATATTCCTTATCATGAAAATCGCGTTTGCGGCCAAGGCCGACCAGCAACACGCGGTCGCATTTCATGTTGGGCACGTTGTGCAAAATCAGCGTGCTGCCGAGTTTGCCTTCCATGTCGCCACGTCGGGTGATGTCGGACAAATAGCCCTTCGATGCCTTATCGATCACCGCCGCCGAATCGGATAAAGTGCGCGACTGGAATACCCCCACGACCACGCATGCACCTTGCTGTTTTTCCGGGTTGCCGCTTTTTATGCTAAATTCCATGTTGGTTCCTTGGTATGACAGCTAACGGTGAGTAAGACTGATTCGATTATCGCCATTTTGGGATGCAAAAGTCAAAATTCCCATCGAATCCCGGTTTTGCCCGCCTGAGTAGATTTCTCATGATTTTTTCCCGATCTCTCGTGCGCGAATTCACCACGCTGGCCATGGCCGTGGCGATAGTGCTGCTAACCATTGCGGTGACTGCCGTGTTGATCCGCCTGTTGGCGGAAGCCGCGTCGGGTTTACTGACGCCGGATGCGGTGATCGCGTTTCTCGGATTTTCCACCTTGAATTACCTGCCGTTGGTGTTATCGATGACGGTGTATTTCGCCGTGCTGATGACCTTGATCCGCTGTTATCGCGACAGTGAAATGGCCGTGTGGTCCAGCGCCGGACTCGCGTTGACGACATTTTTGAAACCGGTGTTTTATTTTGCCGTGCCCGTTGCTTTGCTTGTTGCCTCACTCAGTTTTTTTCTCGCGCCGTGGGCGCAGCGCATGAGCGCCGATTATCAACGCAAACTCGATACGCGAGATGAAGTATCAGCGATTACGCCGGGCATTTTTTATGAATCGCGCAACGCCGACCGCGTCGTGTTTGTCGATAAACTGGCTGCAGACAGCCCTGCCGTCAGCAATGTGTTTTCGCAAAGCCTGCAAAACCAGAAACTCGGCATCATCGCTGCACAACAAGGCATGCAACATACCGACAAAGATGGTGAAAAATTTCTGGTGTTGAAAAACGGCCGCCGCTACGAGGGCTCGCCGGGCAGGGCCGATTACAAGGTAATCGATTTTGACAGTTATAGTATGCGCATCGAGCCGCGCATTCTCGCGCCCTACACGCCGCCGGCGAAGGCGATGCCAACCGAAGCGTTGGCGCAAAACCCCACGGCAGAAAACATGGCCGAATTGCATTGGCGCATCAGCCTGCCCATGAGCGTGCTGTTGCTGGCCTGCGCCGCCGTGCCGCTGAGTTATACCAACCCTCGCAGCGGGCGTTCGTGGAATCTAATCATCGCGCTGCTGGTGTTTTTTATTTACTACAACTTTATCAATATTTTTCAAGCCTGGACGTTGCAGCAAAAAGTTTCTTCCGCTGTCGGCATCTGGCCGGTGCATGGTGTGATGCTGTTGGTCGTGCTCGGGCTGTTTATGTGGCGTGACCGGGAATCACTGCTGTTTCTGTTTCGTCGGAATGGGAAAATAAATACAGCCGCCGCGCCCGCATGAGCGGTTTAATTGCTATAGGATACGCAGTGGTTTATCATGTGCGACTTCGCTGATTAGCAATGCCAATCAACGCAAAACGGAGAGGTGGATGAGTGGTTTAAGTCGCACGCCTGGAAAGCGTGTGTAGGTTCATAGCCTACCGCGGGTTCGAATCCCGCCTTCTCCGCCAGACAAATAAAGATGCCCCGAGAGGGGCATTTTTATTTGTCTGGTGAAAAGGTGTGTGGACGAAACCGCTTCGGGTTCGACTAAGCGAGCAAGCTCGCTTGGACGTTTGCGCGCCTAGCGCGCAAACGGTCTTTCGCCGCAAGCGGCGAAGGATGAACGTCTCGCCCAAAGGCGATACGGACACAATCCCGCCTTCTCCGCCAGACAAATAAAAAACGCCCTCAAGGGGCATTTTTTATACCTGATGAAATAGTGTTGCAGCCAGGTTCGTTTTATTCTGTAAGATATTATTGCAATTCACAGTCTGGTGCTTTAATTTGAATACTCTCGCACCAGTAATAGGTGCAGGCGTCACCAATGATTAACGACAGAACGAATTGGAATGGTGAGATATAGCTCGACAAGTTGGAAAACGAGTCGATCCCAGCCCCTTTGATTCATTTGAACAGGCGTTTTACAATCAACAGAAGCAATCTGCATGATGTGCTAACTTAATCCGTCCAGAATATCGGAGCTCGTCCACTTATCAGCGGTGACTAGAAAATGAAGGTGTTGCTATTGCCCCAATTTTTTTATTGCTATCATTGAGTCAAAGTTTGGTGAATGTATCTTTGGTAAATATTAAGAAGGAGTTTAATCAATGAAAATTGAATTTAGTAACGTTCTCAAAACTCGCATCAAACAGTCAATCAACTCTGTTGCATTTGTTTTTGCAACGCTAATGCTAAGCGGATTCTCCTTTTCGGCGTCGGCCAATGCAAGTTCCTTTGTCGTGGACGCTAAAACTGGATGCAAAATTTATAATTATGTTGAAAGTCGGCATTCTGCTAGTTGGAGTGGTGCTTGTGTTGATGAAAAGATTAGCGGCAACGGTGTTTTAGTAATTGTTTACAAAAAAGAGAACGGTAGTTGTACTTTTAAGACGGAAGCTAAAGACGGTTTAATGAACGGATTTGCTCAAGGCACTTGCACGGATGGTTCAACTGAAGAAGGTAGATATGTAGATGGTGATCTGAATGGTCAAGGCTTTCGCGTTGGGCCTGATGGCGACAGGTGGGAGGGCGAAAACAAAAATGGGTGGCTCAATGGACAGGGAACTCACACGCTCGCGAAACTGCCCAAATACAAATACCAAGGCACTTTTGTGAATAATAAATATAATGGGCAAGGGGTGCAAACTTTCCCTGATGGCGAAAAGCGCGTGGGTGAGTTCAAAGGTGGTGTCATCATTCAAGGGGCGGCCACTTATCCAATAGAAAGAACCAAATACGAAGGGCAATTTAAAAATGAAATGCCTGATGGGAAAGGAAAACTCACCTTTGAGTTTGGTACCACCTACGAAGGCGAATTCAAAGAAGGCAAGTATCACGGCAATGGCAGATTGATGTATGTGTATGGCGATTACCAAATTGGTTTGTTCGAACAGGGGAAGTTCATTTCTGGATCCGAAAAAGACAGCGGCAGTTTGGCTGATCGTCAGATGGCGGAGGCAGAGCGAAATCATGAGTTTCGCATGCAGGTTAATGCTCAGGCGGACTTTAACAGTAAGCAGTACTGGCAGTACTGGAACAGTACTAAGCCCGGCGGATACGGTTCAAAATAGTTTAAGAGCACAAATTGTATTTTATTATGTGGCCGTTTTTTTCTCACACACACGCATACACAAACGAGCCCAAACGGGGTCTGCCATCGAATTTGTGGCTGACGACCGTCGATAGGAAGAGTAATATTTCCTGTTGACGGGGGTGTGGCTCTTGGGGTTAGCGGATTCGGAAACGAACGCTGCTCGACTCTGAAATGCCGTCCCCGTCAACCACATCATCCGTAACGCCTTCCGGGATGGTGCCGATCGATGGTTGATCGTGGCTCTGAAAGTAGACGAGACGTGAGGATGATTTTTCCTCGTGTTTCTTCAACGATTGGAGGCAACGATGAACTATCAAACACTGCGCGTCGGCATTGATGTCGGTAGCGCGCGCCACCGGGTTGCGGTAGAGCTGCCCGATGGCAAACTGATCGACGAATTCGACATCGACCATCACGCCGAAGGCTTTGGCGAATTCTTCCGCCGCGTGGGCGCTCACGTACCAAATTGGTTTGTTCGAACAGGGGAAGTTTATTTCTGGATCCGAAAAAGACAGCGGCAGTTTGGCTGATCGTCAGAGGGCGGAGGCAGAGCTTAAACTCCAACTTCGTGTAAACAATATTAATCTATGGAACAGAAACCTTGTCGGAGGGGGATTTAACTTTTGAAGTTAGAGAAAGAGGTGTGCGTAAGGATAGGAATTCCGTAAGCGCTCCACCAACCGGTGCATGTCAAGACGCAAGTCGCGACACTCACGATCGGCGCTCAAGGTGGTGTACTTGGCCATGGCCATGGCGCAGGCTTCAGCGCGCTGGACCATGCCCTACAAAACTGGCGGATGGCGCTGAACCGATTTATTATCCAGTTTGGTGAGCGGATAACCGTTCATCTTTGAAAACCATGCCAACGCAACTTACACAGAATCTGTTACAGGCTCTTTGAAATTCCTATACCTTAGTTGGCGCAGTTCACAGCTATAGGCTCACTAAATAACTCTATAGAAAGCTTTGTACCATGAAAAAATTTTTGATAATTTTAGCGGCAGTAGCGGCTTTAAGCCCCGTCATTGCTGAAGCGAAAGTCAATAGTTGCCCTTCGCAAAATTTCGCAACTTTTTTAAAGGCTTACCGAAACAATGTAGATATTCAAAGAGCTTTTACAGTTATTCCGTTGAAGTTCAATAGTTTTTACCCAAACTATGGTGAAAAACCAGACGTAAGTCATTTAAAAGCAGCCGATTTGCATTTTGCAGAGCCTTCTGAAGCGCAATTTCCAATATTTATTAATGCTCAAGAGCTTGAAATGCAAGGTGTCAAATTAAGTATGAAAAAGCAGTCTTCACGTTGGTATAGAGTGCAGACAGGCAGCATGGGAGGTACTGGCGCAAATGCCTATGATTTCGATTTTAAAAAATTAAATGGCTGCTGGCTCCTGGTTGAAATTACCGATTTTTCAACTTGATCAATAAGTCATTTAGCGAGACACTTTTAGGAAAATTCCTGCATGAAACACGCATTAAGAACTTCATTACTGCTCACTTTTCTGTCATTTTCAATGACCATCTTTGCTGCGCCGCAATGCTCTACTGATGCTCGCGTTCAAGCAAAAAACTTATTAAGTTTTCACTCTAATGGGGATCGGCGAGTTGAAATATTGGCTGACGAGAATGTAAAAGAGCTGCCACCCATGCGTAATCCTGCGAATAAAAAACAAAAGTTTCAGGTTTTAGAGGTAAATGGCTATGTTTACAAAGGGTCATATCGCATGCGGTTCATTTATTATCATTCAGGCAGTGAATGTGTACTCGTGGGGCAAGAAGTGCTAGAGCTTGCAAATCTTTAGTCAAACTTCTTGGTTACTTTGCCGCGTCAGGTCCACGCCGTAGTGGCGAGCAAGGGATTGCAGGTAAGAACCATGTCCTGCAAAGGTTATCGCCTATCGAATGGGTAACAGCTTCCAAACTGGCCTTGACTATCCCACTCCTGCGCTTGAGGGGAAAACACCCAGCAAGCGTAGGGTGCGCTCGCGCACCAAATGCGAACGGAGACCACAAAGATAAAATTTAGCGTGCTGGTGCGCAAGCGCACCCTACGCTTGCTGCGCGCACGACAGAATTCAGTAAAAAATCCTTCATGGCTACGTCATTCCCGCGCAGGCGGGAATCCAGTAAAAACAAGAATAGTAATTACCGCTTTTCTAGTTAGAAAACGAATTGTTTT
>JAYTVC010000089.1:0-41871 GCA_043744215.1 Pseudomonadota bacterium
GCCGCTGTATTTGAAGGTTTCAATCTTGATTTGCGAGTCGGCTTTGACGGCCAGTTTGCCGCCGTCTTCCATGATGAGTTGGGCGAAGCCGGCCTTGCCCGAAACGATGGTGTCGCCTTCGTTGATCTCTTGCCCTTTGGCGGCGCGCTGTTCCTGGTTGGCTTTGCTTTTGACGACGACATCGCCCGTCACAAATTGAAATTTACCCGCTGCGGCCCAAGCAAACTGCGGCATGCAGATGACCATGGCGGCAAGCACAGGGGCAAGTTTGAAATAGGTGCGGCGATTCGTTTTCATGTTGAGATATCTCTGCATTGTTATCAGTCTGGGTTCATTTTTCCGGCAGTCTTGCGGTTTTTGCGAACCGTTTTAGCCGCCTATGCCATGCACGATACAAGCCGAGGAAAAATATTGCAGTTAAGCCCATCACAAATAAAATGATTTGCGTTCGAGGTGTTGTGATGCTGATCACAACTATGGACTACAGAAGAGAAAAACTAGCGAAAATCGCGACGCACTGACAAGGAAAAATCGTTGCGGGAAAATTCGTAGATGGGGATATTGGAGGTGGCGCGGGTGTGCGAAAACGCCGGCCGCACCGACCAGTTGATTTCAGGTGTCCAGGTCAGGCCAAGGCCAAGATCCAGCCGCTGATCGCGGCGGGTGAGGATCTGCGGCAGCACGCCGGGGTCGGTGCCGAAGAGGATTTCGCGTTCCTTATCGAAACGGTTTTGCTCAAAGCCCAGACTGCTGTCGAGTACCGTGCCACGTGCCACGCCAATCTGGCCGCCAAGGCGCGCACCGAAAATGCGTTTATTGCCATCGGGCAAATCATTGATCGCGCGCTCCTGGCCGAAATAAGTGCTGAACGAAGTGGAAGGGTTGCCCTCCATATCGCTCGCCCTGAACCACGATGCGCCGACTTGCCGCTGATTCACATCATAGGGCTGGTAAGACTGCGGCGCATACCGCACATAACCAGCCTGGCCGTATAGCGTAACTTGATGGGTGCGCGAAAAATTGTAACGCCACTCCAACGCGCCCGTAGCATTGCGTCGCAAGTTGGCGTAATCAAGCACGCCGCGGCCAAGCGTTGCACTCAGTTTGAGGTTCGATGCGCCTGTCGCTTTTTCAACGCCGGCATTCACCGACGCACTCATTGAATCGAGCCCCCGCAACCGGTTGTTGTCGCGCCGCTGCACATCGGCCGATGCGAAAGCTGCAAAGTCGGTATCCAACGCCAGACGCACATTACCGCCGACGCTGTACGACATATACACATCGGCCGCTTTGATATTTTTAGGATCAAGAATAAAAGGATCAGGCACGCCAACGATATACAAACGGCTGTTTTCCAAACCGCCGGAAACGTTGCCGTCGCGGCCTACGGTGGCGGATAAATAAGTGCTGCCCGATAAATTTGAGCCGCTGCCGCGCCGCTCGATTTCGTTCAAGTGGTAATCGATGGCCTGCATGGCCGAGAGCGGCGGGTTTTGATATTTCGCCGTAGTGAACGCACTTTTGGCTTCATCGTATTGGCCGATGGCGAAATAGGCACGGCCCAGATCCAGCCGCGCGGCGGCGAATTGCGGATTGACGGCCAGCACACGCTTGAAAGCGGCAATGGCCAGTTCGGGCTTGCCTGATTCGAGCAAGGCCGCGCCCAGCACATAATTGAAACGCGGTTCGTTTTGATGTTGCGATTCAAACGGCGCAAGCAATTGATAAGCGTCAGCCGGCTTCGCTTGCCCCAGCAACGCTTCGGCTTGCTGCAAAGTGGCGGCGATGTCCTGCGCCGGCGCGGCAGATTGCGCGTGCGCGCTCATGCTTTGCAAAAGCAAAATCAGCGTAGCGGGAAACAAAAATGAACGGATTTTTTTCAAGGCTGGATTATTTGGTCGTATTTCGAACTGGCAAATGATACCTGTAAACTGTGCTCCGCGCTCGTCAGTGCCTTTACAAAATTCGAGCGTATTTATTTTTTGCCTGCCCCTCCGGTTTGACGGAGCGTCGAACCATTCACACCACACATCTTTCATAAAATATACAAATAATTGTTTATAATCAATATGTTATGTAAATACGCCTACCCCCGCTCCGTCTATTTTTCGGGCCTATCAAAACATCCCGTCTATGCATTATTTCATTGCTCGCCGGCCATCACTGTCGGACAATAGGCATCAATCTCAAATCAAGCCAAACCCAATTCACCATGTCCAACCACGCCCTGCTCCGCACATCCGCTTCCACTGCCGCCACTGATAATCTCTTGCGTGAAGCGTCGCAAATTATTCTTGGCAAGGAACAACAAATCAAACTCGCCCTCACCTGCGTGCTGGCGCGCGGCCATTTGCTGATTGAAGATTTGCCAGGCGTCGGCAAAACAACTTTAGCCCATGTACTTGCGCGTTTGCTCGGCCTCGATTTTCAGCGCATACAATTCACCAGCGATTTACTGCCGGCCGACATCATCGGCGTATCGGTGTTCGACCGCGACAACGGCGCGTTTTTGTTTCATCCAGGCCCCGTGTTCAGCCAATTTATTCTGGCCGACGAAATCAACCGCGCCACGCCCAAAACTCAAAGCGCATTGCTCGAAGCGATGGAAGAAAATCAGGTGACGGCCGAGGGCGAAACGCGCAAATTACCGCAGCCGTTTGTCGTCATCGCTACACAAAACCCGGCGCACCAGATCGGCACTTTCCCTCTACCCGAATCGCAGCTCGACCGCTTTCTCATGCGCATTGAGTTAGGCTATCCCGACGAAAAAGCCGAGCGCGAATTGTTAAAAGGCCGCGAGCGGCGAGACATGATTGCCTCGCTGCAAGCCTGCCTCGACGGCGAAACGCTGCGCGCGTTACAGGCACAAGTGACGCATGTGCATGTCTCCGACGCGCTGCTCGATTATGTGCAAGCCCTCATCGCTCACACCCGCCGCTCACCCAATTACGTATCAGGATTAAGCCCGCGCGCCGGCCTCGCGCTACTGCATAGCGCGCAAGCCTGGGCTATGCTCGGTGGCAGAAATCATGTGCTGCCCGAAGATTTACAAGCCGTCATCCCCGCCGTGGTCGGCCACCGTTTGCGGCGCGCAAGCGATCACGGCGCGATGAAACCGGGCGACATCACACGGGAATTGATCGAGGCAGTCGCGATTCCGTAGCGAATCAGCACGCCCGCCATCATTCAAATAGCAACTTGCAAATAGCGACTTGCAAATAGCAGCTTGTGATTTTGCGCATATTCCTGGCTGGCCTCCGCAGGTATGCTTTAATTTCCATTGACTGAAACCTGCGCGGCAGTTTGCCAATACGCACGACAATAATGAAGGAACCGCGATGAACACTACCTATCCCGCCGGACCCGCTTCCGTACCCGACACCCTCACCGCCGCCACGCCCGCCTACAAGCAAAAGGCCTGGATCGCCATGATCGGCCTGATGATATTTGTGCTGCTGTATTTTTTTCTGGCGAGCTGGTTTGCATACACCGCCTACAAACTTTTTTCCGGCATGTTCAATGGCACGGGTGCGTTGAGCGGATTTCTAGTCGGCTCCTGCGCGGCATTTCTCGCCATCTTTATGCTTAAGGCCTTGTTTTTTGTGAAGCACGGCGGCAAGTCTGATGACATCGAAATCACCGCCGCCGAACAACCACGATTGTTTGAATTCCTGCACCGACTGGCGGATGAAGCGGGCGCGCCGCGACCCCATCGCGTGTTCCTGTCGCCCCGCGTGAACGCCGCAGTTTTTTATGACTTGTCGATTATTAACCTGCTGTTCCCGTCAAAAAAGAATCTGGAGATCGGCCTCGGCCTGGTCAATGTGGTCAACCTCGGCGAATTGAAAGCGGTGCTGGCGCACGAATTTGGCCACTTCGCCCAACGCTCGATGGCCGTCGGCCGCTGGGTTTATGTGGCGCAGCAGATTGCGGCGCACATTGTCGGCAAACGCGATGCACTGGATAATTTCCTGCGCGGCTTGTCGCGCACCGACTTTCGCATCGCCTGGCTTGGCTGGCTGCTCAGTCTCATCGTGTGGTCGATCCGCTCATTACTGGATACGGCATTCAGTCTGGTCATCCTCGCGCAGCGCGCCTTGTCTCGTGAAATGGAAATGCAAGCGGATCTGGTCGCCGTATCGCTCACTGGCAGCGATGCGCTGATCCATGCCCTGCACCGGCTGGAAGCGGCGGATGAGGCGTGGGACCGCGCAATCAATTTTGCCAATGGCGAATTCAACAAAAACCGCAACACCTACGATTTGTTCGCCATCCAATCGCGCGTGGTTGAACGCATGCGCGACATTCTTGATGATCCGGCTTACGGCAATGTGTCGCCCGTACCAGGCACGCAACCGGCGGCGCATCGGATTTTCAAGGCCGCGTTTGCCCAACCCCCGCGCATGTGGTCGTCGCACCCGTTCAATCATGAGCGTGAAGAAAACGCCAAGCGCATTTATATTCATGCTCCCCTCGATGAACGCCGAGCATGGGAAATTTTTGACAACGAAACCGGGTTGCGCGAAAAAGTATCCGCCAGCTTGATGCGCACCGCAGGCGACACGGAAAAGCTGGAGCAAACTTCCACCGAAGATTCGCTCAAAGCGCTGGACGAACAGTTCGAGCGTGAATTCCTCAAACACCAATATCGAGGGGCTTATCTCGGACGCTCGGTCGTGCGCGACGCGGCGCGTGTAGATGATTTGTACAATTCACCGCTCACCGGGTCGTTCGGCGATATAACCAAACTCTACCCGGAAAGCCTGTCGGATGATCTGGAAAAACTGCGCAGCTTGGAAAAAGAATCCTCGCTGCTCAAGGCGCTGCGCGACGGCACGTTTTCCGCGCCGGAAGGTGTGATTCGCCATCGGGGAAAGGAACTGCAACCGCGCGAATTACCAAATGTTATCGATCAACTGGCGACAGAAATATCCGCGCTCGAAACAAAAATTTCCGCGCACGACCGTCAGGCGCGCACAGCGCATCGTGTCGTGGCCGCGAAACTGTTTCCCGGTTGGGACGCACATCTCGTCGGTCTCGCACAAGTTTTGCACTATGCCGATCACACGGAAGCCAACTTGCGCGATGCGGAAGGTTTGCTGGTCAACACAGTGAACGTGGTGACGGCAACCAAGGTGAATAAAAAAAGCCTTGCCCGTATTTTGACTATTGGCACTGAGTTGCAACAGTTGCTTGGCAAAGTCGCCAGCGATAGTGATGATCTTCAACTCGACGCCGCCCTGACAAAAAAACTGGGTGTCGCCAACTGGAAAGAAATGATTGAGGAATACACCCTCGGTCCTCCTACCAACGAAAACATCAACAACTGGATGAACGTCGTTCACGGTTGGGTCAATAGTTATGCTGGCGCATTATCCAAACTCCGACAAAGCGCGCTGGAAGAATTATTGATCGCCGAAGGCACCGTTGCGCGCGCTGTGCGCGACAGCAGCGCTATAGAAGCCGCGCCCACGCCAGCAAAATTGCCTGCTGACTATCCCGTTTTGTTGCGCGGCAAAGAGCGTCAGCGTCAAAACCGTTTGGGTTGGTGGGGACGGTTTCAAAATGCCGATGGACTCTTCTCTACCATTGCCCGTTCGGCGGTGGCCTGCACTATTGTGGCTGCCGTACTCAGCGTAGGAGGCGCTGTGGGAGACGCGACCATCACCATTTACAACGGCCTGGCGCGGCCTGTGATTGTCAATATCAGTGGCAAGCAGACTCAAGTAGCCGCTTTCAAATCGGCCAGCCTCGAGGTGAAGCCATCGCAGCAATACAAGATTGAAACCAAAACCATCAACGGCAAACTGATTGAAGCGTTCGACACCGACGCCGAAGGCAGCTTTACCAACCACGTTTATAACGTTGCCTCCGCCAGCCCTTTGGTTGAATGGACTGCCGTGTACGGTGGCGCGGCAGCCAGGCCCGATCGTAAATTGGGCGCGCCGCGCTGGACCACCACGCGCGCCGATGTTTTGTTTGCCGAACCGCCCAAAAGCATTTCTACCAAATCCGGCGGCGGCACGAAGAGCGTGCTGGCCGGCTTTGGCGACAAAGATCCCAATTTCGCATTGACCATGCTTGGCGAAAAAGAACGTGACGCCACCATCCTCAGCCACGCCCGATGGGACGAAAAGTCATCCTATGTTTTTACGTGGCTTGCCGCCGCAATAAAAAACGAAAATTTCGCAAAAATTCTGGCGGCCCGATTAAAAGATCGGCCCGATGACCTGTTGGCCCTTCGTTTTGAACAAGACGCAGCAGCCGAAAGCATGCGCGAACAGGTGTGCGCACGTCAGCAGGAAATGGCGCGCGCCAAGCCGGACAATAGTGATCTGCAATACATCGCGTCGCGTTGCATTGTTGATAAAACTGTTAAAAAACAAGCATTTATAGATGGTTACGCAAAATGGCCAAAAAGCGGGTGGTTTGCCTACGCCGCTGGTAATTATCAGGCCGAGGAGGCACAGTGGAGCGGCGCGCTTATCACGCTCGAAGCGGCGCTCAAACATGATGCGGCAATCGCGCCGCTTGTCGAAACCGACATCGCGCGAATCAAACGTATGGTGTCTGCAAACGGCAAAGCCAGTTGGGCTGATATCGGCGAGCGAGCGAGTTTCATGCAGGCATTGGAGACGGGCGAGGGTTTGCAAAGCGACAATCCGCTGCACGCCTATGTCGAACTGGCAAAGGGCAACATTGACCGCGCGTTGGAGATCGCGAAAAAGACGCCTGAAAACGAAGCGCGACTGCTTCGCCTGGCGGCCGCCTCCGACGGGGCGAGCGGTAAAGTCATCGATATGGCGTTCGCGTTGCCTACCGACAAAGGCCTCGATGCCTCAACTGCCTGGACCAGCATCGCGCTGGCCACCCGCAACAAACTCGATACGGCCCCTTACATGAGCGTACTGAAACCAATTGAGGCGAAACAAATTGAGACGGAACAAACCGACCGCATGTTGCGCTTCATAGAAAAATTGCGCGAGGGCGGCGATGTGGCCGGCGCGGAAAAACTGCTCGATGGCCTCTACCCTGAAAATCGCGGCCAAGCCTATAGCATAGGCGTCATCATCCTCGGCAAAAATGCACCGGCCGCATGGCGCAATGGCGCGAAACGTTTGCTGTTTGCGTCGGAGCGGCCGTATTTCAGTTAGCCTTGCTGCCCGCCGAAAAACCGGCTGATCACACGATTAGCCGACCCTGCTTCTCTGCAATTTTTATATGTGCCACCGCACCGGCATTGAAATCGAGCCGATCGGCCTCGATGCCGTCACTGAAGATGACGCCGTTTTCGGCCATTTGTGACGAGAGAACGAGCGGCATGCCGTCGCTGACGGTGCCAAACACCAGCTCCGTGCCGGTCGTTTTGCTGGGGAAAGGCTCCCTCACGGCGAAGAACAATTTGTCGCTGTCCCACGCCTGCTGCTTGAAAACCTCCGCCCCGCCTTTCCATTTGAGTGACGCCGCAACCGCAACCGAGCCGGCGACAACACTTTTCATCCAACCGGTGGAACCGAGTCCCGTCGAGACGATGATGCCGCTGGATGATTGCACCTCAGAACGCTGGCCGAGTTGGATGCGATAACGCGCCGAGGTATGCGATTTCGGGCCAATGAAAAAATCATTCACGGCGTACAACTGTTGCCCATCGGGGAGACTGACCTTGGCCATGGTCACACTTTTGTGTTGCCGTTTGTCCGCCACCGTATCGGCGAGCACGAGTGAAAGATCTTTCGGCGCAAACGGCAACAACACGCCGTCGAACCGATACGGATCGGGATTGACGCCAATTAAGGGATGTCCATTGAGATATTTCATCGTGTTGGCCACCAAACCGTCTTGCCCCAGCGCGATGACTACGTCGTCCGGCCCGAACAAAAAATTGGGTAGAAAGCTGCGGTCCATCACTTGAAAGCGTCCGCTCGCCGACAACACATCCAGCACGATACGTTTAGAAGCGATATAGGTGTCGTGCTCGGCCACATAGGCGTTGAAGTCTGCACCGAGATGTTCGATATAAAACTTCGCCTGCGCCAGCGTGTGGTAACGGGTGACCAGCTCCTCCAGCCGCGTGTGTCGCGTGACCAGCACAAGCTTGCGATCAACGTTGGTTTGCACGCGTCACCTCCGCTTTCGCAGACAAGGGTTTGATTAGCGCTTCGAGCAAGTCAGGCGACACGTTTAACTGGCCGATCTTGCCAGCATTATCGGCGAGCATGCCAAATGCCTGCGCGATGAGCTGGCTCGGCTCCATACCAATGGCAGCGAGGGACTGCACCAGTTTGGGATCGACGCCTTGCAAGGCCTCGGTAATCGCGCCGATTTTGCGCGACTCCGCTTCCGCCAACGTGCGGATATTGTCGGCGTTGATGGCGACGTACTCCTTGCGCTTGGTCTCTACCGCAATGTCGGATTGCATGTTGGCCGAACGCAATTCATGTTTCTTACGTTGCACGCTGGCCTCGGCTTCCATTTGGGTTTCGCGGATGGCGCGTTTCTTTTGCTCCACTGCAATTTCGGTGTCGAGTTCGTTCTGCCTGATCGCGCGCTCATGTTCGACTGCCGCATTCCTGCGCGCGAAAATCGCATCATCGGCGCGCAACAGCACCGCTTCGCGCACTTCTGCTTCCAGCGCTTTGGCCGTTTCTGGCGTCGGACGTACCACCATGACTGACACGCGCAGGATTTCAATGCCGAGCGACTGGATTTCCGTCTCATTGTTCAACTGGCGCTCGACGAAATTCGCAATGGTGTCAGTGGCCAGCAGCGCCTGCTTGAGGCTCATTTCCTTTACCGCTTTCTGGCTCAGCACTTCAACAATGCCGATAACGCGATCAGTGAGTTTTTGCGGATCATCAGAAATATACGTCTTGCCGTCTGCCCGCAATGAAAAATTGAGCATACTCGCCAGTTTTTTCGGCTCGCTGACTTTGTAAGAGATTTGCCCCTGTACCGTCACCGCTTGAAAATCTGACGTGACATGCTCAAAAATAAAATCCTGGATCGAGCTGCCAATAGGCACGGCGACGAGCGAGGTAGTCGGCGCGAAGTAGAAAAAATTTTTGCCTTCGCCCTCTTTGGCGATTTTGCCACCCTTGAATGCCATCAGGTAAGTGGTGGGTTCTGACTTTACGAATCGTATGCCAAACATAATGTGCTCCTTTCTTCTGTTGTTGATGTTTTGATTACTTAGTGTGTTATTACAACTAAATAAGTTGCACTGTACCACTAACAAAGTTACACTGTCAACCGCACAATCAAATATCATACTAATTATGAATACAATTGTTAATAATCAATATGTTACAAAAACTTCTCCCACCTTCGAGCGGCCACTGGTGACTGTCGATGTAGTGATATTCGCCATTGCGGATAACCAGTTGCAGGTGCTGCTGGTGAAGCGTGGCCTTGCGGACAACGAACCATTCCCGGGAAAGTGGGCATTGCCCGGCGGGTTTGTGGATATCGCGCGCGATACCAGTCTGGAAGATTGCGCCTTGCGCAAACTCAAAGAAAAAACCGGCGTGACCAGTGCCTATCTGGAACAGCTAGGAAGTTGGGGAAACAGCGAGCGCGATCCGCGCGGCTGGTCTGCCACCCATGCCTATTTCGCGCTGATATTCGAACGCGACAAGCCTCAGCTTACCGTTGGCGCAAACGCCACCGAAGCCCGCTGGATAAGCGTGAGCGGCGATAGCGTGAAGGAATCGCTAGCGTTTGATCACAAGGAAATAGTGGCGGCGGCGATAAAACGCCTGCGCAACAAAGTGGAGTACACATCACTGCCGGCATTTTTGCTACCGAAGGAATTTACGCTGAGCGACTTGCAACGCACCTATGAAATTGTGCTCGATCGTAAGCTAGAAAAAAGTGCCTTCCGCACGCGAGTGCTCGCAACTGATTTGATTGTCGAAGTGCCTCGCTACCGCGAAGGGGCCAATCGACCTGCGCAACTGTATAAACTGCGCTCACCGTTGCGACCCGTTTTCTTTCAAAGGACATTCAAGCCATCCGGCGCCTGACGGCTTGATGTTTCATACACTGTGGGTGGAAGCGCACACCTGCTTGCCTCCGTACTGGTTGTGCATCACAATCAATGATAGATGTTCGTTTTTTTTCTGTTTACTCATGCAAAAAACCCTCACCACAAAATTTTCCGCATGGTCGCTCAAGCGCAACGGTGTACAAAGCGGGCCGGTGCGGCTAACGCAACGGCGCATTTATATCATTCCGACGCGGCATGGCATTTTGTTTGGCATGACCATGGCGCTGTTGTTGGTAGGGTCAATCAACTACGGATTGGGTTTAGGTTTTGTGCTCACATTTCTGTTGGTATCGATGGGGCTGGTGACGATTTTGCATACTTGGCGAAACATCGCTAACTTATTGATTTTTAACAATAAAACAAACTCCGTTTTTGCCGGCGAGCATGCGACTTTTGTTCTGGCGATCCAGAATGTGAGCAAGCTGCATCGTTACGCAATCGGCCTCGTGCCTTATGAAAATAGTTTGACGGAATTTGCCAACGTTGCGCCGCGCGAAACTGCGCACCTCACTTTGCGCGTGCCCGCGCCCACTCGGGGCGTGCTGAAGTCGCCGCGCTTTACTTTGTTTACCGAATATCCCATCGGCTTATTGCATGCGTGGGCCCATGTGTTTCTCGATGCACAATGCATTGTGTATCCGCGGCCTGAGGCGCTGTCGCCCGCGTTGCCGCGCAGCGCAAATGCAGCGGGCAATTCGAGCCTCGCAGAAAGAGGCCGCGATGATTTCGCCCATTTGCGCAATTACCGTTCCGGCGATTCGCCCAAACATGTCGCATGGAAAGCCGTCGCGCGATCCGACACGTTGCTGACTAAAGAATTCAGCGGCGAAGCGGGTGGTGATGTGTGGCTGGATTTTGATTCGATTGTCGGATTGGATACGGAAGCGAAACTGTCGCGGCTGACGCGTTGGGTGCTTGACGCAGATGAAGCGCAGATGCGCTATGGTTTGCGCTTGCCCCATACGACCATTCCACTCGCCAATGGCGGCACCCAGCGCGCGCAGTGTTTGGAGGCGTTGGCGTTGTTTGGACATGATGAGTGATGCGTCAGGCGTTAGGCAAGAGGCGTTAGGCGAGAGGCGTAATGTTGTGTGTTGTCGCCTCCGCGAAAGCGGGAATGAAAAAATTTTTTATGTAATTTTGAAGATGCAAACCTTGGGCCTATTCACCAAAAAAACTTCCGTCGCGCCACCGCCGTCGCCGCCCATGGCGCGGGCCGATGTGCTGTGGCTTGCCGCTGGCCTCGCGCTGGCGGCGATTCCCCATGTGATGTTGATCGCGCCATGGGTAAGTATGTTTTTTTATTCAACGCTGGCGGTGCGCTGCTTTATCGCTTGGCGCGGCCTGGCAATGCCGCCGCGCTGGCAGATTCTCGCGCTGGCGGCGGTCGCCATGTTCGGCATTTATTTTCGCTATCGCACCTTGTTGGGCCGCGATGCGGGTGTGGCGCTGTTGTTGATTATGTCGGGGTTAAAATTGCTCGAAATGCGCGTGCGACGTGACGCGATGCTGACAGCCTTCCTCGGTTATTTTCTGGTGCTGACAGAATTTTTATATTCGCAATCGATGCTGCTCGGCGCTTATGCGCTTGCGGTGGCCTGGATCATTACCGCGGCGCTGGTGGGCATTCACCGCCCGGACAATACGGCGAATTTCCGTGGCCGCTTGCAGCCTGCCGCCTGGTTACTTTTGCAAGCGGTGCCGATGATGCTGGTGTTGTTTGTGCTGTTCCCCCGCGTCGGCGGGCCATTGTGGACTATGCCGCAGGACACGCACTCGGGCAAAAGCGGCCTCAGCGACAAACTTGAAATGGGCAACATCGGCGAGTTGGCGCTCTCGGGTGCCGTGGCCTTTCGTGCGGATTTTGAAGGCGCGATTCCGAAGCCCTCGTCGCTCTATTGGCGCGGACCGGTGATGTGGGATATGGAAAATAATATCTGGCGCGTACGCAAAAACTATACCGACAAGCCCGCCGCGGTGAGCACGGTTGGCGATGCGTTGGCCTATAACGTTACGCTTGAGGCGTCGGATAAGCCGTGGATATTCGCGCTGGATATTGCCGATGTGGCGCCGGCTAACTCGCGCATGACACCCGATTACCAGTTGCTGTCGACCAGCCCTGTTACAGCGCGCATGCGCTATCGCGCGACATCGCATCTGCAATACACGCTGGGTGAAAATGAAACCATCAATGAATTGCAGCGCGCCCTCGCTTTGCCCAAAAATGGCGACAGCAAAACCCGCGAACTGGCAGCCCTGTGGAAAGGCGAAACGCAAAACAGCGAAGCGCTGGTGAAAAAAGCGCTGGCCTATTTTCATGACAAACCGTTCCGTTACACCTTATCGCCGCTGATATTGGGCGAGAACCCGACCGATGAATTTTTATTTCATTCGCGCAACGGTTTTTGCGAACATTACGCCAGCAGCTTCGTTTATCTGATGCGTGCGGCGGGTGTGCCGGCGCGTATTGTCACCGGTTATCAGGGCGGTGAAATCAATCCTGTTGGCAATTATCTTATGGTGCGCCAATCGGATGCCCATGCGTGGGCCGAAGTGTGGCTGCCCAAACGCGGTTGGGTGAGAGTAGACCCCACTGCCGCCGTTGCGCCCGAACGGGTCGAGCTGGGCATGGAGGCGGCGATACCTTCGACCAACAGTGTCGCAGGCATTCCTTTCCCCAAACAAATGCAATGGGTAAATTCGCTGCGCCTGAATTGGGACGCGCTCAATAACCGTTACAACATCTGGGTATTGGGCTACAACATGGACAAACAGCAAAAATTTTTATCGGGCCTGGGCTTCGGCGATATCAACTGGCGCGACATGGCGGTGTGGATGACGATATTGATGTGCGCATTAGGCGCATTGCTGGCGCTGTATCTTTTTGCGCCGGGAAGAAAAATCCGCCAGGATCAAGCGCAAAAAAATTACGAGAAATTTTGCGCCAAGCTCGCCCGCGCCGGTGTTGTGCGTTCGGCCCATGAAGGCCCGCAAGATTTTCTGCTACGCATTGAGCGTGAGCGGCCTTCATGCGCGGCGGCGGCACAGGCAATTACGCAACACTATGTGGGTTTGCGTTACGGCTCTGCACCAGTGGGCACGTTACACGAACTGGTGTTATGCGTGCGCAGATTTAAAGTCGCCCAGTAACTCAGGAAATTTTTGGGAAACTATTTTGTGACTGCCTGATTGTTGCGCATCGCATCGGCGATATGTTTCTTATTATTTTCGTTATTGATAATAAAACAGGCGACTACCGTGGCGGGCAGCCAGCCAATCAACGTGATTTGCAACAGCAACAATAAAATGCCCACGCCAATACGGCCTTTGAGCATGACTGCAAGAAACGGGAAAAATAACGCGACGAGATATAACATGGAACCCTCTTTAAGTTATTGATTACATTGAATTATTTCCAGTGTTGCGGATAATGCTTGGCGTAATGTGGTAAAGCTTCAATGCGCTTTTTCCAGGCGCCAAGTTTTGCACCGGCGTGTTGCATCAAGGCCACTTCAGGATATCTGAATTCGATTCGATTGACGAGGGCGAGCATCGGGTACAGCGTGCAATCGGCTATGGATAAATTTTCACCCGCCAAAAAAACGCCGCGCATTTCCTTTTCAAAAAAGACGAATTCTTTCAGCACTTCTTCGCGGCCTTGTTCAATCATTTTTTTATTCCGCTCATTTTCTTTCATGGAAAAATATTGATGCGTCAATTTATCCATGCCTGCGCCAAAATACACATCGGCTTCGCGCGCCAGCCTGCGCGCGATCGCGCGTTGCTGAATGTCTTTTGGCAACAGCGGGTTTGCCGGATATTTTTCTTCCAGGTATTCAAGAATCACAGCAGATTCATACAGCGCAAAATCGCCATCAGTCAGCACCGGAACCTGATGTCGCGGATTGAGCGCAATGAATTCCGGCTTGAGCGTATCGTTTGCGCTAAACGACAGCATTTTGATTTCGTATGGCAGTTGTTTGTGTTCGAGCGCGAGGCCTACGCGCCAGGCATAGGGCGAACCTGCGCCGGAATATAAAGTCATCGTCATGCTTGCTCTCCCGATTTAACCAATAAAAAAAGCGAGAGCTTACGCCCTCGCTTTTCATTTTACGCTTACCAGCTCAACTAATCACAACAACGGCACAATCATCAGCGCAACGATGTTGATAATTTTGATCATCGGATTGATGGCGGGACCAGCCGTATCTTTGTACGGATCGCCTACGGTGTCGCCAGTTACGGCGGCCTTGTGCGCTTCAGAACCTTTGCCGCCGAAGTGATCATCTTCGATGTATTTCTTGGCGTTGTCCCATGCACCGCCGCCGGTGGTCATGGAAATGGCAACGAACAGGCCGGTGATAATCGTGCCCATCAATACGCCGCCCAAAGCCTGCGGGCCGAGGATGACGCCAACGAGTACGGGCACCAATACGGGTAACAGCGACGGCACGATCATTTCTTTAATCGCTGCCGTGGTCAGCATGCCGACCGCCTTGGAGTAATCGGGCTTGGCCGTGCCTTCCATGATGCCGGGAATTTCTTTGAACTGGCGGCGCACTTCCACCACGACAGAACCTGCTGCGCGCCCTACCGCTTCCATCGCCATCGCGCCGAACAGGTAAGGAATCATGCCGCCGATGAACAGACCGATGATGACTTTGTAGTTGGAGAGATCAAACGTGGTGGCCATTTTCAGGTGCGTGTCGAGCTCGTGCGTGTAGTCGGCGAACAGCACCAGCGCTGCCAACGCGGCAGAGCCGATGGCATAGCCTTTGGTGACGGCCTTGGTGGTGTTGCCCACTGCGTCGAGCGGATCAGTGATGTCGCGAATCGCTTTGGGCAAGCCGCTCATTTCGGCGATGCCGCCGGCGTTATCCGTTATCGGTCCGTAGGCATCAAGCGCGACAATAATGCCCGCCATCGACAACATCGACGTCGCCGCAATCGCCACACAATACAGTCCACCCTTGTCGCCGCCCAATGCATAAGCGGCAAAAATACCGGCGCAGATTACCAGCACCGGCCATGCCGTCGCTTTCATCGACACGCCCAAGCCGGCGATGATATTGGTGCCGTGGCCGGTGGTCGAGGCTTCGGCGATATGTTTCACCGGTTTGAAATCGGTGCCGGTGTAATACTCGGTGATCCACACTAGGGCCGCCGTAACGACGAGGCCGATGATCGTCGCGAGCCACAAGTTCATGGTGGAAACGCCCAGCGGGTTACCCGCCATCATTTTGTCCGACACGAAATAAAACGCTACCGCCGACAAGCCGCCCGCGACAATCAAACCACGATACAGCGCGTTCATGATCTTGCCGCCTTCTCTGGCATTCACAAAAAAGCAACCGATGATGGAGGCGATAATCGACACGGCGCCCAGCACCAGCGGATACTCGACTGCGCCTGCGAAGCCTTTCATCACCAATGCGCCGAGCAGCATGGTGGCGATGAGCGTCACGGCATAGGTCTCGAACAAGTCGGCGGCCATACCGGCGCAATCGCCCACGTTGTCGCCCACATTGTCGGCAATCACGGCCGGGTTGCGCGGATCGTCTTCGGGAATGCCTGCTTCGACTTTGCCCACCAGATCAGCACCGACGTCAGCGCCCTTGGTGAAAATGCCGCCGCCCAAACGCGCGAAAATCGAAATCAGCGAACCGCCAAATGCGAGGCCGACCAGCGGTTGAATATTGGTGCTGCCATCTTTGGTAAGAAACCAGTAGTAACCCGCCACGCCAAGCAAGCCGAGGCCGACAACAAACATGCCGGTTATCGCGCCGCCGCGAAACGCCACTGCCAACGCGGCATTAAGCCCGTTATTGGCTGCTTCCGCTGTGCGCACATTGGCGCGCACAGACACGTTCATGCCGATGTAACCGGTGAGCCCGGAGAGAATCGCGCCAAGCAAAAATCCGAGCGCCGTCGGCATTTTCAGAAAGTAAGCAATCAACACAAACAAAACCGCGCCAACGACTGCGATGGCCGTATATTGTTTGTTCAAATAAGCCTGCGCACCTTCTTTAATGGCCGCGGCAATTTCCTGCATGCGGGCATTACCAGCAGACTTTTTGTTGATCCACGTGATGGAATAAACCGAATAAGCGACTGCCAACAAAGCGCAGACGATAGACAATGAAACGGCTGACATGACTCCTCCTTGATTTGCAGGCCGATTGGGGCGGCCAGTTACCCTGTTGCTTATTTTTTGGTCAGGGCAATATACCAGATTTTTACGCGCTATCGGTGTGGTAAATTCGCTTGATAATCAGGCTTTTTCTTACATACTGCTTTCAAAGGATTTTTCTCCCGCGCATTACACGGCATAATGTGAGACCAGGCCTTTCAGCAATCTTCATATTTCCGGAGCCATCATGAGCAAAGTTTACCCCGACGCCCGCACTGCACTCAACGGTTTACTACACGACGACATCACCATCGCAGCAGGCGGCTTCGGCTTGTGCGGCATTCCTGAAAATCTCATTCAAGCGCTGGTAGATTCCGGCGCAAAAAATTTAACCATCGTCGGCAACAACGCGGGCGTGGATGATTTCGGTATGGGCTTGTTGCTGAAAACGCGCCAGGTGAAAAAAGTCATCGCGTCTTACGTCGGAGAAAATAAAGAATTCGAGCGCCAGGTGTTGGCCAACGAATTGGAATTGCAACTCACGCCCCAAGGCACGCTGGCAGAAAAACTGCGCGCGGGCGGCGCAGGCATTCCGGGTTTTTATACACGCACGGCGTTCGGCACCAAGCTCGCTGATGGCAAGGAAGTGAAATCATTCGACGGCAAAGAGTATGTTCTCGAAGAAGCCATCCGCGCCGACGTGTCCATCGTGAAAGCATGGAAAGGCGACAAAGCCGGCAACCTGATTTACAACAAAACCGCGCGCAACTTTAATCCGATGATTGCGACCTGCGGAAAAATTACCGTGGCCGAAGTGGAAGAGTTGGTGGAAGTCGGTGAACTTGACCCCGACCAAATCCACACGCCTGGCATTTTTGTCGATCGCATCATACAAGGCAAAAATTACCAGAAGCGCATCGAGTTTCGTACCGTAACGGGTGCCGCCGCATCGAAAAAAGATTCGCCCATCCGCGATATCATGGCCGCCCGCGCCGCGAAAGAATTGCGTGACGGTTATTACGTCAACCTTGGCATCGGCATTCCCACCCTCGTCGCCAACCATATTCCGCCCGGCATCAATGTCACCTTGCAATCCGAGAACGGCCTGCTCGGCATCGGACCGTTTCCCACGGATGACAAAGTAAACCCCGACCTCATCAACGCCGGCAAACAAACCATCACCACTATCGCCGGTTCCAGTTTTTTTAGTAGCGCCGATTCCTTCGGCATGATTCGCGGCGGGCATGTAGATTTGTCGATATTGGGCGGACTTGAAGTCGCGGAAAACGGCGACCTCGCCAACTGGATGGTGCCGGGCAAAATGGTCAAAGGCCCCGGCGGCGCGATGGACTTGGTATCCGGCGTCAAGCGCGTAGTGGTGTTGATGGAACACACCGCCAAAGATGGCTCATCGAAAATTCTCAAGCAATGTTCGCTGCCCATCACCGGCAAAGGCGTGGTCAATCTCATCATCACCGATTTATGTGTGTTCGAAATCGAGCCTAGGGTCGGCCTTGTGCTGCGCGAATTGCATCCAGGTGTGACGCTGGAAGAAGTGAAAGCAAAAACGGGGGCTGAGTTTCGGGTGGCGCTTTAATCGCAGGCACCCTCTCTCACGTAGGATGGGCAAAGCGATAGCGTGCCCATCACAAAAAAAATGCTTTCAACAAAACATTTGTTGACGTGTCGTTTACGTGCTTTTGACTTTGCTTTTGACTTTGCTTTTGACCTACCTTCCCCATCTGCGCCGACGATTATTGGCTGAAGGCGAGGGGGCCGTCCGCGAGCACCTGTTTGAGCCACGCACAGATTCAGATTTGAAATGAAGACGAAGGCGAGTTTGCTCGCGGCCCTCGCCTTCAGCTATTAGGATGGTTTGACCGATAGCGATACCCATCTTTCCTTTAGCGCGGATATATTGCCGGGGGTTGCCCGGCGGCAAGTCACTTTTTTGCTTCGCCAAAAAAGTAACCAAAAAAGGCGACGCCCAGCCGCGCTGCTTTTTATTTTTTAGTTTTAGTTGTCGACGATTATTTGCTGGAGACGAGGGCCGCGAGCAAACTCGCCTTCTGCTTTATTTGTAATCTGAAGCTGCGTGTGGCTCAGACAGGTGCTCGCGGACTTCCCCCTCATCTCCAGCAAATAATCGTCGGCGCAGATGGGGAGGTGGGTGAAATAATTTATCTTCGAAGTATTGTTGCGAACCGCGAAAACCAATTCATATCGAAGGTAGAAGTCCCCTCCCCTTCAAGGCGAGGGCAAGGGTGGGGATGGATATTCGTGCCAAAAACTTGGCGCTACGACCAATCACTGATATTTTTGTAACTATTTGATTATATTGAATATTTATGCCTCCAAAAACATCCATCGTTACCCTGTTCATCGCAATCGCATTCACGAGCCATGCTTACGCCAGCGAACCCACCCTCACCGGCACCTGGAAAACCATCGACGATGCGCGCAACAAAGCGCGCTCGATTATTCGTATTGTTGACGCAAACAATCAGTTCGAAGGCAGCATCGAAAAAATATTTCCCGAGCTGCACGAAGAACAAAATCCCAAATGCGACAAATGTTCAGGCGCACTGAAAGACCAACCCTTTGTCGGCCTGAAAATTCTCAACGGAATGAAAAAAGATAACGAAGAATACAACAGCGGCACCATCGTCGACCCCGAAAATGGCAAAAGCTATCGCTGCAAAATGTGGCTGGAAGACGGTGGCGCGAAACTGAAAGTGCGCGGTTATATCGGCCCGTTTTTCAGGACGCAGATTTGGTTGCGAGAGTAGTAGCTCAGATGAGCGAAGCGAAACCCAGGTCTCATTGCACTCACTCGGGTTACAAGGGTCAGAGCTTGAATTCCTTCAACTTCTTCGCCACCGCCACATTTTTAAGTTTCACATAATCTGGCATGCCGTTTTTGAACGGCGGATAATCTTCACCGGCGATCAGGGGCGATAAATATTTGCGGCATTTTTCGGTGATGCCGAAACCGTCTGCTGTAATAAAATCGCGCGGCATTTTTTTCTCGACATTGGCCACGTCTTTTAATTGTGCCGTGGTGATTTTCCATTTGTATGGCTTGTCGCTGGTGCGCGTGATGGCGGGCATGACGGCGTTTTCGCCTTTGAGCGCGAGTTCGACGGCGGCTTTGCCGACGGCGTAGGCTTGGGCGACGTCGGTTTTGCTGGCGATGTGGCGCGCGGCGCGTTGCAAATAATCGGCGACGGCCCAGTGATATTTATGGCCGAGATTTTGTTTGATGAGATTGGCGATAACAGGCGCAACGCCGCCCAGTTGCGCGTGACCGAAGGCGTCTTTCAAACCGGATTCGGCAAGAAACTTTCCATCCGCCGTGTGCAAACCTTCGCTCACGCCGATGACGCAGTAGCCATATTTTTTTACGCACGCTTCGACCTTAACGAGAAATTTTTTCTCGTCGAATACGATTTCAGGGAACAACAAAATATGCGGCGCATCGCCCGCCTGCTCGGCGGCGAGACCGCATGCCGCCGTGATCCATCCCGCGTGACGGCCCATGACTTCGAGCACGAATACTTTGGTGGAGGTTTTCGCCATCGACGCCACATCAAACGCCGCTTCGCGGATGCTAGTCGCCACATACTTCGCCACCGAGCCGAAGCCGGGGCAGGTGTCGGTGATCGGCAAATCGTTATCGACGGTTTTGGGCACGTGAATCGCCTGCAATGGGTAGCCCATTTTTTCCGACAATTGGGACACCTTCAAACAGGTATCCGCCGAATCACCGCCGCCATTGTAAAAAAAGTAGCCGATGTTGTGGGCTTTGAAAACTTCGATCAGGCGCTCGTACTGCGCGCGATTTTCCTCAACCGATTTGAGTTTGTAGCGGCACGAACCGAATGCGCCTGCGGGCGTATGCCTCAACGCGGCGATGGATTTGGCAGAATCTTTGGAGGTGTCGATCAGATCTTCGGTCAACGCGCCGATGATGCCGTTGCGGCCCGCATAGACTTTGCCGATTTTGTCTTTATGTTTGCGCGCAGTTTCGATCACACCGCAGGCGGAGGCATTGATGACTGCCGTTACGCCGCCGGACTGGGCGTAGAAGGCGTTGCGTTTTACAGATTTTGTTGCCATAGCATTACCTTTATAAGTATTTGATTATATTCATTTTTTTAAAAAACATAAAATGAATATATTTACTTGCTTGCCGGCTTCGTTATTCGCGCGCCTGCCGTCGCATCCGCTTTCGTGGCGACCGGCGGCGGCAATTGTTTTGCGGCGAGCACGCGGATTTGCGGCACGAGTTTGTTTACCGAATCGAGAAACGCGGCAGCGATAACTTTGCCTTCGTTGGTGTTGCCCCAACCCATGCCCGCTTTGCCGCCGAGTTTGCCGATGAGCAAACCGCCTGCGCCCAAATCGGTGGCACGGGCACTGCCTTCGGCCGAGCCCAGTTGCTCGGTGGTTTCATTGTCGGTTAAAAATAAAACGACTTGGGCTTCCTTGAATTTGACGTGGCTGGCTGCGCCGGCAAAATCGCGCAGCACGGGAATCGCGCTCATGATGCCGGCGACGCCTTCACCCGCATTCGTTTCCGAAAATACGAGATTGGGCACGACGGAATATTGCGCTTCGAGCACATTGCTTTTCTTGATGGTATTTTCCGGCCGCGTGAGGCCCTGGTCGGATAATTCTTTTTCTTTCATTGTTGCATTCAAGCCCGACAGGCGATCCACTACGCGAAAGCATCCGCTCTGCTGCAACAACAAACTTACCAATGGCACGGGCGATTCGGGCAAGCCGTAGCGCGACATGTAACCGCCGTAGCCGCGCGGGTTTTCCGCTAGCGCCACCGTGGCGACAGGCGTGTCGCACTTGATCAATTCTTTCGCGCCACCCTGCGTCCCGGCGCTGCCGCCGGAACCTTTTACCGCCGAGCCACCTTCACCCAAATCCGTTTGGCGGCAGGCCGTAAAACTCAACAGTATAACTATGCTCAGCGCAATAGCATTGTGATGTTTAGCCATCATCAAGATTCCTACATCAGCGCTGCAAAAATTCGTTCACGAATATCTTCCACTTTTCCTACACCGGGAATCTTGCGGTATTGCGGTGCGCCCGCCTCGCCGTTCGCGGCCCACTTCGAATAATAGGTCACTAGCGGCTCGGTTTGTTCGTGATACACCTGCAAGCGTTTTTTTACGGTCTCTTCCTTATCGTCGTCGCGCTGAATCAGGTCTTCGCCCGTTACGTCGTCTTTGCCTTCGACTTTGGGCGGATTAAATTTGATGTGATATGTGCGGCCCGACGGCAAGTGCGCGCGGCGGCCCGACATGCGCTCGATGATGTGCGAATCATCGACGGCAATCTCGACCACATAATCGATTTTGACACCGGCCGCTTTCATCGCATCCGCTTGCGGGATGGTGCGCGGAAAGCCGTCGAATAAAAACCCCTTGGCGCAATCGGCTTCCTTGATGCGTTCTTTGACTAGGCCGATGATGATGTCGTCGGACACGAGGCCGCCCGAGTCCATCACTTTTTTCGCTGCCACGCCCAGAGGCGTGCCCGCCTTCACTGCCGCGCGCAGCATGTCGCCGGTGGAAATTTGCGGGATGCCGAATTTTTCTTTAATAAAGGTGGCTTGCGTGCCCTTGCCCGCGCCGGGCCCGCCTAACAAAATTAACCGCATAGTGCTGCTCCCTGATGTATGAAAATATTTGGTAGGTGAAACTTACCTTGTCTGGAGATGAGGGTCAAATGCTTCGGAGCCTTTTGAGCTTGATTCAGATCATCCTTCGGCTGAGCGCAAAGCCTGCCCGAGCTTGCCCTGAGCTTGCTGAAGAGACGAAAGGCTTATTTTACGTTTGCGCGCTTCATCAATACGGCCCGCACCCGATCCAAATCTTCCTGCGTATCCACACCGCCCGGCGGCGCGTGTTCGGCCAGGCTGACGGCGATTTTGTAGCCGTGCCAAAGTACGCGCAACTGTTCGAGCGATTCAAATTGTTCGATAGTTGCGGGCACAAGATCGGAATAAGTTTTCAAAAACCCCACACGATAGGCGTAAATGCCGATGTGGCGAAACGCGGGCAAAGCCTCCGGCATCTTTTTTGGCACTAGCAAAAAAGCATCGCGCGCATAGGGGATCGGTGCGCGGCTGAAATAAAGCGCGAGGCTATCGGCATCGAGCACGACTTTGACGACATTGGGGTTGAGCATGTCGGCAACATCATGAATGACATGGCAGGCAGTCGACATCACGGCTTTTTTTTGCAGCGCAAGTTCTTTGGCAACGCGGGCAATCAAATCGGGCGGCATCAGCGGCTCGTCGCCTTGCACGTTCACCACGATGGCATCATCATCAAGATTCAGTTGCGTGGCCGCCTCGTGCAGACGGTCAGTGCCCGAGATATGGCTTATAGCCGTCATCACCGCGCTGTATCCTGCCTCGCGCGCAGCCTGCGCAATACGTTGGTCATCAGCTGCAACGGTTACGCTTACCGCGCCACTTTGCGCTGCTTGTTCGGCGACGCGCACGATCATCGGCTTACCGCCGATGTCGGCCAAGGGTTTGTTCGGCAGGCGCGTGGACGCCATGCGCGCGGGGATGATAACGTGAAAAATATTTTTCACCCCTTACACTTCTTCGTTGGCCGGCAACTGCCGCGCGTCGCCCTCGAGCATGACGGGAATATCGTCCTTGATAGGAAATGCCAGCCGGTCGCCTTTACAAATCAATTCCTGCGCGGACTTTTTATACACCAATGGGCCCTTGCATAGGGGGCAAACGAGAATTTCAAGCAGTTTGGGGTCCATGACTTGCTCCTAATTTTTTCAGCACTGCTTCGCCGAAGGCCGCATCAAGTTCAGCGCTTACTGCCAGCACCCAACAATTTTCTGTCGCGAATGACTCACATTTTACCGCGTCTTTCTCAGTCATGAGGATGACTTGTTCGTTTTCAAAAGCCAGATCACTTGGTTTTAATTCCAGATCACTTGGTTTGAATTGATGATGATCGGCAAACCCATGTTCTGCAATCTGCAAACCCAAGGATTTCAGATGGGAAAAAAATCTTGCAGGATGACCAATGCCCGCCAACGCGTGAATTTTTTTACCGGTAAAATCTTTTGCAGTGGCGCGTTGTCGCGGGTTTTTCAGATTGAAAAATTCCTCGCCCAGCAAATTCATAAAATGATTATAACTATTTGATTTTATTGAATAATTTTTACTGCTTCCATTCATAACCAGCGCATCGATTGACTGCAATCTCGACACGCTTTCACGCAATGGCCCGGCGGGAATCAGCAAGCCATTACCGAAAGCGCGCGCCCCATCTACAACGCAGATTTCCACGTCTCGCGCTAAACGATAATGCTGTAAACCGTCATCGCTGATGATGATATTCACCTGTGAATTTTTTTGCAGCAAATATTTTGCGGCAGCCACACGATCACGGCCAACCACAACGGGGCATGAAGTGCGGCGAAAAATCAGCAAGGGTTCGTCGCCTGTTTCATCCGCCCCGCTTTGTGCATTCACTGCTGTTGGGATGCTGGCGTTGCCGCCATATCCGCGGCTGATAACACCTGGCACAAAACCCTTACCGCGCAAATATTCTGCGAGCCAGATAACTAAAGGCGTTTTGCCGCTGCCGCCGACGGTGATGTTGCCGACGATAATGACGGGAACGGAAATTTTTTCCGTTTTGAAAAACCCTCTGCGATATAACTGGCGGCGCAAAAAAATCACTGCGCCATATAACTGCGATAGCGGCCATAACAAAATATGCCATGGCGATAGGCGATACCAGAGAGATTCGATCCAGCGGGACATGATTTGAGCGGGCCGCCTGCCGATTGAATGGTTATTTTTTGGTTTGGGTGGCGAAAGTAATATGCGTATAGCCTGCACTGCGCGCCGCTTCCATCACGTTAATCACTGCCTGATGGGATGCGCCCGCGTCGGCGTTGATGGCGATGACGGGTTCGGCGGCACCGGCGGCGGCGGCGGTGAGCGCCGCGCCGAGCAAATCGGTACGCGCCGCAGGCACCTGCTGTTTTTCCACATAGGCATTGCCGCTGGCATCCACCGCCACATGCAAGACTTTGGATTTGCTTTGTGTAGCGTTAGCCTCAGCGCCCGCTTCGGGCAAATTGATTTGCAACTCGGCGAAGCGCGAATAGGTAGTCGTCACCATGAGAAAAATCAGGATCACCATCAGCACATCAATCAGCGGGATGAGATTCATCTCGGGGTCTTCGCGCCCATGGCCGCGCTTGAGGTTCATACGCGACGGTCTCCGTGGACAATTTCCACCAGCTTGATTGATTCCTGTTCCATGGTAACCAGCAGGATATCCACTTTGCCGCGGAAGTAGCGGTAAAAAATCATGCTCGGTATCGCCACCATCAGGCCGAAAGCCGTGTTGTAGAGCGCGACGGAAATACCGTGGGCCATTTGCGCAGGATTGTTACCGATGGCGTCTTGTGCGCTGAAAATTTCAATCATGCCGATTACGGTGCCGAACAAGCCCAGCAGCGGGCTGATGGAAGCGATGGTGCCGAGGGTGGTGAGAAACTTTTCCATGTCCATAATTACCGCACGGCCCGATTCTTCAATCGCTTCTTTCATCACATCGCGTGAACTCTTGACGTGATAAAGGGCGGTAGCGAATAATTTACCCAGCAGGGAATGGTCGCGCAGGGCACCGAGCATTTCGCTGGTCACGCCCGTTTGCTTGTACTGGTTAACGGTTTTAGTGAGCAGGTCTTTCGGCGACACCAGCTCAGCACGCAACGCATAAAGGCGCTCGAGGATAATTGCCAGCGCGATGAATGACGCGATGATGAGCGTGAATATAGGCCAACCCGCAGCTTTAATAAGTGCAAACATATTGATTCTCCAAATTCGTTTTATGTTCGCGTTTCAATCGAGACGCAGACGGCGGCAAATGCCCGTCACTTTAGCCTCTGCGGCATTTTTCTACAAGCGCTCGCCCGTGTTGCGAGATGCAAAGCATGGTCGGCAACGGTTGCAATTTATCAACACGAGAAGCAAATTTTTCGCACACTGGCAAGATTTTTTTGCAAAATATCTATCCACATTCTCTGTGGATAAACGTGTGGTTAACAGCTGAAGATGCCGCTTAACTGCATTGGCCGAAAGGCTTTTTTGCACTTCGCCTAAAATTTGAACTTATTTATTTATTCAATATAATCATATAGTTATATAAGCCCTGAATTTGACAGGAGATTTTTCTTTCAACCCTTATTGACACTTTGCGCGCGCCCTGTTTCGGTGGATGAAAAGTCGCGCGAAAATCCCACATCACACTGATTGAAACACGCTTAGGCTGCGTGCGAAGACGGTATTTTCCGTTGTGCTAACATGCCCTTATGTTATTTTCATCCGATGTAAACCCATCTACGCCGCAGCCGACCATCATTTCGGTGAGCGAGCTTAATCGTCAGGTCAAGAGCGTCGTTGAAAAAAATTTCCCGTTGCAATGGGTAGGCGGCGAGATTTCCAACTTGACCCGCGCCGCCTCCGGCCATTGGTATTTTTCGCTCAAAGATGCCAGCGCGCAGGTGCGCTGTGTGATGTTCCGCCATAAAAATGCCTTGCTCGATTGGGTGCCCACCGAAGGCAGCCAGGTTGAAGTGCGCGCGCTGGTCACCTTATATGAAGCGCGCGGAGAATTTCAACTGACCGTAGAAAGCATGCGCCGCGCCGGTTTGGGCGCCCTGTTTGAAGCCTACGAAAAACTCAAAGCCAAACTCAATGCAGAAGGCCTGTTCGACCCGGCGCGCAAAAAACCATTGCCACAATTACCGAAACAAATCGGCATCGTGACTTCGACGGCCGCTGCCGCATTGCGCGATGTGCTGACCACGCTGGCGCGGCGCATGCCGAATATTCCCGTCGTCATTTACCCGACACCGGTACAAGGCGAAGGCGCGGCGGAAAAAATTGCCGGTGCCATTTATGCGGCCAACAAACGGGATGAGTGCGACGTACTTATATTATGTCGGGGCGGTGGCAGCATCGAAGACCTGTGGCAATTCAACGACGAGCGCGTCGCCCGCGCTATCGCCCATTCACACATCCCCATGGTGAGCGGAGTGGGCCACGAAACCGATTTCACCATCGCCGATTTCGTCGCCGACCGGCGCGCGCCAACACCGACGGCTGCCGCAGAAATGGTCACACCCGATGGCGAAGCACTGCGCCGGCAATTAACCCAACTGCAATCCCGCCGCGCGCGGCAGATACAATCGCAGTTGGAAAATACCATGCAACAACTCGATCATTTGTCGCAGCTGCTGCTATCGCCAACGGAAAAAATTGCCCGCGATAACGCGCGACTGTCGCAATTGGGCAACCGGCTCAGGCAAGCCTCCTCGCGCAATATGGAACAAGCGCGCTGGCGCTGGCTGCATGCCCAGCAAAATTTCACTGCGGCAACACCATTGCTGGAAATTTTATTGGGAAACCAGCAGCAACTCGCGCGGCGTTTGCAACGGGGCAGCGCCGCCCTGCTGCAACACCGCCGTTCCGGACTCGCATCGCTCGACGCGCAACTCTCGCACCTCAACCCGCAGGCGGTGCTGCAGCGTGGCTACAGTATGGTGCAAAACTCCAAGGGGGAAATTGTGCGCTCGGCGAAAAATATTTTTGTCAACGACACTATTCGTATCACTTTTGCCGAAGGCCAGGCCGATGCCAAAATTACTGAAAAATATAGGGATAGGAATTTTTAATTATTCTTACAGTTGACAAATCCGGGGGGGGGGGTATTGTCACGTGAAGCACCCCGCTGCGGCCAGCCTACGTGTAGCGTTACCAGATACTCAAATATTGCACTAGCCCATGCATTATTCCGACATATTGCTATTTGTAAGAGGTATCGTTTGACAGTAAATGATTGCGAAAGAAAGGGGTGTGACCGTGAACCAACCTAAAGACAAAGGCGCAAATCCCGCTGCATCTAGGTTAGCGTGGAAGCATTGGGGCTGGCTCGTACTGCTGCTCGTCGGCGCTGGCCTGATCACTATTTTTTTCGTCAATCGCTCGCCTCTAAGCTCAACCACTACAGCGCAACCATTACCAGCACCTATCTCAAACTCAAGCGCTCTCGGACGTTCTGAAGCAAAAGTGGCAATTGAGACGGCAGCCGCACCTATAACGACTGCATCGAAAGTTACCCTAGCCTGGCCTGTCCCGGTTTTTACCGGTTGCGACAAAAAAGCCATTGATGCGCGAATGATGCGCGATGAGCATCCGGACGACGACAAACCCGTATTAGAAAAGACTACTAAAACCGGAATTCAAATTCATGAGCAGATTGTCAAACAGCTGATTTCTAGTACAGATACGAAAGAGCGTGCCGCCGGACTGTTCTTGGATATGCTCGAAATGTCGCCCGACCGCAAAGCTTGTGCCGGGGAAGAATGCCCCGATTCGTGGCGTGACCACCTCCAATCTCGTGCGAAGCCGACAGCACAATTGGCGACGTTGGCTCAAGGCACGAATTCTCCCGCTATCTACTTGTGGGCACTTAACGCGTGCCGGGGCATTCTCCATCCTGAGGACATACCCGCGGCATGCGGCGGGGTATCGGCAAAACAATGGGCAGAGATGATTCAAAATAACGTATGGCCTTGGATGCGGGTAGCCGAAGAGGCGCGTCAACAGGGCGATATTTCCGGCGAGGAATCGGCGATGTATCGCGCCTCGCAAGCAACGGATTGGACCCACCCCGGTAATGAAATCTCGTACATATTGGTATCGAAACTCCCACGCAGCCTTGGTAACGCGGAGTTCGCTCAAGCAACTTCATCGCTTAATCGAGCGACAGGCGATATAAGTGCGGTAGGTGTTTTGGGTCAATATTGTGACATGAATCTGGGCATCAACAAACAGCCGATCTGCGCCAAGCTAGCAACTGGTTTAATCAAGCACGCCACCGAGTTGCATGATTTGGAAGCTGCTGTTAAAGCTGCCACAAATGCCGGCGTAGCGGCCGACATAGTCGCACCGGCAGCGGCCGAACATGCTGCCTTGTGGAAGTTTGTACTTGGTGAAGACGAAAAGAAACAGGCCCAAGAAAAATACAAGACTATGTACGATGCAAATCCCCAAGTGGCACTGCGCTATCTTGCCGACGAGCAATGTGCTAGCAATGAGTTGGCAGGGAAACACGTGTTGCGGCGGCTACAAGTCGGCGAGCTGCAGATGCTGCGCGAGCTGTTCAAGGAATTCAAACCATAAGCCCCTCCAAACATTAAGAAGGCTGCGGATCCCTAGGCCAATTCGCAGCCAGACAGGTAAACGGCCAAAAGATGTAATACAAGAGGAGGCAAGATGAAAAAGAATCGCACGCAAAAACCGGGAATAAATGCGCATTGCCCAACTATTGGAGATCGGCACCTCGACCGCACCCAGAATTGGGCAACGCCTCTCGCAGTGGCATCGCTCGTAGCCGTAGGGATGATACCTTTTCCAGCTTTGGCAGCGGTACCTATGGTTGTCGAGCGCTGCGACACCTGCAGCACGTATACCTCTTTGGCAGCTTATGCAAATTCGGCAGTAACAAAATATGCCGCAGGGGCCGGTCAATTGCTGGTCATTTCGCGCAGTGAGAAAACGTCATTTATTTTTAATTACAACGTCGTCGCTAATAGGTATTACGTTCCATTTCCCGGCCTGTGGTGGACCAACTATACCTATTCCGTGAACCCCACTACGACCTTCCCAACCAACGATCTTGGAGCATTGCAGCAAGATATGGAGATATTCAAAGGGATGCGAGCTTCTGGCTTGCAGCTCAAAAGCTTGCCACCCGACCTAAACGGCATTCAATATAATTCCTATGCGGATCCAAACAAAATGGGGATTGGAATTTCTAGGGATATATTGACCCAAGTAGGGCTAAATAAGGTATACACAAACCCCAATTTCCCTGGCGTTGCGTTGCCATATATTATTGTGATCAATGCACTTGATGGCAAAGTCTACCCTATATTTGATGGGCAACAAATTGAATTTAAATTTGCCGACGGAGGAGTTATAAATCTAAAAGTTTTTGTAATGAAATCCACTTCAAAAGGCTTCTATGTAGGCGTTACAAAAATAGTAGTTGGGGCTAACGCTAAATATACGACGGGTCCCAACGCTCCATCAGGTTCTACTAGCGTTCCCTCCTGGAACACAGGCACCTCCGACATGACCGGCACGCCAATTATTGTAGCTGTTGTTCCAAATCCAACGACGGGAACCGCAATTATCACAATAGGTGAGCCTATTGAGGTTAATAGTTATTCGACTCCAACAACGTATTATTACTATGGATACGAAACTAACTAACACTTTTAGATTGACAAAGATGACATGTATAAAACTAGATATATTGGCTATCAGCAGATGAATTTTCAAGTCCATAAATATCGAATTTTTTCATTTGAATCTCTTGTCAACTGTGTCAACTTTAGAACTTGATCGTGCACCGCCTGTAGGGGCGGTGCCATTCCCTGTTACCCGTCTTCGTCAACCTACATGTGCCTACGTCAATGTAGATTTCATGTCTGCTCCTGAAGCGATCCAAAATTTTGGCTATGCTGTCGCATCTGAAAATGAAACTCAGGATAACTACGTAGCGGAAGTAAAAACGTTTTTCGCTGAACGATATGGAGGGGCGGGAGTCGGCAAAAACGGCGGCGCGGGCAGGTGTGGAACGCTGGGGCGGTTTCAAATTAAAGGTATTGGGCGAACGCCGCTGATCAACGCGCACAGCGGCGCGGCGGATTTTTGGCACTCTCATGGCGGCATTGCACTGGTCGATGCCATTCAGGAAGCAGTGTGGGGAGAAGTGCTCTCGGTAGCGTTGCCTTTTGGTGCCACCCGTATCGGCGCATTGATCTTAACCGGTACAAAATGCTGGTATGAAGGTGCTGACGGTAAGCGAACCCAAGCACCACGAGCGCTGGTTGTTCGAGAATCATCGGTGCGTCCGGCGCATTTTATGCGTTCACCTTTTTTTCGACCACCTGAAAAGTGGGCGCATGAATCCGATACTGTGCGTGTACAACAAGCGATAGCCAAGCTGCCAGACTATCTGCCGCAAAGTTTTGATTTACCTAACCGAAATTACGCTGCGCGCACGGAATCAGGCCTAGCCACTATGGTGTCGCGCTTTGCCCAGCAATTCGCAACTGCGCAAACCCGACGATTATTACATGGAGCCGTCAGCCCCTCGAATATCACAATCGATGGACGTTGGGTTGATTTTGGCACTGCTACTGCACTCCCAACTTATGCCAATACCAAAAGTTGTGGGGCACCCACGCATTTTGCAACCTTGTGGGAAGAACATCAACGCATACTGCCTCTAATCGACACGCTATGTTTTTATGTAAACAAGTACGCTCGGACTGAAAAAACTTTCAAGCCCGTATCGGCTATTGTCTTAAAACAGCTTTATCAAAGTGTATATGACAAGGCGCTAGACAATGCTGTGCTTGACCTGCTCGGGCTTCCTGCAACTTTCTTACAACAGCGCTCTAAAGAAATAACCGATCTCGCACCTGTGCTACTGGCGATCATCAAGAGCGGCAACGAGTGCCGGATTGAATCGGCAATTCTCGACCTCAGCTCGTTCGGTCATAACAACATTGGTCGCGTCATCTGTGTATTGGCGGTTCAGGTTGATTTTCAAGGTGCTGACGATGCATTACGGCAGCTAGTGCCAGAGGATCGGCTACGCCGTCATGTTATAGAGAAATTTAGTCTTTTTTGGCATTGGGCGTGTAAGTTTGGAGAAGCGCAAGGTATCAACGAGGCGGGGCTTCGCAAGATGATTCTGCTGGGAGGCCTGAAGGCATCCAAGACCCTTACCGGTTTGTTTCGACACAATATGGCACAGGACAATAGGCGCATCGCGTTTGAAATTGATTCTATGGACTTATTGAAAAGCACTGTGCAGGAAAAAATCGATACTTTGGCGGACCACGCTCGTGCGCTATATTCTAAGTCTGCCGGCTTTACGGCGATAGCCTGGAAAAACCGCGATCGCGTTATTCAGTACGACGCAGTGGCGAGGCACTGGGAGCTATTTGTCGAGAGCAAACTTACCGCCACCAGCCCGTTCCTTCATGGCTTGGAAGGAGGACAAGACGCGTTGACTTTTTTAGATTGCCACTCATCGATGGTTCTATGAAAATTACACATGAGCAATACGGGTTGGCGGCCTACCTATGTTCTGTCGCCAAATTTGAGAGAACTGTAGCCGACCTGAATCATTGGATCATGCCTGCCCTGCAACACAAGCAGATCATGTTTGTATTTGACAAAAGTGGCCACCCATTAGCTTACTGGACTTGGGCGTTTCTCGCGCCCGACGTTGAGGAACGCTTTCGCCTTCAGCCTCGAGCGACCCTACATGAGAGTGAGTGGAACGAAGGCGATGCGCCTTGGATCATGGAACTTGTCTCACATGGCCCGTACCTCCGGGATATCGTAAGGTATATTCGTACAGCCGCGTTCCGAAATCATGATGCGATTACAGTTCGGCGTACAACTACGAAGCCTGAAGAGCGCAGCTACACAATCTGGCCCTGCAAACCGGGCGAAAATTATGAGCAGCTTGCCTCGCAAAGCAAGTACTATCACTTGTATCGTAGCGCATTTGCAAATTCTTACTCCGCTTGGATAGGTATCGAAGACAAACCGCCATCAGGCTTTTAGAAACATATTTTAGCTTAACGTAATGAAGCCCAACGATTTGAACTTAACCATTTTGGCGTTGGGCTTCACCGCTTTCAATGCCAACCTGCCCCGTTTTTCAAATCCCCCCTTTCGCCCTGAGTGCCTGCATAGCAGGAGTATCGAAGGGCAAGAAATGGAAAATGGTGGTTCGATACGCTCTCTATGCGAGCTGCTCATCACAAACGGCTTGTTATGCATGGAAGTATGCATAACAAGTACGCTATATCAACTGCGCGCTCAAATAAGCGCGCACTTTCTGCGCCAGCGCCGCATCAAGGCAGTCAAATTCAACCAAGTTTTCCATCGACCGCAACCAGGTCAGTTGGCGCTTGGCCAATTGCCGCGTAGCGGCGATGCCTGTATCGCGCAATGTCTCGCGATCAATTTCCCCATCGAGATATTGCCAGGCCTGCCGATAACCGACGCAGCGCATCGACGGCATCTCCGGCTTTAAGTCAAATTGCCCGCGCAGATTTTTTACTTCATCAATCAATCCGGCATTGAGCATGGCATCAAAGCGTAGTGCAATGCGTTGATGCAAAATTTTCCGGTCGCCTGGCACCAGCGCAATTTTAATTATATTGAATGGCAGCGGCTGCGCGCCGGCCTTGCCCAATTGCGCGGACATCGGCTCACCGCTGAGAATGCAAATTTCCAACGCTCTTTGAATACGTTGCGCATCGTTGGGTTTGAGGCGTGCGGCGGTTGGCGCATCCAACTTGGCTAATTCGGCGTGCATGGCTGGCCAGCCGATTTGTCTGGCTTGTGCATCTAGCTGGGCGCGCAATTTTTCGTCTGCCTGCGGCAAATGGCTCAAGCCTTCAAGCAAGGTTTTGAAATACAGCATGGTGCCGCCGACCAGCAGCGGAATATTTCCGCGCGCAGCGATCTCTTGCATCACGCGCAATGCGTCGGCGCGGAACTGCGCGGCAGAATAGCTTTGCGTCGGGTCGATGAGGTCAATGAGATGGTGTGGAGCTTGCGCCAATGTGGCCGCATCAGGTTTGGCCGTGCCGATATTCATGTGGCGGTACACTAGCGCGGAATCGACGCTGATGATTTCCATGGGGAAATTTTTTACCAGTTCAACAGCGATGCCGGTTTTGCCGCTGGCGGTCGGGCCCATTAACAAAATGGCAGACGGAAGTTGCGTGTCGCTCACGCCGCTTATTGCCCGCGCATAAACATTTTATCCAGCTCCGCCAGCGTCACCTGGAACCATGTAGGCCGTCCGTGATTGCATTGGCCGCTGCGCTCGGTCGCTTCCATTTCACGTAATAACGCGTTCATTTCGGGAGGCGTGAGCATGCGGTTGGCACGCACGGCGGTGTGGCAGGCGAGGGTTGAGAGCAATTCGTTTTGGCGCTCCTGCAAAACACGCGTCGCGCCGGCTTCGTTGATATCGGAAAGAACATCGCGCGCGAGGGCGACAGTATCGGCATCCTGCAACAGCGTTGGCACGGCGCGAACGGCAAGCGTTGCAGGCGACAGCGCGGCGATGTCAAAGCCCAAAGTCGAAAGCGTGACAGCGTGTTCTTCGGCGCAGGCGACTTCGAGTGCGCTGGCGTTGAATGAGACGGGAATCAGCAACGGTTGTGAAGCGATGGATTGTTGTTCCAGCGCAGCTTTGAGTTTTTCGTACACCACTCTTTCATGCGCCGCATGCATATCGACGATGATCAAGCCGTGGCGATTTTGCGCGAGTATATAGATGCCGAGCAATTGCGCGAGGGCAAAACCGAGCGGTTGCAGATCGGTTGTTTCATTATTTTGCGCATCCACTGTAACTGAAGCGCCGCCATTTTTCGCGCTCGTCGGATACTCTGTAACTATTTGATTATTAACAGTTTTTTTACCGAACAAAACGTCATAAAAGCGCGCAGGTTCGTTCACGTTGAAAGCGGTCTGTTGTGCGCCGGCGTAAAAATTTCGCGTCAGATTATTTTCGCTCGCGACGGAAAAATTGGCTTCGCTGGTTGTCACTGCAAACCCGCCCATCTCGCCTACGCTGGCCGCGCCCGTTTTCACCGGCTGCGCGAGCGCCTTATGCAACGCGTGAAAAATAAATTGATGAATGGCGCGCGAATCGCGGAAGCGCACTTCGGTTTTGGTTGGATGTACATTGGCATCCACCAGCGCCGGATCCATTTCCAAAAATAATACATAGGCCGGATGGCGCAAATGATGCAGCACATCCTGGTAGGCCTGACGCACGGCGTGGGAAATCAGTTTGTCGCGCACAAAGCGGCCGTTGACGTAAAAATATTGTTCGTCGCGGCTGGCGCGCGCAACCGCTGGCCGCCCCGCTACGCCGTACAAACGCAGGCCCGCGCTACGTTCGTCGATCACTTCCGCTTGCCGGGCAAAATCTTCGCCCAACACATCGGCCACGCGCCGCACCGGATTATTTTGCGCGGTTTGCAGGCGCCACTGGCTGCGGCCATTGTGGGTAAGCGTAAGCGCCACGTCGGCGCGGCTGAGTGCGCTGCGCTTGAACATCTCGTCGCAATGGGCGAATTCGGTGGCTTCGGATTTCAAAAATTTGCGCCGTGCTGGCGTGTTAAAAAACAAATCGCGTACATCGATTTGCGTGCCCTGCCCGAGCGCGGCCGGCTCTATCGCTGACACGTTGCCGCCAGTGACATCGATTTTCCACGCATGTTTTTCATCGGCGCGACGGCTGACCAAAGCAAGCTGCGACACCGCCGCAATGCTGGCCAACGCTTCGCCACGAAAGCCGAGACTGGCCACCGCTTCGAGATCCTGCAAGGTGGCGATCTTGCTGGTGGCATGGCGCGCGAGGGCGAGGTGTAATTCATCTTTGCCGATGCCCGCGCCGTCGTCGGTGACACTGAGCCGGTTCACGCCACCCGCTTCAATCTGCACGGCAATGCTTTGTGCGCCGGCATCAAGACTGTTTTCCAGTAATTCTTTTAACGCTGCTGCGGGGCGCTCTACTACTTCGCCGGCGGCAATTTGGTTGATCAATAGATCAGGCAGGATGCGGATGGCGGACATAAATTTCGGACGAATAATTGAATAAAACAAGGGCAATTATATCCGCTTGGAGCGACTTCAAACTGCTGGGAATATTTTCCACAGACTGGATGCTGTATTGCCAGAAAAAAAACTCTTATAAAACAGCCCCTAATCTACTACTACCGGTAGTCATAAGCATTTGATGCATGAGTAAAAAATACGGTTTTACCCTACCTTTTAATTCGAATGTAAAGTGCTAATCTTTAGTCGTGGAAATATAAACAGCCGTAGTCACTTTCAGGCGAAAAAATCAAAAACATCAGGCTATGCGCAATTTGACTGCCAATATCAATCCGAATGTCAGCCTTGGCGTGGCCACAGCCACACAAGGCGACCTCATCTACGCCGAGCAGGTACGCCTGATGTATCGGTTGTCGCTGGTCGGCTATCTGGCTACTCTTATGGTGGCATTGGTATTGGGCGCCGCGTTATGGAATGAATTGTCGCGGCCGGCACTGTTCATCTGGCTGACATTTATCTGCCTGCTCACTATTGGCCGCTACGGTTTATATAAAGCTTATATGGGGGCCAAACCCGGCGCCAGGCAGGCAGTCGCATGGGGCAACTGGTTTGTGGTGGGCACCGGTTTGATGGGCTTTGGCTGGGCCATCATTGGCACGTTGCTGTTCCCGATGGGCAACTTATTTAATGAGATGAGCGTCATCATGCTCATCGCCCTGCTGACCACCGGTGCACTGGCAGAGCATGCGCCTCACCGCGCGGCATTCGTCTCGTATGTCGTGCCGGCACTGGTGCCGCTGGCCCTGCACCTGCTGCTGTTGCGCGACCGCAACCACATGCTGATTGGCATGGTGCTCATCGCATTAGTGGCGTTGTTGTTATTCATTCACTCGCGGGCCAACGCTGCCGTGATCGATGCATTGACCACGCGTTTCAAAAATTTATCCCTCGCCTCAAGCCTCGAAACGGAGCGCCAGCAATCGCACGCGGCCGTCATGGAGTTGGTCAACGAGACCAATGAACGCAAACGCGCCGAAATCCGCGCTGGTGCCTCCCTGCAAAAACTCTCGCTACATGTGGCGCATTCTCCCCTGGCCGTTATCGAATACGATTTGAATTTCTGCGTCGCTGAATGGAACCCGGCAGCAGAACGCATGTTCGGCTACAGCCGCGACGAAATATTGGGGCATCACGAATCCGACCTGATACCGCAGGATTCGCGCAACGCGTTCAAACAGGAATTGGTTAACATGGTGCAACGGCAGCAAGACATGCATTGCGTCATCAACAACGTGACCAAAGACGGCCGCACTATCGTGTGCGATTGGCACGGCACGCCGATATTCGATGACGAACAGCGCTTGATCGGCATCGCCGCGATTGTCAACGATATTACCGAACGCACCCATGCCGACAAGGCCGTTCACTATCTCGCCAACCACGACCTGCTCACCGGCCTGCCCAACCGGCGACTGCTGCAAGAGCGCCTCGCCCAGGTCATCGCACAGGCGCGCCGCGCCAACCGGCATGTGGCGGTGCTCTACCTGGATCTCGACCGCTTCAAACTGATTAACGACACGCTTGGCCACGATGCGGGCGATGAAGTGTTACGCACCGTCGCCAAACGCCTGACCGACTGCGTGCGCGAAGAAGACATCGTGTCGCGCGAGGGCGGCGACGAGTTCATTGTCACCCTGCCTGACCTTGAAATGGCTGAGCATGCGAAAGTCGTGGCGAACAAAGTGCTGCTGGCCTTGGCGGCACCCTATGTGGTTGGCGACAACCACTTCAACCTCTCGGCCAGCATTGGTGCCAGCTTTTTCCCCGACGATGCGCAGGACGCCGCCACCCTGCTCAAACATGCGGATTCGGCGATGTATAACGCCAAACAGGCAGGCCGCAATACGCTGCGTTTTTTCACCGAAGATTTGCAGCAAATGCTCAGCAAACGGCTCGAACTGGAGACCAGCCTGCGTCAGGCCATTGAGAAAGACGAGTTTGGCCTACAGTTCCAGCCGCAGCATGATTTGGCGACGGGGCGCGTGCGCAGCATGGAAGCCCTGTTGCGCTGGAAAAACCCTGCGCAAAAAGAAGAAATATTTCCTCACCAATTCATTAGCGTGCTGGAAGAAATGGGGCTCATCGCGCCCGTTGGCCAATGGGTGCTCAAGCACGCCTGCCTGCAGGCAAAAAAGTGGGAGCAAGGCGGACATAAAAACCTGGTCGTGGCCGTCAACTTATCGGCGCGCCAACTGCTCTCACGCAAATTTCCGCAACAACTGCGCGAAGTGCTCAATGAAACCGGTTTGGCACCGGAAAAACTGGAACTGGAAATTACTGAAAGCGCCGCCATGCGCAACCCCGAACAGTCGGCGGAAATTTTGGCCGAACTGCACGCGATCGGCGTAGGCCTGGTGCTGGACCAATTCGGCGTAGGCCATTCTTCCCTCAGTGAACTCAAACGCTTTCCGGTGAAGACACTCAAAATTTCGCGCCGCTTTATCGACGGCATTCCCGACGACAAAGAAGACACCGCCATCACCGAAGCCGTTATCGCCATGGCAAAGCGCCTTCAATTGCGTGTGGTAGCCGTCGGCGTAGAGTCGCAAGCGCAGCTGGATTTTTTACGCGCCAACCATTGCGATGCACTTCAAGGATTTTTGCTCGGCAAGCCGATGGATGTTGCAGAAGCAGACGCTTTTCTGCACGCCGGAACCCATCCACCAACGGGTTAGTGCAAGCTATCTGCCGAAACGAAAAGGGCGCCATGGCGCCCTTTTTGTTTCGGCCTTATGTTGTGTCGGCCTTATCGATCGCAACACTTATTTTTTTGTCATCGCCCAGGTTTTGCCCGCGTCATTCGATGACGCAATGTTATCGCCGGTAATGCAATGGGCCTTGAGCGAAATATTGTCTTTCGACTCTATCCGAGGATAACGGCAGCCGTAAGGAAGGGTGCCTATTTTTTCCCAAGGCGCATCGCTGACTTTTTTATACATAGCCACGCCTGACAATATACCGTGAGCGCTGCCGGCAAATAAAGTATCGAGCGATTCCGTCAGGGTATCCATCTGATCCAGATCATTGGGGAAATCAATGTTTCGGTACTCGGCTTTGTTATGCGGTGTGTAAACGATTTTTCTGTTACCTACATTGCGGTTATGCGGATAAAGATAGAATCCGTTCTTGCCCGCCTGGTAGCCAATCACATAATTGCCAAAAATGCCTTGGTTGATGGCCTGCTTCTGCGCTGCGCCACTGTAGCTGGTCCAGTTGGCACCATAATCATAACTAGTGAAAATATTCAGGTGCTCATCGGCTATCACAATGCCTGACTCACTCACCAGCCATAATGCGTGGCCCGCGGGTTTTTGCTGAAATTGCCCGCGCTCAAGTTTTTCGTCGCGCACGAGAATATATTTGCCCGAATTGTTCCATTTACCGCTGAAGACGCCCTTTTCCCGATCCGGCTCAACGGAGCACAGCACGGTTTTGCCATAAGTGCTGCAATCATCCATATCTTCCAATGTATTCGTCGGTAGAATTTTGATATCGCTAATTTTTTTATTGCTGTCGTAGATGATTTTAGCAATCGTGCCTGCTGCGCCCGTCACATGCTGTACCGCGTAGGGCGTATCAAAAATCAGTTTTCCATAGGCGATCTGCTTGCGCACTTCGTCCAGTTTATCGAGGCCGATGACTTTTACCGGCCTGTCGGCATACCCATCTTCAGAAATAGTAAAGTTTTTGTCTGGCAGCGAAGCATACAAAGCCGGGTGCGTATTTTTTACGTGCTCTTGCATGTCGGCCGTGTTGTCGAGCGTGTGAAATATAAATTTGGTTTTATCCTGCAGGTAGGGCACTAACACCATCAAACCTAAATTCGTCACTTGACCCGCCTTGATGGTGAACTTGCGGCCAACAGGAAACGAACTGGTGACAATGACATTGCCATAACTCTTGCCCGTGTGTTGCACCTTGTTCATGGTGTATTCGCCCGGTGCCAGCGCGATGGTGATGGTATTGTCCTTGATGCCATTCTGGTAAAGCTTGGCTTGTCCTTCGCCAGCCCGCAGTGTCATTTGCGGCGTCAGCTCATTACGCTCGGACCACACACCCGCCGCAATTCTGCCTACCAGTAAACCTTGCTGATCTAAAGCCTGCGGTACTTTGACTTGTACGGTATTGCAGGCAGATAACAGTAGCGCCAACGCAATCAACACTATTTTTTTCATGATTTCTTTTCCCCGAATCTAAAAAAATTTTTATCAATGAACACAAAAAATCACGCACAACGTAAGGAATGTTGTGAGCAAAACCTGCAAACGTAGAATTTACAACGCAGAACAGAAATTACATGACTAAAAACCAGGCAACAAGCAAACAAAAAAATCAATAAAATCAAATAGTTAATTATTTACTCGCCCAGCGCCACTTTCACCCGATTCGTTGGCGGGTTTTTGGCGAAGTAACGTTTGATGCCGCTGAAAATCGCATGGGCAATTTTTTCCTGGTAGTCGTCGTCGGTGAGGCGCGCTTCTTCATCGGGGTTGGAGATGAACGCGGTCTCGACCAAAATTGAAGGAATGTCCGGCGACTTGAGTACGGCGAAACCGGCCTGCTCCACTTTGCGGCTGTGCAGACGATTGATGCCGCCCATGCCGCTGAGCACTTCCTTGGCTAATTTCAATCCGTCGTTAATGGTGGCCGATTGCGACAAATCCAGCAGGGTGCGCGCAAGGTACGGGTCTTTGACAGCGAGGTTCACGCCGCCAATCAGGTCCGATGCATTTTCACGCTGGGCTAATAATCGCGCCGCCGTCGATGTCGCACCGCGCTCTGACAAGGCAAACACTGACGAGCCACGGGCGTCGGGACTGACGAACGCGTCGGCATGTACCGACACAAATAAATCCGCCTGCATTTTGCGCGCCTTCAGGGTGCGTGTTTGCAGCGGAATAAAATAGTCGCCATCGCGCGTGAGTGCGCCATGCATGCCCGGCTCCTGATCTATGCGCGCTTTGAGTTTTTGCGCTATGGCGAGGGTGACATCTTTTTCACGCGTGCCCGCCGCGCCATGGGCGCCGGGGTCTTCTCCGCCATGGCCTGCGTCGATGGCAATAATAATTTTACGCGAGCCGTTGTCGGGCGCTTTCGTTACCGGTTTTTCCTGCGGGGTTTCCGCATCACTGCGCGAAGCAGCTGCCGGCTGCGAAGGATCATGCTTGCTTGGCTCGCCATCACTGTTTAAACCGATGCTTGCCAGCAGCGGATCCACCGGCTTTTCCGGATAAATATCCAGCACTAACCGATGGCCGTATTCCGCTACCGGCGCGAGCATGAACGCACTGGGATTCACTTCGGTTTTGAGATCAAGCACCATGCGCACCACGCCGGGCTTGAAACGCGCCACGCGCACATTTTTGATGTACGGATCATTCGGCTTCACCTTGGCAGCGATGCCTTCCAGCGCGGCATTCAAATCCACGCCTTCCAGATCCAACACCAGCCGCGCAGGGTTTTTCAACGGCATCAATTGCCATTTGATGGTCGCCGGCGATTCAAGGGTAATGCGCGTGTAATCCTGCGCGGGCCATACGCGTACCGATTTGAGAAGCGTGAGCGCATGGGCGGGCGCTGCAAGCGCGCACCCTGTCATCAGCAAAACAACTAATCGTAAAAAATAAACGCTCAGGAAATTTTTATCAAGGAAAAATCTGCGCGGCCAAGACACGCTTCGCCCTGCGGCGACAGCGCGCTGATTTCCGCGCGGCGTCCGATAGGCAGAATATGCAAATGAATTTTCACATCTGGCGGCGGCAACAAATCGCCGGCCTTTTCCGGCCATTCGACCAGACAGACGCTGTGGGCATTGAAATGATCGCGCAAACCCGCTTCTATCCATTCTTGGGGGGTATTGAACCTATAAAAATCAAAGTGATACAAGTATAAATCAGAAATCACATAAGGTTCAACCAGCGTATAAGTCGGGCTTTTCACTTTACCTGTATAACCGAGGCCGTTAAACATCGCGCGCACCAGGGTCGTTTTGCCCGCGCCAAGGTCGCCGTGCAGATGGATCGTCATCCCCGGCGATAAACATGGCGCCAGTGCGCGCCCCATTTGTTGGGTTGCCGCCTCATCATTGAGCAAAATGGAAAACCATTTCATTATGGGTTTGCCCGCAAGTTTGAATAAGTTGGCGGTATCATACGCCCATGGGCCTGCCTGAACACCACACCGTCGCAATGGATTATGCGCAACTCGCGCGTGATATCAAAAGCTGGAGCCGTGAATTGGGCTTTAGCGAAACCGGCATCACTGATACAGAATTGGGCGAAGCCGAGTCACGTTTAATGCAATGGCTGAAGCTCGGCCATCACGGCGACATGGCTTACATGGCGAAGCACGGCGCAAAGCGCGCCCGCCCTACGGAGTTGATTGCCGGCACAGTGCGCGTGATTTCCGTGCGCCTGAATTACACCGCGCCCAAAACACGCGGCAGTTGGGATGTGATCAACGACGCCGACAGCGCCTTCATTTCGCGTTATGCACTGGGCCGCGATTATCATAAAGTGATGCGTGCCAAGCTCGCAACGCTGGTAAAAAAAATTGAAGCTTCAACTGATAATTTTAATTATCGCGTGTTCACCGATTCCGCGCCGGTGATGGAAGTGGAACTGGCAAAAAAATCCGGCATCGGCTGGCGCGGCAAGCACACGCTGTTACTCACCCGCGACGCGGGCTCGCTGTTTTTTCTCGGCGAAATTTATACCGACTTGCCGCTGCCGATGGATAGCGAGCAAACCGAACACTGCGGCAGTTGCAGCGCCTGTGTCGACATCTGCCCCACTCAAGCGATTATTGCGCCCTATCAGCTTGATGCGCGCCGCTGCATTTCTTATCTCACCATCGAACACCACGGCAGCATTCCCGAGGCGTTTC
>JAYTVC010000090.1:0-10792 GCA_043744215.1 Pseudomonadota bacterium
AAACCAAAAACAAAAAAGCAGCGCGGCTGGGCGTCGCCTTTTTTGGTTACTTTTTTGGCGAAGCAAAAAAGTGACTTGCCGCCGGGCAACCCCCGGCAAAGTATCCGACATCATCCAAACTAAAACCCATCCCACCCTTGCCCTCTCTTTGAAAGGGAGGGAAATCGTTCTTCGATTTTTGCTGTTTGATGCGTATCGCTACCGCTAAACCCATCTTACGCACTCAACGCTCCGCGTCAGGTAACGGCGCGAAAAGCCGCGCCGTAACCTGACCTACGAGGCTTGCCGCTAGGCAACCCCGGCAAGGCATCCAACATCATCCAAACTTAAACCCATCCCCACCCTGCCCCTCCCCTTGAAAGGGAGGGAAAAGGCCTTACGCCATCCCGCGCGCCAAATCCCGTTTCAAATCTTCAATATTTTCCAACCCCACCGCCACGCGCAATAGGCCATCGCCTATGCCTGCCGCCGCACGTTCGGCATCGCTGATGCGTCCATGGGTTGTCGTCGCCGGATGGGTGATGGTGGATTTGGTGTCGCCGATGTTGGCGGTGATGGAGATCATTTTGGTGCTATCAATGACGCGCCAGGCGGCGGCCTTGCCGCCCTTCACGTCAAATGACAAGATCGCGCCGCCGGAACTTTGCTGCTGCATGGCGAGTTGGTGTTGCGGATGTGATTTCAAGCCTGGGTAGTACACGCGCGCCACATTCGCTTGTTTCTCCAGCCATTGCGCGAGCTCCAGCGCGGCTCTCGATTGTGCTTCCATGCGAATCTTCAGCGTCTCCAATCCTTTAAGCAACACCCACGCATTGAACGGGCTCATACTCGGCCCCGCCGTGCGCAGGAATTGATACACGCCTTTGTCCATGATGATGTCTTTCGAGCCGAGCACTGCGCCGCCCATCACGCGACCTTGCCCGTCGAGAAATTTTGTTGCCGAATGAATCACGATATCTGCGCCGAGTTTGAATGGTTGTTGCAAAACCGGCGTACAAAAGCAATTATCTACCACAAGATAACTATTTGATTTAATTGAAATTTTTGACAGCGCTGTGATGTCGGCAATTTCTGTCATTGGGTTCGATGGGGTTTCAACATAAAACATTTTTGTATTCGGCCGCACAGCTTTTTGCCACGCCGATAAATCGCTCAGCGCAACATAACTTGTCTCGATGCCGAAACGTTTCAACACGTTGTTAAACAATTGCGTGGTCGCGCCGAATATGCTGGCGGAAGAAACAATATGATCACCCGCCGACAACAAACCCATCACGCACGCGAGTATCGCCGACATGCCGCTACTGGTGGCAACGCAGGCTTCTGCGCCTTCCAGCGCTGCGAGGCGTTCCTGAAATGCTGTCACGGTTGGATTGGTGAAGCGCGAATACACATTGCCCGGCTCCGCGCCGGAGAAGCGCGCTGCGGCTTGCGCGGCGCTGTTGAATACAAAGCTTGATGTAAGGTACATCGCCTCGGAGTGTTCGCCGAATTCGCTGCGATGCGTGCCTGCGCGCACGGCTAAAGTATCGATATGATATTTGTCAGTCATGATTCTTTCTCCTGAAAACAAAAAACCCGTCAGCGCAACGCTAAACGGGTTTGGCGTCGCTTTAGCTGTATTTATTATGCGCCCGCAAGCTGAAATCAAATCGGCGCTGATGAATTAATTTACCTTGCCTCGTTGGGCCTGTCAAACTCAGTCTATGAATTTTCCACCATCAAATTCAAATCCAATTGCTTGGCACCGTTGTCATCGCCCTCGCCATCGCGTCCACTGTGGCGTTCGCTTTCGATGTTTTGCAAATACGCAGGTGTCACATCACCAGTGACATAGACCCCATCGAAGCACGATGTGTCGAAACGGGTAATGTCCGGATTGCACGCTTGCACATCGCGGATCAAGTCGCCGAGATCCTGATAAAACACGGCGTCGGCGCCGATCTCTTTGGCGATTTCTTCGTCGTTGCGGCCGGTTGCCAGCAATTCTGAACGTGTGGGCATGTCGATGCCATAGACGTTCGGGTAACGCACGGGCGGCGCGGCTGAAGCGAAATACACTTTTTTCGCGCCGCAGTCGCGCGCCATTTGCACGATCTCGCGGCTGGTGGTGCCGCGCACGATGGAGTCATCAACGAGCAAAACATTTTTATCTTTGAATTCCAGCGCAATGGCGTTGAGCTTTTGCCGCACGGATTTTTTTCTCAGCGATTGGCCCGGCATGATAAAAGTGCGGCCGATATAACGGTTTTTGATAAAGCCTTCACGGAAAGGTAAACCCAACTTCACCGACAGTTGCATGGCGATGGGCCGGCTGGTATCGGGGATGGGAATTACTACGTCGATATCTGTGCCTTTTCCGGTAGAAACAATTTTTTCCGCCAGGCTCACGCCCATGCGCATGCGGGTTTCGTAAACCGAAATGCCGTTGATGACTGTATCGGGCCGCGCGAAATAGACGTATTCGAATATGCACGGATTGAGCACGGCATGATCGGCACATTGACGGTTGAAAAAATTGCCGCTCTCATCAACCAGAATCGCTTCACCTGGCGCTACATCACGCACCAGTTCAAAGCCCAGCGAATCAACCGCGACGCTTTCCGACGCGACCATAAATTCGGTGCCGTGATCGGTGACATTGCGGCCAATCACCAAAGGGCGGATACCGAACGGGTCGCGGAAAGCGAGCAAACCGTAACCGGCAATCATCGCAACCACAGCATAGGCGCCACGCACGCGGCGATGCACGCCTTTGACTGCTTCGAATATTGCGCCCGGTGTCAGCCGGTGGCCGCCCGCTGCCGCTTGCAATTCGTGGGCCAGCACGTTCAGCAACACTTCGGAGTCCGAATTGGTGTTGACGTGCCGCAGGTCTTCGATGAACAAATCCTGTTTGAGTTGCTCGGCGTTGATGAGATTGCCATTGTGGCCGAGCACCACACCAAAAGGTGAGTTGACATAAAACGGCTGCGCTTCTGCCGCTGCCGCTGCGGAGCCTGCCGTCGGATAACGGCAGTGACCAATGCCCATGTTGCCGCTAAGCTCGCGCATATTGCGCGTACGGAACACATCGCGCACCAGGCCGCTGCCCTTATGCATATGAAAACTGGGGCCTTCGGCAGTGCAGATGCCGGCTGCATCCTGTCCGCGATGTTGCAGCACCAGCAAGCCGTCATAGAGCAACTGGTTAACGGGACTTTTTGCCACTAAACCGATAATGCCGCACATGAAGTTTTCCCGTTTCGTTTAAAGCGAAATTATACTGCCACAAAACCAAAATCAATGCGCTTCGCCAGCGCTTCCGGCAACCACGGCTTCACATTCTCCGCCATGATTTCAAACCAGCGGCTAGTGAAGGCATTTTTCCAACCCGGCTGTTGGGGTAGCGCAGTCATGCCCGCCGCCAATACCAGCACCAGCATAATCACTAGGCCGCGCGCCACGCCAATCAACAAACCTAACATCTTATCGGCAGAACCGAGGCCGATTTTTTTTACCAGTTCTGCCAATGCCATACGCAACAATGCCATTATGATCAGCGTCACCACAAACAAAATCGCAAACGATAACAACAAACGCAGCGAATCATTCGCCATCAGGTTCTTCAGCATAGACGAAAACGCCACACCGAATTCCCGCGCCACAAAAAATGCCATCACCCAACCCAACAATGCGAGCACTTCGCGGATGGCACCGCGCATCAGCCCCAACAGGCTGGATAAGCCCACAATGATGATCACCAGCCAGTCAAATAGAGTCAATCGTAACTCTTTGATTATAATGAATTTTTATTGAGGCACGACCATGGCATTTTTTTCGACCGCATGAATTTTTGTCAACGCCTTGTCGGCATTTTCGCGCGATACAAATCCGTTTACGCGCACGCGCGTTTTGGTGCCTTTATCGGTCTCGACAATCTCGGCGTTGGATTTGAAGCCGATCACCGCCAACTTCGCCTGGATTTCTTTCACGTTATTCGCATCTGAAAACACGCCGATCTGCACCGCGAATTTTCCGCTGGCAGACTTTGCATTGTCGGTCGGTGCAGCCGCAGGTTTTGTTTCAACCGGCTCCGCAGTCGGTTTGGGTATGGGCTTGAGCACGGTATTTTTTGGCGCAGCGGGCACCACATCATTGGCGGAATTGAGCGGCGCGCCACGCTTGATGTCGAGGGGCGGCGCTTCGGGAATGGTTTTGCTGTCACTGGGCAATTTGGTTTCTGTGGCTGGCTTCTGTTCAACCGTTTTTATTTCCACGGGCTTGCTATCGGCCGGTTTGGCTGCGGGTTTCAACGGCGTGTAACCGGCGCCTTCCTGCGCGGGTATATTGATGGCGATATCTTTTTTGATTGGCTTGGGGCCCTTGTCCAGCAACATGGGCAGGAACACGACCAGGCCTGCGACAATGGCGATAGACCCGATGAGGCGGCGGCGATTGCGCGCCTTGACTTGCTGGGTTGCTGCGGAATCGGTAGTTGCCATCAGTCTCTCTCAAACTTTGCGTACACAGGTCGGCGGCGCTGTCGCGCACGCATCACTTCGGTCGCCGCATTATTTCCGCTACGGTGTAAAACGAACCGAACACGACAATTCTATCATTTTGCGTGGCCGCTTCACAGGCCGCGTGATAGGCCGACAACACACTGCTGAATCGATGGACTTTGCTGCCCTCGCCCGTCTGTTGCATTTGCTGCGCCAGCATTGCTTCCGACGCACCGCGCGCAACCGGCAAGCCGGCCACATACCATTGATCAACCCGATGTTTCACCGCGTTGATCACACCCGCGATGTCTTTGTCTTTGAGCATGGCGAACACGGCAAAAGTATTTTGATAAAAGCCCATGTTACCCAAACCCGACGCCAGCGCGGCGGCAGCGTGGGGGTTATGCGCCACATCAAGAATAACGGCTGGCCGACCCGGCAACACTTGCAGGCGCGCAGACAAATCCACCTCAAGCAATCCGCGTTTGATGTCGTTGAGCGTGACGGGCAGCTTTGCATGCAAGCATTCAAGCGCCGCCAGCGCGCAAGACGCGTTGTTCAGTTGATAGTGTCCGCGCAGCGCGGGAAACGGCAGTGCGTGTTTTTTGCTATCGCGGAACCAGAATTGCCATTGATGCTCCATTTTGCTGAAGCCGAAATCTTTGCCGATGAGCTGCCAATCAGCGCCGATTTTTTTGACGTGATCGATCACGCTCTGCGGCGGATTATTTTCGCCATAAATCGCCGGTCGATTTGTACGATACACACCGGCTTTTTCCGCGCCGATTTTTTCGCGCGTGTCGCCCAGATACTCCTGATGATCCAAATCAATGCTGGTGATGATGGCACAATCGGCATCGAACGCATTCACCGCATCGAGCCTGCCGCCGAGCCCGACCTCGAGTACCGCAACATCAATTTTATTCAATATAAACAATAAGATAGCTGCGAGCGTGCCAAACTCGAAATACGTCAGCGAAATATCGCCGCGCGCCGCTTCGACTTGTGCGAAAGCCTCGCACAACGCGTTGTCATCGGCAAAATTTCCGTCGATGCGTACGCGTTCGTTGTAACGCAAAAGATGCGGCGAGGTGTAACAGCCGACCCGATAACCGGCGCAACGCAAAATGATATCGAGATAGGCGCAGGTAGAACCTTTGCCATTGGTGCCGGCAACCGTGATGATGGGAAATTTTGTATCGAGCCCGAGCCGCGACTTCACTTCATTAAAGCGGCCAAGGCCCAACTCGATGGTTTTGGGATGCAGGCTTTCGAGATAAGCCAGCCAGTCGGATAAGTTTTGCGGAAGCATGTTCGCGTCAGTTTTGTAAACCTGCACGCGGCAGCGAGGACAGCATGGGCCTTAGGCAGCCGCCGGTTGGCGCATGAGCAAAGTGAGTAACGCAGCGAGCCTGTCGCGCATCTCGCGCCGATCGACAATCATGTCGAGCGCGCCTTTGCCCAGCAGAAATTCAGCGCGCTGAAATCCTTCGGGCAAAGTCTGGCGCACGGTTTGTTCTATCACGCGCGGGCCGGCGAACCCGATCAGCGCGCCCGGCTCGGCGATCACCACGTCGCCAATAAAGGCAAAACTCGCCGACACGCCGCCCATGGTCGGGTCGGTGAGCACGCTGATGAAAGGCAATTTTGCATCCGACAACCTGGTCAGCGCCGCCGTGGTCTTGGCCATTTGCATCAACGACAACAAGCCCTCCTGCATGCGTGCGCCGCCAGTGGCGGTGAAACAAATAAATGGTAAATTTTCATCGATACAGGCTTCCACTGCGCGTACAAAACGCTCGCCCACCACGGAGCCCATGGAGCCGCCGAGAAATTCAAACTCGAATGCTGCCGTCATCACCGGCACGGACTTAATGCTCCCTTGCAGCACGACCAGTGCGTCGGTTTCGCCCGTTGCGGTGGTGGCGGCAGCCAGCCTGTCGACATACCGTTTGCTGTCTTTGAATTTAAGGCTGTCTACCGGTTCCACTTCATAACCCAATTCAAAACGGCCTTCTGCATCGAGCAATTGATCCAGTCGCATGCGTGCGTTGATACGATTGTGGTGGCTGCATTTGGGGCAGACGTTAAGATTTTTTTCCAGGTCGGTGATATACAACACCGCCTCGCACGCCGCGCATTTGCTCCACAAGCCTTCGGGCACGGCTTTTTTGTTGCCCTCGGCGCGCTTGATTTTTGGCGGCAGTAGTTTTCTAAACCAGCTCATGCTTTGTCCATTTCAATTCGAATTTGTTTGACCAGTCGCGCGACGTTTTGCACGCAATCTTTTGGCGCGGAATTTTCAATTTCCTGCACGATACGGCTGCCAATCACCACTGCATCGGCCACTTGTGCAACCAACCTTGCGGTCGCGCCATCACGTATACCGAATCCGACGCCAATAGGCAAATGGATGGCTTGTTTAATTTGCGGCATCTTTTTTGCGATCTCGTTCACGTCAATCGTCGCCGCGCCTGTCACGCCCTTGAGCGATACGTAATAAATATAACCGCTGGCGACTTTCGCCAACGCATCAATGCGCGCCTGCGTCGAGGTGGGCGCAAGCAAAAAAATCGCATGCAACTGATGGCGTTTCAATGCCTGCAACAATTCGCTCGACTCTTCCGGCGGCGCATCGACCACCAGCACACCATCAACGCCCGCTTGTTGCGCGGCCAGCGCGAACGCGGTGTAACCCATATGCTCGATCGGATTCAAATAGCCCATCAACACAATCGGTGTGGTCTGGTTGGTTTGGCGAAATTCTTTTACCCACGACAGAATGTGTTTCAGCCCCACGCCATGCTTCAACGCCCGTTCGCTGGAACGTTGAATCGTCGGGCCATCGGCCATCGGGTCAGAGAAAGGCACGCCGAGTTCGATGATGTCGACGCCTGCTTCCACCAGCGCGTGCATCATCGGCACCGTCGTCTCTGGCGTCGGATCGCCGGCGGTAAAAAACGGAATCAGGGCTTGACGATTTTGTTTGGAGAGCGAAGCAAACGTGCTTTCGATGCGCGACATAAGTTATTGATTATATTGAATATTATAGGGTTATGCCGGAGACGCGCGCGACCGTGTTGATATCCTTGTCGCCGCGACCGGATAAATTGACCAGCAGCACTTTTTCTTTGCCCATGGTCGGCGCGATTTTCATCGCGTGCGCCAACGCATGACTCGATTCGAGCGCGGGAATGATGCCTTCAAAGCGGCACAAATCATGAAACGCTTGCATCGCTTCGTCATCGGTAATGGAAACATATTGCGCGCGGCCGGAATCTTTCAGCCACGCGTGTTCGGGGCCAACGCCGGGGTAATCGAGCCCGGCGGAAATGGAATGGGTTTCGCTGATCTGGCCGTTTTCATCTTGCATCAAGTATGTACGATTGCCGTGCAGCACGCCGGGCGTACCGGCGGTGAGCGTGGCGGAATGTTTGCCTGTTTCGATGCCAAGACCGCCCGCTTCGACGCCGATGAGTTTCACATTCTCGTGCGGAATGTAATCGTAAAAAATTCCCATCGCATTGGAACCGCCACCCACGCAGGCGAGCACCACGTCGGGTTGGCGGCCGATCATGTCGGGCATTTGTTTAATGCATTCCTTGCCGACGATGGAATTGAAATCGCGCACCATCATCGGATACGGGTGCGGGCCCGCGACCGTGCCGATAATGTAAAAAGTATTTTCCACATTGGTGACCCAATCACGCATGGCTTCATTCAGCGCGTCTTTCAAAGTCTTCGAGCCACTCTCGACGGGAATGACTTCGGCGCCCAATAATTTCATGCGGAACACATTGGGCGATTGGCGTTTCACATCTTCCGCGCCCATGTATACCGTGCATTGCAAACCGTAGCGCGCGGCAATCGTTGCGGTGGCGACGCCATGCTGCCCAGCGCCGGTTTCCGCTATCACACGCGGTTTGCCGATGCGCCGCGCGAGCAACGCATGGCCGACGGTGCTGTTGATTTTGTGCGCGCCGGTGTGGTTCAAATCTTCGCGCTTGAGAAAAATCTGCGCGCCGCCGCATTTGTCCGACAATCTTTTTGCGTGGTAAATCGGGCTTGGGCGGCCGACGTAATGTTCCAGCTCATAGGCCAGCTCGCGCTGAAATTCTTTATCGTGACGCACTTGCTCGTAGGCAATTTTCAATTCGTCGAGGGCCTGCATCAGCGTTTCGGCGACAAAAATACCGCCATAGGGGCCGAAGTGGCCGTGCTCGTCGGGGAGTTCCTGCATGTTCATGTCCATTCCTTATTGCGCGTTGCGCACCGCTTGCATGAAAGCCGCGATTTTTGCGCTGTCCTTGATTCCCTTGGCGATTCCCTTGGCAACTTCAACACCGCTTGATACATCCACGGCCCACGGCTGCACGGCCTTGATGCCGCGCGCGACGTTGTCCGCATTCAATCCGCCCGATAACACCACCGGCAGCGGAATGTCTTTCGGAATCAGCGACCAGTCAAACGTGTGGCCGGTGCCGCCAAATGCTTCTTCGCGATACGCATCGAGCAGCAACGCTTTCGCTGTCTTGTGTTGTGCCGCGTATTGTAGCAAATCCACGCCCGGCTTGACCCGGATTGCTTTCATGTACGGCTGATTGAATTGGCGGCAGTAGTCTGCCGTTTCGTCACCATGAAATTGCAGCAGGTCGAGATGCACGTGGTGCCGAATATTATTTACTTCATCCGCCGTGGCATTGACGAATAAACCGGTGATGGTCACAAACGGCGGCAGCGCGCTGATAATTTCATTCGCTTGCATCGTACTCACGCAACGGGGGCTGTCCGCATAAAAAACGAGACCGATCGCGTCGGCTCCGGAATGCGCGGCGCAAAGCGCGTCGTCAATACGTGTGATGCCGCAGATTTTTACGCGGGTCACGGTTTGTTTTCCGTCTGAGAAAAATTAAACCTATCCATGCGGTTGAATGCCGGCAAGTTCCATTTGGATTCGTATTCTATCGCAGCCAGATACAAGCCATCGGGCGCAAATGTCGGCGCGGCATACGCGCGATTTTTTTGTTGCAGCAAGGTATGCAACCAATCGACCGGTTGTTTTCCTGCACCGATATACACCAGGCTGCCGACAATATTGCGAATCATGTGATGCAAAAATGCATTGGCATGAAAAGTCAAAATGATGCACTCACCGCGCTTAGCGATATCAATGTAATACATTGATTTTATTGGGTTTTTTGCTTGACATTCGGCAGCGCGAAAAGCGGAGAAATCGTGCTCGCCCACTAAAAACTTTGCCGCGCTTTGCATCGCCTGCACATTCAATGGCGCGTGATACCAGCCGGCGCGGCCGCTCCATAACGCTGGACGCACCGCGTGATTCAACAACACATAGCGGTAGGTGCGGGACACGGCTGAAAAACGCGCGTGGAATTCATCGCTGACCGGCTGCGCCCATTGTACGGCGATGCTCGGCGGCAACAGCGCATTCACACCCCGCACCCAGGCCGTATCCGGGCGCTGGGCAGACGAATCAAAATGCGCCACTTGCGCCAGCGCGTGCACGCCAGTATCGGTGCGACCGGCACAATGCAGCATGATCGTCTCGCAGGCAATATCGCTCAGCGCGGCTTGCAGCTTGTCTTGCACGCTGCAGCGCGTGAGCTGGCTTTGCCAGCCGCAATGAGACGCACCGTCATATTCAATTCCGAGCGCGATTCGCATATTTTTCGGTTTCATAAAAAACAAATCCTGCTGCGACTTGGCCGCAACAGGATTCGATAGTTACAGCGCAGCAAAATGCTAGGTGAGGCTGGTGACCAGTTCCTTCGCGGCTTTTTGCTGATCGGCGTTGCCCAGGGTGAGGACTTCCTGCAAAATTTCTTTTGCCCCTTCCTTATCGCCGATTTCCAGATAAGCGCGCGCCAGATCCAGTTTGGTGGCAGCGCTTTGCCATTGCGCCTCGGGGCGACGCGCTGCCGAGGCAGTAGGCGCGCCCGAACCTGCCACCGCTGCGGCTACGCCTGCTACGGCGGCCGTTCCGGCCATCGGTGCATTAAGATCCAAGCTAAGATCGGATATATCCAGTGGCATATCCGCCGCTTTACCACCCGGCGCAGAGGTGAAATCAAAATCGAGATCGCTGCCGCCCGCAACTTTTTTATCAGCCGTCAGCGGGAAATCCATCAGGCTATCGCTCGAGGCGCCCGGCGCTTTACTCTCGGTTGTCAGCGGGAAGTCCATGCCAGCGTCTGCCGCAACCGATGCGGAGCCCAATCCCAAATCCAGATCAGGCATATCCAAAGCAACATCCGGCTTTGCTGCGCTCGCAGCGGCGGCGAGATTCA
>JAYTVC010000091.1:0-41463 GCA_043744215.1 Pseudomonadota bacterium
GCCGCACAACTAAACACGCTCCATTTACCGGTCGTTTTGTCTATGGTAACCATACGTATCTCCCAGGATACTCTGGTTACGAAACGCCCTAATTACCTATTTTTATTTTAGCGTAAATCCGGCAAACCTTTCTCTGATTCAAATCAATTCTTATGAACGAAACTTTTTTTGCCCCATGCCCGATAGGGCTTGAAGCGCCGCTGGCCGATGAATTGCGCGAGCTGGGCGCAAGCGATGTCTTGCCGGCAGCGGGAGGCGTGGGCTTCAGCGCCGATTTTGCATTGTGTTATCGCATCAATCTGGAAAGCCGCATCGCCAGCCGCATTTTGTGGCAGCTCGATACGTGGGAATACACGAATGAAGACGATGTGTATGAAGGCGTAAAAGGCTTGCCTTGGGATAAATGTTTCAGCGTGGATAAGACCATCGCCGTCACGGTAAACGCGGTGAAGTGCCCGCTGAAAAGCCTGGACTTCATCACGCTGCGCATTAAAGATGCGGTGTGCGATAAGTTCCGCGATATTTGTAATGAACGGCCTTCGGTCGAAACGCAAAATCCCGATGTGCGCGTTCACGCTTTTCTCAGCGCAACCCATGTGACGTTGTATCTCGACACATCGGGCGAGGCGCTGTTCAAGCGTGGGCTGCGCATCTGGAAGGGCGATGCGCCGTTGAAAGAAAATCTGGCCGCCGGCATTTTGCGTTTGGCGAATTGGAAACCGGGCATTCCCTTGCTCGACCCGATGTGTGGCAGCGGAACGTTTTTGTTGCAGGCAGCGCAAATCGCTCACGACATTGCGCCGGGCCTCGGGCGTAAATTCGGTTTTGAAAATCTGCTGAATTTTGACCAGCAATCTTTTCAGAAAATCGAACAGGCGTTGCAGGCGCGCATCAAGCCGATTACGCAACAGCCGATTTACGGCAGCGATTTATACGGCGATGCGCTCGAAGACGCAAAAAAGAATTTCGACGGCGCGGGTTTGTCGGGTGCAGTGCATTTGAAACAGGCGAACATGCTGGAGATTTCCGCGCCGGCCGAGTCAGGCATCATGGTGATGAATCCGCCCTACGGCGTGCGCCTGGGCGAGCAGCGAGACCTGGCGGAGCTGTATCCGCAAATCGGCAATGTGCTGAAACAAAAATTCACCGGCTGGAATGTCTACATCTTGAGCGCCGACATGCAATTGCCCAAGTTGATCCATCTCGCCGCATCACGCCGCACGGTGTTGTTCAACGGCAACCTGGAATGTCGATTGTTCGAATACAAAATGATAGCGGGCACTATGCGTAAGCCCGATAACAAACTGAAGGCGTGAACCGCAAAGGCAGCAAAAAAATAATGGCGCCTTACGGCGCCATTATTTTTTGAAATCTGTAAGAGAAATTATTTTTGAGCAGAAGCAACCAGCGGCTGCATCGCAAATTGCTTGTTATACATGCTTGCCTGTTTCGAGAGGGCCGATGCGGTCACCATCAACAGCGCGCTCCACACAAACGGCATGTCGGCAAACGGGGTGCATTCATTGATTGGGCAGCCAAATATTGCGTACTGGTAGGCCAGCGCAGCAGGCCAGGCCAAGGTCGCCGTCAGCAGCGGTTTGTTGATGACATTTTCTGTCTTGAACACATAAACCAGCGCCCCACCAAACAGTGCTGCAGCAAGTATCACGATCGTCAACATGGTTTTCCCCGGGTTGTTGCGTTAATCAATTGAAGCGGCCTTGTTAAAGCACCAGCTCATGAAACGCATTATTGGGTAAAGGGAAACAGATGAAAAGCGACAAACCCTGTTTTGTGGGAAATAATCCCATTTATAACCAAACACATTACAGAAATTATAAAATATTGTTATAAATCAATGAGTTATTGTTTTCCGAGAGTATGCATAATTTCTACGCTCGGAAGGGAAAAACTTCATTACATGGGGGTTTCGTGCGATATGAAAAGGCGCGTAGCCCCCATGGTCAGACGTTTTTACATCACACAATTTCGAGGTGATCGAGGCCCGACGCTCTATCAGCATCTTTGGCGGTTTTGCTGTCGAGTTTGATTTTGAGACGCAGGTCGTTGATGGAGTCGGCGTTGCGTAACGCGTCTTCGTAACTGATGTGGCCAGTCTCAAATAGATCAAACAGCGCCTGGTCGAAGGTGACCATGCCAAGCTCGCGTGATTTTTTCATCACCTCTTTGATCTCGTGCACATCGCCTTTGAAAATCAATTCGGAAATCAAGGGCGAGTTAAGCAAAATCTCAATGGCGGCCACGCGGCCGGCACCCTCTTTGCGCGGAATCAGGCGCTGGGACACAAACGCTTTCAGGTTCAACGACAAATCCATCAGTAATTGTTGGCGGCGTTCTTCGGGGAAGAAGTTAATAATCCGATCCAGCGCCTGGTTGGCGCTGTTGGCGTGCAAAGTGGATAAGCAAAGATGGCCCGTTTCAGCAAAAGCAATGGCATAGTCCATCGTTTCGCGGTCGCGGATCTCGCCGATAAGAATCACGTCAGGCGCTTGGCGTAACGTATTTTTAAGCGCATGCATCCAGCTCTCGGTGTCGACGCCGACTTCACGCTGGGTGATGATGCTGTTCTTGTGTTCGTGTACGTATTCCACCGGGTCTTCAATGGTGATGATGTGTCCGTAGCCGTGTTCGTTGCGATGGCCGATCATGGCGGCTAGCGAGGTCGATTTGCCCGAGCCCGTGCCGCCCACCAAAATAACCAAACCGCGTTTGGCCATCACCACATCTTTTAATACCGGCGGCAGGCCAAGCTGATCAAAATTAGGAATCTGTGTCGTAATGGTTCGCAGCACCAGCCCCGTGCGTGTTTGTTGCACAAAAGCGTTGCAACGAAAGCGGCCGATGCCTGGCGGGCTGATGGCGAAATTGCATTCTTGCGTCGATTCAAATTCGGCGGCCTGTTTGTCCGTCATGATTGAGCGGGCGAGGTCAGCCGTATGTTGTGGCGTGAGCGTCTGGTTTGATACCGGTGTGAGACGGCCATCGACTTTGATTGCAGGTGGAAAACCGGCCGTGATAAATAAATCGGAGGCTTTGCGTGCGAGCATCACGCGTAAGAGTTCAAACATCAATTTCTGGGCTTGATCGCGTTCCATCAAAATTCTTTCAGAAAAAAATTACAGTGATTAACGACGGGTGTGGGTAATGATTAACCGGCAAAATTGGCTTTGTTTTCTGCTTTTGCGCGGGCATCATTTACGCTGACCACATTACGCCGCACCAGGTCTTGCAAACACTGGTCCATCGTCTGCATACCGAGCGAACCACCGGTCTGAATGGAAGAATACATCTGCGCCACTTTCGCTTCGCGGATCAGGTTGCGGATAGCCGGGGTGCCCACCATGATTTCGTGCGCGGCCACTCGGCCTTGGCCATCTTTGGTCTTGAGCAGCGATTGCGATATGACCGCGCGCAGCGATTCCGACAACATGGCGCGCACCATTTCTTTTTCAGCAGCGGGGAATACGTCGATGATACGGTCAACGGTTTTCGCCGCCGAAGAAGTATGCAAAGTGCCAAACACCAAGTGACCCGTTTCTGCCGCTGTCATGGCGAGGCGGATGGTTTCCAGATCGCGCATTTCGCCTACCAGAATAATGTCCGGGTCTTCGCGCAACGCGGAGCGCAACGCGTTGGAAAACGACAATGTATGCGGGCCGACTTCGCGCTGGTTGATCAAACACTTCTTGCTTTCATGCACGAATTCGATCGGGTCTTCTACCGTCAGAATGTGGCTGTAATCGTTTTCATTGATTTCATTGACCATCGCCGCCAGCGTAGTGGATTTACCGGAGCCGGTCGGGCCGGTTACCAATACCAAACCGCGCGGCTGTTTAATAATTTCGGCAAATGTTTTTGGCGCGTTGAGTTGTTCCAACGACAGCACTTTGGATGGAATGGTACGCATCACCGCGCCGGCCCCGCGCTGCTGCACAAAGGCATTTACGCGAAAGCGTGCAAGATTGGGAATTTCAAACGAAAAATCGCATTCGAGATTTTCTTCGTAATGTTTGCGCTGGGAATCGTTCATGATGTCGTACACCATGCCGTGCACGTCTTTGTGTTCCAGCGCAGGCACGTTGATTTTGCGAACGTCGCCATGCACGCGAATCATCGGCGGCATGCCGGCCGATAGGTGCAAGTCAGAGGCTTTGTTTTTGACCGAGAATGCGAGGAGTTCTGAGATTTCCATTATAATCTTCCGTGGCAGTTTTTCTGCGGAAATACCTTGTACATCAAAGTATTCCGCCGAGTAATTAGAATTAGGCTGAGATTATGGCTTCAATCGCCGAAAACTTGCAAGCAACCCGGTCACAGATAGCTGAGGCGAACCAAGGTTCACAAAGGCCGATCACGCTGATCGCCGTGAGTAAATCGCAACCAATTGATTTAATTAAACAATTATACAGGGCTGGACAACGTATTTTTGGCGAAAATTATGTACAGGAAGCCGTCGCAAAAATTGAAGCCCTCGCCAGTCTGCCGCTGGAGTGGCATTTTATCGGGCCGATACAAAGTAACAAAACCAAGGCTATCGCCGAACATTTTGATTGGGTGCATTCAATTGACCGCATTAAAATTGCCGAACGCTTAAACGCGGCAAGATCATTCAAAAAGCCCGTGCTGAATGTATGCTTGCAAGTCAACGTGAGCGGTGAGCCAGGCAAGAGCGGCGTAGCACCAGGTGAAGTGGCCGCGCTGGCGCGGCATATGGCGCAATTTCCTCGTCTGAAATTGCGCGGCCTGATGGCAGTTCCGGAAGCAGTGGATGATGAAATTGAGCAACGCCGGCAATTTCGCGCTTTGCGATTATTGTTTGACGAATTAAATCAGCAAGGGCTGCAATTGGATACGCTGTCGATGGGTATGTCGAACGACTTCAAAGCCGCCATAGTCGAGGGCGCGACTCATGTGCGTATTGGCACGGCGATATTTGGAGAGAGGGCTCGCGCGTGAGGGGTGAGGCGTGAGGCGTGAGGCGTGAGGCGTGAGGCGCGCGAGTTGCTGAAGAATATAGACAGGGTGAATTGGAAAATTAAGGAATACATGATGATGGCGGTTCAAGAAAAACGACGGATTGATTGCATTGCGCCTTATGCGCGTAACGGGCACTTAGGCCTCACGCATAACCCATGAAAATCATCTTTATCGGCGGCGGCAACATGGCATCTGCGCTTATCGGCGGCATGTTGCAACAAGGCTATAACGCGCAAGATATTCGCGTCGTGGAAATTTCGGCCGACGCGCGCGACGCGCTGGTAAAAAAATACGGCGTTACAACCTATGAAAATGCCGCCGAAGCAGTTGAAGGCGGCGACGTGATTTTGTTGTCGGTGAAGCCGCAACAACTGCCGCAGGTCGCGGCATCGTTGGCCGAGCATTTGAGTAATCAACTCATCATTAGCATTGCCGCCGGCATTCGCACGGTGGATTTATCGCGCTGGCTGGATAGCTATACCCATATCGTGCGTGCCATGCCCAACACACCTGCGCTCGTATTGGCCGGCATGACGGGGTTGTATGCGACGGCGGGCGTTTCTCCTGCGCAACGGCAGATGGCAGAAACCCTGTTGGGCTCTGCCGGCGCAACACTGTGGTTTGATGATGAGGCCAAGCTCGATGCGGTTACCGCCATGTCGGGCAGCGGCCCGGCCTATGTGTTTTATTTTCTCGAAGCCATGCAGCAGGCGGGCAGCGAATTGGGCTTGAGTGAAAAAGAATCGCGCAGCCTCGCCATTTGTACTTTTCTTGGCGCGACCAAACTGGCTGCAGAAAGCGTTGATTCGGCCGCCACATTGCGCGCCCGCGTGACATCAAAAGGCGGCACTACCGAGCAGGCGCTGTCGGTAATGGAGGCCGCGCAACTCAAGCAGCACATGATTGAGGCGATCAAGCAAGCTGCGCTGCGCTCGAAGCAATTGGGCGACGAATTGGGAAAAATGTCATGAGCGTTTACACATCGTGATTGCCGATGCCCTGCAATTTTTACTTGAGACAATCTTCCATCTGTTTGTGATGGCGGCATTGCTGCGATTTTTTATGCAGGTGTTGCGTGCGCCAGTGCGCAACCCGGTGTCGCAGTTTGTCAATGCCGTCACGGATTTTGCCGTGCTGCCCGCGCGTAAATTCGTGCCAGGCTGGAAGGGCTACGACCTGGCTTCTATTTTTGTCGCCTGGCTGGCTGAGTTTATTTTGAAATTGAGCGTGGTGGCGCTACGCGACTTTCCGCTGCTGCTGGCGGGCATTCCTGTCATGGCGTTGCTCGCTGCCGTTTATTTACTCAAGTGGAGTATTTATCTGCTGATATGCGTGGTGTTTGTGCAGGCCATCATGAGCTGGCTGCATCCGTATCATCCGATGGCGCCTTTGCTCAACAGTTTGACGCGGCCGTTTCTCGAACCGATTCGCAAACGCTTGCCCTTGCTGGGCAATCTGGATTTATCACCCCTGGTGGTGTTTGTGTTGTGCCAACTCGTGCTCATGTTGCCGGTGCGCTGGCTGGAACAAACGTTTGCTATGGTTAACGGGCCACTTGTGAAATAATAAGTTGAGTTGAAAGCACAAAAATAATTGAATATAATCAATATGTTACTATTTAACACCGTGCTACAGTAAAGCCAATATCGTGGGGGCATCAGCAAAATGGAAATGAATAGCGCCAATTTCTCCAGCCGCCTGGAAGCGGAGGCCGCCCGTTATCGCGTGTGGCGCGACGGCTTGATTCATTCGGTTACCGAATATCACACCTGGTTGGAACAAACCGGCCAGCTCGACGCGCAGTTTTCCGCCAAGTTTTACGACTTGATCGAGAGCCTGAAAAATGGCCGGCTGACGCTGGCGTTTCTGGCGGAATATTCCCGTGGCAAATCCGAACTGATCAACGCCTTGTTTTTTTCCGACTTCAAGCAGCGCTTGCTGCCATCGGACATCGGCCGCACCACCATGTGCCCGACAGAAATTTTTCATGATCCGAGCGAGCCGCCTTACGTCAAATTACTGCCGATTGAAACGCGCTTTCGCGACGAGAGCATCGCCCACCTGAAAAACATGCCTATCGAGTGGAGCAAGATTTCGCTCAACGTCGAATCGGCCGCCGACATGAAACAGGCGATGATGTCACTGGCCGAATCGAAAAAAATCTTTGCCCTCGAAGCGCGCATGATGGGCCTGCTAGATGATGCCAACCCGGAAACGCCGATCAGCGACAATGATAAAGTCGAAGTGCCGGTGTGGCGCTATGCGATGATCAATTACCCTCATCCGTTGCTCACCAACGGCCTCGCCATTCTCGACACGCCGGGCCTCAACGCCATGGGCCTTGAACCCGAGCTCACGCTCAACGTGATTCCCAGCGCCCACGCCGTGCTGTTTTTGCTTGGCATTGATACCGGTGTCACCCGCTCCGACATGCAAGTGTGGGAGAAACACGTACCGCCCGGCGTCACGCAGCGTATTGCCGTGCTCAATAAAATCGATTTGTTATGGGATGACTTAAAACCTCACGAAGAAATCGCTCAATCCATTCAGCGCCAAAGTGAAAACACCTCGATGCTGCTTAACATCCCCGCCTCGCGCGTGTTGCCGATATCTGCGCAAAAAGCGCTGGTAGGCAAGATTCGCAGCGACGTGGTCATGACGCAAAAAAGCGGCATCGCGCGGCTGGAAAGTTTGCTCGCCGATGAAATCATTCCGGCCCGGCGTAAAATTATTTCTGATCGTGTGTTGCACGAAATCGGCACCATGATGGAAACGACGCGCCAGAGCATTCGTCAGCGGTTGACGGCAAACCGCACAGCGTCGACCGAAGTGTCGGAACTGGCGGGCAAAAGCCGCGAAGTCGTGACGCGCCTATGGACCAAGATTACGCAGGACAAAGACGAATACAACGCCTCGTTGCAGGATTACAAAACCACCCGCGATACGTTTGCCATGGAACGCGATGGTTTGCTCGTTGCGCTTAGCCCTAATCGGCTGGAAGAAATACTCACCGCCAGCCAGCGCAACATCAACAACAGTTGGACCACCATGGGGCTCGGCAGCGGCATGCGTGCGCTATTTAATTCGATGAACATCGAGTTTGGCAATATCGAAGCCGAGAGCGGCAAAATGAAATCGCTGATGCAGGAATCCTACGATTTATTTCACCATAAATATCACTTCACTAAACTGACCATTCCACCGCTGGACATGGTGATGCACAAAACACGCCTTAAATTATTGGAGCAGGATACCGATGCTTTCTGCCGCGACCCGGTGAACATCGCCACGCCAAAAAATTACCTGATCAAAAAGTTTTACGCCAGCCTGGTGGAAGAAGCACGCAAGATTTTCAACACCGCCCGCGCTGAAGTCGAGCAATGGTCGAAGATTGTGCCGCTGCCGTTGGAGACGCAGATCCGCGACCACAAGGCACAGATTCAAACCCGCCTCGAAAGCCTCTCGCGCATCAATGACAACAGTGCGTCGATGCAGCAACGGCTCAATGTATTAAAAGCCGAGCAGGGCCAGCTTGCCGCGCAATTCCAGATGGTTGAGCGTCTGTCGAAGAATTTGCAATCAAGCGTAGCGGTTTGATTTTCTTGCGGAGATAAACATGGCAGAACGCGAACCCATCACCATCAACGCCGAACCGGCCGATAGTCTGGTCAAACTCACCCACATCATTTACGCTTTGCACGCGTTCAGTTTACTCACAGGGATTTTTGGATCAGCCTTTATCATCGGCATGTTTCTTACCGGCTGGCCGTCGATCATTGCCGTGATCATCAATTACATAAAGAAAGGTGAGACGAAAGGCACTTACCTCGAATCGCATTTCCTGTGGCAGATACGCACTTTCTGGTATGCGGTGCTGTGGGTGATAGTGAGCGTTATTGCGTTCTTCACCCTCATTGGTATTCCGTTGGCCATTGGCCTGTGGATTTTTGTTTCCTGCTGGCTGATTTACCGCATCGCCCGAGGCTGGTTGAAACTCAATAACAAACAGCCGATGTATCAGTAAATGTACAGTGCATAAAAAAAGCCGGGCAAGCCCGGCTTTTTGTTGCGCTAAAGTACGATTAGAACTTATATGTCGCGCTAAGTGACGTGAAGTTTACGTCGCCGCCGTCAAATTTTACCCGTTCCCATTGAAGCCGAATGTCGGTTTGGGGTGTGACAGTAAATGCCCCGCCCAAGCCAAAACCCAGGCCGGTATTCGACGCGCTAACACCGCTGCCTTTTGCTTCGCCTCTGGTTGCGCCGAGCTTACCGAGCAATGAGAAGTTATTGCCAATAGGCATATTGCCTAGCGCGTATAAGCCGACGGCCGATGAACTCACGCCACCAGATTTACCGAAGTCGGAATAGGTCAGCTCTCCGGAAACGCTTGGATTGAACTGGTAGCCGCCGGTGATTTGATAACCGGTTTGGCTATCGCAGCCGCTGCAGCTTGCTTGTCCAAAGCCGAGCGCGCCGTACCAAGGGCCTGCGGCCATAGCCGAAGTGCTCAACATGCCGGCACCGATCAAAAGGGTTGCTGCAAGGGTTTTAGTGAATTTCATCAGTATTACCTTTCTTAAGTTGAAAATTTTGCCTAAGCCATCAGTCCAAACAGAAGTGTGATGGCTAATTGCCTTTACACTTTCACTCAATCTTTAGAACGGCTCAAGCAAATACTTAACAAATCACTTTAACTTCTGGAATCATGTTGTTTTTTCGCACTCACAATAAAATAATATTCATTATAATCAATAAGTTACAAAAAATAAGCCGGGCAAACCCGGCTTTCATTACAACAAGTGCAATAGAAAGGGCTTAAAAACTCCACACCGCGCCGACAGTGAGTGGTCGCGAACTATATTGTTTATTGACCAGAAAATATTCCCATTGGGCGCGCAAGCTGACGCCGGGGCCGATGGGATACGAGGCGCCGACGCCAAGGCTGTATTCCAGACTCGATGTGGTGCTGCCGCTGCTGGGGGTGAACTCGGTGTTGTTGGCACCCAACCGACCCATGGCCGACAAGTCGCCAATAATGGGCCAGTATGTGACCAGCGCCAGGCCGCGGCTGTTGGCGCTGCCGCCATTCAAATTGCCCAATTTGGCGTAACTGACTTCGGCGCTGGTATACGGCGTGATGCGATAACCAACCAAGGCGTTAAAGCCCGTGCCGGTGCAATTGGTTTGGCAATTGGTTAGTTTGGTAAGGCCGATGTTGCCGCCGCCATAAAATGGGTCAGCCATAACCGGCGCCGCGCAGAAAAAAGTTGTCATGAGTAAAGTGGGGGCGAAAAATATTTTAGAACCAAACATACACTGCTCCTGAGCACGTAAAAAAAATTTTGTCTTGATGATCCGCGCGCAATATATCACACGCAAAACCCGTAGCCGCAAAAGCCAATAGCCGGATCACTCCGGCTATTGATTGCAGCGCAGGCAAAAAATCAGAATCGGTAGCCCGCGCCAATGGTAAAGAAATTCACTTCGCTATCGCCAAAGCGCAGCTTATCGCCGAAACGCAAGCGTTCCCATTCACTGCGTATGCTGAGGTTTTTCGCCATGTCGTAGGTAACGCCCAGGCCGTAAGTCAGGTCGGTGTTGCGGCTGCTGACCGAGCAGGAGAAGTTGCCAACCAAGCAGTTGCTTTCAGTATCGGCATAGACGGCACCCAGTTTGCCGAAGGCATTGAATTTTCCCGTGACGAGTAATGCGCCTGTGCCAACCAATTGCACTGCCCGCGCTTTACTCTGTTGTGTGTATAGCGAAGCGGGGCAAGCAAGCGGCGGCGCGCATCCGCCAGCGCTGCCGCTGCTAAACGCTTTGCCCGTGTCGAGATAACCGATTTCCGCGCCGAAGTTGCGCGTGAAGCGATAGCCTCCCCACAATTTGTAACCACCATCGCGCTCTTCTTTGGTGGGTAAAGCATCAATGGGAGCGTTGTTAAACGTCGGCCCGCTTTTGCCCAGACTCATGCCGACAAACCAACCAGTCTGGTCGGCAAACACTGGCGACGACATCGCCACAGCCGTTGCGCACAAAATTAAACTTATTTTTTTCATCATGTCACCCGATAATTTTTGTGAGGGAATAGATTAGACGCATAGTTATATTTACGTTATAGCTAAATTATCAGCGCTTTTTATTTAGTAACAAGCAACATTTATAACATATTGATTATATTGAATATTTATCGATCCATTAACCACTGCAATAACGCATCTTCCGCCGCTTGCGCGCTGGCTGCATTGGCGTGATTGGCAAAACTCACCACGATCATTCTGCGCCCCCGGTTGTCGAGCACGAAGCCCGCCATGGTTTTGACATGATCGATCGTGCCGGTTTTGATATGGGCGCGGCCGGCACCGTTGCCGTTCAAGCGCTTTTTCATCGTGCCATCCGCGCCGGAAATCGGCAGTGAAGAAATAAATTCCGGCATCACTGGGCTGCGCCAGGCGCTGAGCAAAATGTCGCCCAGGGTTTTTGCGCTGATGCGTTCATTGCGTGACAGCCCCGAGCCGTTTTCTAGTATCAATTCCGGCGCGGAAATGTTTTTGCTTTTCAGCCAGACGGAAATCGCCACGCGCGATTTTTCCGAAGTGGCCGGTGCGTTGTCAACGCCCGCTCCAAGCGTGAAAAACAATTGCCGCGCCATCACGTTGAGGCTCCACTTATTGATGTCGCGCAAAATTTCTGCCAGCGGCGGCGACTCGACAAACATCAGCAACTTCGCATCTTCCGGCAGCACGCCTTCGCGCACCTCGCCTTTCAGCGAGCCGCCCAGTTCGCTCCACATTTGTTTGAACATCGATGCGAAATAATTTGTGTGATCAAGATAGGCCAGATGCATATCTTTCTCACCGCAATCGCCCGAAAAACTGCCGCTGAATTTCACTTGCGCTTTTTTCTCCGAGGCTTGCGGCTCGCGGCCGATGCGCGCGCGCCAGTTATCGGGGCAGGCTGCGCTGTCGAGCTTGATCTGGCTGGACACTTCCACGTTCTTGAGCGAAGGCTCGGCAATCACATTCACGCGGCCATCGGGTTCCGCCACAAAAACAAAGTTGATCGCCTTCGCATTGAGCAGCAACGCATCGGGCAACACGTTGTAGGCGCGATCGAATTTTTCGTCGATCTGGATTTTGTCCGCGTCGTTCAGCGCGAAAAAACTTTTATCCAGAATCACATCGCCGTTGATATGCCGAACGCCCCGCGCGCGTAATCGCTTGAGCATTTGCCAGAAGCGCGCTTCGTTCAACTTCGGGTCGCCAAAGCCCTTGAAAACCACATCGCCGTGCAAGGTTTCTTTTTTGCGCACGCCCGTAGTATGAATTTCCGTTTTCCATACATAAGCCGGGCCGAGCAAATCGAGGCCGGCGTAAGTCGTCACCAGTTTCATCACCGATGCCGGGTTCATGGCAGCGTTCGCGTTGTGGTTGACGATGGTCGCGCCGGTGTTCGCATCCAGCACCACGACGCCCATGCTCTCCGCAGGCAAGTTTGCGTTTGCCAGCGCGCGCGTGACGCTCTCAGGCAAACTGATCGGCTGTGCTTCGACGGGCGAAGCAAAACACATCAAAAAACTGATAATAATCAATAAGTTACGCATTATTCATTTTCGTTCAACATGACGCCACAGTTTACGGCAAATTATGCAAAACGGTGGCCGATGCCAACGCAAAATTGGGTGCGCGCCATCCCGTAGGCGAATTCGCGCAGTCAGGCGTTGGTTACGCGCGGGCAAGTTGGCTCGTGTAGAATTACTCAAACAAAATTTTCAGGGGAGCTTCAATCATGCAGCCAATGTTTATCCGCGCGCTCATCGCGACCGTTTTGTTTGCCGTCGGCGTTGTGCCTGCCGCCGCGCGGGATTTCGACAGCATTAAAAAATCCGGCACCTTGGCTGTGGCTACCGAAGGCGCGTTTCCGCCGTTCAATTTTTTCAAAGACAACAAACTCACCGGCTTTGAAGTCGATGTGGCCGAAGAGTTGGCGAAAAAACTCGGCGTCAAAATCCAGTGGGTGCCGCTGGCGTTCGATGTGCAAATCGCCGCGCTCGCCCAGGATCGTTTCGATTTCGCTATCGCATCTTTTGCGATAACGGACGAGCGCGCCAAAGCCGTTGATTTCACCGAGCCGCATTATTGCAGCGGCGGACAAATCGTGTCCAAAACCGGCGGGCCGAAAACGGCAGCGGAACTCAAAGGCAAAACCGTCGCCGTGCAAATCGGCACCACCTACGCCGACGCCGTTAAAAAAGTCAGCGACATCAAACAAGTGAAAACTTTTCCCAAAGACACGGACGCGCAACAAAACCTGCTTTCCAACCGCGTTGATGCGTGGGTGACGGACAAGTTTCAGGCCTTCGAAGTCATCACAAAAAACCCCAAACTCAAATTGCAGGCGGGCGATTTGCTCTACACTGAAAAAATCGCCATGATTGTGAAAAAAGACAACCAGTCGCTGCGCGCCGCGCTCAACAAAGCGCTTGCCGCGTCGATGGCCGACGGCACTTACAAAACCATTTCTGAAAAATATTTCCGCGAAGATATTCGCTGTAAATAGTTTGTCGTTTCGCAGCGGGTAGGATGGGCAAAGCGATAGCGTGTCCATCATGCATTTGAAAAACAATGGGCACGCTATCGCTTTGCCCATCCTGCGAAATGATGCCCCCATTGAAACTCGCCAAAGCCCGCACCCGACTACTACGCAAATAAATCAGCGTTAAAAAAACTACCTCATGCTGAATTCTGCCGCCCCAACCAGGCATCACTTTTTTATGGCCGCCGCCGCCGTCGGGTTGGTGGCCTTTCTATGGCTGCTTGCATTACCGCTGCAAACATTGCCCGCACCCATCGGCCCCGCCGCCACCCAATTCGCTGAAGGCGCGCGCATAACGGTGTTGCTCACCTTGGTGGCAGAAGTATTCGGATTGATACTTGGCGTCATCGCCGCCATCGCGAAGCTGTCAAAAAATCCCATCGTCGCCTGGCCTGCGCGGTTTTATGTGTGGGTGATTCGCGGCACGCCGTTGCTGGTGCAAATTTTATTCGTCTATCTCGCGCTGCCGGCGATGTTTCCCGAATTGCAGCTTTCCGACTTTAACTCTGCCGTCATCGCGCTCGCATTAAACGTCGGGGCATATAATGCCGAATCCATCCGCGGCGGCATCCTGGCCGTGCCCAAAGGCCAAACCTTCGCCGCGCAATCGTTGGGCTTTGTGCCACTGTCGTCATTCCGTTTTGTGGTGTTGCCCCAAGCCGTGCGCATCAGCCTGCCGTCCCTGGTCAACAACGTCGTCGGCTTGTTAAAAGATTCCAGCCTCGCCTACGCCATCGGCGTCGTCGAACTCACCATGATCGGCAATCGCGTGCAAGCAGAAAGCTTTCAGCCCATCCCCGTGTTCATCACCGTCGCCTGCATTTATCTCATCCTCACTACCGCGCTCACGCTATTTTCCGACGCGCTGGAACGGCAGCTCAGCGAGCATCATCGTTAAAAATATTGAGTGGCAGAGAAGGCCATTAATATTTCATCCACTTTGCGTGGCAGCGTTGCGCCAGTTGCCTGCGGTGCGAAAAACATATCACCAGAATAAATGTGGATAGTTTCGCCTTCCATCTGGCCGAACCCGGTATTGCCCGCCTGCTCAAATCGCAACCAATGTGCCCTCACCACCTCTTAAATTTCAAATAAGATTGTAGCCACACCGCAGACCGCGCACAATTACGAAACCATGCGTTTCACTTGAATGGACTTCACTGGAATGGACTTCGCTGGATTTGTGTTAGCATCGCGCGCACAACTATATGCGCATAGACGCGACGAAAGGCAGCAATGGATGGGTGGTTACTGGTTTATCTCGGCGTCGGCTCGGTAGTTGGGTTTCTCGCCGGCCTGTTCGGTGTCGGCGGCGGCTCCATGTCGGTTCCCTTGTTTGTGATGATGTTCACCGCGCAAAATTTCCCCAAAGAACACTTGGTGCATGTCGCGCTGGGCACATCGCTTACTACAATTATTTTCACCTCATTGTCGAGCTTACGCACGCATCACCAGCACGGCGCGGTCAACTGGACCATCGTCAAACACATGGCGCCGGGGCTGCTGATCGGTACGTTTCTTGGCTCACAAGTCGTGTCGCTGATGCCAACCCGAATTCTCACTATCGTTTTTGTCGTGTTTATTTATTACCTGTCATTCACCATGTTCAGAAAAATAAAAACCCAATCGACGCGCGATTTGCCGGGGCCGTTGGGCACAGCCGCAGTCGGCACTGGCATTGGTGTAGTCTCCAGCATGGTGGCAGCAGGCGGCGGATTTCTCTCCATTCCATTCATGACCTGGTGCAATGTCAAAATGCACAAAGCCATCGGCACATCCTCGGCACTCGGTTTCCCCATCGCGATCGCCGGCGGCATCGGCTACATGGTCGCGGGCTGGAACGCGCAATCATTACCGCCACACACGATTGGCTACGTCTATTGGCCGCTGCTGCTATGTTTCGTTTTTTCCAGCATGATCATGGCGCCGATCGGCGCGCGGCTATCACACCAAACGGATGTCACAACATTGAGAAAATGGTTTGCGGTTTTGCTGCTGGGATTGGCGACGAAGATGATGTGGGGGTTGTTTTAGGTTTATATTTTCGCAGGATGGGTAGAGCGATAGCGATACCCATCGATGTCAAATAATCGAAGAGAGAAAACCTCTCCCCTTCAAGGGGTTTGGCGCCCATCGCACTGTTTACGCCGCTGGATTCCCGCCTGCGCGGGAATGACGGAGAAAACAATGAATAGCATCGTCATTCCCACGTAGGCGGGAATCCAGCGCTCAAAACGAACGGAGAAAACAATGAATAGCATCGTCATTCCCGCGCAGGCGGGAATCCAGCGCGCAAAACAATGCGAAGATTTTTTTCGCGTACAAAATAAAAGGCGAATTCTTTGCAAAACTCCGCTCAGAATGGCTGGTGGCTTTATTTTGCTTTGTATGTCTCCCGCAACACATTTTTCTGCACTTTGCCCATCGCGTTCCTTGGCAAATCGTCCACAAAAAAAACTTTTTTTGGCACTTTGTAGTTGGCGATTTCGGTTTTGAGTTTTTGAATAATCGCAGCGTCAGTTAATTCATTCGCGTCTTTTTTCTTCACCACCACGGCCGTTACTGCCTCGCCAAAATCCGGGTGCGGCACGCCGATCACGGCGCTTTCAATCACGCCGGGAATAGCATCGATCAATTCTTCGATTTCTTTGGGATACACGTTGTAGCCGCCGCTGATCACCAGATCTTTTGAGCGCCCGACGATGCTGACGTAGCCTTGTTCGTCCAGTTTGCCGACGTCCCCGGTTTTGAAATAGCCGTCGTCGGTGAATTCTTCGCGGGTTTTTTCCGGCATGCGCCAATAACCGGTAAACACGTTGTCGCCTTTAACCTGAATGCCGCCGATTTCTCCGGCGGGTAACGCAGAATTATTTTCATCGGCGATGCGCAAGCTCGTGCCGGGCAATGCGAGGCCAACGGTGCCGCCGATGCGCTCGCCATTGAGCGGATTAGAAGTATTCATTCCGGTCTCGCTCATACCGTAGCGTTCGAGTATGGTGTGGCCGGTTTTTTGCTGGAACGAATCGAAGGTTTCTTTTAACAACGGTGCCGAGCCGGAAACAAACAAACGCATGTTGCGGCATAAATGTTTATCGAATTTTTGTTCGGTCAGCAAGCGCACATAGTACGTCGGCACACTCATAAATAGTGTAGATTTTTCAATATAATCAATGACTTGCGAAGAATCAAATTTCTTCATGAAAAACATTTTGCCGCCGTTATATACATTCAAATTACTCGCGACAAACAAACCGTGAATATGAAAAATCGGCAGCGTGTGCAACAACACATCATCGGGTTTGAAACCCCAGTAGGCATGCAACACGCGCACATTCGACGCCAGATTTTTGTGCGACAACATCGCGCCCTTTGAGCGACCCGTGGTACCCGAGGTATATAAAATCGCCGCGAGATCGCTCTCGTTCATCGGCACGGTTTCAAATTGCGTCGGCATGTTGCGCGCGGCATCCATCAGCGTGCCTGCGTCGCCGATATCATTCAGTGTGAGCACCTGCCTGCAGTCGGACGTATGCCCCTGTCAAGGAGTGAGCCAGGCGTTCACACAACGGCATTTTTCTTGAACGGATTGCGCTCCGGCGCATCGTCATGGTGGATGCCGCCCAAAAGATTGCGCATAAGAGAATTGAATAGTGGCTGCCGATGGCGCACGAGAAGCCACATCGGTTCCGGCTGGGCGCCGAGGGCTGCTTTCGGTTCCAGCGCGGTGCGGCCGAATGACAACCGCGCGCATCCAAGCGTAATGGCGTCGCCGATGGTTGCGTGCAGCAAGCGCAAATAAAGCGGCAGCGACGCGGATTGTTCGCGGTCAAAGCCGATGTGATAAGCAATCGCGGTATCGGCGTTTTCTTTCAAGGTGATGATAAAGCCGAGAATCGAATCGCCGCGCCGAATCACCGAACAGCGCGCATTTTCGCCGGCTAGTTGCATGAGCGCTGGCCAATATTCGGCGCGTAACGTAAACGGCCGAATAGCTGCATTGTCATGAACTTGCAAATACAAGGTCTGCAAAATTTCTGCGTGGCTGCCAATATTTTCCAACGGCTCAACCGTGCAGCCAGCCGCTTCGATGGGCTTGAGCACTTGCTGCTTGACGGCGCTGCGATATTTCGACGCCAGGCTGGCCGTGTAGTCGTCGTAGCTTTTCCATGCGCGCGGCAGGGCCAACACCATATTCGGTTCGGTTTCCACTTCGCGGTAAGAAAGTTGCAGCAGGTCGCGGCTCGACTCAATGTGGGCGGGCGACAAATCTTTCATCATAATAAAATTGGTTTGGCCCGCAAGTTTCTCTGCACGACGAATCCGGTAGAGCACTTCCGCCACGCCATGCCACACCGGCGTCGTATCAGCCCCTTCCGCAAAAGCGACGGCGTGAAATCCATACGTCAGCAAGTTACCGCACACCAGCACACGCTCGTGTACGCTATTCACCGCTTGCTTCGCCAGCGGCTGGCTTAAGCGCGCGAGCAATGGTTTCTTTTTTGCGCGACTGGCGTCGGCATGTTCATTTTGCAAATGTTTGCCGCGAATTTCGGCGATTTGCATGATGACGGCAGCGACGGGCTTGTCGTCATCAAAAATCAGCGCATAACGGGGGTCGATGTTGTCCGGCCCCACCGCTTCTAACATACGCAAATAATCCCGCTGCATAAAAAAGCTGCCGTCCTTCGTCAGAGAATCCCAGCTTGCGCCATCGAGAAAACTGATGCGGTCGGCAAGGGCGAAGTGAAGCTCGCTGGGGCCGCGCAAGGTGCGTCGCTTTTGCAAGTGGGTTTTGAGTTTAGCGACGAGGGCCATTTGTTTTTACCATTTTGTTTTTACCATTTTGTTTTTACCATTTTGGTTTTACCATTTTGGTTTTACCATAGTGATGGATTGGAAAGGAAATCAGCTCGGTGCCAACTGTTGTTCGACCCAACTCGCCGCCGACAACAAGCGCGCATCATCATGCGCGCGGCCCACAAGCTGTACGCCCAGCGGTAGATTGCCCGGCCCTGCGCCCACGGGCAGCGTGATGGCGGGCGTGTGCAAAAACGTCCAGTTGGAATTGAACACGGGGTCGCCCGTCGATTCCAACCCCTGCGGTGCTTCGCCCTGCGCGCTCGGCGTGAGTAGCACATCATAATCGCGGAAAATCTGCCGCATCAACGCGCGGCATTTCGCGCCGGTGGCCTGGGCTTTGTCATACATCGCCGGTGTGGCGGCATAACCATCGCGGATTAAATCTTTCAGTTTGGGTGACAAGCGTTGCCGATGTTCGCGCCACTCGTAACCGTAAGCGCGCGCCGCCTCGTAGGCTTGCACGATTTTTTGTGAGGCTAATAGCTCGGCAAATTCTGCCGGCAGTTTTATTTCTTTCACCTGCGCGCCGCGCTTTGCAAGATGATAAGAGACGTGCTCCATCATGGCGCCCGTCTCGGGTAACGCGTGGCGAAACTCGTAACTGTGGCATACGCCAATGCGCAGCGCGCCGTCGGCGGGGCGAATGTGGCGCAGGTAATAGCGCTCGGTGACGGCAGCGGTAAACAGCGCAATGTCGGCAACACATCGCGCCATCAAACCAATCGTGTCTAAACTTTCCGCTTCCGATTTTACGCCCGCGCGGTTGATTAAATTAAAGCTCGGCTTGAAGCCGACAATGCCGCAATACGCCGCAGGGCGTAGCGTGGAGCCGCCTGTTTGCGTGCCGAAGGTCAGCGGCACCATGCAATCGGCCACGGCGGCAGCAGAGCCGCTCGATGATCCGCCCGGTGTGTGGTTGAGCTTCAACGGATTGCGCGTTTTGCCGGGGCCGAAGTAGGCGAGTTCCGTCGTGACTGTTTTGCCGAGAATAATGCCGCCCGCGTTGCGCGTCGTATTGACGCACGCTGCGTCCCACTTGGGTTGATTGCCTGCGTAAATCGGCGTGCCGTATTCAGTCGGCATATCGACCGTGTCGATAATGTCTTTCACGCCAACAGGAATGCCGCGCAACAAACCGCGCGGCGGATTTCGATCACAGGCACGCGCCCGTTCGATGGCTTGCGCTTCGTTGAAATACGCCCACGCGCCCACTTCGCGTTCGCGCGCATCAATGCGCTCAATGCACGCGCGCACCAGTTGTTCCGATGTGATTTTTCCGTCGGCGATTTGTTGCGCGGCTTCACTCGCGCTGAGTTCGTTCAAGTTTTTTTTCGCAGCTTTTGCCATGGCGCCTCCCTATATTTGATAACATATTACCTGAAGCTAGGCCAAGAAAGATATATGCGTAACTATTTGATTATTATCAATATTTTAATATGTTTCCTGGTGGCGAATAGTGCCGTCGCGAGTGATGACGCGCGCGAAAAGAAATGGGCTGATGAAATTGTGCCGCAACTGGTTGTGGGCGATGCCGTCAAACTAAAAACCCGCGACGGCCCCGAGTTTCTTGCGCTCTACACCGAAGCAAAAAATCCGAAGGCCGCCGTCGTGTTGGCCCACGGCATGGGCGTGCATCCCGATTGGGGCATTGTCGGCGCGCTGCGCGTATCGCTAGCTGATGCGGGCTACAGCACCCTCGCCATTCAAATGCCCATCCTCGCCGCCGACGCAAAAGCCGACGACTACCCCGCCACATTTGCCGAAGCGGGCGAGCGCCTCAACGCCGCATCAACCTGGCTGCGCGACAAGGCCCAACGCAAAATTATTTTGGTGTCGCACAGCATGGGCGCGCGTATGGCCAATGCGTACATGGAAAATATTTCCCCCAATCTGTATTCAAGCTGGGTCAGCATCGGCATTACCGCACCGTACAAAGGCATAGCGAAAATCACGTTACCGATTTTGGATGTGTATGGCGAAAACGATTTCGCCAACGTATTAAGCGACGCCCCTGCACGCGCGCACGCCATCGCAAAAAATGACCATTCAAAACAAATCAAAGTGAAAGCCGCCGATCATTATTTCAACGGCAAAGAAGCGGAGTTGGCAAAAGTGATCGGGGAGTTTTTGGAAGCGCGTTACGGGAAGTAAATACCCTTGTCATGCTGAGCCGGTTTTTTGGCGAAGAATCTGTTTAAAGACCACCGTAGGTCAGGTTGCGCCGCGTTCTTTGCGGCGATACCTGACAGAAACGGTATTGCCTGTCAGGTAGCCTATCAGCAACCTGACCTACGGGGCTGGTTTGGGCGAAGAATCTGTTCAAAGACCATTGTAGGTCAGGTTGCGCCGCGTTCTTTGCGGCGATACCTGACAGAGACGGTATTGCCTGTCAGGTAGCCTATCGGCAACCTGACCTACGGGGCTCGATGGAGGGGTTAGGCATCGCCAACCAGGACATAGCCAATTTCCGCTGCATCAGCAGCGATAGTAGCGAGCGAGGCCTCTGGGTTGAGGGAGCGCACCGCATGTTCAGTTAGCGGCTCGTTGCGAAAGATGGCTTCCACCACGGGCAGTGGCAGCGCCGACTCGTAGTACCACGCAGCAAACTCAACATAGGCAGCCGGTGGTTCATGAAGAAGCGATAGGAACTCAGCAGAACCATCTTCAAGTGCACCGCGCTCTGCGCGAGGATGTACAACGCGTGACCATGTTCGGTCATGGGGCGTACGCCAGTAACAGAAGCTCATCCAATCCCAGCTGAACGCCGGCTCGCTCAGGAAGGAGGAAAACGTGCTGGGGATGCAACGACGAACTTCCGACAAGAGCTCCACATCGCCCGCGAGCGGCGTCTCGTGAGCCAAGCCTTTGATGCCTGCGCCGAAAGGCCCAATGAGCAAGAACCATTCATCACCTTCGCCATTGCGCATTGAAGCCATCTCCGCACCCGCGCCCCACTTGCAGTTGTAACTGTAGTAGCGCTGCTCCCACTCTGGGCAGACGATCGCTTCAAGCATAGCGAGCGCTCTCGTTCGTTGCCGAACGGCGGGAATCTCTGGAAGCAGCTTCGGATCAAGCGGCATGGTTGTTGCGATGCCTAACGTTTGACATGAGGGGTGCACGAAAGGCGCAGCCCGTTGACTGTCCGCTTGAAGGAATGGTTAGGCATCAATGGAGAACCTCGCCTGTTTCAAGCAGATGAAGGAACTGCTCTTTGGTGAGGATGTGGTTGGGCATAGTACCTCTAACGTTGATCTAACGGGCGCGACGCGGCTTCATCGCGGCGCGTCCCTCTTGAGCACTGGGTTGGGCGAAATTACTCCTTGAAGGTTTCGATTTCTTTTGCACGAGTAGCCGTAACGGACATGAAACAATCACTTGCACTTACATTTGCCATCGTTCCTCCATCTGGGTCAGCATAGAAATTACAGTTTGCATCGCGGTATTTCAGCCAAGCTCGCTGAGCCTCCTGCAACTGTTTTTTTCGTGCTGGAGGCAGTTGCCCCATGATTTCTTTGTAGGCTTTGTTGAGACGAGCATCTTGTCCCTTGGTTTCGCTAACAATGCAGTCGAGCATTGCAGCTGTCACCCCACCTGATTTATCCATACAGACTGAAAACTGCTTAGATAGGCTTGGGTCGTTTGCACTGGCGACTTGAGAGAGGGCAATCAAAAAAATGCCAGCGACCAAATGTTTTTGTGAGCCCATGACGTGTGCTCCTTTTCAATGGTTAAAAAATGGCATCTGCGCTGCCCAACTAGAAATAGGCACCCTAAATTTATCGGGCTTATAAGTTGTTGAGGTGTATAAACTCACAGTATATATTTCAATCTATTGATTTTATCGAATAATTATTCGTGCAAACCCTAAAATGCCTGACAAATACATCGCTTCTGATCTGCTACTCAATCTTCTGATTCTATGAAAGGGACAGACTGTTTTTGTTGTATGGCAGTATCCGAACCACTGTGCAATAATTTTATTGATTAAGCGCTAGATTTTGTTTGATGACAAGCGGTACCCAAAAAATATGGGCGCTGTTGTTTTTGTATCGCAAATTGTTGCAACGAATGATTAGCGCTGGTCGAATCACTGCTCTGCTTATTTCTATAACAGAACCGCATGCCAAGCGTATCACCGCGCCTTATTTGTTTAAAGATAATCGTTGGTCAGGTTGCGCCGCGCGCTTTGCGGCGATACCTGACAGAGACGGTATTGCCTGTCAGGTAGCCTATCGGCAACCTGACCTACGGGGCGCGCATTTTCAGAATAAATATATTTAAAATAATCGTAGGTCAGGTTGCGCCGCGTTCTTTGCGGCGTTACCTGACAGAAAAGGTATTGACTGTCAGGTAGCCTATCGGCAACCTGACCTACGGGGGCAGACAGAGACAATATTGCCTGTCAGGTAGCCTATTGGCAACCTGACCTACGGGGCTACGATGACTACATTTTCGTTTTGGCCTACTTCGTCAACTGCACCAATGCTTCTTTGTATTTCTCTGCTGTCTTCGCGGCGATATCCGCCGGCACTTCCGGCGCCGGCGGTTTTTTGTTCCAGCCGATGGACTCGAGCCAGTTGCGGATGAATTGTTTGTCGTAGCTGGCGGGGCTTTCGCCTACCTTATAAGTTGCAATCGGCCAGAAGCGCGAAGAGTCGGGGGTGAGAGCTTCGTCGATGAGATAGAGCGTTTTATTTTCGTCGAGGCCGAATTCAAATTTGGTGTCGGCGATGATGATGCCGCGAGTGAGCGCGTAGTCGGCGGCGGTTTGATACAACTGGATAGCCACTTCGCGCACTTTGGCGGCAAGTTCTTTGCCCAATAATTTTTCTGTTTCAGCATAGCTGATGTTCTCATCGTGCAAGCCCGCTTCGGCTTTGGTCGATGGTGTAAATATCGGCTGCGGCAATTTTTCTGCGCGGCGCAAACCAGCGGGCAGCGTAATGCCGCAAATGCTTTGCGATTGTTGATATTCCTTCCAGCCTGAGCCCTCAATGTAGCCGCGCACTACGGCTTCAATCGGCAGCGGTTTTAATCGCTTCACCACAATGGCGCGCCCCGCCACTTGATCGCGCTCTTCCGGCTTCACTACCGATTCCGGCGCGATGCCGGCGAGTTGATTGGGAATAATGTGTTCCAGTTTTTTGAACCAGAAACCCGCCATCGCGGTGAGCACTTTTCCCTTGTCGGGGATGGGCGTCGGCAACACCACATCGAATGCGGACAAGCGATCGGTGGTAACGATGAGCAAATGTTTGCCATCAACGGCATAAAGATCGCGCACTTTGCCGCGGTTGAGCAGGGAAAGAGATTTGATGTTGGAGTTGTACACGTTGCCAGCTCGTTAATAAGGAGTTTACGAAAGCAGCATTATAAATAACCAAGACCGTCTCCACGACAGCCTTTAATTATTCAATATAATCAATTAGTTACACTATCACCGCTTTGAGTTCGCCTTTGCTGTATTTTTCCGCCATGGTGGCGAGCGGCAGTGCTTTTATTTTTGATGCCTGGCCTGCGCAACCGAATTGCTCGAAGCGCGCTTTGCAGATTTCTTTCGCCGCTTGTGTGGCGGGCTTGAGATATTCGCGCGGATCAAACTTGCTCGGATTCTCTTTCATGAATTTGCGAATCGCGGCTGTCATCGCGAGCCTGATATCTGTATCGATATTGATTTTGCGCACGCCGTGCTTGATGCCCTGCTGAATTTCTTCCACCGGCACGCCGTAAGTTTCTTTCATGTCGCCACCGTTTTCGCGGATGATTTTCAATAACTCCTGCGGCACTGAAGACGAACCGTGCATCACCAGATGCGTGTTGGGAATGCGCTTATGGATTTGTTTAATGCGCTCGATGGCGAGAATATCGCCCGTGGGTTTGCGCGTAAATTTGTACGCGCCGTGCGAAGTGCCGATGGCGATGGCCAGTGCGTCGCATTGGGTTTTACTGACGAAATCCGCCGCCTCGTCCGGGTCGGTGAGCAGCATGTCGCGCGTCATCACCGAGTCGCTGCCGTGGCCATCTTCCTTGTCGCCCTTCATAGTTTCGAGCGATCCCAAACAGCCGAGTTCACCTTCAACACTCACGCCGATGGCATGGGACATCTCAACCACTTTGCGCGTGACATCGACGTTGTATTCGTAACTCGCCACGGTTTTGCCGTCGGCTTGCAGCGAGCCGTCCATCATCACGCTGGAGAATCCGCTGCGGATCGCGCCGAGGCACACGGCGGGCGACTGCCCGTGATCCTGATGCATCACCACGGGAATATGCGGATAAGTTTCCACCGCCGCTTCAATCAAGTGGCGCAAAAATGCTTCGCCCGCATATTTGCGCGCGCCCGCGCTGGCCTGCATGATGACCGGGCTGTTGGCTTCATCCGCCGCCGCCATGATGGCCTGGATTTGTTCCAGGTTGTTGACGTTAAACGCAGGAAGACCGTAACCGTTTTCAGCGGCGTGATCGAGAAGTTGACGTAGGGAAACGAGGGCCATGACAATCTCCTAAAATATTCAATATAATCAAATAGTTACATAAAATACAGCGGTTATGTAAATAGCAAAAAACCTTTCACCACAGAGGCACAGAGGCACAGAGACACGGAGAAAAACCTAGGAATAAATCATGGTGAAACTTGTATTCCCTATTCCTTTTACTTCGTCCTTCCAATTACGCGCGCCGGTGTTCGCCGATTTTTACAATCTTCATCGTGTTGGTGCCGCCGGCTTTGCCAAACGGTTCACCGATGGTGATGATTATATAGTCTCCGTCCTGCACCGCGCCCTGGTGTTTCAATTCATCTTCAGCGGCATTCAGCACCTCTTCCGCATCGCGCGAAACTACAGCGAAGCGCACCGGATACACGCCGCGAAACAGCGTAACCTTGCGCCGCGTTTCAGTCAGCGGGGTCAGCGCATAAATCGGTGCAGTAATATTCATGCGCGATACCAGCAGTGCGGTCATGCCCGATTGCGTCAGGGCGGCGACCGCTTTAATGTTCATATTGCTCGCAGTGAATACGACTGCATTGGCAATTGAGCTTTCCATCTGGTTCTTGCCGCCGATACCGTGGCGCCGGTCCTGCGCAGGCGCATGTTCCTTTTCAGCTTCCAGGCATACGCGCGCCATGGCGGCCACGGTTTGCACGGGGTATGCGCCCGCTGCGGTTTCGCCCGACAGCATCACGGCATCGGTGCCATCGAGTACGGCATTGGCCACGTCGGAAACTTCCGCGCGCGTAGGGATAGGGCTGGAGATCATCGATTCCATCATTTGCGTGGCGGTGATGACGAATTTATTTTTTGCGCGCGCGGCCTTAATCATTTTCTTTTGCAGGCCGGGCACGGCCGCATCGCCCACTTCCACCGCCAGATCTCCGCGCGCCACCATGATGCCGTCGCTGGCGTCGAGAATATCGTCCAGCGCGGGAATCGCTTCGGCGCGTTCAATCTTGGCTACAAGCTGGCTTTTGCCACCGGCAGCTTCCATCAAGTCCCGCGCCAATTGCATGTCGGCACCCGAACGGGGAAACGACACGGCGATGAAATCTGCCTTGATCAGCGCGGCGGTCTTGATGTCTTCCATGTCTTTGTCAGTAAGCGCGGGCGCGGTCAAGCCGCCGCCACGACGGTTGATGCCTTTGTTATTTTTGAGAATGCCGCCGTGTTCCACCGTGGTATGAATTTCCGCGCCTATGATGGCGTTGACGATCATGGTAATCAAGCCGTCGTCGAGCAACAGCACGTCGCCCACCGCTACATCACCCGGCAATTCTTTGTAATCGAGGCCGACCCGCTCTTGATTGCCCAATTTGCAGGCAGCATCGAGAATGAATTTGTCGCCCGTGTTGAGTGTAATTTTTCCATCAGTGAATTTGCCCACACGGATTTTCGGCCCCTGCAAATCGGCCAGCACGCCAACGGTTTTACTTTGCTCTTTGGCAATGTCGCGCACCAGTTGCGCACGGGCCATGTGATCTTCTTTCGCCCCGTGTGAGAAATTCATGCGCACTACATCAACGCCGGCGAGAATCATTTTTTCTAAAACATCGCGGTCGTTGGATGAGGGCCCAAGTGTGGCGACTATTTTTGTTTTGCGTAACATTTCTATCCTAAATAAAAAAACTTTCACCACAGAGACACAGAGAAAGGCAAAAACCAATTTATACATTCTGGCATACGATGCTTTGGTGATTTGAATCCTGGAAAAAAGTAAAAATTTTTTCTTTTGATCTTCTCTGTGTCTCAGTGGTGAAAAGGTTTTAACCCACCGCCCGGCTTTCCAAAATTTCTACCGCCGGCAAAGTTTTTCCTTCGAGAAATTCAAGAAATGCGCCGCCGCCAGTGGAGATGTAATCAATCTGGTTTTCGATTTTATATTTCGCAATGGCAGCGACGGTGTCGCCGCCACCAGCGATAGAAAAAGCTTTGGAGTCGGCAATGGCATGAGCCAAAGTTTTGGTGCCTTCGCCGAACTGGTCGAATTCAAACACGCCGACGGGGCCGTTCCACACGATCGTTCCTGCTTTCGCAATTTGCGTAGCGAGCAGCGCGGCGGTCTTGGGGCCGATGTCGAGAATCATGTCATCGTCCGTCACGTCCTTCGCATCTTTTACGGTTGCTGTCGCCGTCGCGGAAAATTCTTTCGCGCACACCACATCGGTGGGAATCGGCACCGACGCGCCGCGCTTGGCCATCATGTCGATAATGGCTTTGGCTTCGTTCACCAGATCCGCTTCGGCCAATGATTTGCCGATTTTCAAACCTGACGCGAGCATGAAAGTATTGGCGATGCCGCCGCCGACGATGAGGTGATCCACTTTCTCGGCGAGAGATTTCAAAATCGTCAGCTTGGTCGAAACTTTTGATCCGGCAACGATGGCAACCAGCGGCCGTGCGGGATTGCCCAAGGCTTTGCCCAGCGCATCCAGTTCCGCCGCGAGCAACGGGCCGGCGCATGCAATCGGCGCGAATTTGGCGATGCCGTGTGTGGTGGCTTCTGCGCGGTGCGCAGTGCCGAAGGCGTCGTTCACAAACACGTCGCACAACCTGGCCATTTTTTGCGCCAGGGCGTCGTCATTTTTCTTTTCGCCTTTGTTCATGCGGCAGTTTTCCAGCAGCACGACTTGGCCGGGCTTTACTTCGACGCCATCAAGCCAATCGCGTTTCAATTCCACCGACTTGCCGAGCAATTCGGATAGGCGTTTTGCAATCGGGGCCAAAGAATTCTCTTCGCTGAACACGCCTTCTTCCGGGCGACCCAGGTGCGACGTCACCATCACCGCTGCGTTTTGTTTCAACGCCGCTTCAATCGCCGGCACCGACGCGCGGATGCGCGTGTCGTCGCTGATGATGCCGTTTTGAATCGGCACGTTAAGATCGGCGCGGATGAAAACTCGCTGGTTGGTTACGTTAAGGTCGGAGAGTTTTTTGATTTTCATAGTTTAAGGTCAAAACATGAACCACAGAGGCACAGAGACACAGAGGCACAGAGAAAAACAAAGATACAAGTAACTTATCAATCGACCGCATTGAAAAATCTGTCCCTTGCATAATTTTTTTTGGCTTTTCTCTGTGTCTCTGTGCCTCTGTGGTGAATGATTTTACTTCGCAGCCATCAATGCCACCGTGGTATCGAGCATCCTGTTACTAAAGCCCCACTCGTTGTCATACCAGCTCGATACTTTTACCAAACGGCCCGACACTTTGGTCAGCGTCGAATCAAACGTGCTCGACGCGGGGTCGTGGTTGAAATCGATCGACACCAGCGGCGCGGTGTTGTAGTTCAAAATACCTTTGAGCGAGCCTTGCGACGCTTCTTTCATAATCGCGTTGACTTCATCGACCGTCGTATCGCGCGCGGCGACGAAACTCAAATCGACAACGGAGACATTGATTGTCGGCACGCGGATGGCATAACCATCGAGTTTGCCGTTGAGTTCAGGCAACACTAAACCGACGGCTGCCGCCGCGCCGGTTTTGGTGGGGATCATGCTCATGGTGGCCGAACGCGCGCGGCGCAGATCTTCGTGATACACGTCGGTGAGAACTTGATCATTAGTATAAGCATGAACTGTCGTCATCAAACCGTTTACCAAACCGATTTTGTCGTGCAGTGGTTTCACCATCGGTGCCAGACAATTGGTGGTGCATGATGCGTTGGAGATAACGGTGTGCGAGGCTTTGAGCGTGTTGTGGTTCACCCCGAACACAATCGTTGCATCCACGTCTTTGCCGCCGGGTGCGGAGATGATGACTTTTTTCGCGCCGGCGGTCAGATGTGCACCGGCTTTTTCTTTGGTGGTAAACAATCCGGTGCATTCGAGCACCACATCGACGTTCAGATCTTTCCACGGCAGGTCGGCCGGATTGCGCACGGCGCACACTTTGATTTTGTCGCCGTTCACAATCATCGAATCGCCCTCGACCGCGACGGTGCCTTTGAATTTGCCATGAGCCGTGTCGTAGCGCGTGAGATGCGCATTGGTTTCCGCGTTACCCAGATCGTTGATGGCGACGATCTGGATTTCTTTAGTGCGGCCTGATTCGTACAGCGCGCGAAGGATGTTGCGGCCGATGCGGCCATAGCCATTGATTGCGACACGAATTGCCATGCTCAAACTCCCTTAAAATAATGAATAAAATCAAATAGTTATGTTTATTTATAGGCTTGCGAAAATGAACCGATATTACAATAAACCCTTCACCGTATTCACCACATTCTCCGGGGTGAAGCCGAAATATTTGAACAAATCATTGGCCGGCGCCGATTCACCGAAACGATCAATGCCGACCACCGCGCCGTCGAGGCCGACGTATTTACGCCAGTAATCGGTCACGCCTGCTTCAATCGCCACGCGTTTCACGCCGGGAATGAGCACCGTGTTTTTGTATTTCACATCCTGCCGGTCAAACACGCTGGTGCACGGCATCGACACCACGCGCACGGTGATGCCTTGCTCGTCGAGAATTTTTTGCGCGGCGGTGGCGAGGCCGATTTCGGAACCTGTTGCGATCAGGATCACACGCGGCACGCCGCCCACCGCTTCACGCAAAATGTAGCCGCCGCGATGCATTTGCGCCAGCGTCGCTTCATCACGTTTTTGAAACGGCAAATTCTGCCGGCTGAAAATCAGTGTCGAAGGCCCGTCTTTGCGTTCGATGGCGTGAGTCCACGATGCCAGCGATTCCACCGTATCGCACGGGCGCCACACATCCATGTTGGGAATCAAGCGCAGCGACGAAGTTTGCTCGACCGACTGGTGCGTCGGGCCGTCTTCACCGAGGCCGATGGAATCGTGGGTGAACACAAACAGCGCGCGCAGTTTCATCAGCGCCGCCATGCGCAGCGCATTGCGCGAGTAATCGGCAAAGGTCAAAAATGTTGCGCCGTAAGGAATGTAACCGCCGTGCAACGCGAGGCCGTTCATGATGGCGCTCATGCCGAATTCGCGCACGCCGTAATAAATATAATTACCGCCGTTATTTTTGGTGATGCCTTTCGAGCCGGACCACAAAGTCAAATTCGAACCGGCCAAATCGGCCGAGCCGCCGAGCAATTCCGGCAACGCGGGCGCAATGCCCTCGATGGCGTTTTGCGAGGCTTTGCGCGTGGCAATGGTTTCTGCTTTTTCGTTCGCGGCAGCGAGCAATTTATGCGTGTGCTCATGCCAATTGGCAGGCAAATCGCCGTTCATGCGGCGCTTGAATTCGGTGGCGAGCCTGGGATGCTCGCTTTCGTAAGACAGAAATTTCATGTTCCATTCTGCCTCGTAGCTCGCGCCTTTTTTGCGTGTGTCCCACAACGCATAAATTTCATTGGGAATTTCGAACGGCGGATAGCCCCAGCCGATGGCTTCGCGCGTGGCGGCGATTTCTTTATCGCCCAGCGCCGCGCCGTGAACCTTGTCGGTGCCGGCCATGTTGGGCGAGCCCTGGCCGATCACGGTCTTGCAGCAAATCAGCGTAGGCTTGAGCGCATTGGCATTGGTTTTCGCCTGCTTGATGGCCGCGTCAATCGCGTCGGGGTTGTGGCCATCCACGTTAGCAATGACTTGCCAGCCGTAACTTTCAAATCGTTTTGGCGTGTCATCGGTAAACCAGCCTTCGACTTTTCCGTCGATGGAAATGCCGTTGTCGTCATAAAAACAAATCAGCTTGCCCAAACCCAACGTGCCTGCGAGCGAACAGGCTTCGTGTGAAATGCCTTCCATCATGCAGCCGTCGCCGAGAAAAACGTAGGTGTAATGATTGACGATGTCTAAACCGGGCTGGTTGAATTCCGCCGCGAGAATTTTTTCGGCAATGGCCATGCCGACGGCATTGCTGATGCCCTGGCCCAATGGCCCGGTCGTCGTTTCGACGCCCGGTGTCATGCCGTATTCGGGATGGCCCGGCGTTTTGGAATGCAACTGGCGGAAATTTTTTATTTCGTCGATGGATAAATCGTAACCGGATAAATGCAGCAACGCATAGAGCAACATCGATCCGTGGCCGTTGGACACGACGAAGCGGTCGCGGTTGGCCCAATGGGGATTGGTCGGGTTGTGATGCAAATGGCGGCGCCATAACACTTCGGCGATTTCCGCCATGCCCATTGGCATGCCGGGGTGGCCCGAGTTGGCTTTCTGCACCGCGTCCATGGCAAGCGCGCGGATGGCATTGGTGATGTCTTGTTGAGTCGTGGTCATGGGGTTGGCCTGGGGTGCATTCATGGGGAGGGCTCCGCTTGCAAAGAATTTTTCTAAGAGCCCGATTTTAACATTTTATTTTCGCACTTCATTTAACGAATGCTTATATTCAACATAATGAACACCTTACATTTGGTGCTGCTTCAACCAGGCTTTCCATTCGGCAAATACTGAGGGATGCAACGCCGCGATGACCGACCGCGTCCACACATCGCCGGCCGCAAAATCATCGTGATCGAGTGAGCACATGCTGCCGCCCGCTTCCGCGAGAATCAGCGAGCCGGCGGCGTAATCCCATAATTTCTGGCCGCCGTGCAAATACATGTCGAAGCGTCCGGCGGCGACGTAACACCAGTCGAGCGTGCTAGCGCCGAAATTGCGCGCGGATGAAAACGGCGGCTGGCTGGCGAGCGCAGCAGCGAGTTTGTGGTCGAGGCGCTTAAGGTCGATTTCTGCCACGGCTTCGCGCAAACTCGGCACGCGTTCCTTGATCGGCAATTCCACCCCGTTCAAAAATGCGCCTTTGCCTTTTTCTGCATAAAAAATTTCGTCGGCCACAGGATCGTAAACGACACCAATGACGGGCTGGCGGTTTTTCATCAACGCGACGGACACACCGAAATACGGAATGCCATTGACAAAATTGGTCGTGCCGTCGATGGGATCGACGCACCACAACATGTCGCCTTTGTGCGCCCAGATGTCGCGCTGCTGCGCGTCGGTCATTTCTTCGCCGAGGACGGGGCAATCGATAATTTTTTTCAGGCTGATATTGAGGGCGGCTTGAGAGGCGAGGTCTGCTTGCGTCGAGAGGCTGCCGTCGGCTTTGCGTTCGTGGGCCACCTTGAGATAGCGCGGCATGATTTCATCGCGGGCAACGGCTTTTACAGCGGCAAGAACGGAATTCAACATGAAATTTTTATTCCGCCGCAGCGGGATTTTCGTGCGTAAAATTGAGGACGTCATTTTAACACGGTGCGCTATGTTACTGCGCCAAAAAATAATTTCATGATTCCCCGTTTATATTGTCCTGTTAATTTATCCCGCGCCGTGCAGATTCACTTGCCCGAAGCTGCCGCCCATCACGTCGCGCGCGTATTACGTTTGCGTCGCGGCGATCTGGTCACGCTGTTCAACGGCGAAGGCGGCGAATACGAAGCGAGCATCGCCGACGTGAGCAAAAACGACGTGTTGGTCGATGTGGGCAAGCACCTCAACATAGAACGTGAGTCACCGCTGCATATCACGCTGGCGCAAGGTTTGTCGGTCGGCGACAAAATGGACGATACGTTGCAAAAAGCCGTGCAACTCGGCGTGTCCGTTTTCGCACCCATCGAAACGCGCAAAAGCATCGTGCGTCTCACCGAAGAACGCGCACAAAAACGCCAGCAACATTGGCAACAAGTGGCGATCTCGGCTTGCGAACAAAGCGGGCGCAACCGGATTCCCGTTGTGCATGAAGTAGAAAAATTTGAAAGCTTTGTGGCAACCAGTGATAAGCAAGTGATGCGATTACTGCTTTCGCCGCGTGGTAGTAACTCGTTGAATATAATGAATAATTTAACAAATAAAATAATGCTCTTATGCGGCCCCGAAGCCGGATTTTCGGATGATGAAGAAACGCTGGCGATTCAATCGGGCTTCATGCCCGTGTGCCTGGGCCCGCGCGTGCTGCGCACGGAAACCGCAGCGTTGGCGGCATTGGCGGCGATGAATGTGTTGTGGGGGGATTATTGAGTCCGCAGCTTTAATTCGTCTGTATAATTTCATTCAATGATTCCAAAAGGACACGCGATGACCGCTTCTGCCCAACCGATACCCGCCAGCCCCGAGCCGCAAGCGCAATTCAAAACCGAAGCGTTTGTGCAATGGTTCCGCTCGGCCGCGCCGTATATCAACGCGTTTCGCGACAAGACTTTTGTCGTCGCTTTCGGTGGCGAAGTGGTGTCCGACGGAAAATTCTGGGAGCTGACCCACGACATCAATCTGCTCGCCGCCCTTGATGTGCGCATCGTGCTTGTGCACGGCGCGCGTCCGCAGGTGGAATACCAGATGAAAGAGCGCGGCATCGAAACCAAATTCGTCAATGGCCGTCGTGTAACAGACCCCGCCGCGCTCACTTGCGTGATGGAAGCGTGCGGCACGTTGCGAGTGGAAATCGAAGCGCTGTTTTCCGTCGCGCTGGCCAACACGCCGATGCAGGGTGCGGACATCCGCGTGGCGTCGGGCAATTTCATTACCGCCAAACCCGTCGGCGTGGTCGATGGTGTCGATTACATGCAGACAGGCGAGGTACGCAAAATCGACGTGGTCGGCATCAACCGACGGCTCGAACAACAGGAAGTAATTTTGTTATCGCCGCTAGGTTATTCGCCCACGGGCGAAGTGTTCAACCTCACGCTCGAAGACGTGGCAACGTCAACGGCCATCGAACTCAAAGCTGACAAACTGATTTTCATGATGGATACCAATGGCATTCACGACGCCAGAGGCTTGTTGCACGAAGAACTCACGGCCAAGGAAGCGGAGGCTTTACTCGTCGACAGTGCCATGCATTTGTCCGACGATGCCAAACTCTATTTGCCCTCGGCCATCAAAGCCTGCAAACAAGGCGTGGGACGCACACATTTGATTTCGCGCCATGTCGATGGCGCGCTGCTGATGGAATTGTTCACCCGCGACGGCATCGGCACCATGGTCACCAAACATTCGTTGGAAAATATCCGCCAGGCCACCATCGACGACGTGGGCGGCCTGCTGCAAATCATCGAGCCGCTGGAAGAGCAGGGCGTGCTGGTGAAGCGCGGGCGGGAAGTGCTGGAAACAGAAATCAATAATTTCTCCGTGCTCGAACACGACGGCATCATCATCGGCTGCGCTGCGTTGTATAAATTCCCCGATCAGGCTGCTGCCGAGTTGGCGTGCCTCGCTGTCACGCCGGATTTTCGCAGCGCCGGGCGCGGCGAACGTTTGTTGAATTACATGGAGAAACAAGCCCAATCGCAAAATATTAATAAAGTGTTTGTACTCTCCACGCGCACCATGCACTTTTTTGTTGAGCGGGGTTTTGTTGAATCGGATCTCGCGCAATTGCCAGAAAAAAAACAGATACTTTATAACTATGACAGGCGGTCGAAGATATTTGTGAAAGGGATTGGCGCGTAACCAGGAAAAATCAACGTAGTGCCATGCGCACGAAATGAACCCAATAAAGTTTAATCATCGTGCGCACAGCGCACGCACCATTTTTTAAGCAGCAATGAAATTTTAAGGAGCAATGAAATGTCCCGTACTGTGATGTGTGTAAAACTGAAACGTGAAGCCGAAGGTCTCGACGTGCCGACGTATCCCGGCGAATTGGGCAAGCGTATTTTCGACAATGTGTCGAAAGAGGCGTGGAAGCAATGGCTGGAGCAGCAGAAGATGCTGGTGAATGAAAACCGTTTGAATCTGGCCGACATCAAGGCGCGCAAATATCTAGCAGAGCAAATGGAAAAACATTTCTTTGGCGAAGGCGCGGAGATGGCGCAGGGGTATGTGCCGCCAAGTAAATAATGGCCAGATTCTGCAACCTGTTCTGTCATTTCCGCCTGCGCGGGAATGACGGCGTTATTATTTTTCAAGTTGTTAAAAAATCATGAACCTCATCCTCTGGCGCCACGCTGATGCGGAAGACCACATCGACGATGCTGCGCGCAAGCTGACGGCCAAAGGTTTGCAGCAAACCGCACAGATGGCGCAATGGTTGAAGCCGCTGCTTCCCCATGATGTACGCGTGCTGGTGAGCCCGGCATTGCGTGCGCAGCAGACGGCCAAAGCTTTGCACCTGCCGATGGAAACGACGAAAGAAATCGCGGTGAATGCTATCGCGCGTGATGTGTTGACCTATGTAAACTGGCCGCAATCGAAAAAAAATTTTCTGATCGTCGGCCATCAACCAACCTTGGGTCAGATCGCGGCGTTGTTAATCGATGATCACGATGGCGACGTGGATATTAAAAAAGCGTCGGTGTGGTGGTTTGAGGCACGGCATCGCAGCGGGAAGTTCGAGACTGTTTTGCGCGTGATGATGACGCCGGAAATGCTTCAAGCAGAATAACTGTAACTAATTGATTATATTGAATTATTTAGCAATGTAACAATCAAGAACGCGCATCGATTTCTGTCATTCCCGCCTTCATGGGAATGCCAGCATGGCCGAAATTTTTTAGATATGAATCTGCCGCCCGCCGCCGAACGACCAGTTCTCCCACTGGGTTTCCATAAATACGACCATCACGTTTTCCGCATTGAGGCCAGGATTCTTCACAAGGCCGGCGATAATTTCCGCCAGGATTTTCTTTTTGATTTTCACGCTGCGGCCAACGGAAAACAAAATTTCGATCAGCACAAAGTCATCGGTGCGCGGAGAAGTCAGATCGGGGTAGCGGGCATCGAAACGAAAATCTTCCGCACCTAATTCGAGTACGCGCTGAAACTTGTCCGTTTCCGGTACGCCCGCTGCCACGAGGGCGCTATGGACGGCGCTGAATATAGCGGACTTGAATTCAAGGGTTTTGTTTTTGCGAATGGTCAGGGTGATGAGAGGCACGAAAACTCCTTTGGCAGATTATTGGAATTAAATGGTTCGGATACCCTGGGCGCTACCCAGCAACACCACATCCGCCGAACGCCGCGCGAATATGCCGTTGCAGACCACGCCGGTAATCTGGTTAATCGCTGTTTCCATTTCCACCGGGTTGAGAATTTTCAATCCGTGGATGTCGAGAATGACATTGCCATTGTCAGTGACAACGCCTTCGCGGTAGCGTGGTTCGCCGCCGAGTTTAATGAGTTGCCGCGCCACGTAGCTGCGCGCCATGGGGATGACTTCTACCGGCAATGGAAAATTGCCGAGCACCCCGACCAGTTTTGAAGCATCGGCGATACACACAAATTGTTTGCTTGCCGCCGCGACGATTTTTTCCCGCGTGAGCGCCGCGCCGCCACCTTTGATCATGGCACGATGTTCGGTGACTTCATCGGCCCCGTCCACATACACGGCCAACTCATACACGTTGTTGAGGTCGAGCACGGGAATGCCCGCCGCTTTGAGCAATCTGGCGCTGGCCTCCGAGCTGGATACGGCACCCTGAATGCGGTCTTTTATTTTTGCCAGCTCCGCGATAAAAAAATTCACCGTCGAGCCGGTGCCCACGCCGATGAGGGCATTGTCGGGCACATACTTCACTGCGGCACGTGCCACGGCCTGTTTGAGTTCGTCTTGCGTCATGTTGCTCTCCAAATAAGTGCGCAAGCATAGCGTTAACGTTGAATCAATACAACGCGGCTTTGAAAAAACCGGCTTCACCCTTCTGAAACGCGTCGATTCCTGTTAATCTGCTCCCTCTGCAAAATTATTGTTAATAAACAAAACATTTCCATGCGCACCGATTATCTCGACATGATTTTGAATTCCCGCGTCTATGATGTGGCGATAGAAAGCCCTTTGCATAGCGCGCCGAAATTGTCGGCGCGGCTGCAAAACAATTTGTTACTCAAGCGCGAAGATATGCAGCCGGTGTTCTCGTTCAAGCTGCGCGGCGCTTACAACAAAATGGCGCATCTTTCCAAACAGCAGTTGAAGCGCGGCGTCATTTGCGCCTCGGCCGGCAACCACGCGCAAGGCGTTGCGCTCGGTGCGCAAAAGCTCGGCTGCAAGGCGACCATTGTGATGCCAGCGACCACGCCGCAAATCAAAGTCGATGCGGTCGCCGCTCGCGGCGCGAAAGTCGTATTGCATGGTGATTCTTTCGACGAAGCTTTTGCCCATTCGCAAACGCTGATGCGCAAATATAACCTGAGTTACATCCACCCCTTTGATGATCCTTTGGTGATTGCGGGGCAGGGCACCATCGGCATGGAAATTTTGCGTCAGCATAATGGCCCGATCGAAGCGATTTTTGTTGCCATCGGCGGCGGCGGTTTAATGGCGGGCATCGCCGCTTATGTGAAACGCCTGCGGCCCGAGATTAAACTCATCGGCGTCGAGCCGGTAGATGCTGACGCGATGGATCGTTCGCTCAAAGCCGGCAAGCGCGTGCTGCTATCTCAAGTGGGTTTATTTGCCGATGGCGTAGCGGTAAAACAGGTCGGCGAAGAAACCTTCCGCATCTGCCGCGAGCTGGTCGATGAAGTGATTCTCGTCGATACCGAAGCGATTTGCGCCGCAATGAAAGACGTATTCGATGACACGCGCTCGATTCTTGAACCCGCCGGCGCATTGGGTGTGGCGGGCGCGAAAGTCTATGCGGCGCGGGAGAAAATAAAAAATAAAAATCTCATCGCGATTGCCTGTGGCGCGAATATGAATTTTGATCGCCTGCGGTTTGTCGCCGAGCGTGCCGAGCTGGGTGAGCGGCGCGAGGGAATTTTAGCGGTGACGATTCCTGAAACACCGGGCAGTTTCAAACATTTCTGCTCGCTGCTGGGCAAGCGCAATATCACGGAATTCAATTACCGCTATTCTGACAAGCGTGAAGCCCATGTGTTTGTCGGCGTCGCCATGCAGCAGCCTAACGACGCCAAACAACTGGTGAGTTTGTTGAAGCGCAACGGTTTGAAAGCGGTGGATTTATCCGACAACGAAATGGCCAAGCTGCATGTGCGCCACCTCGTCGGTGGCCGTGCGCCGAATGCGGTGCATGAAATGTTGTATCGGTTTGAGTTTCCCGAGCGGCCCGGCGCGCTGATGAATTTTTTGAATAAAATGGGACACGACTGGAATATCAGTTTGTTTCACTATCGCAATCACGGCGCGGATTACGGCCGTGTGCTCGTCGGCTTGCAAGTGCCGCCAAAAGAAAAAGCCGCGTTCAAAAATTTCCTCAAGACTTTAGGTTACGCTTATGTCGATGAAAGCGGCAATCCAGCCTATACTTTGTTTCTTGGGTAACTAATTGATTATATTCAATATTTTTGACATTAAAAAACCACCGCTTGCGGTGGTTTTTTTATTGTGTAGCGCGACCATTAACGCATTTTAATTTCGACGTTCAATGCGCCGTCTCTCCTGTTCGCGGCGTTCTTTTTCGGTTTTGCCTTCGCGGATCCATACCGTTTTTGTGTTTGTGAATTCGCGGATGCCGTGATACGACAACTCGCGTCCGAAGCCCGAGGCTTTCACGCCGCCGAACGGTAAGCGTGGATCGGATTTCACCAGGCCGTTGATAAAAGTGGCACCGGCCTGAATTTTTTCCGACAGTTGTTCTGCGTGTTCGTAGTCGCGGCTCCACACGCTGCTGCCTAAGCCAAAGCGCGAATCGTTGGCGATGCGCACGGCGTCGGCTTCGTTTTGGGCGCGGATGACTATCGCCACGGGGCCGAATAATTCTTCGTGATAGGCGCGCATGGTTGACGTGACGTGATCGAGTATCGACGGTGCATAGAATGCGCCGGGCCGTTGCAGCGGCTCGCAGCCGATTGCGGCAACGGCGCCCTGTGCGATGGAATCTTTCACTTGTTGGTGCAATTCATCGCGCAAATCAACGCGGGCCATGGGGCCAAGCTGGGTGCTGTCTTCGTTTGGGTCGCCGATTTTGAGTGCGGAAATTTTGTCTTTCAGTTTGCGTACAAATTCGTCGGCGATTGGCGGTAACAAAATAAATCGTTTGGCCGCGATGCACGATTGGCCGCAGTTGGCATAGCGCGAAATGACGGCTTGTTCCACCGCCAGATCCAGATCGGCATCGGCGAGCACGATGAACGGATCGGAGCCACCCAGTTCGAGCACGCATTTTTTTAAATGTTCTCCCGCGCAGGCAGCCACCGCTTTGCCTGCGGGCTCGGAGCCGGTCAAGGTAACAGCATGCACGTGGGGGCTGGCGATGACCTGGTTGACCATGTCTGCGCCGATGGGCAGCGTGGTGAATAAATGCGCGGGGAAACCGGCGTCTTGAAATATGCTCTCGATGGCGGCGGCGCATTGCGGCACATTGGAGGCATGCTTGAGCACCACGCCGTTACCGGCCATCAGCGCGGGTGCGGCGAAGCGAAACACCTGCCATAGCGGAAAATTCCACGGCATCACACCGAGCACGACGCCGATTGGAAAATACGCAACGTAACTTTTACCCGCGTCGGAGCGAGTGGGTTCATCGGCTAAAAAATGTTCAGCGTGCACCGCGTAGTAATCGCAATTGAGCGCGCATTTTTCCACTTCGGCGCGGGCTTCTTTGCCGAGCTTGCCCATTTCAAAAGTGATGGTCGCAGCGAGGCTGTCGCGCTGGTTGCGCAGCAGTTCCGCAGCCCGCGACAGATGTTGGGCCCGTTGCTCGAACGACGTTTGTGCCCACGCTTGCTGCGCAGCGTCCGTTTTTGCCAGGGCATCTTGCAATTGCTGAGGGGTCCATCGTGCAAAATCAATCTTGGCCATGTTTGCGCTCGTTTGAGAGTAAGGCATATTTTTCTTTTATTTTTGTCGACATGCTATGACTGAAGTCTAGGAAACAATCGCGTCATTTCCAAGGTGCGCAGCCATATTTAATACAAGTTTGCGTTCGGGTGCAGCATAAAATCCGGTCGCAGAAATAGCGCAACCGGCATTGCCCGTCTACCGGGGGTGGTGGGACCAGGTTATGTCTGTAAAAGCGCGAGGTGGATAAGCCCTGTCAAAGCCTGCCGAATCTTACTGGGCGGCGGGCCAGTTTTTTATATAATTTTTTAGCAGGGTATTTTCAAAGCTGGCGTCTTTGAGGGCCATTTTGGCGACGTCGTGGAAAGACAAAATGCCCACCAGCTTGCCTTGTTCGAACACTGGCGTGTGGCTGATATGGTTTTCGGTCATCAGTCGGCGTAAGTGATCTACCGAGTCGTCCGTTGTTACGCCGAGCGGTTTGGGATTCATGACTTCGGTAACTGGGGCACGACTGAACCCTTCGCCCAGTTTGTGCTGGCCGCGCAGAATTTCGCGCAAGGTAATCAGCCCGTAGACTTTTTCGCCTTCCATTACCAGAACGGATCCGATATTGTGGCGCACCATCAACGCCACCGCATCCACCATCGCTACGTTCAATCCGACGTGATAGAGCGTACCGCCTTTGTTGGTGAGAATATCGTGGACGATCATGGAAGCGTTCCAGCCGGGAATTTTTTGGTGCTGTTGAGACGAATCGAACGTCCGACCTACTGATTACGAATCAGTTGCTCTACCAACTGAGCTACAACAGCGTAGGCAGATTATAAACGCTGGGCAATGTTCGGGCAAACGAAACGCTTAATGGGCGGTGCGCACGCGTACGATAATTTGCACGCTATCGTGGGTGAGGCCATCGGGCAACGGGGGCAGGCCGCTGACTTCGACGTGGCTGGCGTCAATGTCGGTCAGTTCGCCGGTCTCAATGTTGTAGAGGTGATGATGCGGGGTGATATTGGGGTCGTAAAACACGCGGGCCGGGTCGATAATCACTTCGCGCAGCAAACCTTTTTCCAGAAACAATTTCAGCGTGTTGTATACCGTGGCTTTAGAGGTTTCGGGATGGTCTTTATTGACCTGCGACAAAATCTGATCCGCCGACCAATGTTGGCGGCAGGAGAACATCACCTGCGCGATCTGCAGGCGCTGGTGCGTCAGCGAGATGTCGTGCTTCCGCAGCAGGTCAGGAATGGCGTCGGGCGTGTAAAGGGGCGAATCCATATTTTCATTCTAGGAGACGTTGGAGGGTTTGTCTAACTTGTTTTCACACAATGTGCGGCCAGGAATAAGGTGCCAGCGGAATCGGCGGCGTTTCATCAAGCATTTTGCATACCAATAAGTGCGCGGCAGCGGGGGCCATCGTCAGCCCGTAGCGGAAATGGCCGGTATTCACAAAGCAGTTTTCCCATTGCGGGTGGCGATCAATTAACGGCAGGTTGCCTGGCGAACCGGGGCGCAGGCCAGCCCATTGACTGACAAATGTTGCTGCAACCAACGCGGGGAACATCTCGACGCCAGCCGCGTGCAAAGTCCGCTTGGCTTCAGCGGTAATCGATTGATCGAAGCCTGCATTTTCCACGGTGCTGCCTACCAGAATATGTCCGTCGCGACGTGGAATCACATACACGCCATCACGATAAATAATGTGTTTCAAAAGTCCGGCCGATGCTTTGAAAAGCAACATCTGCCCGCGCACGGGTTTAAAATTATTGTTTATATTCAATAAGTTACAAGTCCACGCGCCGGATGTGAGTATATACTTACCAGCACTCAATTTTCCCGTTGGCGTCACCACGCCGGAGACTGTTTTTGCATCCTGCTCGAGGCGAATGGCGGGCAGGTTTTCGCGGATATCGACGCCCATTTG
>JAYTVC010000092.1:0-10685 GCA_043744215.1 Pseudomonadota bacterium
CGCACAACTAAACACGCTCCATTTACCGGTCGTTTTGTCTATGGTAACCATACGTATCTCCCAGGATACTCTGGTTACGAAACGCCCTAATTACCAAAATTAATATAATCATAATGTTATAAATCATTGAAAATGATTAACACAATTCGCTAAACAAGCCGCAGGTAGTCAGCTAAGCTGTGAAAAACAAGGGAGCGAGAATGCAAAAATACCAATCATTCCACCGAATTTTTTCGTGGCTGTTTGCCCTGCAAATGTTATCCGCCTGCGCCACCGATAATTCCCTGCAATTGGCAGACTGCGCCGCGTTTACATCCGCACAATCCGAACAAGCAAAATTTCTGGCTCCGTCACTAGCCTACCTCAAAGCCAATCCCGGCGCGCACCGCGTTACCGATCCGTGTAAAGAATTGACCTTCATCAACGAACGTGTCGATGAATTAAAGCAAAAACATGTTCGTTTTCAGCAAAGCCATGAAGGTGTTCCGGTTTGGGGTCAGCAAATTCTGGTTCACTTGAATGCGCAAGATGTAGCGAACTCAACAACTGGCAGCATTCAACCCATCGCGCAAAAAATTTCCATAGTGCCGAGATTGGATAAAGCCGCCGCCGCCAATACCGCGACAAATGCAGTGGGAGACGGCGCGAATGCGCAGGATAACCAGCTTTATATTTATACCCATGAAGGATTACCGCGCCTAGTTCATATGGTGACGGTGATGCGAAGTTTGCGCCGAAGCATGGTTTTCGTCGATGCCGAAACCGGTTTGGTTTTGAACCGGATTTCAGCTTCACCCAGCCAAAATTAATTTATCAAAAATCGTTCGGAGAAATATTTTTATGACTAAATCGCGCAAATCAAAATTCAAGCTTCATGCCGCCGTGATCAGTTCGGTAATGTTTCTAGCTGGATTTTCAGCCACTGAAACGCCGCAACCGAACCGCATGAAGAGTTTTTCGCTCGCGCCGGAACAACACGCGGCGAAATTGGCCGGCATGACAAGGCAGCGCAGCGCGCGCGAAACGGCGTGGCAGCATAAAGCCAACCGCGTTCCTTCTAAAATGCGCGCCGAGAATACTATCCGGCAGGAAAATCTGGGCGGCAAATTGCGCGAGGTATTTTCGCGTCCCCCATTGGACATTGCGCCCATTGCGTCGTCTCTCGTTAGCGCCGAACAACATGCACAGGTGCGCGTGCTGAACAAAATGCATGAAATGGGCGGCGGCATCAAAGCCCATTTCGATCAGCGCAACGGCACGCTGTCGCATCTGGAATTGCCGAAAAAAACTGTATTCAAAAAAGAATCGATTACGCAAACAGGCGACGCGCGCTCAAGCGCAAAAAAATTCCTCACCGATAATCGCACCTTGTTGAAAATGGACGACCCCAGCGCAGAAGCGAAACTCACGCGCGAAAATACCGAAGCCAACGGCCATACGCATTTGCGCTTCCAGCAGACTTATAAAGGCGTGCCGTTGTTCGGCAAAGAGTTGTTGGTGCATTCGGATGCGGCTAGTGAAGTTACGCTACTGCAGGGCCGTCACGAACCTACGCCGCGCGCTATCGATGTCAATCCGTCTGTCACTGTTGATGCTGCGCATACTGCCGTGTACAAAGATTTAGGCTTGGGCGTGCATAAAATTCCTGCGCCAGAAAGCGAATTGGTTATTCACACTGCGGACAAAGGTGCGATGACGTTGGCTTATAAAGTGGTGACCAAACCTGCGCTGAACCAACACTGGATACATTTTGTCGATGCGCAAACCGGTAAGGTGATTGACCGTATCGATAATATTCAAAGCGCAGTAGTGACGGGTAGCGGTACGGATTTGAATGGTCAAGCGCGCAGTTTTACCGCCTGGTCGGGTAACGGCGGTTTTTACTTAGTTGACCCTAATACGCCCAGTAATATCAATGATGGCGTGGCATACGACCCTATAGCAGCACTAATTGCGGGAAAGGCAAGAAGTGATACTTTTATCGAGACTGCCAGCAACACCTTCAATCCAACCAATTTCGTTACGAGTAGTTCACTCAATGCGTGGGATGCAACAGCCGTGAGTGCGGCTTTCAATACTAGGATGGTGTTTGATTATTACAAAAATATTCACGCTAGGAATAGTATCGATGGTAATAATGGCAGTATTCAAGCAGTAGTACACGTAGGTGTCAATTATGGTAATGCAAATTGGAATTCACCGTATATGTTATATGGTGATGGTGATGCTACCACTAAGCCTTTAGCTGGGTGCCTGGATGTCGCTGCACACGAAATGACCCACGGCGTGATCCAAAATACTGCTGGACTAATCTACATGAATCAAAGTGGAGCGCTGAATGAATCATTCGCCGATTTTTTCGGTGCCATGGTAGATCGAGCAAACTGGACGCTCGGTGAAGGTTGTATAAAGATTGCTCCATTCTACTTGCGTAACATGGCTAATCCCCGCCTTGGTTTAGATCCGCAACCAAGTAAGATGAGTGAATATCGACAACTACCACAAACTAAAAATGGTGATAACGGTGGCGTGCATATCAATAGCGGTATTCCCAATCGCGCCGCCTATTTGATGGCGGAAGGATTGTCGGCAGAGGGTCTTGGCACCAGTATCGGTCGTGCACATACCGAGAAAATTTACTACCGCGCGCTGACGACTTATTTGCTGCAATCATCGCAATTTATTGATGCGCGCCGTGCGACTATCCTGGCTGCAAAGGATTTGTTTCCTGGAGACGAAGTAGCGGTGGCAAGGGCATGGGACATCGTCGAGGTCACCGATAATGCTAATCCTCTGCCTGCGCCGACTTCTACAGATTCAGTTATTGGAAGTGACATGATGGTTTATCTGACTAAATCAGTCATTCCGCTTGTGCCATCTTCCGAGTCGTATGACATCTATGTTCAAAAATTTGCTGTGCCGTTTGCAGGTTACGATGCGACTAATACAAGAGGGCCAGCCAATTCAGTCGCGCTGAATGTGGCTCATAAACGCCCTGTGGTTGTTTCTTACAAAGACGCCTCCAATCGAACGCTGACTGATATTTTATATGTTGATACTGCTGGGAATATTCAGGTTACGGAGTTTGACCCAGCTACATTCAACCTAATAAGCAGAAATACGCTTACGACAAGCGGGTCATATAATAGTATTTCCGTCTCGCCTGACTTGCGTTATTTCGCATTTACCACTACGAGCGCTACCGACAATCAGATACATGTTTTGGATTTGAGCGACGCCACAGGCGCAAGTAACTTTGATATCACCCTAACCCCGGAAAATTATCAGACGGGCACTGTTGCTCAGAATACAGTGCTGTATGCCGATTCAATAAATTTTGATTATGCCGGCCGATATCTTGTTTTTGATGCATTGAACTGTATTTCCCTACCCAGCAACCCATGTACGCCGACTGGAGGTGGTAACAGATATTGGACAATTGGCAGGTCAGATCTGTTGACTCGCCAAATTCAATATTTACTTCCCAGCCAAGACCCGGGACTCGATATTGGCAATCCCGTGTTTGCAACGAACAGCCGAAACATCATTGCACTTGATGTCGTAGATAGGCGTGATCCTGCCAATGTGTTTTACTCAGTATATTCATATGATTTGGAAACACAAACTCCTCACCAAGTGTTTGGTCTTGGACCAAATGGTTTGAATACTGGCAGTCAGCCTAGCTTCTGGGGGGGCGATGATTTCATTACTTTCGTCGCACCCGATGCCACCACAGGCAGGAAGGCTTATCGTATCCCTATTGATGCAAAGGGAGCGCCCACCAGCACGACTGCGATTGAGCTCAATCCAAATGCCGCTACTGCAACTACTATGCATCGTGCAGGCGCGCGCGCACTCACTGGTAATATTTCACCAAATATTACACAGCTTGATTTCGGCTCTGTCTTGCAATCTAGTAGTAAAACCCTTCAGTTTACTTTGTCCAATACTGGTAATAGCGATGTCTCCATCACCGGATTGAGTATTGATAATTCTCAGGCTTTTAAGACAAATTTGACCAACGGACTGATTCCACGCGGGTCAAGCGCGACGTTCGGTGTTACTTTCCTACCCGCCACATTAGGAACGCAAACAGGTATATTGACCATTACGACAGATGGGAAGCCAATAACTGTCCAACTAGCAATGAGCGGGATTTCGACTGCCGCACCAACGCCAACACCAACACCAACACCAACACCAACACCAACACCCGTGCCGACTCCCGCGCCGACTCCCGCGCCGACTCCCGCGCCGACTCCGGTGCCGAGTGGGAGCAGCGGAGGTGGCGGATGTGTAATGGGCAACAATAATGTGCCGCTTGATCCGGTGTGGCTGTTCCTAGTAGCGGGCGCGTTAATACAATTGCGCAGACACGGAAGTAGATTGAAAGAACGTACGTAAGTAAGTTAAGAGTCGCTTGGTATTAAACAGGTATGTCCGGAACCCATCCGCGCATTTTGCCCGCGTTGCAAATGCGCTATGACGAAATTTTGCATCAACGTAATCCAACCAATCCGATGACGATCAAGTAACGTTTTCTTATCCATCGACACAAGGCTCCTGCGGGAGCCTTTTTTTATGCTTGCCGAGGATGGAGAAATTTGATTTGAGCCAAGACTTGCTGCCGTCGTATCATTCTTTAACTATTTGATTATTATCAATATTTTTCGTTTGTGATGGTGGACTGTCGCAAGGTCTTATTGTTTCAATCAGCGCTCAATTTAGTCGAATGGCCTAGCCGAATGAATACTTGAAGCTCACCAAATCTTACCTATACTCGTATGAACCAAGTGAAATGTAACCCGATATGAAGGAGTCTGTTTCATGTCAAAAGTTTGCGGCACACATTTACAACGCGCTTTCGCGTTAGTAATAGGGTTGGCGATTTCAGCATCGAGTGTCCATGCGGAGGGTGACCGCAGCGCCGCCGCCCGCCAGTATTTCTCCGATGTTCCGCTCATCGACGAGCAGGGCCGAACCAAAAAATTCTACAGCGACGTGCTCGAAGGCAAATTGCTGGTCATCCATGCTTTTTATGGCGACTGCAAGGATGTCTGTCCCGTCACACTGGGTAAGCTGCGCATGATGCAAGACGCGTTGGGCGAGCGGCTAGGCAAGGATGTTCACTTTGTCAGTATCAGTGTCAATCCGCAGGATGACAACGCGCAGCGTCTTAGTGAAATCCGGCAACATTTTTCTGGCAAAGCGGGCTGGATGTTTCTGGGCGGGAAAAAAGAAAATGTCGATTGGGCCCTCTACAAACTCGGCCTGCACGCCGAGGTAAAAGAAGCCCACAACCCGATCCTGCTCATCGGCAACGAGCGCGCAGGTGATTGGAAAAAAATCGCCGCCTACGCCAAGGTGGAAGATTTGATTGCGCAAATCGAAGAATTATCCCAAGGTAAAAAATAATTTTACGAATGAGGAGTCGGCATGAAGCAAACAAACAAGGAGAGCAACGGCAAAATAAACCGCCTGCGAATAATGGGTGGCATTGCCATTCTATGCCTGCTCGCAGCCTGCGCCACACCCCAACGAATGGGCAGCGGCGCATTGCCCCAATGCGGTCCGGCTAATACAGTCAAGGCGGAAGTCGCGGCATTCGAACACGTCATCACTTTTAACCGATTTGGTGCCTTCAATCCTGCTGGTATGGTGTATGGGCTTAAGCATGACGTCGAGCCGGCCTGGAACAGCGAAGCCGAGGCCGCCGCGCTGACAGGAAAAATAAAATTCAAATCATACAAGCGCGCGCGGCCACTGGTGCTGCGGGTGAATGAAGGCGACTGCCTCGAAGTCACTTTCTGGAATATGCTCTCGCCGCAACCCGGTGTGGTTCAGAGCGACAGTCGAGGCGTTGAACGCATCGTGCCCGAACATGCGCTGAAGGAAACCGCGTCACAAAAACCTGTGCCCTTGCCGCGGTCCAACGACACCGAGTATCCCGCCACGCGTCGCGCCTCGATGCACGTTAACGGCCTTGACTACGACAACATCGCGTCCGACGGCGCCAATGTGGGCCGTAATCCGTCATCGCTCGTGCAGCCTGGCAAAAAAACCGTTTATCGCTGGTATGCCAAAAAAGAAGGGGGCTACTTTTTGTATTCCACCGGCGCATTGGCGGGCGGCGAGGGCGACGGCGGCCAGTTGGGTTTGGGCATGTTCGGCTCGGTGAATGTGCAGCCGCGCGGGTCGATGTGGTATCGCTCGCAAACCACTCACGCGCAACTCAGCGACGCGGCCCGTCAGGCAGACGGCAGTGTCGATTACGCCAAAATCGATTACGCCAAACTCGCCATTCTCGATGGGCAAAATAATATCCGCCATTCGGATTTGAATGCCGTCGTGTATATGCCGAAAAATAGCGGCAATCAGGAGGTGCTGGAAGCATGCAACAAGCGCTCGCCCGCTTCCAGTTGCGGTTTGTCGTTCCGCGAATTCACATCCATCTTTCATGACGAAAACAAAGTGTTCCAGGCGTTTTACGAATTATCCGACGAGGACAACCCCGTCAGTAAAATCGGTGACGGCATGGCCATCAATTACGGCTCCGCCGGCATGGGCGCGACGGTGCTCGCCAACCGTAAAGGAATCGGACCGGCGAAGGATTGCATTGAATGTAAGTTTGAAGAATTTTTTCTCAGCTCGTGGGCTAACGGCGACCCTGCCATGATTTTGCGCCGCGACGCCAATGGCAAAGGCGTTGAGGCGCTTTATCCTGATGACCCGTCAAACGTGCATCACTCATATCTGGGCGACCCGGTGCGCTTTCGCAACATGCACGCGGGGCCGAAAGAAACGCACGTGTTCCATTTGCACGCGCACCAATGGTTGCAGGATCAACACGACCCCAATGCGAGCTACCTCGATTCGCAAACCGTGTCGCCGGGCTCGGTATTCAGTTATGAAATCCAGTACGGCGGTGCGGGCAACCGCAATTTCACCGTGGGTGATTCGATATTTCATTGCCATTTGTATCCGCATTTCGCGGCAGGCATGTGGGAGTTGTGGCGTAATCACGATTCGTTTGAAGACGGCATGCCAGGCGAATATGACAAGGTTAAAAGCCCCAATGCGCGTCTGAGAAATTTACCCGATGGCGAAATCGAAGGCGGCACGCCCAATGTGGCGATTGTGCCGATTCCCGGCCGCGCGCTGGCACCGTTGCCGAGCGAAAAATTCCGCGGCTATCCGTTTTATATTGCCGCTGAAAAAGGCCATCGTCCGCCGCAGCCACCCATGGATTTGGCACTGGCCGACGACGGCCTCGAACTCAACGGTGGTTTGCCGCGGCACACGATCCGCAAAGCGACAGAAAAAAAACATGACCTCGGCAATGCGCAACAAGTTCAAGCGTTGTTAAAAGCGAAAGGCGATGCTGAAGAGGGGCAGGTGCAGGAATACATCGCTAAACGCACCTGGAAACTCAACCGCGATCCGGCGCAACTGGCCTTTCATCGGGAATTGGAAACAGCAGAAGTGCGCATCATCGCCAACGGCATCACGCCGGAAGAACAAACCGCGATGGATTTTCACTCAGGCAAATTGACACTTGATTTTTGGGGCAATGTCGTTGGCGGACAGGATCGGCAAGTGCCGCAATCGTGGAATGCTGGCGGCATGCCTGCGCCGCGTTGGACTGGAAAAGGCTACGCATCGAAGAACGCCGCCGTTCCCGCCGGCACTCTGCCGAATATGGATGCGGATACGCAATTTGTCATTAACGGTTTGCGTGAACAACCGGGCGCACCGTTTGCCGACCCGTGTCCCGTTGATGCGCCGTTGCGCAAATACAAGGCGGCGTACATTCAGTTCGACATGACGGTGAACAAATACGGCTGGCACGATCCGCAGGCGCGCATGCCTGTGCTGGAAGAAGACATGGCGGCGACGCTGGATCGCACACGGCAGCCGGAGCCTTTGTTCTTCCGCGCTAATTCTGGCGACTGCATTACGTTTCAGGCAACCAACCTTATTCCGAGCGTGCTCAATCTGGATGATTTTCAAATCTACTCGCCCACAGACACCATCGGCCAGCACATTCATTTGGTTAAATTTGATGTGACCTCGTCCGACGGTTCAGGCAACGGCTGGAATTATGAAGACGGCACGCTTGCCGCCGATGAAGTACGCGAGCGTATCCAAGCCAATAATAAATATCAGCAACAAACGGGTGGCAGCCAAATCCTGAAGCCCGTAACGCATCCGATGTTCCGCGCCGGTGGGGCCATGGCAAACAGCACAAAAAAACCGTTGGGACTTTGCGCCGATGCGGGCGGCAACGACGACAACCCGTGGTGTGGTGCGCAATCCACCATGCAACGCTGGTGGGCCGACCCGGTGTTGAACGATAAATGGCAGGACCACACCTTGCGCGCCGTGTTCAGCCATGATCACTTTGGCCCCAGCTCGCACCAGCAGCACGGTTTTTACTCGGCGCTGGTGGTTGAGCCCAGAGGCTCCGTATGGACCACGATGGACAAAATAGCAGACGACTTCCCCAGCGGCCCTGGCGCGCTGCCTTGTACCCAGAACGGAGCGCTCAACTTTATCGGCGGCGCGAAAGACGGCAAGCCCATTGTGCATCCTTGCCGCAAGGACGGCGGCCCTACAACTTACGCGGCGAATATCACGTTTCCGAAAGACTATTTTGATCAGCGCATGGCTGGGGCAAAAAACGAAGAAGAAAAGAAAAACCTGAAGCGAGAAGTGCGGCGCGAATACAACCTCGCTATTGCCGACTTCGCCATTTTGTACAACGAAAACCTGCGTCCGGTAAACCCGCCAAACAAAGAAGGCGAATTGAATTTGCCGCACAACGTGCGCTACGGCCTGCGCCCGAAACCTGAAGGCATTTCCGCAGAAGATCCTGGCACGCGCCTGTTCAACTATCGCAATGAGCCCATTCCTTTACGTGTGGCAGAAGAAGATAAGGAGTCGGTGGAATACAAGCAAAAGCTGAATGATGAAGGAAATATGGCGAATGTTTTCAGTTCAAATATTCATGTGAAATCCGGGGAGAAGCTGGCAATAAGAAAAACGCCGACGCAAATGGAATCGCAAGCAAGAAAAATTCAACGTAATTTCCCTAACGAAATCGCCAATGAAAGTGAGTTCGGCGTATTCAAAACCCTCATCGACCGACAAGAAGAGGAGCGTTCAAAATTTATGAATAGAATCAAGCGGGACGAAAAGTCGCGTGTTGATGGCGACCCGGCCACGCCGATTCTCGCTTCCTATCAAGGCGACCCGCTCAAGCTGAACCTGGTTCAAGGATCCCAGGAAGAACAGCATGTCTTTTCTGTCAACGGCAATAAATGGTTGGCGCAGCCCTATTCCAAGAATTCCGGTTACATGAACGGCCAGCAAATCGGCATTTCCGAACATTTTGAATTTGATGTGGAAGTACCGTCGACGCAAGCTTTGCAGACGGATTATCTGTATTCATCGCCCGCGGTTGAAAATTTGTGGGACGGCGCATGGGGATTGTTGCGCAGTTACGGAATCAATACCCAGGCTTTTCTGGGACGTTTACCCGCGTCAGCGGTCACGCCGGTTCCGGACGCATTTCAGGGAGATGGGAGTGACGTATGCCCGCAGGATAAAAATCGCGCGCCGGTAAAAGAAAAATATGTAGCGGCTATTTTAGCCAGAGATTTGTTGCCCGATGGGCGCGGACTTGTTTATAACGCGCGATTCAATATTCACGACCCGAACGCCATTGTTTTTGTCGAGACTACGAGTACGGCTACGGACCGCAAAAAAGTCATCAGCCAGCATAAGGGCAAAACCTTAGAGCCATTGGTGTTGCATGCCGCAGCCGGCGATTGCATCAAAGTTACATTGATCAATGCCTTGCCGCCAGATTTGCCTGACGGACCCAAAAGAAACAATGCGGAGAGCGATAGTCAGATCCGCGCGAGCTGGAGCTACAACCTGATGCCGCCTATTGTAAACGGGTTCAATTTCAATCAATTGCGCATATCGAGCCATGTTGGTCTTAGCGCGCAATTAGTGGCGCAGAATTCCTACAATAATGATGGCACTCATGTTGGGCTGAATGAGTGCTCACTGGTTTCCCCCAATCCTATTCCCGGTTCCCCCAATTCTATTCCCGATGTTTGTGCAACGGGCAGTACGACCTACATCTGGTATGCCGGCGACCGAAAAGTGATGCGAACCGAGCCTGCGCCTGCGCCCTGCGTCGAAGAGTGTTTTGATGAGCTGATTGTTGATAAATTGGGTGTCAAAAAAGGTGTGATTCGTTATACGCCAATTGAGTTTGGTGTCGCCGCTTTGCGCAGTTTTGGCGATGTGATCAAACATTCTTCCCACGGCGCAGTCGGTGCGCTAGTCATCGGACCTAAAAATTCGCAGGTGCGTGACATTAACATGACGGATAAGGCCACAGGTAAGAAAGTGCCCGCCACCAATATGGCGAAAGACGTGTTCGACGCCAACGGAAAATTTTTATATCGCGATTTCACCCTCGTTTTTCACGACGACTTAAGTCTTAACCAGCGCGGTATACCAATGCCCAATCATCGTATGGCCGACGACGCGGAAGACACCGGGCAGAAGGGGTTCAATTACCGCACAGAACCTTTGTGGGCGCGTAATGGTATCGGCGGCTCGGGTGCTGATTTCAATGAACTGAACGGTGTCGATTATGGCGACACGCT
>JAYTVC010000093.1:0-41044 GCA_043744215.1 Pseudomonadota bacterium
AATTTTTTCTTGCCCTGTTTGCGCAGCAGATTGCGCATGGCGATGGACACTTCGCCGAAGTCAATATCGACGGGGCAGGGGTTTAAACATTTGTGGCACACCGTGCAATGGTCAGCCACGTCGCTGAATTCATCAAAATGCTTGAGTGAAATGCCGCGCCGGGTTTGCTCCTCGTACAAAAATGCTTCAGTCAGCAATGATGTCGCCAGGATTTTATTGCGCGGCGAGTACAACAGATTCGCGCGCGGCACGTGGGTGGCGCACACGGGTTTGCACTTGCCACAGCGCAGACAGTCCTTGATCGAATCGCTGATCGCCCCGATTTCGCTTTGCTCCATGATGAGCGATTCCGCGCCAAGCAACGCGAAGCTCGGCGTGTAAGCGTTGCGTAAATCCGCGCCGGGCAGCAGTTTGCCTTTGTTGAAGCGTCCGTTCGGATCGACTTTGCGTTTGTACGCCGCGAAGTTTTCCACCTCGGCATCGGTCAGATATTCCATCTTGGTAATGCCGATGCCGTGCTCGCCGGAAATCACGCCGTTCAAATCGCGCGCGAATTGCATGATGCGTGACACGGCGGCATTCGCCTCTTGCAGCATGCCGTAATCGTCCGAGTTCACCGGAATATTGGTATGCACGTTGCCGTCGCCCGCGTGCATATGCAGCGCGATGAACACGCGGCTGTGTAAAACCTGTTTGTGGATTTCCTGCGCGCGTTTGATGATCGGCTCAAACGAACGGCCGATAAAAATCTGTTGCAGCGGTTCGAGGATTTCCTGTTTCCACGAAATGCGCAGCGAATGATCCTGCAGCGCGCTGAATACCGTAGCACCCGCTGCAGCTTGTAGCTGCGTCGCAAAACGCTGCGAAAATTGCGCCAGCGGCGCGTCGAGGTTATCCAGCAGCCATTGCCAGCGCGATTGCACAGCGGCGATTAGCTCGCGCGCCTGTTGCGGTTTGCCATTTAATAATTCCGCCGCCGGAATTTTTTCATCGTCTTGCGCCAGCGGTAGAGCGCCATTAAAAAACTCAATTAAATCAATGCTTAAGCGCAGTTTGTTTTTGGTCGATAATTCGATGTTAATGCGCTCTATGCCTTCGGAATAATCGCCCAAACGGTCGAGTGGAATCACTACGTCTTCGTTGATTTTGAACGCGTTGGTGTGTTTGGCGATCGCCGCCGTGCGCGCGCGGTCGAGCCAGAATTTTTTGCGCGCTTCCGGCGAGACGGCAACGAAGCCTTCGCCGGTGCGCGCGTTGGCGATGCGCACCACTTGCGACGCGGCTTCGGCCACAGCGTTTTCATCGTCGCCGACAATGTCGCCGATCAACACCATTTTTGGCCGGCCGGATTGTTTCGCCTTGGTCGCGTAACCCACTGCTTTCAAATAGCGTTCGTCGAGATGTTCCAAGCCGGCGAGAACGGCCGTCGGATGCGCGTCGAGATAATCCTTGATTTCAACAATGCTCGGCACGGAATCTTTCACTTGGCCGAAAAATTCCAAGCACACCGTGCGCGTAAACGCCGGCATTTTGTGCAGGATAAATGTCGCCGAAGTGATAATGCCGTCACAACCTTCTTTTTGTATGCCGGGTAAACCTGCGAGAAATTTATCCGTGACATCCTTGCCCAGGCCCTCTTTGCGAAAGCGCGCGCCCTCGATGGAAAGCGTGTTTTCGCTGATTTGTTTTTTGCCGTCCGGCGTGAACTTGCGGATTTTGAAATGCGCGATATCAACATCGTGAATCTTGCCGCGATTATGATTTTGCCGCTCGACTTCCATCCAGTCGCCGTCCGGCGTGACCATGCGCCACGAGGCGAGGTTGTCCAGCGCCGTCCCCCACAGCACAGCTTTTTTGCCGCCTGCGTTCATGGCCACGTTGCCGCCGATGCACGATGCGTCGGCGGAAGTTGGATCCACCGCGAAAACAAATCCGGCCGCTTCCGCCGCCTCCATCACGCGCCGCGTGACAACGCCCGCGCCGCAAAAAATCGTCGGGACTTTTTCCGTCACGCCGGGCAAATTGATTAACGTCACCGCGCCGTGGCGGTCGAGTTTTTCCGTATTGATCACGGCGGAGAGTTTATCCAGCGGAATCGCGCCGCCGGTGTAGCCGGTGCCGCCGCCGCGCGGAATAATCGTCAGGCCGAGCTCGATGCAGGCTTTGACGATGCCAGCCATTTCGTCTTCGGTGTCCGGCGCAATCACCACAAACGGATATTCCACGCGCCAGTCGGTCGCGTCGGTCACATGCGACACGCGCGCGAGTCCGTCGAACTGAATATTGTCGTCGCGCGTAATGTTGCTGAGTTTTTTTTGCGTTTTCTTGCGCAGTTGTTTGATGTCGGCAAATTCCCGTTCAAAATCGGCCACCGCCTTTTTTGCCGCGACCAATAATTCGCCGACTTTCTCGACGCGCGACTCTTCGCTTTGCGCGGTTAATAATTCTTCGGCGTTGTCACCCGCATCGCTGACGCGGCGCTTTTCAATTTCATGCAGGCGGTGCTTCAGCGCCTCGACCAGCGCCGCGAGGCGTTTCGGGTTGTCGAGCAAATCGTCCTGCAAATACGGGTTACGTTGCACCACCCAGATATCGCCCAGCACTTCATACAGCATGCGCGCTGAGCGGCCGGTTTTGCGTTCCTCACGCAAGTCATTCAACGTGTGCCACAACGGCTCGCCCAGCAGGCGGATAACAATTTCGCGGTCGGAAAACGAAGTGTAGTTGTAAGGTATTTCTCTGAGGCGGGCGGTCATGGAATCTTTATGAGTAATGCTGCTAATGCAACATTTTAACGCATTGCAACTGCGAAGGCATAAACATATACGCCGTCATTCTCATCTGCGCGGGGGCGCGTAGGTCGGGAATCCTTTCCCGACAAATGGTTCTGCGATCGCTCAGGCTGATGTCGGCAAGGGATTGCCGACCTACAACTAATAGCCGATTCAAATGTAGCCGCTGACATGGTCGCTCCAATCCCGACTGTTGGGAGCGATTTGCAAAATGCGCAGGAATTGCTTAATGTGGTGGCCGACAATCTTACTGGAGAACCGCTCGTGTTTACCCTTGATCTCGCAGCGCAAATGCCATCGCAGGACACGACGACTATAGCGATGCCTGCCATAGTTGCCAGCGCGGCACCTGAACAGGCAAGCACATTAGCGCCTCAAGTTCCCGCCGCCAACTCTAAACCGAACATGACTTTTGGCGACTGCGCGACCGGATATTGGGTTTACTTTGGCATGTTAAAGAATTTTTTCAGAGATAGTTACGATCATAAATTGGATATTAAAAGAGTAACCATACTTGAGCAAACTAAGCTTGCGCCCGTGACTATTGATACTGATTCTGGCGTTAATGCCAGCGCGTACTATCATGGCACGATCGAAGTAACTTCACTTAAGGGCACGGACAAAGCGACTTTCCTCATTGAAGCGCGCGATCTGACCGCAAAGAAAAACCTCAAAATCAAATATATTGTGCGTTTTGGCGTAAGTGATAACCAAGTCCGTGGACATTTGGATCCAGATTATTGTCCTCTTGTGCGCCGTATTAGCAGTGCGGATGGCAAGGATTATGATATTGCACAGACCGTCGATACTGGAGTATTAACCCACGTTAACGCAAGTGCATACGAGGCGATAACGCAAGTTGGGTTCCGCTTTGATGCCCTCGGAAAAGGCGCAGTTGGCGAAGTGATCAACGAGAACGGCAAAGATACCATTCTTCTCGACACCCACGCCGCCGGCCACGGCTGGTTTATCGACGCAACACCCGACAGCAATGAAGAATTCCTGCCGACTTCCAACCCCGACCTGTGGCTCGCCAAGGCAGGCAGTGCGGCTGAGGGCAAGATGGACATGCTGTCGGTATTGATGCACGAATACGGCCATCTGCTCGGCCTCGACCACAGCGCCAACGCCAATGATTTAATGGGCACCGTATTGCCACCCGGCGTGCGCAAGCTCTGGTCGGAGACGGATCTGGCCAAATTGATGCATGGTGAGTGCGTGGCAAGGGTAATCTGCCCAGGCTGGTTAAATTTCGGTAGTGCGTAAGTCGGGAATCCTTTCCCGACAAATGGTTCTGCGATCGCTCAGGCTGATGTCGGCAAGGGATTGCCGACCTACGACGGTTTTTTTATTTTTGCTGGATTCCCGCCTGCGCGGGAATGACGGGGAGATTAAATGAGGCCAGCCTGAATGGGATAAGCGACAACCAGGTAACGCAAAAACTTTCCTGCCGCCATAAACAGCGTCACCCACAGCCAATTCAGCCGCAGCCACCCCGCCGCCACGCACAACGCGTCGCCGACAATCGGCGCCCACGCAAACAGTAACGATGCGCTGCCGAAGCGCTCGACGTACTGCAAACCTTTGTTCGGTGTTTCAGGTTTAGGGAATATGCGGCCGATGAGATAGGACGTGAGTCCGCCTAACGTGTTGCCGACTGTGCCGACCAACAGCGCTGGCCAATATAGTTGCGGATGCATTTTCAATACGCCGATCAACACCAATTCAGAGCCGCCGGGCAATAGCGTGGCGCCGAGAAAGCTCGATGCGAAGAGCGACCAGAGGCTTGCGTCGGGTGATAGAAAATTTTCCATGCGGCATGGTAGCAGGCTTGTCGTTTCGCTCTGAATCAAGGTCTAGGTCTGTTGCGTTCTGTTAAAATACTGATGGAAAATGTGGTCATCGCAGATATTGTGTAACTTATTGATTATAAGCAATTATTTTATAACTTCCAGGAACAAAACCTAATGAGTAGCATCAAAAAAGTAGTCCTCGCCTATTCGGGCGGGTTGGATACCTCGGTCATTTTGAAATGGCTGCAAGACGTTTATCAATGCGAAGTCGTGACCTTCACCGCCGACATCGGCCAGGGTGAAGAGCTGGAACCGGCGCGCGAGAAAGCAAAAAAATTCGGCATCAAGGAAATTTTTATTGACGACCTGCGCGAAGAATTTGTGCGCGATTTCGTCTTCCCCATGTTTCGCGCCAATGCGATTTACGAGGGCGAATATTTGCTGGGCACATCGATTGCGCGGCCGTTGATTGCCAAGCGCCAGATAGAAATCGCGCGTGCGACGCATGCCGATGCGGTCTCCCACGGCGCGACGGGCAAGGGCAACGATCAAGTGCGTTTCGAGCTGGGCTACTACGCGCTGGAACCGAACATCAAAATCATCGCGCCGTGGCGCGAGTGGGATTTGAATTCGCGCGAAAGTTTATTGGCCTATGCCGAGAAGCACGGCATCAATGTGGACATGAAACACAAGCAGGGCGGTTCGCCCTATTCGATGGACGCGAACCTGCTGCATATTTCCTACGAAGGCCGCGCCCTTGAAGACCCGAGCAAGGAAGCCGAAGAAGACATGTGGCGCTGGACGGTGTCGCCGGAAAAAGCGCCGGATAAGGCCGAGTATGTCGATCTCGAATACGCGCGTGGCGATATTGTTGCCATCAACGGCAAAAAAATGTCACCTGCCGAGGTGCTCACCGAACTCAACAAGCTCGGTGGCAAGCACGGCATCGGCCGCTTGGACTTGGTCGAAAACCGCTACGTGGGCATGAAATCGCGCGGTTGCTATGAAACGCCGGGCGGCACGATTATGATGAAAGGGCATCGCGCCATTGAGTCCATTACCCTTGACCGCGAAGTGGCGCATTTGAAAGATGAACTCATGCCGCGTTACGCCGAAATGATTTACAACGGCTATTGGTGGAGCCCCGAGCGCAAGATGATGCAGACCATGATTGACGCATCGCAAGCCAACGTAAACGGCTGGGTGCGTGTGAAGTTGTATAAGGGCAATGTGATCGTAGCCGGACGCGATTCCAAAACCGATTCGTTGTTCGACTCGACCGTTGCCACCTTTGAAGACGACAAAGGCGCGTATGATCAAAAAGACGCCGCCGGATTCATCAAACTCAACGCCTTGCGCATGCGCATCGCGGCCAACGCGGCAGCAAAGCGCAAGTAGCGGATGAGCAATCGAAACCAGGAGAATTGATGACGAAATTACTATTGGTTATAGTTTGTGCCGCTCTGCTAGGCGCCTGTGCGACTACGCCGGTGGTAGCGCCGGCGGTTGAAGAAGCGGTGGCGGCAACGCCCGCGCCGAATGCAAATGAGGCCATGAATGACGAGGCTGATCAACTTAGCAAGACACCACCGGCGAATCAAGCGGATGCTGCGCCAACCGGGCAGGCCGCGCAGGCGGTGCCTGCTGCTGCCGATGCACCCGTGCCGGGGCAGGTGGCCGCGGGGCCGGTTTTTGTCGCGCGCGTATCCGACGGCGTAGTGCTGTATGCCGAGCCCAGCAACAAATCTGCCGTGCAAGGTTTGCTAAAGCAAAATGATGAAGCGGTGCTGATCGGCGAAGAACAAAATGGTTACATCAACGTGCAAGGAACGGTGAGTCGCGGTTGGGCGGACAAGTCGTTGTTGACGCGGCAAGGTGAAACCATTGCCAATGTAAAAATCAAACCGGTAACCAAAGCGGCGGCCGTTCGGCGGTCCCAACCCGCTTATCCCAAAGCCAATGCCGCTGAGTTGCTCGCGCGCACAGAAAAAGTGGTTTTGTACAGTGCCGAGTGGTGCCCTTACTGCACCAAGGCGCGCCATTATTTAAATCGTAATGGCGTCGCTTTTGAAGAACACGATATCGAAACCAGTAGCAAGGGCGTGCGCGATTACGCCGCGCTCGATGGCGACGGCATCCCTATTATTTTGGTGAACGGCCACAAGATTGTTGGTTGGAAGCAAGCCGAATTCAATCGCCATTACGGCGGCATCGCAGAGCAAGCCGTTGTCGCTGCCGTTGCCGAACCTCGCCCCGCGCCACCCGCCCGCGTGATGGCCGTGCCCGCATCTGTCGCCACCCATGACAGCGGCGTGTATGTGCCCAAAGTGACCGGCGGTATTGTCGTGTATTCACAGCCCACTAACCGGTCAACTGTCGGTGGCTTATTACAAAGCAGCGAACAAGTGACGGCATTGGGTGAAGAAGCCAACGGCTACGTGCGTGTGCAAGGCGCGCAGGTGAGCGGCTGGGTGGATAAACAATTACTGAGGAAACTATGAGTGAAAATACGGTGAGTCAATTTGATAACGTCAGCGTCGTCAAAAAAGCCAACATTTATTTCGACGGCAAATGTGTCAGCCATTCGGTGCTGTTTCCTGATGGCACAAAAAAATCCGTCGGCGTGATTTTCCCGTCATCGCTGACTTTCAACACCGGCGCGGCGGAAGTAATGGAGTTGAATGCCGGCTCGTGCCGCATTCGATTGAAAGGCGAGAGCGATTGGAAAACGTATTCAGCCGGACAAAAATTTTCTGTAGCGGCGAATGCTTCCTTCGATATCGAGACGCTTGAAACGCTTGATTATGTCTGTCATTTTGTTTAACAAAAAATTCAATATAATCAATTAGTTAAATAATAATCAAGGCTTTTGTTTTTACCGTCGTTCCCGCGCAGGCGGGAACCCAGTGATTCAAAAAAGAAACTGCCACATAACGACGTCATTCCCGCGCAGGCGGGAATCCAGCCTAAAGAAAATGCTTTTTTGTTTTACCGTCATTCCCGCGCAGGCAGGAACCCAGCCTAAAGAAAATGCTTTTTTGTTTTACTGGATTCCCGCCTGCGCGGGAATGACGAAGATGTGAAAAACATTTTTTGTCGCTACACTTCACAACAATATTTTTTGGAAAAAAATCATGCCCACTTTCGATATCGTTTCCGAAGTCGATAAACAGGAAGTAAAAAACGCCGTCGAGCAAGTCAATAAAGAAGTCGGTCAGCGTTTCGATTTCAAAGGCTCCGACGCGCGCGTAGAACAAACCGAATACGTGCTTACTGTTTTTGCCGACGACGATTTCAAGCTCGATCAAGTGCAAGACGTGCTCAACAACAAACTCATCAAACGCGGCATCGACATCAAATGTCTCGACATCGGCAAAGTGGAAAAGATCACCGGCAACAAAGTGAAGCGGCCCTGCACAGTAAAAGTCGGCGTCGATAAAGACCTCGCCAAAAAAATCGCCGCGCTGATCAAAGACAACAAGCAACTCAAAGTGAATGCCAGCATTCAGGGCGACGTCGTGCGCGTGACCGGCGCCAAGCGCGATTTACTGCAAGACGCCATCGCCCTGGTGCGCAAAGCCGACCTCGGCTTCCCGCTGCAATATATTAATTTCAGGGATTGAAATCAGGCTCCGTTGCTTTCAAAATAAGCTTAAGCCCAATAGGGTATATATAGCCGTAATTTTTTTGATGCACATTCAGGGTTTGCGAATTTAATTTTTTCCGCATCAACACTGGCGGCGGTGATACGTGAGGCAGTCTCGACTTGTGTATTCTTAAACCGCTACCTAAGGCTTACATTATTCAGCGATCCTTGCCGATTATGGGTTATTTTCCGAGCTAAGCTGCCGCAGGCTCGTCCTCAACTTTTGATTTCCAACCTGCGCGAGTGTCGTGCAACACGATGCGCTGATTCACCAGTCGATCAACTTCATTCATGCGGCTGACCAAATACTTCACGGTAGTATTGCCTTCTTCTTTTTCAGTCCAGGTCAACCGCAATAACTTATCAGCCCATTTCGGCACACGTCCGGTTTTTTCCCAGATCGCAACACTTTGCTCGTTGTTACCGAAAAAATTTGCCAGCGATTTTTGCGACAATTCAAGATGCAGGCGGAGATAGCGAAACTCTTTACCCGTCAAACGCGCGGGCTTTTTTACCAGCGCAGCACAAATGGCGCGCGTCAGCCCCGGCACATCTTCAATCGATACTGCCTTGCCGTATGCAGTTTTTTTCTCGGTAAAGCCGTTCACGAGCCAGACATTACGCAAGCCTGCATCGGTAAAGTGGTACATGTTTTTTTGCGTTTTAATTGACATACATCACCGTAACAATAATGAGATTGGGGTCTTGCTCGCTAACCGCTGCGACAACACCAATATTTTGGCCTGCCACATAACGTTCCATCCTGCATTCCCACGCGCCAGTTTTGATGCTGATCTCAGGGTTGCGAATCAGCCGTCCGCGTTGTAGGGTTTCTTCCATCATCTGGCGCGAGATACCACGTAAACGCATTTGTTTCCTGGCATGTTCTGTCAAAAAAATTCGCGCACCCTCTTTAGCGGTTGCACGGATATATTTTTCGAGTTGTGATTTCGACCAATTTTTCATTCAGGAGGTTTATTCACGACCTATAAAAATTATAGGTTAATTCTTTCGTTTATGCAAGTGCAAATTTGTATAAAAAATGAATATATTCAAATAGTTATATTGGAGGAAAAATACCGGGGTCTTAGCTTTTCTTACGCTAAAAGTGTCGACTATCGATTCGCGAAGCGAGGGGCAAAAAATGAAGCCCATTTTCGTTAGCATCGGCCGTTACTTAGGGGCCGATATAGTTGGTTAGCGCAAACAAAACTGACATTCGATGTGTAAATGTTTAACGGAGTTAAGTATTCATTCTTTCTGCAAAGTCTTTTGCACTTTGCTCGAATCAAATCCTTTGGTTTGAATGCCCGCCAAAATTTTTTCATATAACGCCGCTTCCATTTTTGGCGTGCGCGACAACAGCCATAAATATTGCCGACTCGGCTCGCCGATCACGGCGTAGCTGTAGTCCGGCGCGAGTTCGATGATCCAGTAATCGCCCCACACCAGCGGAATCCAGCCGAGCCACGCTGGCGCGAAGCGCACTTGCAGTTTGCTGTTTTGCCCGGCTTGCGTTTCGCGGGCTTCGCCTTCCACCGAGGTCAGGCTGCCGTCAGGTTTTTTGCAATTATTGACCACGCTCAATCGGCCGTTATCTTTTTGCGCATAAACCGCGCTGACATCGGACGCGCACATGTTTTGAAAGCGGTTTGGCAGGCGCGCGATTTCGTACCACTTGCCCAGGTAGCGACTGACTTCGATTGAGGGAACGGTTTCGAGGCTGGGCAGGTTGGCGGCGCGGTTGGCTGCACAGGCGGTTAGCAATAAAATCAGGCTATAGAAAAGACTCAAATTTCGCATAAACTATTCCTTAAAAAATTCAATATAATCAATTAGTTACAAATAAAGAAAGATTATGTATTTTACTTTTTCAGGGGTGTTTTGCCGCAGGTAGCTGTTTCGGTCAATTTTCCAGCATATTGCAGCGCAGCTATGCGCTCATAGAGTCTGCCCGGTGAAAAGAATTCAATCGCATCACAAAGTTAAATCGGCATTTTGATAAGTCGCTTTTAATGAACATTTTTTCCGCTGTCAAATAAGGTATTCTCCCCCTCGCACAAAGCGATGGCGTCAAGTATGATTCGTGGCAAATATGGTTAACTCTCGCCATATGGTTAACTCTCGCCATAAAGTCAGCCAGCAAAAAGATATCAATACGCATGCAGTTAACTACGCCTCCCCTACAACAACAAGCCACCGTGGCCTCCGTACTTCCGTCTTTACCCGACACGCTGTTGTGCTCGCTGGAAATCTGTGCGCGCGACAACACGCCCTTGTCCGAAGTGGCTTATGCCATCCGGCTGGATGTGGCTTTGGCTGCGCGGGTGATGGATGCGGCTTTCGGCCCGGCGGGCAAGCGCCATCGTTTTCCCTTGTTTGTGCATGTGTTGGAATCGTTGGGCCACGATGCGATCAAAACCCTCGTGGTGAGCGCGGCAGTGCAGCAGGTATTTCAACCGCCCAATGCCGCACGGCTTGAAGAGTTGCAGCAGTTTCATCGCCACAGTTTGCGCTGTGCGTTTTACGCCGAGGCCATCGCCGAAAAGGCGGCGTATCCGGTTCCAGATGAAGCGTATTTCACCGGCCTGTTGCATGACTTGGGCAAACTCTCGCTCACGGCCAGCCGCACGGCGGATTATCACCAGATCACCAATCTTTCCGGCAGCGATGCGGAATTGCTGGTGCTGGAGCAGGAGCGGCTGGGTTTCACCAATGTGCAGGAAGCGGAGCGGCTGATGCGCCGCTGGTCGGTGAATTCATTCATGGCCGACGCAGTGCATTATCAGCATGACCCCATCAGCCGAGTGGCCACGGCGCACGCGCTGGTTAAAATTCTGCATCTGGCCCATGCCATGATTGAAGCGCGCGAGGTGACCAGCGCCGCCTTGGTGGAACACGCGCAGGCGTTTTTCAATCTGAAGGCGGAGGACCTGGCCGACATCGAACATAAGGCCACCGCTCAGTTGCGCGAAGCGCTGCAATTTCTTGACCTGCCGTTTGAGGCCATTCAACCGGCTGATAGCGCCGATGAAATCGCCGTGCAAAACCACAAGACCGCGCGTCTGGCCAATGCGGTACGCGATCTCACCGTGCTCGCTACGCTGTCGTCCAGCACCAGCGGCTATCACGATCCGAGCTTGCTCAACAAAACCCTGCGCCAGTATTTGCATATCGAGTTGGGCTATGAGAACGCCATTTTTTTTGTGCATGACGTCGCACATAAATGCCTGCGCGGCGTGGCGGGCATGGACCAGCCCGACATTATCAGCGAAATCACCATTCCCCTCGAAGGCGCATCAAGCCTGCTCAAACACAGCGTAAAGCTCAACCGGCCGCTGCATACATTCGGCATGGGTGATGGCTTCGGTCAATCTATTCTCGATGAGCAGATTGCGCGGTTGCTGAACCACGAAGGCTTTCTTGCATTGCCCATGGTCAGCCGCGGCGACATGCTCGGCGCATTTGCGGTGGGTTTGAGCCATGGCGAATTGCCGCAACTCGATGCCAAAATGCGCCGCATGGCCCTTTTCGCAAACGAGGCTGCGGCCGCTTTGCATTACAGCCTCAAGCAATCGGGCACCATGTCGTTTGCCTCTACGGACCACAATACGGTGGCGCAAAGCCGCGTACGCAAGGTAATGCACGAGGTGAACAACCCCCTGGGCATTATCAAGAACTACATCAAGATTCTGCGCATGAAAATGCCCAAAAACGATCCATCGCAGTTTGGCCTCGAAGTCATCAACGAAGAAATCGACCGCGTGGCCAACATCGTGCACGGCCTTGGCGAGCCCGGCCCCGCCGCGGCGCAGACCATCGACAATGTGAACGTGAACCACGTCATCATCGACCTGATGCAAATTACCCACGAGCCATTATTTACCGGCGATAAAATCCGCCTGCGTACCGACCTCGACCACTCCATTCGTGAAGTAGCGTGCGACCGCAACCAGTTGAAACAAGTGCTGCTTAACCTGATGAAAAACGCGGCCGAAGCCATGGCTGCACAAGGCGGTGAACTCATCGTGGCCACCAAAAATATACTGGAAGAAAATGGCTTGCACCGCGTACAAATCAGCGTGCAGGACAACGGCCCGGGCATTCCTGACGGCGTGTTGGCACGACTATTCAAACCCGTTACCAGCACCAAGGGTGACGGCCACGCAGGCCTAGGGCTTTCCATCGTGCACGAATTGGTCGTTGCCATGGGCGGACAAATAAAAGTCGTCAGTGATGCCCATGCAGGCACACGATTCGATATAGTATTACCGGGCGTCACGTTCTGATAAAAGCGTCAAACTAAAAACGTCGATCGAGAACCTCGATCAAAGACGCGAAACAGTCATTTGGGGGAACACCAGTCAATGCATAAAGAAATACCACAGCACAACATGTCGCTTGAGGCGACGCGGGAATCGGCTGACTCAAAGCCGCGCCTGTTGGTGGTTGATGACGAACCGCACATGCGCCACAGTTTGCAGCAATTGCTGTCGATGCAAGGCTACGAGGTGGACGTGTGCGACAACGGCCGCATGGCGCTGATGATGCTCGAATCGCGCCCTTATGATGTGGTGCTGCTGGATTTGTTCATGCCTGAAATGAACGGCTATACACTGCTCGACACCATGGTCGAGCGCAAAATCAATTCCACCGTGATTGTTGTCAGCGGCGATTCAGCCATCAGTGCCGCGATTCACGCGTTGCGCAGTGGTGCTTACGATTTTTTGCGCAAACCCTACGAGCCCGAAGAATTACTCAACACGGTTGAGAACGCGCTGCATAAGCGCTACCTGGAACGGCAAGTGGGCGTCATCAACCAGAAGCTCGATAAGTCGGAAAAATGGCATCGCTATTTGGTCGACAACTCGCCCGACATTGTTTATACGCTTGATGCAAAAGGCTGTTTTTCTTTTATAAATCAACGAGTTACATCATTACTCGAATTTGAAAAAGATGCGCTTATCGGCAAACATTACACGGCAGTGATTCATCCTGACGACCTCGATTGCGCCAAGCATGTGTTTAACGAACGACGCACCGGTGCCCGCGCCACGCGCAACATCGAACTGCGATTGTTGTGTAAAGGGGCGGAAGGCGATTCTGTCAATGGCGAGCCGCCGCACATTACCGTTGAGCTCAATTCAATGGGCATTTACGACGGCCAGCAGCCTAACAAGGAAAGCCATTTCTTCGGCACCTATGGCGTGGCGAAAGACATCAGCGAACGCAAACAAGCGGAAGAAATGATTTATCACCAGGCCTACCACGACCTGCTCACCGGCCTGCCGAACCGTTTGCTGTTCAAAGATCACCTGGTGCTTGCGATGGCCCAGGCGAAACGCAACCGGCGCAAACTTGCCGTGATGTTTCTCGACCTTGACCGTTTCAAAATTATTAACGACACCATGGGCCATGTGGTGGGCGATCAGCTCTTGCAAAGCGTCGCCATGCGCCTCGCAAAATGTGTGCGCGAAGGCGATACACTGGCGCGCCAGGGCGGCGATGAATTTACTTTATTGCTACCGCAAATCGATGAATTGCACGATGCCGCCAACGCGGCAGCCAAGCTGCTCGAAACTTTGAACCGGCCATTCCGCGTCGGCGGGCAAGACCATTATTTCAGCGCCAGTATTGGCATCGCCATTTATCCCGACGACGGCGACAACGTCGACAGTCTGGTGAAAAACGCGGATATCGCGATGTATCACGTCAAGGAATTGGGCCGCAACAATTTCGCTTTTTTCTCACAAGCGAAAAGCGCCGTGTATTCCCATCGCCTGACGCTGGAAAACGACTTGCGCCGCGCTATAGCCAAAAACGAATTCGAGCTGTATTACCAGCCGCAAATCAACACTGCCAGCGGTGCCACCGTCGGCATGGAAGCGCTGATCCGCTGGAATCATCCTGAGCGCGGCATGTTATCGCCGACAGATTTTATTCCCCTTGCCGAAGAAATCGGCATGATCGGACTCATCGGCGATTGGGTGCTCAACACCGCTTGCGCCCAAGCCAAGCTGTGGCAGCAAAACGGTTTGCCGCCCTTACGTCTGGCCGTTAATTTATCCGCTTATCAAATCGAGCAGCATGATTTTGTAGACCGGATCAAAAACGCGCTGGCAGCCAATCAGCTAGAAAGCAGCGCGCTCGATATTGAAATTACCGAGAGCGCGATGATGAAAGACATCGACAACAGCCAGGAAAAACTGCGCCAGATCGCCAAGCTTGGCGTGCATATTTCCATTGACGATTTTGGCACCGGTTATTCGTCGCTGTCGTATCTAAAAGACTTGCCCATCAGCACGCTTAAAATCGATCAGAGTTTTATCCGCGATCTGACTGAAGATTTTTCCGAAACTTCCATCGTCAGCGCCATGATCCAGATCGCCAAGGGCCTCAAGCTCAGGCTGGTAGCCGAGGGCGTAGAGCAAGCCTATCAACTGGAATTCCTGAAAAAGAATTTGTGTGAAGAGTGCCAGGGATATTATTTCAGCAAACCCATGTCGGTGAATGACGCGACAAATTTCCTCCGCGTTCAAAGACTCGCGCAGATACAGCGCCCATCGGGCCTGACGATTAACTGAGTGGCGGTTTGCGTTACTGTTTGCGGGCAGCAAAAAGCCGGATGAAAATTTTCATCCGGCTTTTTTATATGCGTTAGTCAGAGCGACTGACCCGCAGGATTTTTTCGCGCCTCAAAGGTGCGAATTATTTGCAGCCAACAGACCCGCTGGCGCATATATTTCCGCTGTAAGTTGCCCACAAGGCCGTGTTGTCGCCCGCCTCAACGCCGTAGGTGTACGTGCTGCCCGTGCCAAAATTATTATTACGGAAAATATTATTGCGTATCCAGCCAGAGAACCCGTAATCCGCCATATAGATTTGCGTTCTGGGCGAGTTTCTAAATGTATTGTTTTCAATAATATTATTAAACGCGCCGTGCAGCAGCATACCACTGTAGGCATTGGTCACCGTGTTGCCGCTGACGGTGACGCCGTTGGTCTTGTCATCCAGGTAAATGCCGTTTGCCGCCGTGCTCGCTTCCCAGCCGACTGTGGTGCGCCCAAACGGGTTGCCCGTTACATTGCTGATCACGTTATTGGTGATGCTTGAATTGCTGCCGTAAAGGTAACGGTCATTGGTGTAAATTGCGCCACAGTCATCCAGTATGAGACATGCGCCATTGATGGTGTTGCGGGCAATGTTTGAGTTGTTGTAAAACCAGATGGCAATATACCCGCTGTTGGTGAAAGTGGAGTCGCTCACGTTCATATGGGTTGTATGCCCGCCGAAAACCGCTGCTTCAGTTTTACGCGGCATTAACACCGTGCCGATATTGGTGAAGGTGGATTTTGCGACCGTCAGCACGTCGCCGCAATAACCGATATGCAAACCGTTGCGCCCTACATCGGTAATGCTTGAACCAGTGACATTCATGTTGGTTGCACAAAGGCCATTGACGCCGTGTTCGCCGGCATTGCTGATATCCACGTTGTTCAACGTCAGCCCGTCACTGCTTACGGCGCTCATGCCGGAGAGACCGTTTTTAAGCACAATGCCATCGAGTGTCAGGCCATGGGTATTATCGGCATTGATGACGGCGGTTTTATTGGTCGCTTCCACCGACTGCGGCGCAGTGGCTGAATAGATATACAGCAATCCGCTTTCATAAACCCATTCGCCAGGCTCGTCGAGCATCCAGCGTTTGCCTTCGAGGTATGCGCCCCATCCGGCATAGTTGCCGGTGCCAGCGAGGCCGCTGGTGGTGATAGTGCTTGCACTGCCGCCGGTGACGCTGCCGTCAACAATAGTGTATTGGCTATCGCGTACGCGAATGGTCGCGCCGATAACGTCACCTTTGATTTGCAAACCTTGCAAAGTGAGCGTCGAGCCTGTTTGGGATTGGACTGTAAGATAGGCATTACCATTGGTGCGCGGCGTATGCGCCAGCTCCAGCATCTTGCCCTGCATGGCAACTTGCAACGGCGCAAAACCAACCGGGGCAGACCAGATATTATTACCAAGGGACTGCCAACCGCCTACCGCTTGTGCGCCATTGATCACGGCTTTGCCGCAGGTACCGGTTGTCGTGATACGTACATTGGTCAAGCCCGCCAAATTTAAGCTGCCGCGATATTCCTTGCCACATTCCAATGCGATAGTTGCACCGCTGGCAACACTTTGCGGCAATGTGCCAACCGGAGCAGACACAGGTGCCGGTGTCGGCGCAGGTGTTGGAGCCGGAGATGGCGTTTTTGTTGGAATGGGCGTCGGCGCAGGGGTTGGTGCGGGTGTCGGCGCAGGCGTCGGTGCAGGTGTGGGTGCGGGCGTTGGCGCAGGGATAGGTGTTGGCGTCGGCTCAGGGATAGGCGCTGGCGTAGGTGTTGGCGCAGGCGAGGGCCCTGTACCGCCATTTCCATTTCCATTTCCATTGCCGGGATTCAATTTAATGCTGTTGATATTTACACCACCACTATCAAGCTTCGAGACTTCGTATCTGACCGTGTTTACCCCGGCGCTCAAAGTCATCAGTTCCGGCTTCTCGCTCCAGGTATTCCAATCGGGCAAAGTAGGCAACGCAGTCTGCAGGGCAAATTTGCCGTTGACGTAAGCGCTCAGCGTGCGCGCATCACCGCGCGCATTGAGATAACGTAATGAAACATCGTATTCACCAGTGCTCGGCACATTCACCTGGAATTCGGTGCTGTCGCCGGCCGACCAAAAATTAGAGGCAAAGCCAGCGCCCAAATAACCGGCGTGCGCGGTACTTAAAATAACATTTCCAGTTAACTGCGCAGCATCAACCAACACGGTTTGCTCGAAAGTTGATAAGGGCGCGGTAGATGGCACGGGAGCCGGTGTCGGCGCAGGTGATGGTGAAGCCGCAGGAGGGGCAGACGACTGTGGAGGATTATCGACGGCGCTAACCGGTGTATTGATTTCTTGATCTGAGCCAGCGCAAGCACTGAGGATAGGAATCAGGAAAATTGCCACTGTTTTATTAAACATAGTTGCTCCGTAATGTTGGCTTGCGTCTGGTTCAGGTATGCGCCCCCAGTGGTGTTGCTGTTCTTATTTATTGCGTGAATTATTCCCGCGAATTATTGAAGTGCAATGTATCACAGTTTATAAAAATGTTAAAACTTCCCACAAAAATAGTCATTCAACAATATATTAATAACATATTGATTATTAACAATAAAATATTGTATGGTTGTAATATTTGTACGAATTTTTACATTTTCATGTAAATAATTCCCGCCACCAGTGAGGCTTTCCAGAAAATTGCCCTGAGGACAAGCGCTTCATTTTTCGGCTATGGCAAACGGTAGAGGGTGGAAATACTGGGTAACTAGAAGGGCAGGGACAGGCCGTTTCGGCACAGACATTGGATGTGCAGGAGCGGAAATGACAAGCAGGAATAAAAACTAAACTAAAAATCAGGGGGTCTGAACCACGCAGGGGTAGCGTGAGTCATCTTGTGCGAATTGTTTTCGTGAAGCGACTGCAAACAGCGCGCTACTAATTACAAATGTCGATCCTGCTAAGCGCCGCTTGCCAAAGTAGTGATGCCCGCGATGATGAGTGTTGCGCTTGCCCCGCTATGCAGGACGCTCGATCAAGCCGTTTGTTTTGCCTTAAACCTGACAGGTATCAGATAGCTTCACGTCGTGTGCAAGCGTTTTCTGATTTTTCTTGAACCAAAACTTATCTCGGTCGGCTACTTCTTCCGCGGATCATCCTTCGGATTAACGTAAACAAAATCCGTCGGCCCGGTAGCCGTGGCTTGAAACACGGAAGCACCTTTGGCCCGCATAAAGTGCGGCTGGTTCGCGGGCTCAACGATGAAACTGCCGGGCGGGTAGGCTTTCAGTTTTCTGGCATCAAACTTGTCGCCCTCGGCGTAATACAGCGTACCGGAGAGCACGGTCAACGTGCGCTCATCCGGATGGCTATGGGGCAGCACTTTGTAGCCGGCTGGTACGCTGACGCGCATAATGGCCGGGCCCTGTTCGGGATTGCCCATGATCACGGCCACTTTCGCGCCCTTTGCCAGGGGCGAATTTGGAAAATCGCCCATTTTGATTTGATTCGGTGTGAGGGATTGACCCTCGGCATAGATCAGCGGCGCGACCACGGTTGTGGCGATTGCTAGCATTGAGATGGTTACAATTCGTAGAGTGTTCATTTGTTTCCCCCGTTGCTGCGTGTAAAAAAATAAAGATTCGGGTTCGCCTTCCTGTTTACACAATGCGTCAAACAAAAATTCAGCGAACAAAAACCCCTTTGATTTGCATCTATTTGGTTTTATTCCAGGCCGCAAAAATCTAGTGTCTTAGTGCATGCGTACCAGCTTTTCCTTCGGATCAATCACTCCGAGGTTCTTGAGAATCTCGAATTTGCCATTCTTCACCTGCGCGATGTACATGTTCATGCGCACGTGATGCTGGCCCGGCACCATTTCAGCCGCGCCGCCGGGGCCCTGCTCGATTTTCGCGTGGTCCAGTGCCTTGATGACATCATCTTGCTTGAGTGAGCCGGCTTCTTTCACGGCCGCTTCCCACAGCCGCAATCCGCGGTACATGCCGGTTGACGCACTGCCGGCCGTGAACTTGGCACCGGCGGGATAGAGCTTGTCGTACTGTTTGAGCAGTTCCCTGCTGAATGGATCGCTGGCAACCTGATAGTAATCGAGGCAGCTATAAATGCCTTCCACGTGGGCAGCGGGGAAAAACTCCAGGAAGTTCTCCTCAAAATAAGTGCATACCACATGCCCGCCTTGCTTTCTAAAACCGGCGCGGTGAAGTTGCTCAAGAAACGGCCCCAGCCCTGGAGGAACGGTCGTGTTGAATACCACCTCGGTACCGCTGGACATGAGCTTGTCGATGGCTGCCTTATAGTCGGTGTGATCGAGAGGGAAGTATTCCTCGCCGACAATCGACCCGCCGTTGGCACTCACCACTTCACGCAGTTTTTTATTCATCGTGCGCGGCCAGATGTAGTCGGCCGACGGGCAGAAGAACTTCTTCGCGCCGGTTTTATGCATCAACCACGGAACGAGCGATTCAACCTGCTGCGATGGCACTGGGCCAGTGCAAAAAATCAGCGGGTCGGATTCCTGCCCCTCGTATTGCTCCGGGTAGATGTAGAGTTTCTTGCCCTCGACAACAGCGGGGCCCTTGATCGCCTGCCGAGTGGAGCTATAGATGCCACCGAGAATCACATCGACATGATCCTGCTCGACCAGCTTTTTCGTTTCTGTTGCGGCAACACTGTCTGTTGTAGCACTGTCCTTGAGGCATAGTTCAACCTTGCGGCCCAGCAGGCCACCCTTTGCATTGATGTCATTGATCACCATCTTGGCCACGTTCGCATTCGCAATACCGCAAAACGAAAGTGGCCCCGTCAAATCCGTAATCACGCCGACCTTGATGGGCTGGCCAGTTGAAGTTGCTGATGTATTCATGGATTTTCTCCTTTCGATAAATGAGTGGAACAAATATGAAGTGATCGTAGCGTGCGCTGTGCGCATGAATTACAAAAAGACAATCGTGCGCACAGCGCACGCTACCGCGCTGAAATGACTATCGTAGGGCGCAACGCGCGACGCATTCCCCGTGCGCTTATTGTCCTGGTGCCCGATAACTCGGTGATTTTTTCACCGCCTGATCGACTTCTTCCGGTGTCATCAGCACAGTGGTTTTGCCAGTGACGCGACCGGTCGCACCAATCGTGAGGGCAACAGCTGCCATGCTAGTGTTATCGGGTAAGTCGGCAATCACATAGGCATCGGTATCACCGAAGGCGTAGTAAAACGCTTCCATTTTGCCACCCATGGATTTAATCATCGCATCGGCCGCCGCACGGCGGCTGGTGCCGCCTTCTTTCAGCAAACCTTTCACGCCCTCGCCAACATAGTTCGCTTGAATCAAATATTTTGGCATTTGAATCTCCTTAAGTTGTCTGCGCCATCAACCAACCTATGCAATTTGACCAATTGCGACTTTAGGTTGACGGAGGGTTGCGGGGAACGCGCGGTATCGCGTCACTCTTTTGTAACCACGGTTGCGCCGAGTCGCACCAGATGCTGACCTGCGGCTGCAGCCACGACGTGTCATCGAGCGTACCGCCTTTGACAAAGTCCATCGTCGGCATGGCCGCGACTTCCGAAAATATAGGCGAGCCGCACTTCGCGCAGAACTTGCGCAACACCGGTAAGCCGCTATCGCCTACATCCTGGTAGGTGGCGGGTTGTGCTCCCAGCATGGTGAGAGAGCCTTTGGGCACGGCAACAACAATGGAGAAGCTCGTGCCAGTCTGGCGTTGGCAATGGGTGCAATTGCATACTGCTGTCATCAACGGCGCAGCATCCGTGGTGTAGCGCACCGCGCCGCACAGGCAACCACCTTCTATTTTATTCATGGTTATCTCCTCGTTGATGGCACACCGCGCGACAATATTCTTAATGGCTCGGCATGCCCATTTATTTGTTCGTAATCTTGTTTTGGTTATTGTTTGGCGGTCTCTATTACAAAGTTTGAGCGACCTGCCAGCAGTGGGTTGCCCACCTATGTCACAGATTTGTTGGCACAAGTCAGCGTCGCGTGCGCCGTGCGCACGATTTATTTTTTGTGCATTCGTGCGCAACGCAAACTACTGCAACTGCATATTGCCAAATCTCTCAAGGGTAGGCGAGGAACAATTGCCTACGAAGTCTATGACAAATTCACGTTGCTTCGCGTCACATCCCGTAGCGCGCAGCGGTATTCATGAAGCCGCGCCAGCGCGTGACCAGGCCGTTTTTCACCGTGAACACATGTGCCCATTCGGATGAAAAGCGTTTGTGTGTTTCCACGGAGGTACTTTCTTCCCAGCCGAGAACGGTGACATGATCGCCGGCGTCGATAAATTCCCGTGGCTCGAAGTGGTGAATCTCGCCGGCTTTAAGAATGTCGGCAAAGAATTTCGTTACATCGCTGTGATTACGCCGACGGCCGGCATAAGAGAGATTTGGTGAGCCAACAAATTCCCAATCAACATTGTCAGCGACCATATCCAGGATAGCCGGTATGTCACGACGGCCAAACGCGGCATAAGCTTCGTGCACGACGGCAAGCGCCGTGGGCTTGCGTGCAGCCTTGGCGGTAGCGGTAGATGGAGTGGTGTGAGCAGTTCGCATAATGTTTCTCCTTGCAAAAAATATGGCGATAGGTCACATGACCTATCGTGAGCAGGCTTAGAGTTAGCGTATCTGCATGTGAAAGCAACCCGTTCGCCAAATTTGTTACCCAGTTTGTGTGGGTTATTTATTTAACTGTAGAACAGTTTTGGCGTATTGCAAGACGTGAATAAAACCGAATTTTTTTTAGATGACAGTAGATGAATTGGAATTAAAACAGAAGATAAACCAAGGACTGATTTAGATTTGCTATAGGCGCTTCAAGTATATTTTTAGTAAGGTCATGCGCATGGCGCAAGCAAATTTTTACATTACAAAACGTAGTCCAGCAACAAGCCAACAAAAATTGTTGCGCCCACCCAGTTGTTATGTAAAAACGCTTTGAAGCATTGTTGCGGCTCACGGTTTTTAATCAAGCGGTATTCATAAACGGCGAAAGACGCAGCGACCAGCAAGCCGACAAAATAAATCACGCCACGGTGTTGGGTGATGCCGGCCCAGGCCATGATGCCGAGAAACGCCGCATGGCAAAACACGACGGCCATCACGTCGAAGCGTCCGAAGGTAATCGCCGAAGTCTTGATGCCGATTTTTACATCATCGGCTTTGTCGGTCATGGCATAGGCCGTGTCGTAGGCGATGGCCCAGAAAATATTTCCCAGCAGCAAAATCCACGCGAGTATTGGCACGTCGCCGGTCGTCGCCGCAAACGCCATAGGAATGCCGAAGCCGAAAGCGATGCCGAGATAGGCCTGGGGAATGGCGAAAAATCGTTTGGTGAAGGGATAGCTTGCCGCGAGAAACAGCGCGGCGAAGGATAAATAAATGGTTAATTTATTCAACGGCAATATCAGCAGAAAAGAAACTACGCTCAATGCGCCTGCCAATAGCAGCGCTTCACGCGTGGAAATTTTCTTCGCCGCCAGTGGGCGATTTTTTGTGCGCGACACGTGCATATCGAAATCGCGGTCGGCGTAATCGTTCATGACGCAACCGGCTGAGCGCATAAGCACGGTGCCCAGCGTGAAAATCACGATCAACTTCCCATCCGGTTTGCCGTTGGAAGCAAACCACAATGCCCACAGCGTCGGCCACAGTAACAGCAAAATGCCGATGGGCTTGTCGAGCCGCATGAGTTTTAGGTAGAGCGAAAGTCGTTCAGTAAGCACCATGATTAAATACTAGACCTTCAGATAATCTTGCCGCGACGACATCCAGCGCTGCAAATGCGCCTCGGCAATGTCGGGATGGTGTTGCAATAATTCTTCGGCCGTCTCGCGTGCGGCTTTGAGCAAGTTCGAATCTTTTTCCAGATCAGCGAAGCGCAGCATGGCTACACCGCTCTGGCGGCTGCCCAAAAATTCGCCGGGGCCGCGTAAATGCAAATCAGCCTGTGCAATGGCAAAACCATCGGTGCTTTCGTACACCACTTTCAATCGCTCACGCGCCAATTCGGATACGGGCGTTTGGTAGAGCAAAATGCATGAGCTTTTTTCCGCGCCGCGGCCCACGCGTCCTCGCAATTGGTGCAATTGCGAAAGCCCCATCCGTTCGGCGTGGTCGATTACCATCAGCGAGGCGTTGGGCACGTCGACGCCGACTTCGATGACGGTGGTTGCCACCAATAATTGAATTTCATTTTTCTGAAACGCATTCATCACGGCGACTTTTTCCGCCGGCTTCAAGCGGCCATGCACGAGGCCGACTTTCAAATCAGGAAACGTGGTTTGAATCGATTCATACGTTTCGATAGCGGTTTGCAGTTGCAGCTTTTCCGATTCTTCAATTAGCGGGCACACCCAATAGGCCTGCGCACCTTTTTCGCAGGCGGCGCGGATGCGTTCGATCACTTCATCGCGTCGTGTGTCGGAAATCAGCCGCGTCACAACCGGCGTGCGGCCCGGCGGCAGTTCGTCGATGACCGACACATCGAGGTCGGCGTAATAACTCATCGACAACGTGCGCGGAATCGGCGTCGCGCTCATCATCAGTTGGTGCGGCTCGCCGACAATCGCGCCCTTCAGCCGAAGTGCGAGACGCTGCTCGACGCCGAAGCGATGCTGTTCATCGACGATTGCGAGCCCCAGTTTTTTGAAACTCACATCGTCTTGAAACAAGGCATGGGTGCCGATAGCCAGTTGAGCCGTGCCATCTGTAAGTGTTTGTTTACAAACAGTTTTTTCTGATTTCTTGAGCGAGCCAGAAAGCCAGGCAACCTTCACCCCGAGTGGTTCGAGCAGCGCGAAAAGTTTGCGGTAATGTTGTTCAGCCAAAATTTCTGTCGGAGCCATGAGTGCGACCTGAAAATTATTTTCAATCGCTTGTAACGCTGCAAACGCGGCGACAATTGTTTTGCCGCTGCCCACATCGCCCTGCAAAAGGCGCTGCATCGGATGCGCCTGCGCAAGATCGTTGCCGATTTCGCCGATGACTTTTTTTTGCGCGGAAGTTAATGGAAACGGCAGCGCTGCCAATAATTTTTTCGTCAGGGAATTTTTTGCTTTCAGTGTGGGCGCTTTGCGTGCGCGGCGTTCGCGGTAATGTTTGCGCATGGAAAGCTGCTGCGCCAGCAATTCATCAAACTTCAACCGCTGCCACGCCGGGTGCGTGCGTTCCTGCAAATCGTGTTGGGCAATATCGGGCGGCGGAAAATGCAACAGGGTGACGCTGGGTTTGAGCGGCGCGAGTTTGAGTTTTTTTAGCAGGGCGTCGGGCAGTGTGTCGGTCAGTTCCGTCAGCTTCATCGCCTGCGCGATAAACTTTCGCAACGTGGGTTGTTGCAAGCCAGCCGTAGTCGGATACACCGGTGTGAGTGATTCCGATAACGCGGCATTCTCTTTCACCGTTTTGTATTTCGGGTGAACCATTTCCGCGCCGAAAAACCCCTGCCGCACTTCACCCAGCACGCGCACCCGTGTGCCTTCAGCCAGTTGTTTGATCTGACTGCCGTAAAAATTGAGGAAGCGCATGTACAAAATGCCGCTGGCATCTTCAATCTGGCAAACAAGTTGGCGACGCGGGCGGAACATCACTTCGGTGGTGAGTACGGTGCCTTCGACTAAAACAGTGGTGCCTTGCAGCGCGTCGCGGATAGGAGTGAGATGGGTTTCGTCTTCATAGCGCAAAGGCAAATGAAGGATTAGGTCAAAGCGGTTTTTGATGCCGAGCCTGGCGAGCTTCTCGGCCACTGCCTTGGGAATGTTGAATTCTATTTTTGCAACTCCATGATGCCGTCCGCCTCCACCAGCGCACCGCGCGGCAGCGATGCCACGCCGACCGCTGCGCGAGCCGGATAGGGTTCTTTGAAATAGCGCGCCATGGTTTCGTTTACCTTGGCGAAGTTGCCGAGGTCGGTGAGATACACGTTCAGCTTCGCCACGTCGTTGAGTGAGCCGCCCGCCGCTTCGGCCACCGCTTTCAGGTTATCGAACACGCGCGTGATTTGCGCATCGATGCCATCGACCAGTTTCATGGTTTTCGGATCAAGGCCGATCTGGCCGGAAAGGTAAACTGTTTTGCCAACGCGCACGGCTTGCGAATAGGTGCCGATGGCTTCGGGCGCGGTGACAGTGCGGATGATTTGTCTGGGCATAATATTTCCATTAGAAACACATGAATAGTTTGATCAATAATTAAAAATACAAACAGCCTTACATCCCCGATAACGCCCTTTTTTCAAAAGGGGATATTCGCTTTGATGCAACGCTCGGAATGCATTCCTCATCCTTCCTTCTGTCCCTTTAGCCGATTGATGCGCACAACCTGCTGAATTTGCCGCAGGCGTTTCATCACGCGGGCCAAATGTTCGCGGTCGGTGACTTGCAGGGTGATATTCCACGTGCCGTATTCCGCACTTTCGCGCTCTTCTGCGCTGACGTTTTCGATATTGGCTCCGGCTTCACCGATGGCCGCCGCGACTTTGCCGAGCACGCCGCGCTGGTTTTGCGTAAGGATTTTAATGGTGACGTCAAAATATTTTTTCGTGTCCGGATCCCATTCCACATCCAGCCACTTGTCGGGATCGGTATGAAAGGTGCTGATGGTCGGGCAATCGTGCGTGTGAATTATCAGGCCCTGGCCTTTTTTGATGAAGCCGATGATCGGATCGCCGGGGATTGGCCCACAGCATTGCGCCAGTTGTACGGCCATGCCTTCGGTGCCACGGATAGTGAGTGAGCCGAGTGGCTTGCCTTCCTGCGGCAATAAAGAGGGATCGATCAGCGACAGCAAACGCCTCGCGACAACAATGTTCAGCCGTTTGCCGAGGCCGATGTCCGATAACACTTCCTGTTTGCTTTTCATGTTATCCGCTTTGAGCATGCGCTCCCAATGCTGATCGGTGATTTCTACCGGCTCGGCCTTGAGTGCGCGCAATGCCTGGCCCAGCAGGCGCTCGCCCAGCTCGGCGGATTCTTCCAGATGCATATCCTTAAAGTAATGGCGGATATGCGAGCGCGCTTTGCCGGTGGTAACAAAATTCAGCCAGGCGGGATTTGGATGGGCCTTTTCATCGGTGACAATTTCGACGCGGTCACCGTTATTCAGCGGCGTGCGCAACGGGACCAGTTCGCCATTTATGCGCACGGCGATGCAATGGTTGCCCACGTCGGTATGCACGGTGTAGGCAAAATCAACGGCGGTGGCACCCCGTGGCAAGGAAAAAATTTCGCCCTTTGGCGTAAAGACATAAACCTCATCGGGAAATAAATCGACCTTGATGTGCTCAAGAAACTCCACGGAATCGCCGCTTTCCGACTGGATGTCGAGTAACGATTGCAGCCATTGGTGCGTGCGTTCCTGCACGTCTTCCGAATTGCCGGGAATCGTCTTGTACATCCAGTGCGATGCCACGCCGCTTTCGGCAATGCGGTGCATATCCTGGGTGCGGATCTGGACTTCAATCGGTGTGCCGTAGGGGCCAAACAGCGTAGTGTGCAATGACTGGTATCCGTTGCCCTTGGCGATGGCGATGTAATCCTTGAACTTGCCGGGGATCGGTTTATATAAAGTATGCAGCGCGCCGAGGGTGAGATAACAGTCGGCGACAGATTTGGTGATAATGCGAAAACCATAGATGTCGAGCACTTCTGAAAAAGTCAGTTGCTTCTCAAGCATTTTTTTGTAAATGCTCGAGATATGTTTTTCACGTCCGGTAATATTGGCGTCCACCTTAAATTCAGTCAGGCGGCCCTTGATAGCATCTAGAATTTTACTGATGACTTCACGCCGGTTGCCCCGTGCCGCCTTTACCGCTTTGGTCAACACGCGATAACGGTTGGGGTAGAGAAATTTGAAACCTAGGTCCTGCAATTCGTAATAGACGCTATTGAGGCCAAGACGGTTTGCGATGGGCGCGTAAATTTCCAGGGTCTCGCGCGCGATACGTTCCTGTTTTTCCGGCGACATTGAATCGAGCGTGCGCATGTTGTGCAGGCGATCGGCGAGCTTAATCAGAATGACGCGCACGTCGCGCGCCATGGCCAGCAGCATTTTGCGGAAATTTTCTGCCTGCTGATGCTGCAATGTATCGAACTTTATACGGTCGATTTTCGATACGCCATCCACCAACTCGCCAACCGCTTTGCCGAAAATTTCTGCGAGTTGGCTAGTGGTGGTGGTGGTGTCTTCCACCGTGTCGTGCAGCAGCGCAGCCATGATGGCCTGCGGGTCGAGATGCCAGTCGGCCAGAATTTTTGCGACGGCTACCGGGTGAGTGATGTAGGGCTGGCCGCTTTTGCGGAACTGGCCTTCGTGGGCGGAGCGAGCGGCTTCATAAGCCGCATGGACTTGTGTAATGTCCTCCGGCTTGAGATAGCCGGAGAGGGCTTGGGTCAGTTCGGCGACATCGGGCATATGAATTGAAGGATGAAAGACATAAAGCGAAGGATGAAGGCGGAAGGATGAATGAAAATATTGCTCTCATCACATGGCAAGCGGCGTGAAGCGCGCCTTGCTTTTATCCATCCTTCATCCTTGTGCTTAAGCCGCCGGGCCGCGATTGAGAATTTCCAACCCGACTTTGCCGGCCGCAATTTCGCGCAATGCCATCACCGTCGGCTTGTCGCGACTGTGGCCTTCAACCAATGCCGTGGCACCGGTGGCTAATTGGCGTGAGCGATAGGTCGCTGCGAGGGTGAGCTCAAAACGGTTGGGAATGAATTTAATGCAATCATCGACGGTGATACGGGCCATGGTTTACCTCTTGATTAACTTGGAAATTATGTTTGCGCTGCGTTTGAACTGGGTGTCGCGCGTGAGACGGTGGGCACGGAAAATCGCCAGTAAATCCGTTACCGCTTCGGAAAACTCATTGTTAATAATAACATAGTCGAACTCATGCAGATGACTCATGTCTTCGTGGGCCGATGCGAGGCGGCGTTCAATCACATCGGGAGCATCTTGCCCGCGTGCATTTAAGCGCTGGCGCAGCACTTCCAATGACGGCGGTAAAATAAAAACGCCAACGGTTTGGGGGAATATTTTGTGGATCTGCCGCGCGCCCTGCCAATCGATCGCCATCACCACATCGAAACCGTTTTGCATGGCGTGTTCGATCCATTTTTTTGAAGTGCCGTAAAAGTTCCCATAAACCTCGGCATGTTCAAGAAAATCGCCAGCGGCAATCATTTGTTGAAAAACATCGCGCGCCACAAAATGATAATGCTTGCCTTCCACTTCACCTTCGCGCGGCGCGCGCGTGGTGTACGACACCGACTGGCGCACATTACTATCGCGCTCAAGCAAGGCCGCGATGAGGCTGGATTTGCCCGCACCCGAGGGCGCCCAAGCGATGAATAAGTTACCGGACATGATGGTTATTCGATGTTCTGTATTTGTTCGCGCATTTGTTCAATCAGGACTTTTAATTCCATCGAAGTGCGCGACACATCGACGGCGACGGATTTCGAGCCCAGTGTATTGGCTTCGCGGTTCAATTCCTGCATCAGAAAATCCAGCCGCTTGCCTGCCGCGCCGCCCGTTTGCACGATGCGCCGCACTTCCGACAGGTGCGCCTGCAGGCGATCCAGCTCTTCCTCCACATCGACTTTGCTGGCGAACAAAACCACTTCGGCGCGAATGCGTTCATCATCCGGCGCGAGATTGGATTCGGCGATTTTTGCTATCAGCTTCTCTTCAAAGCCTTTGACTATTTTAGGAATCAGCGGAGCCGTTGTTTTCGCCAAGGCTTCCATTTTTGCCACGCGGTCCGTCAGCATCGTGCCCAGTTTTTCGCCCTCGCGTAAACGGGTTTCCTGCAATTGTTTCAGTGCTTCGGCCAGCAACGCCAGTGTGGCGTCGCGCAATGCGTCGCCTGACAGGCTGGGCGTATCGACTACACCGGGCCAGCGCAAAATTTCTGCCACGCTCATTGGCGGATGGCCGGGGAAGCGCGCCGTCACTTTTGTGGAGAGGTCGGCCAATTGCGCCAGCACCGGTTCATTCAACTGTGGCACGGCACCGGCGTTGGATTTTGGCGCAAAGGCTACGCGGCAATCGACTTTGCCCCGCGTCAGTTTGCCGATAATGACTTCGCGCATGGCATTTTCGACTGATTTGAATTCGTCGGGCATGCGAAACTGGATTTCCAGATAGCGATGGTTGACCGAGCGCAACTCAAGGGAAATGGCGCCAAAATCGAATTCGCGGCTCACGTTTGCAAAGCCGGTCATGCTTGTAATCATAGAATTCTCATTATTTGTTTCGGGGCAGGCGGCCATCGTTTGCTTTACAAGCCAGCTCGTAAAATCCACAATGGCGAACCAATCGCCATCATACCGTACAACGACCCTCAATATGGCATCCCAACCAAACGCCCCACTGCCCGATGGCTATCGGCTGAATAATTACCGCATTGAAAAACAGCTCAGCGCGGGCGGGTTTTCCATCGTCTATTTAGCGCAGGACGAAAACAATAATCCGGTGGCCATCAAAGAATATTTGCCTGCTGGCCTGGTGGCGCGCACGGGTGGCGATGTGGTGTCCGTCACGTCGGAAGACAAGCTTGCCCATTTTCGCAACGGCATGAAATGTTTTTTTGAAGAAGGCCGCGCGCTGGCGAAAATTTCCCATCCCAATGTGGTGCGGGTGGAAAATTTTTTCCGCGCCAACGACACGGTGTATATGGTGATGGGTTTTGTGCGCGGCCGCACGCTACAGCATCACATCACCCATAACCGCGCCGAATTTACCGAGAGCTTCATGCGCCGATTGTTCATGAATCTGCTCAACGGCCTGCGTGAGGTGCATACGCACAAGCTGCTGCATCTCGACATCAAGCCCGCCAACATTTATATCGCGATGGACGGCACGCCAGTGCTGCTCGACTTCGGTGCCGCGCGGCAGGCATTGTCGAATGACCGGCCGAATTTGAAACCCATGTACACCAACGGTTTCGCCGCGCCCGAGCAATATCTGGGCATGCGCGACCTGGGGCCGTGGACGGATATATATAGTATCGGTGCCACTATCTATTCCTGCCTGGCAGGCGGGCCGCCGCAGTCGGGAAATGAGCGCATGAAAAAAGATTTGCTCGTATCGCCCCACGATTTATGGGGCGAGATGTTGAGCGGCGAGTTTTTGCAAACTATCGAATGGTGCCTCAAGCTGGATTACAACGAGCGGCCACCCAGCGTCATGGCGTTGCAAAAGGCGTTGCTGCTCGAAGCCTCGCCACCTAAAACGGGCACGACCACCTTGTTTGATAAAATTAAAAAAACGTTCAGTGCAAAAAAACCTAAAACCAAATCTTCCATCAAACCCGCTGTCAAAAAATAACCATGCGCTTTTCCATTTTTCAGCAAAGCCTCGTCGGTGCCCGTCGCAACAATCAGGACCGCGTCGCCTACTCCTACAGCAAAGACGCGCTGCTGCTGGCCGTGGCCGACGGCATGGGCGGGCACATCAAAGGCGAGGTGGCGGCGGAAATTACTATCACATTACTGGTGGAACGTTTTCAGCGTAACGCACGCACCACGTTAAAGAACCCGTACGAATTTTTGTCCGAGACGCTGCATGCGGCCCATCAGGCGATTGGCGATTACGCTGAAAAAGATGGCTTAAGAGAATCGCCGCGCACCACGGTTGTCGCCTGCGTGATTCAGCAAGGCAAAGCCTATTGGGCCCATGTGGGCGATTCACGCTTGTATTTTTTTCGCGATGGCCAACTCGTGACGCGCACCAACGATCACTCCCGCGTGCAGCAAATGCTCGACGCCGGCACGATTACCGAAGCGCAAGCTGCCATTCACCCAGAACGCAACCGTATTTACAATTGTCTTGGCGGCCCGCAACTGCCATTGGTGTGGCTGGCCAATCCGGTGCCGGTGAAGGTGGGCGATACGCTGATGCTTTCCACCGACGGTTTTTGGGCGCAATTGTCGATTGAAGAAATCGCCGATGCCATCAGCCGGCAATCCATCGTCGATGCCTTGCCAGGCTCCATGCAATTGGCAGAAAAACGCGGCGGCAAACGCGCCGATAATCTTACCGTCGTAGCCATGACATGGGAGAAAGACAGCGATGACCTGTCGCCCATCGCCAACAAAAATATCAGCACTGACGCCATGGCGCTCAACACGTTCACCACGGAAATGGGCGCATCATTGAACGACAAACAATCGCAATATGAAGATGTGACGGAAGAAGAAATCGACAAAGCGATTGCAGAAATTCAAAATACGATCAAAAAATTTACGCGTTAATCGCGTTTATGGTATAACTGTAACTATTTGATTATTAACAGTATTTTTGCATATTTTATCAGGCAGACATCATGATTCGACCCAGTAAACGTGCCCCCGATCAACTGCGCGACATTCGCATTACGCGCCAATACACCAAACATGCGGAAGGCAGTGTGCTGATTGAATGCGGCCACACCAAAGTGATTTGCACCGCCAGCGTCGAAGATAAAGTGCCGGGCTTTCTCAAAGGAAAAGGGCAGGGCTGGCTCACGGCGGAGTACGGCATGTTGCCACGCTCAACGCATACGCGTATGGATCGTGAAGCGGCAAAGGGAAAACAATCGGGCCGCACGCAGGAAATTCAGCGCCTCATTGGCCGCTCCATCCGCGCAATTGTCGATATGCAGAAACTTGGCGAGCGCACCATACAAATTGATTGCGACGTGATTCAAGCCGACGGCGGCACCCGCTGCGCCAGCATCACCGGCGCATTCGTCGCCGTGCATGATGCGATTTCGCAGTTGGTGAAAAGCGGCGCGCTGCCACAAAACCCCATTCGCGATCATGTGGCCGCCATTTCTGTGGGTGTATATCAAGGCGTGCCGGTATTGGATCTGGATTACGACGAAGATTCCGATTGCGATACGGATATGAATGTCGTCATGACCGGCGCGGGTGGGTTTGTCGAAGTGCAGGGCACCGCTGAAGGCTTGGCGTTTTCCCGCAAAGAAATGGACGCAATGCTAAGCCTCGCCGAGCGCGGCATGCATCAATTGGTAGCTTTGCAAAAACAAGCATTGGAAAAATGATCCGCAGATTGCCTCTGCACCGTTTCACGCTGCTGGTGTTAATGACACTGCTGTCCGGCTGCACGGCGATGAAAACGGTTGTCGCCCATTTTCAATCTACTGATCATTTCCTCGCATTGCCAGACGATCCGCGCATCGTCTTTGAGCCGGGCGCAGAAGCGCTGGCAAGGCGGTTGCAGCCCGACCTCAACAACGCCATAGCCATCGTCGAGGCAGCGCATTACCGGCCCTTCAAAAAAAACCTGGTTGTGCATGTGTGCAATTCACGCGCGAGTTTCGCCCGCTTTACCGGCCAGCGTGACAACATCCGTGGCGGCGTGCATCCGACGCAAGGATTATTTCTCAACCCTATTTTGCTTGATCGACCTGCGAGTATCCCCTCGTTACTCGTGCACGAGTTATCCCATTTGCATTTAAGCCAGCAGCACGCCAATAATTTTGTCGATTATCCGACCTGGTTTAACGAAGGTCTGGCAACCTTTGTATCAAAAGGCGGTGGAGCGGAGTTTGCCACGGAAGCGGAGGCGCAAAAACTGATTGTGGCCGGCCATATTTTTCCTCCTTACGAGAATGGCAGCCGTTTGTCGCTGGATCAATCGGGACCGCTGGGTCGTGTCGGCCATTCAGCGAATTCGCCGATGTTTTACCGGCAAGGCATGATGTTCATCGCATTTCTCAAACAGCAAAACGAAAAATCGTTTCGCCAATGGTTGCTTGCTACGCAGCAAGGTGAGTTGTTCTCAGACGCGTTTTACCAGGCGTTTGGCGGCGACGTAAAAACCTTGCAGGAAAAATTTATCGCATCGCTTGAGTAGAAAAAAACCATGCAAAAAATCGTCATCGCTACCAATAACCCAGGCAAGCTCAAAGAAATCCAGCGCATGCTCGCGCCGCTGAAAATGGAAGTGTTGCCGCAATCCGCGCTTAACATTCCCGAGGCGGAAGAGCCCCATCTCACATTTATTGAAAACGCACTCGCCAAAGCGCGCCATGCGAGCAGGTTATCGGGCTTGCCCGCCCTCGCCGACGACTCCGGCATTTGCGTCGAAGCGTTAAACGGCGCGCCGGGCGTGATTTCTGCGCACTACGCAGGCGAGCCGAAATCAGACGCGCGCAATAACGAAAAATTATTGAATGACATGAGTTTGGTTGCTCATCGCGCAGCTCATTATTATTGCGTGCTGATGTTTGTGCGCTACGCCGATGACCCACAGCCAATTATTGCAGAAGGCGTGTGGCAAGGTGAAATCGCCCGCGTGCCGCGCGGTGGGGATGGTTTTGGTTACGATCCGATTTTTTATTTGCCGCAGTTGGGAAAAATGTCGGCCGAATTAAATCATGATGAAAAAAATAAAATCAGCCATCGGGGTAAGGCGCTACAAAAATTGATTGAAAATTTATCTGCGTATTTGACCTCGTCGCAAAAAGTTTTTCCATGAAAAGTGTCGCTATTCCTTTTGCGGCTTCGGCCATTCATTTCACCACATTGCCCCCGCTCTCGCTCTATATTCACATTCCGTGGTGCGTAAAAAAATGCCCCTATTGCGATTTCAATTCGCACGAAGCGAAAGGGCCACATCCGGAGGCGCACTATGTGAGCGCGTTGATCGCCGACCTTGAGCAGGCCATTCCGCTGATTTACGGCAGAAAAATTCACAGCGTTTTTTTCGGCGGTGGCACGCCGAGCTTGCTGTCGGCGGCGGCGCTGGACGACATTCTCGCCGCCGTGCGCGCGCTGGTGCGGCCCGAAGCGGATGCAGAAATCACGCTGGAAGCCAACCCCGGCACCTTCGAGGCGGAAAAATTTTCGGCCTATGCAAAAAGCGGCATCAACCGTTTATCCATCGGCATTCAGAGTTTCAACCCCAAACACTTGAAGGCTTTAGGTCGCATTCATGACGATAACGAGGCCCGGCGCGCCATCGAAATAGCCAAAGAAAATTTCAGCAATTTCAATCTCGATGTGATGTATGCCCTGCCTAGTCAAACTTTAGAAGAAGCGTTGGCCGACATGGATGCTGCGCTGTCGTTCAAGCCGCCGCATATTTCCGCCTACCATCTCACGCTGGAGCCGAACACGCTATTCTATCGCCATCCGCCGCCGTTGCCGGATGATGATGCTGCCGCAGACATGCAACGCGCGATTGAAATAAAATTGAGTGAGCACGGTTACGAGAATTACGAGACATCGGCATTTGCGCGGGCGGGCCATCGCTGCCGTCACAACCTGAATTACTGGGAATTCGGCGATTATCTCGGCATCGGCGCGGGCGCCCACAGCAAGATTTCATTCCGCGACAAAACTATCCGCCAGATGCGTCACAAGCATCCGCAGACTTACATGGATAATGTGGCAGTCGGCGCACAAATGCAGGAAGAATCGGCCGTCACGCGCGACGATTTGGGGTTTGAATTCATGATGAACGCGCTGCGACTGCGCGAAGGTTTTGCCGTGCCCCTGTTTCAGGAGCGTACGTCGTTGCCGTTAAGCGTCATTGAAAGCGAATTGCGCGAAGCCGAATCGCGCGGCTTGCTTGCCCGCGATCACCAGCGCATCGCGCCAACAGAAAAGGGCAGATTATTCCTGAATGATTTATTGCAGATTTTTTTGCGCGAAAAATAAATAACAGGAGTAAGAACGAATCAGTGGCAAACGCCCGTGCCGCTATCGCTATAACTGCCACCCGCAACCGGCACAAATTCCCAGCGGTATGCATTGTCGTACAGCGCCAGTTTGATCACTCCGTGCGTCGAGCTGTCGCGCACTTCGCTGTTGGTGCGAGCCACGTCCGGCGGCGTGAGACCTACGCCACCGGTACCGACAAGCAATTCACGCAAGCCTTGCTTTTCGTTGTGAACGCCTTCGGCGTCTTGCGGCGCGAAGCGCTCATAGTGATGGTCGTGTCCGGAGAGAATAATCTCCGCGCCGGATTTCTGTAACATTTGCCACGCAGCTTTCATTTTCAAATTATTGCCGCGACGGCCTGAAGTGAAGAGCGGGTGGTGCCAATAGGCAATCGTGCAGCGCGCCGGATGCGACAGCAGATCTTCGCGTAGCCATTTGATTTGCGCAGAACTTTCTTCAGCATCGATATTGCTGTTGAGCGAAACAATATGCCAGCCGGCAATATCATAACTATAATATCCGCGCCGATCCGGCCCGGCAATCGCACCGAAGTAATCGTAATAGCCTGATGCGTTTTCCGTGAGGTAATCGTGGTTGCCTGGGCTGGGGCGTGTGCGTTGCTTGAAGCGCCCCCATGTCGGCTCGTAGCAGTCGGTGAATTCCGCCTGCGTGCCATTGGGATAGGTGTTGTCGCCCAGCGTAATGGCCGTGCTGTTCGGGTCGGCGTGCAGCGCGGCTTCGACCAGCGCTGCCGTTTTTGCTGCCGCACTTTGCGGCGCAGCGGCGTTGCGGCAGTCGGCAATGTCACCTGCTATCAACAGCGTGTGCAGCGGTTTTTCTGTCGATGAAAGGGCGGCGGCCGAGGTGCGAGCGGCGGGTGTTGATAGCGTGCCTTCTCCGACCGGCGCGCTGGTGCAAGCGGAAAGGGCGAAGAGGAGAATGTAAATTTTTTTTCGTTTCATAAGATAACTTTCAAATGCGCGTGCAGGTTATGTCCGCGTTTTCGTGAAAAAAATTAGACGCGGGTAAAAATAATGTCCCACACGCCATGTCCCAGCTTGATGCCGCGCTGCTCGAACTTGGTGAGCGGGCGATAGGCCGGACGCGGCGCGTAATCAGTCGCCGTATTTTTCAGCATCGGCTCAGCGGACAAAGTAGCAAGAATATGTTCCGCATATTCCTGCCAATCCGTCGCGGCGTGGATATAGCCGCCGGGTTTTAATTTATCGCAAAGCTGTTTTATCAGCGCTGCCTGCATCAGCCGCCGCTTGTGGTGGCGTTTTTTCGGCCACGGGTCGGGGAAAAAAATATGCACGCCGCCTAGCGATGTGGAAGGAATCATGTCGCGCAACACTTCCACCGCATCGTGCTGGATGATGCGAATATTTTTGATATCCCGCTCGCCAATTTCTTTTAATAAATTTCCGACGCCCGGCGTATGCACTTCGATGGCGAGATAATTATTCTCCGGCTGTGCTTCGGCAATTTTTGCTGTGGTGTCGCCCATGCCGAAACCAATCTCCAAAATGGTTGGCGCAGAACGGTTAAAATATTCATTATAATCAATAAGTTGCGTATTATGGGCAATGCCGAATTTCGGCAACAACATGTCCACCGCGCGGCCCTGCGCGTTGGAGACGCGACCTTGGCGGAGCACGTAACTACGGATGTGGCGGTGTTGAAGTTCAGTCATGAATTTACTTACGTATGATACAAATATCGATCTGAATATAACTAAAAAATTACACGTCATTCCCGCGCAGGCGGGAATCCAGCGCGCTAAATAACCCTCTAGATTCCCGCCTGCGCGGGAATGACATAAATGTTTTAGTGTTTTGTTCGGTTTGTTTGGACTTGGCGGCATAACTCAATCGCTTCGCGTGCCCGCTGCATCAGCTCATCAAGAGATTTCGCCTGAGTATGGCAGCCGGGAAGCGACGGAACGCTCGCGACGAAATAGCCATCAGTGTCGCGTTCAATCACAACATTAAATTCTCGTTTCATACTGCCTCCGTATTAAAGTTTGCCTGACCCAATCATCCCGCCCGTCGGCGAACTCGGGCTGGCGCCGTAAAACTTTTTCGGCATGCGCCCGGCGAGATACGCTTCGCGTCCTGCTTCCACGCCTTTTTTCATCGCGCTCGCCATCAGCACCGGGTTTTTCGCTGACGCAATCGCCGTGTTCATCAACACGCCGTCGCAGCCCAACTCCATCGCAATGGCCGCATCACTCGCGGTGCCAACGCCGGCATCAACAATCACCGGCACTTTCGCGGCCTCGATAATCAATTGCAAATTCCACGGATTCAAAATACCCATGCCGGAACCAATCAGCGACGCCAGCGGCATGACAGCCACGCAGCCGATGTCTTCCAGTTGTTTTGCCATAATAGGGTCATCGCTGCAATACACCATCACGTCGAAACCGTCTTTGACCAAAGTTTTCGCGGCGACTAAAGTTTCCGGCATGTTGGGGAACAAAGTTTTCGCGTCGCCCAATACTTCGAGCTTCACCAGCTTGTGCCCATCAAGCAATTCGCGCGCGAGGCGCAGTGTGCGCACGGCGTCGTCGGCGCTGTAACAACCGGCCGTGTTCGGCAACAAAGTGTATTGCGATGGCGGTAACACATCGAGCAGGCTCGGCTCGTTCGGGTTCTGGCCGATGTTGGTGCGGCGAATGGCGACGGTAATAATCTGCGCGCCGCTGGCATCAATCGCCAATCTGGTTTCGGCAAAATCTTTATATTTACCCGTGCCGACTAACAAACGCGACGTGTAAGTTTTGCCTGCAATCACTAAATTATTGGTGTCTTTCACATTCATTTTCTCAACCATTTTATTTATCAACCCCCGCCGACCGCGACCACGATTTCCAGTTTGTCGCCGTCGGATAATTGCTCCTGCTCAAAACGGCTGCGCGGCACGATTTCGCCGTTGCGCTCTACTGCGATGCGCTTGCCTTTGAGCGCAAGCTGCTCCAATAATTCGGCCACGTTAGGGCGTTGCACAAATTGGTGGGCGATGCCATTGACGGTAAGTTTAATCATGGCAGTATTTTATCACGACGAAAGCGGCGACTTTTTTTGTAGATTTTGTAGGTCGGCAATCCTTTGCCGACAAATGGTTCAGTGATCACTGAGGCTGGCGTCGGCAAGGGATTGCCGGCCTACAACTGCTACAACAGCCGTGTTTCGCGCGCACAGCGCACGTTACGCGGGCGAAAAAAAGCGGCGCCGAAGCGCCGCTTAGGTGTTGCGGGTAAAACTGTTTTTAGAAGAACAGGATCGCGCCAGCGGCGAAAGTCTTGCCGTTGGTGTCGGTGGCACCCGATTGTTGGGTCTTCTCGTCGATGTACTCACCCACCAGGGTCAGGCTCTTGGTCAGGTTGTGATACACGCCCAAGGTGAAGGCCTTGTTTTTGGCGCCGGCGATGTCCTTGTTCTTGGTTTCACCATAATTGAAACCAAATTTGGTGTTCATGCCGGGTGGTTTGTAAGTGACTTGGCCAAGGAAGCCTTGGGTCTGCACTTTGTTATTCGTGGCGCTAGTGCCGCCTACGAACAACAGCGCATCGCCGATACCCTTGCCGTCAAAGCCGACGAGCGTTCCTTCAAAACCGGCGACACCCAGTTTGCCGCCCAGCTCGATACCTTGCGCATCGGTAGACGTGCCCGCCGCATTTTTAGCGCTCTCTGATACGAAAGAGCCCCATACTTTGCTGGTCATACCGTCGCCCAATGGAATGTCGTAGGTAGCTAAACCTTGAAACATGGGGCTGCTATGGACGGTAAAGGTGTCAATATCAGCCGGTTGGAAGGCACCGATCGAAGCCTGAAAACCAGAGTAGTTCGGTGTGGTGAACGTGATTTGTGGCTGGAAGGCGGTGTACATATAGCCTTTGCCAATCATGCCGGTGGTGGTGTTGATCACGCCATTGAAATTAGCTTGGCCGCCCACGCCGAGCAAAGTCATGTCAGCCAAAATCGCCTGTTGTTGGAACAAGCCAATGTCACGGCCGATTTTTACCGAGCCCCAGGTTTTGTCGCCAAAGCTAAGGTAAACATTACGCACGTCGCCGAGCGTTTGGCCGCCGCGAGCGGCAGTACCGTTAAGCGTTGTGCCTGGCGCAAAACCGAAATGCGCCTTAATGTCCATATCCGCTTGACGGGTGGTAGCAACAAAGCTGATCCAGCCTGGCAGCAAGCCGTTTTGAATGTTGGCGTGGTCGTTATTGTCATTGCAGGCTGAGAACGTGGCCCAGGCTGCGCCATTGGCTACACCGCTGCATTGCGTTTGCGTATAAAACCCGTTCACCGTGCCATTGATGTCCATATTCCAATCACCCTGGGTGAAGTTGATGGCTTGAGCGGGAGCAGCCAGGGTGGCGAGCGCGCTGACGACGGCGAGTTGAAGCAAGTTACGTTTTTTCATGTTGTCTCTCCTGGTAAAAGATTATTTTGCTTAAATCCGGCGGTTCACTTTTCTTCCCGTGTTGCTGAGTTGATGATCGACGCATCCGGTTCTACTGCTGTGCTGCTTGATGTGACACACCTTCACTGCTGAACTGAAAGCCACGTTTTGAATATTTCCACGCGACTTCTAAGCTATTGCGCGCTGAGCTGATGGCAACAGACGCCAGTTGCGATGGGCCCAAAGGCAAGGCTGGATAAAGCCTATCGCGGTGCAATCAGGTTAATGCAATTCCCATACCAAACTGTATTTTTTTTGTGGTTGTGCGCCAAATTAAAACACATAGAGTTAAAAAAACTGTTAATAATCAATATATTACATCAATATTCAATTGTTGCGTACGTGCCACAAAGCGCAAGAATGCCGCGCTACAAAATCAAAAAATCGTTTCCTTACGCCAACATTGCAAAAAACTGTGGAGCAGATGCAACGAAACGTGACGTATGCATTCTGTCTTTACTACGAGAAATTGCATCTCGCGATATCAGTGGACGGTGCCTTAGCTTGCCGGGATTAAGTGGAGAGGAGCCAACAGTTTTTTACCGGTAGCGACGATGCAAGCCGAATCGAGCACGGCATTTGAGTAAACGGGTCAGCGCGTCGTAGAATGAAGTTTCATGGCGCCATTATTGAAGTCATGAAGCTGAGTCATTTGCAGGGGTTGCGCAATGGCAGATCTGAAGCTTCCCATGCTGACGATGAGGGTATAGCCTGCGCAGGGCGGCAACCCATGTCATGACAAAGTTTTCACGCGGGTGTAGCTCAATGGCAGAGCAGAAGCTTCCCATGCTTACGACGAGGGTTCGATTCCCTTCACCCGCTCCACGTTTTTCGCGCACATGCAAAGCCCCCATTGAAAAAAATCAAAAGAGTTTCGTTGATCACCTTTGCGGTTGCACTGCTGGCGCTGGCAGTCATAACGATCGGGGTCATTGCCAGCTTCGATCCCAATGATTACAAGCCGCGCATCGCCCAGTATTTTCAGGATACGTATCAGCGCAAGCTGATCATGCCTGGCAAGATCAAGCTCAAGCTGTTTCCGCGCGCGCATCTCGAGCTGGGTGAAGTCAGTCTGCAGGAAAAAAATAGCGAAGTCACCTTTGCCAAAATAAAATCGGCGCGCTTATCGGTGGCATTATTGCCGCTGATTGATCGCAAGCTGGATGTGGGCCATATGAACATCGACGGCCTCGATCTGCGGCTTACGCGGTTCAAGGATGGCAGTACCAATATCGATGACTTGCTTGCGGGCGACGGCAGAACGCGCACCGACTTCGATGTGAAAAGCGTTGAGCTCACTGCTGCGGCGCTGCATGTGGTCGATGAGGCAAGCGGACGAAACATGGCGCTCGATAAGCTGCAACTCACCACCGCGCGATTGGCCAATGGCAAGCCGACCCATATCGCCATCAACGCAGATTTGAGGCTGAACCAGCCTGTCGCCAGCGCGCACTTCAATGTAAAAAGCGATCTCGTGTTTGATCTGGCGCAAAAACAATTCACGTTCACGCAATTGACGGCAGATAGCAAAGGCGATGTCGCAGAATGGCGCGATGCGGTGTTTAACGTAGCGGGCGCGGCGGCGTATGACGGCGCAAAAAACAGCGCGCAGTTAACAGGCATCAGCGCCCAGGGTGTCGTCAGGCGCGGCGCAGAAAACTGGACGGTAAAAATTTTAATGCCGGAAGCCGCAACCCAAGGCGCGAACGGCAGCGCAAAAAATATCACGGCGGATATTGGCCTGCTGCGCAACGCGGACGCGCTCAATGCTGTGCTCACCTTGTCTGAATTGCGTTTGACCGATGCGCAATGGCAGGCAAAAAATAGTGATCTCGTGGCCATACTTAAACGCGGCGCAGATTCGCTTGATGCAAAGGTGAAAATACCGGATGCCGCAATTAGCAAACGCCAATGGCACGCCAATGATGTGTCGGCTACTGCGCGCTGGTCGCAAAAAACGGATGTTGCCGATGTGAAGTTGCTGGCAGCGAATATTGCCGGTGATGAAAAATCCATTCGCACCCAGGCTGCGCAGTGGGAGACGA
>JAYTVC010000094.1:0-3098 GCA_043744215.1 Pseudomonadota bacterium
AAAGTTAAAACAGCAAATACCGAGCGTGCTTGAAAAAATTAAACAACAATATCAGCAGGTTACATCAATACGCGTTATCGTGCAAGGAAATATGTCACATAATAGGCTGCCCGGCCCCAAGCGAATTTCAGTCAGCCCGAAGGCCCTAAAAAGCTTGGGAGAACTGGAATATACACTATCTGATTCCCCGCTCAAAACAGCCTTGCAGCGGCTTTTGGCGAAGCAATCTAAATCTTGAGGCAATGCGGACGTCGTTTACATTGAAAACGGGCATGCTTTCGAGGGTTGATGCATCTCATTGGTCGGCATAAAATCGATAGAAGTAGTCGAAATCCACAAACCCGTGTTCGTCGAACACATGATGCAGCCAGCCCAAATCCATCAGCGATTGGCCGATGGTTTCGGCTTCTCCAACACTTAGTTGGTAGCGCGCTTTCAGCCAATCGACGGCCTCGCTGCCGACCAGGCACGATGCATAGGTTTTGCCGCGATAGCTTCGGCTTTCGACAATATCGGCGTCTTTGCTGCGGATTGATTTGACTACTTCATCCAGATCGATTTTTTCCAGCGCAGAAGTTGAGTCGTCAAGGCGGAAGTAAAGCAGCTCATCGCGAAAATGTTGTTCGCGCACCACGTGGTGCAACACGCCGAAGCGGCTCAACAGGTCGCCGGTTTTGCAAATGCGGTTGCGGTCGTGGCCGAATTTGTTTTGCAGCCAGTCTACGATTTCCGATGCCACCATGCATTCGCGATAGGTTTTGCCGCGATAGGTACGGTCTTTAATCAGGCTGCCGGCATCGTGGCGTAATGCTTTTCCCATGGCGGCCCAGTCGATATGCAAAGCGTTGAGCGATTCGCGCAGGGCATAGGCAGCGTCGATAGGGTTGGGGTCGCCATCGGGCGCGCCGAGCACGCGCAGATATTGTCCGAGCAGGGCGGCGTTGGCGCCTTGGCCCGTGAGCAATTGCGCTACCCGATCAAGATCAGGCAATAAAGATTCACGCCAATAGGCGCGCGAGGGCTCGCGGAACAACAGCACGCGGTTTTTTTCCGCCCATTGGTTTTCGTGGTCGCGGATGATCGTTTTGTTGTTCATCACACAGCCCAATTGCAAATGCGGATGCTCCTGCCCCAGCCAGCGGGTGAAGGACGCCAGCGACATACCTTCGTTGCGGCACAGGGCGATATCAATCAACAGTAGCTTGTAATTGGCAATGTGCGGGTCGAACTTGAATGCGCTGATCAATCCCTTATCGTTAACGGGCACGCGCCAGGTGGTGATTTGTTGTGAAGCGAGAGCATCCCACCAGAGTTTATTGAGGCCTTCGTCCGCCAACTGAAGAATGATTGAATTTTGCGCCATGGAGGGTTGGTTTTATTGATAGGCCGAACGTGTTTATGCGATAACGCAAATCAAGCCATTTGTCGCCCCAGCTTGAGAAAACTTACCGCACAAACATCAAATCAAAATCAGCCGCTCGAGAATAAAAAGCAGGGCGGCGATCACTAAAAAAAACAGGCCGAAGCGAAAAAGCTGGCCCATAAATTTGAGATAGCGCCGATCTTTGGTGATCAAAAACGCGCCGTAACAACCGACGATAATCAGCAAGCTCAATAGAATCAGTATGCGCGCGACTATCATATAACTATTTGATTATATTGAAATTTATGCGACTTGCGTGTGCAGCTTGTGAAACGAAGTCGGCAAATCTTTTTCCGAATTGAAGCTGACCATTTCCCATGCGCTTTCATCGGCCATCAACGCGCGCAACAATTGGTTGTTGAGGGCGTGGCCCGATTTGTAAGCGCTGAACGCACCGATGACGGGATGGCCGAGTAAATACAAATCGCCCACCGCATCGAGGATTTTGTGTTTTACAAACTCATCGTCATAACGCAAACCATCGCTGTTCAACACGCGGTATTCGTCCATCACGATGGCATTGTCCATGCTGCCACCGAGCGCGAGACCCTGCGCGCGCATCGCTTCCACGTCATGGGTGAAGCCGAAGGTGCGCGCGCGGCTGATTTCTTTTATATACGACGTCGCGCTGAAATCGATGCTGACTGTGGAGCCCGAATTTTCAAATGCCGGATGATTGAAGTCGATGGTGAAAGTAATTTTGTAACCGTGGTGCGGCTCGAAGCGCGCCCACTTGTCGCCGCTTTTTGTTTCGACGGGTTTTTTGATGCGGATATATTTCTTGCGCGCTTTTTGTTCTTCGATGCCCGCCGATTGCAGCAAAAACACAAATGGCCCAGCACTGCCGTCCATGATCGGCACTTCGGGCGCAGAGACATCCACATAAGCATTGTCGATACCGAGGCCGGCCATGGCTGACATTAAATGTTCGACAGTGGAAACCCGTGCGCCGTCTTTTTCCAAACATGACGACAAGCGCGTGTCGCGCACCGCATAAGGCGTCGCTTTAATTTCGACCGGCTGCGGCAAATCCGTGCGTGTAAAAACAATGCCTGTGTCCGGCGCGGCCGGGCGCAGAGTGAGAAAAACTTTCTCACCCGTGTGCAAGCCCACGCCGGTGGCGCGGATGATATTTTTCAAAGTGCGTTGATTAATCATGCGGTTAGCGCAATAAATGGCTAAATAGTAAGTGTATGATTATAATGAATAATTGCACATAAGGCAAATTCGTGAAAAGCAAAAATATTATTCAATGAGCCGATATGTTCTGATTGCGTAGGTCGGGAATCCTTTCCCGGCAAATGGTACGGTGATCACTGAGGCAGACGTCGGGAAAAGATTCCCGACCTACAACGGCTTCACAGGATTTCCGCTGCAATTATTAGATGGGCAAAACGAAGTGCTCCCACCCCGCTTGAGCGCGCTTGAAACTTCCAACATTCATCTCCATACTCATAATTATGAATCAAATCGTAGGCAAGCAAAACCGCAGTGAATTTATCCTCGACCCGGTTGAGGCATGGAAGCGCGGCCGCGTGCTCGACGCAATGCTCAAGGCAACCCAGCCCCCGGTAAAACCCCAAGTCTTGCGCGGCACCCATACCGAGATGAACCGCTGGGATGATGCGCGCGCGCTCGAAGTCGCGCGTAAACTGAATGGCCGTTGAACAAGATC
>JAYTVC010000095.1:0-9890 GCA_043744215.1 Pseudomonadota bacterium
TTAAGTGGAAATTCTGTACTCCCACTTTGGCACATCATGATGCCGTTGAGGAGGGGGGAGTCCATTTCATTAGGTTGGGGTGAGGCACGAACCCCAACAATGTCACTCAGCGAATTCATCCGTATCAACCACATCTGACGTTCCCCAATTGTCATTCAATTCACCGCGTGCTATATAGCACGCTACGGGGCTGTAGGTCGGGAATCCTTTCCCGACAAATGGTTCGGTGATCGCTGAGGCTGATGTCGGCAAGGGATTGCCGACGTACAGCGGCTGAGATTCGGCGATGTGCGCGTATAAGCGCCGCTGTCTGATTCCTCTTTCATCACAAACTAAATAAACACGGGTTGGTTCAGCGAACTGCAAACAAAAACAATCCGCTGAACCAAAGATACCGTGCAATAAAGCTACTACTTAGTCTGCCTGCTTACGCAAAAACGCGGGGATGTCGAGCAACTCGACGCCGGACTGGCGCATGGCTTCTACTGTGCTGCTGGTGCTGCGGCGATTGCGATACACGGCCGGCTGGTCGAGGTCGTGGTAATCAACTTCGCTATGGCCGACGGCATCATCGGTGCCGGTGCGCTGCACGACGGTGAAGGTTTTTTCCGGCTGGCGGTTATTTTTCACCACACCGCCCAAACCGGTGGCCACGATGGTCACGCGCAAGGTGTCGGTCATGGTGTCGTCGATTACCGTGCCGAAAATCACCGTGGCATCTTCTGCGGTGAACTCGCGGATGGTGTTCATGACTTCGTGCACTTCTTTCAACTTGAGCGATTTGCTGGCGGTGATATTGACCAACACACCGCGTGCGCCAGAGAGATCGACGCCTTCCAGCAGCGGGCTGGACACCGCTTGTTCAGCCGCGCTGCGCGCACGATCGAGGCCGTTGGCAATGGCCGAGCCCATCATCGCCACACCCATTTCCGACATCACGGTTTTCACGTCGGCAAAATCGACGTTGACGCCGCCGGGCACGTTGATGATTTCGGCGATGCCGCCCACGGCACCGAGCAACACGTCGTTGGCTGCTTTGTACGCGTCTTCATAAGTCACGTCGTCGCCCAGCACATCCATCAACTTGTCATTGGGGATGATGATCAGCGAATCTACATGCTGTTGCAGATCTTCGATGCCTTTCATTGCGGCCTTCATGCGCTTGCCTTCGAAGCCGAAAGGTTTAGTCACCACGGCCACGGTGAGAATGCCCAGGCTCTTGGCGATTTCCGCCACGATGGGTGCTGCACCCGTGCCCGTGCCGCCGCCCATACCAGCGGTAACAAATAACATGTCCGCGCCTTCGATCATTTCCGCGATGCGATCACGATCTTCCAGCGCAGCCTGGCGGCCCACTTCCGGATTCGCTCCCGCGCCAAGACCTTTAGTGACAGTCGTACCAAGCTGCAACAAGGTTTTGGCCAGCGTGCGTTTCAACGCTTGCGCGTCGGTATTGGCGCAAATGAATTCCACGCCTTGCACGTTATTGGTGATCATGTGGTCCACGGCATTGCCGCCACAGCCGCCTACACCGATGACTTTGATCACTGCGTCCTGGGTTTGGTTGTCGATAAGTTCGATCATGAGTTTCTCCTTGGTTCAAAATTAAAATGGTGAAGCTATTGTGTAAAACGAAAACTTTATTTTGCTTTCCCTTGATCTAAAAATTTACTAACTGCTATTTAATGCCAATGCACAAACTAAAAATTGCGTGAAAACCATGATTTCATCCTTTCGAAAATTTGTTTGAAGCCGCCACCGCCCAAGCTCGAAAGCTGATGGCGTTTATGTTGTTCGTAGCCGGCGAGAATCAGCCCGAGGCCAGTGGAATAGCGCGGGTTGCGCACCACTTCGGCCAAGCCGCCGACGTAAGTAGGGATGCCCAGACGCACCGGCATGTGGAACACTTCTTCGCCCAACTCGACCATGCCCTGCATCACGCTGGAACCGCCGGTAAGCACAATGCCGCTGGAGAGCAGTTCTTCGAAGCCGCTGCGGCGCAGTTCCGCTTGAATCAGCGAATATAATTCCTCGACGCGAGGCTCAATCACTTCGGCCAAAGTTTGCCGCGACAATTGTTTAGGGCCCCGCTCGCCGACGCTCGGCACATCCACCATTTCATTGGCACTTGCCAGTTGGCGCAGCGCCGCGCCGTGGGCGATCTTGATGTCCTCCGCATCTTTGGTCGGTGTGCGCAGCGCCATGGCGATGTCATTGGTGATCTGGTCGCCGGCGATGGGAATCACGGCTGTGTGTCGGATGGCCCCGCCGATGAATACGGCGATGTCCGTGGTGCCGCCGCCAATGTCAATCAGGCACACGCCCAAATCTTTTTCGTCTTCCGACAACACGGCCATGGCTGAGGCCAGCGGTTGCAAAATCAAATCGTGCACTTCGAGCCCGCAACGGCGCACGCACTTCATGATGTTTTGCGCGGCGCTCACAGCGCCCGTCACGATGTGCACTTTCACTTCCAGCCGCACGCCGCTCATGCCCAAGGGCTCGCGCACATCTTCCTGGCCGTCGATAATAAATTCCTGTGTGAGGATATGCAGGATCTGCTGATCCATCGGGATGTTCACCGCCCGCGCCGTTTCCACCACGCGGTCCACGTCGGTCTGCGTGACTTCTTTATCTTTAATGGCCACCATGCCGTGGGAGTTGAAGCTCTTGATATGCGAGCCCGCGATGCCGGTAATCACGTCATGAATTTTGCAATCGGCCATCAGCTCCGCTTCTTCCAGCGCGCGCTGGATGGCGGTGACAGTGGATTCGATATTCACCACCACGCCTTTTTTTAATCCGCGTGAAGGATGCTGACCCATGCCGATAATTTCCAGACGGCCATCGGGCACCACTTCCGCGACGATGGCTACAATTTTCGACGTGCCGATATCAAGGCCGACGATGAGATGTTTGGTTTCGCGCGATTTAGCCATGATTTTTTTCCATCACTGTTTGGTCCCTGTTTCTGTTTCCGTTTTTGCTGCAGCCAGTTTCATGGCAATGCCGTTCGAGTAACGCAAGTCCACATACCTGGCCAGCACGCCGGGCTGTCCGGCAGTCTTGCCATACACCGACACAAAGCGTGCGAGGCGTTTTTCCGTATCGCTGCGACCGAGTTCCAGCACTGCGCCATCATCCAGTTTGATTTGCCACGCGCGCCGCGCGGAGAGCGACACTTCCAGCGGCTTGCGCTGAACAGGTTTCAACAATTCGCTGAACAGGCGGTACTGTTGTGCCACATCCCCTTCGCTGCCCTCGGGGCCGCTGAAGACGGGTAAATTTTCTTTGGTCGCGCCATTGAACTGTTCGCCGTCCACATTCACTAATCCGCCGCTGCCCCAGCGGGCCAACGGCTGGTGTTCTTCCAAAACCACTTCCAGCGTGTCGGGCCACAGGCGGCGCACGCTGACACTGCGCACCCAAGGCAATTTTTCAAATGCGTTTTGAATGGCGTTCATGTCTGCCGTGAGCAGGTTTCCCTTCACCCATTTTTTGGTCACGCTGTTCAATTCGCTTTGCGACACATGTTTCATCGCGCCGGATTTTCCTTTAATGGCCACGTCTTTCAGTTCCAGTAACGGCATGGTCATCACCCACCACACCAAGCCGACAATCACGGCCGATAAAGCCAGGCCCACCAGCACATACCGAATCTTCGGCGTGTTGGTCGGCTGCGACGGGTCGCTGCGCCTGGCCGGTTTGCGCACAGCCTTTTTCTCCCGCGACGCGGTCTTGCCCGAAGGTTTTTTACCCCAGAGCGGCATCGTTCAAAATCCTCACGCATAAATCTTCAAACGACAGGCCGGCTTGCTTCGCCGCCATCGGCACCAGACTGTGTCCGGTCATGCCGGGGGATGTATTCATTTCCAAAAATGAAAATGTCCCGTCGGCGCGCAACATTACATCGGCGCGGGCCCAGCCTCGGCAGCCCAATACTTGAAATGCTTTCAATGCCATGGCGCGAATCTGCGTTTCTGTTTCCGCGCGGATACCGGCGGGGCAGTGGTACTTCACCGCGTCGGTAAAATATTTGTTCTGGTAATCGTATTTGCCTTCTGGCGCGTCGATACGCACCAGCGGCAGCGCTTCGTTACCCAACACGGCAGCGGTAAGCTCCTGGCCGGTGATGAATTCTTCCGCCAGCACCAGCGGGTCGAGTTTTGCTGCGAGTTCGTAAGCGTGTTGCAATTCATTCGCTGTATTCACTTTGGTAATGCCAATGCTTGAGCCTTCGCGCGCGGGCTTGACGATGATGGGCAAGCCCAAAGCGTCGATCACTTCTTTCCAATTGCTGCCTGCGTCGAGCAAGCGATACTTTGGAGTGGGCACGCCGGTGGCGAGCCAGACGAGTTTGGTGCGCCACTTGTCCATCGCCAGCGCCGAGGCCATCACGCCGCTGCCGGTATATGGAATACCCATCAGTTCCAGCGCGCCTTGCACCGTGCCGTCTTCACCGTAGCGGCCATGCAATGAAATCATCGCGCGCGTAAAACCTTCGCGTTGCAAATCGAAAATGCTGCGCAGTTTGGGGTCAAACGCATGCGCATCGACGCCTTTGGATTGCAACGCTTTTAACACCGCGTTGCCGCTTAGCAACGAGATGTCCCGCTCGGCGCTGGTGCCGCCGAGCAAAATCGCGATTTTTTGTAGCTTATTGATTTTATTCAATTTTTTACACCAATTATTTTGACTTCCGGCACCAGATTCACGTCGTGTTTTGCCGACACGGTGGTGTGAATATGCGCGATAATATTTTCAATATCAGCCGCCGTTGCATCACCGACATTCACAATAAAGTTTGCGTGCATGCGCGATACTTCTGCGCCGCCCATACGAAAACCTTTCAGTCCACAGGCTTCGATCAAACGCGCTGCGTGATCGAGAGTTGGATTGCGAAACACCGAGCCCGCATTTGGCTGGCCCAGCGGTTGTGTGCTAATCCGCTTGGTCAGCAGCTCTTTGATTTTCAGTTTGGCGATTTCACCGTCGCCGTTTGGCAGCGCAAAACGCGCGCTGATAAACCATTCTTCTGAAGGATGAGGGTTGAGGGAGGAGGGAAGATCACTCGCTCCGCTCTTCAGCTCTACGTGGCGATAGCTAATGGCATAATTTTTTGGTGTGCGGATTTTTATTTCGCCGTTGCGGTTGATAGTCGTGACGCTCTCGACAATCTGCCAGGTTTCCCAGCCGTAGCAGCCGGCATTCATCGCCAGCGCGCCGCCAACGGTGCCGGGAATGCCAGCGAGAAATTCTGCGTTGGCTAGATCATGTCGTGCGGCAAAGCGCGCGACTTTCGGCGCGGCGACGCCAGCTTCGGCCTCGATATGCGTGTGCGAATGGCCGGCCAGGCTGATAGCGTTAAATACGCCGTGCATCAAAATCACCGTGCCATCAAACCCACCATCGCGCACCAGCAAATTACTGCCGAGGCCGACGAAAATAATTTCCTCGTTCGCCTCGCAGGTGCGTAAAAAAGTAGCCAGATCATCGAGGTCTGCCGGGATATAGGCTCGCGCAGCGGAACCACCCGCGCGCCAGCTCACGTGTTTGGCCATGGGCTCATTCACACGCAACTCGCCGCGCAATTTTTGTTGCGGCGCTGGCGATGAAAAGTTTTTGGTTTCCGTCATAAGCATTCGCGCATTACGCCTTCGCTAACAATCCAGGAACGGTTCCAATGGAACCCGCACCCATGCACAACACCACATCGCCCGCTAGCGCCGCGGCCATAACGGCGGTGGGCATGTCGGCGATGGCTTCTACAAAAATCGGTTCGAGCTTGCCTTGCACGCGAAGCGCACGAGTCAGCGCGCGACCGTCGGCGGCGACAATTGGCGCTTCGCCTGCCGCGTAAACTTCCGCCAGCAACAGCGCGTCGACGCTGCCGAGCACTTTCACAAAGTCTTCAAACAAATCCCGCGTGCGCGTAAAACGATGAGGCTGGAAGGCCAGCAGCAATCTTTTTTGAGGAAACGCGCCACGCACCGCTGCAATAGTCGCCGCCATTTCCACCGGATGATGGCCGTAGTCATCGATCAACGTGAAGCTGCCGCCATCAATCGGCACATCGCCATAACGTTGGAAGCGGCGTCCTACACCTTTGAATTCCGCCAGGGCTTTGACAATTGCCGCGTCGCTGGCGCCCACTTCTTGCGCCACGGCTATCGCAGCCAGTGCATTCAACACGTTGTGATGGCCCGGCAGGTTGAGGGTGATGGGTAATATTTTTGTCACCCCATTTTTGATCACCGCATCAAATTGCATCTGTCCGCTACTGTGGCGAATATTTTTTGCCTGCAATTGCACGCTGTCACTTACGCCGTAAGTGGTAATCGGTTTGGAAACCCGCGCCATGATGTCGCGCACATTCTCGTCGTCGGCGCACAACACCGCCATGCCGTAGAAGGGCAAATGTTCAATAAAATCGACAAAGGCCTGTTTGAGTTTGCTGAAGTCGTGGCCGTAGGTTTCCATGTGGTCGGCGTCGATATTGGTCACCACGGAAACCACAGGCTGCAAATATAAAAACGACGCGTCAGATTCATCTGCTTCCGCCACGATAAATTCACCCGTGCCCAAACGCGCGTTGGCGCCTGCGCTGTTCAGTCGGCCGCCGATGACAAAGGTCGGGTCCATGCCCGCTTCGGCCAGAATGCTGCTGACCAAACTCGTCGTTGTCGTTTTGCCGTGGGTGCCAGCGATGGCGATGCCTTGCTTCAAGCGCATCAGCTCCGCCAGCATCATTGCGCGCGGCACCACAGGAATGCGTTTTTCCCTTGCAGCGATCACTTCCGGGTTGTCGTCTTTAACTGCGGTAGAAGTCACCACCGCATCTGCGCCGTTGATATGGGCGGCATCATGGTTACGCTTGATTTTTGCGCCAAGCGTTGCCAATCTTTGTGTAGCCGCGTTGTCTGCCAGATCCGAACCGCTCACCTGATAACCCTGGTTTAGCAACACCTCGGCGATGCCGCTCATGCCTGAGCCGCCGATGCCGATGAAGTGCACATGTTTGACTTTGTGTTTCATGGTTTTAAACCTTCACCACAGAGGCACAGAGACACAGAGAAAAGCAAAGGCGGAGAAAATCCTTTAAGGATATGCCCTGTGCCTTTGTGTCTCTATGGTTCGTTTTGTATTTCATCGATCTATCCTGTTCATCGCAAAACCGCTGAGAGAATAAATATAAGTTCTCTTTGGTTTTGTTTTTCTCTGTGACTCTGTGACTCCGTGGTTCGTTTTTTCCCTCATGCCGCCAACTCCATGCACGCCTGTGCCGCGATTTGCGTCGCATCGGGCTTGGCCAGATTGCGCGCGGCGTTGGCCATGGCTAATAATTTTTCTCGCGTCATATTCATCAATATATCCGCCAGTTTTTGCGGGGTGACGTCGCTTTGCGGCAACAAAATCGCCGCGCCGGCATCACTCAAAAATTTCGCGTTGCCCGTCTGGTGATCGTCTACCGCTGACGGAAACGGCACCAACACACTCGCCACGCCAGCTGCGGTGATTTCCGCCACGGTGAGCGCACCGGCACGACACACCAGCACATCACACACGGCGTAGCGCGCCGCCATATCGTCAATGAAGGGCAATACTTCCGCTTCAACATGTGCGGATTGGTAGCCGGCTTTCACGGCGTCGATATGCGCCGCGCCGGCCTGATGTACGACTTGCGGACGTTGCGATACTTCAATCAGTTTCAGCGCTTCAGGCACAGCTTCGTTCAGCGCGCGCGCGCCTTGGCTGCCGCCGATCACCAGCAGGCGCAACGGGCCCAGGCGTGCAGCGAATCTTTTTTCCGGATCGGCTATGGCTGCAATGCCTTCGCGCACCGGGTTGCCGCACCATTGAGTCTGATCGGGCACGGGTAACAGATTGCCTAATTTATTTTTTGTGTTTGCTGCGAAGGCGTTGGGGAAACCCAATAAAATACGATTTGCCACCAATGCGAGCACGCGGTTGGTAAGGCCGGCGACAGAATTTTGTTCATGCAACACCAGTGGTTTGCCCATGAGCGACGCCATCATGCCACCGGGGAATGATGCGTAGCCGCCCATGCCCAGCACCACGTCGGGTTTGCGCCGGCGAATCACGGCGATGCTTTGCGCAAACGCAATCAATATAAAATAAGGCAGCGTCAGCAATTTCAATAAGCCATGGCCGCGCACCCCTGACATATTCACCCATTCCATTTCGTAGCCGCGCACCGGCACCAGTTTCGCTTCCATGCCGCTGCGCGTGCCGAGCCACACCACATGCCAATTTTTGGCGCGCAAAAAATCCGCGACAGCGAGGGCGGGAAACACATGTCCGCCGGTGCCGCCTGCCATGATGAGAATGGTCTTGCTCATATGGAGCGACCTTTCATCATTTCCCTATTCTCATAGTCAATACGTAATAGCAACGCGACCGCGATGCAGTTGGCGAGAATGCCGCTGCCGCCGAAGCTCAGAAAGGGCAGGGTCAAGCCCTTGGTCGGCAGCAAACCCATGTTGACGCCCATGTTGATCACCGATTGCACCGCCAGCCACACGCCAATGCCTTGCGCAACGAGGGACGAATAGTAGCGTTCCAGCAGTGCCGCCTGACGGCCGATGCTGAAGGCGCGCATGATTAAATAGACAAACAGCACGAGCACAACGATTACACCGACGAGGCCCAGCTCTTCCCCAATCACGGCCAATAAAAAGTCGGTGTGCGCTTCAGGCAAATAGAAAAGTTTTTCAACGCTGGCACCGAGGCCGACGCCGAACCATTCGCCGCGGCCAAATGCGATGAGCGCATGGGAGAGTTGATAACCTTTGCCGAACGGGTCGGCCCACGGGTCCATGAAATTGAGCACACGTTGCATGCGGTAGGGCGATGAAATAATCATCACCACAAACGCGCATGCCAGCATCAAAATCAGCCCGGCGAACAAGCGCCAGTTCAAGCCGCCCAAAAATAAAATCGACATGGCTATGCAACTGATGACCACCAGTGCGCCGAAATCCGGCTCGCGCAGCAACAATGCCCCGACAAAAAACATCACCCCGAACATGGGCAGAAAACCCTGCTTGAAACTGTGCATCGCTTTGTATTTGCGCACGGTGTAATCGGCGGCGTAAAGCACGGCGAACAGCTTCATAAATTCCGATGGCTGGATGGTGAAGGCGACGAGCGAAATCCAGCGCCGGCTGCCATTCACTTCGCGGCCTATATAAGGTATCAACACCAAGATAAGCAGTGCGAAGCCGACGCCGAATAGCGTAGGAGCCCATTTTTGCCAGTCACGCATGGGAATGCGGAATGCCACCGCGCCCGCGACCAGGCCCGCCAACAAATACACGCTATGACGAGTGAGGAAATAGGACGCGCGAAAACCCGTCATGCGCGTGGCTTCGGCCATGGCGATAGACGCGGAATACACCATCACCAGGCCAATGGAGAGCAATAACATCGTGACCCAAACCAGACCCCGGTCATATTCGAGCCGCTCCCGTGGTCGCGTAACGCCGGCAGCATAGACGCCATTGTTCATCATGAGCGCGCTCCTGCCCGGGTTTTGGGTTGCAAATTATGCACGGCAGCGATGAATGCTTCGGCGCGGTGGGCATAATTACGGAACATATCGAAGCTGGCACAGGCGGGCGACAGCAGCACCGCATCGCCCGGCTCGGCCACATGAAAACTTTGTTTCACGGCGTCGTCCATATCTATAGCGCGAGACAAGGCTACGCCGCTGGTTAATAATGCAGCCGCTATTTTTTCCGCGTCGCGGCCGATCAGTACGACAGCACGCGCGTGTTGTTTCACCGGCTCCCGCAGCGGCGAAAAATCCTGACCCTTGCCTTCGCCACCGGCGATCAGCACGACCGGATGAGTCATGCCGTTCAACGCCG
>JAYTVC010000096.1:0-38360 GCA_043744215.1 Pseudomonadota bacterium
GCGCCGAGCGAAGACAACATATTGACGCGCGCCTTGTCGGCGACGCTGCCCGTCGGATCCAGCGCTGCCATGCGCTGGTATGCCTCAAGCGCTTGGGCCGGCCGGCCGGCGGCGCGTAACGCGTAGCCGTAGGCTTCCCATAATTGCGCATTGTTTTCCTGTTTTGTCAGGGCAGACTCGGCAGCGCTGATTGCCGCAACCTGCTGGCCGGCATCTGCCAGCGTATAAATTTTCGCCAGCATTGCCTGTGCACGGTCGGGCGAGCGAGCGAGTATGTCGTCATACAGTTGCAGTGCCAGCGCCGCATTGCCGCTGCCACGCGCGGCACGCGCCAGCGCTTCGATCACATAGGCTGGCGCTTTGTTGCGATCAATGGCCCCTACCTCCGCCAGCGCATCGGCGTAGCGGCCCGCATCCGTAGAAACGGCAACATAATCGTGCAACATGCGCAAATCGTCGGGATGTTCGCGTCGCAGGAACGCGAGATATTGCGCAGCTTGCAGGGCCTTACCTTCACGCGCCAATTGCAGCGCGGCCTGATAGCCTGCTTCGCCTTTTAGCATTGAAGTTGTGTTGAATGGAGCGGGCGTCGCTTGTGCAAGTTGCGCGATCTGTAATGCCGCAGCGTAGCCGGTGGTAACGACTTGGCCTTCATCCATGAGTAGCGCGAGTTTCAACACAGGCAAGGCTTCGTCTGCCGCGCTGTGCGGGCCATAACTCACAGCCAGCAACGCGGGCAGTATCAGCGCCAGCGGCCGCATCGCAGATGGCAAAGCGCTTGACGCTCGGCCAAGCCTGCTCGGACCACGGGATTTTGTGTTGATTGAAATCATTTGCTGTTTTACCAATGGACTGCCCAACCGGCCTTGAAAAACTGACATTGCTGACCTTCACTGCGAAAGCAAAATGCACCGCTCAGCAAGCGACGCACCATCACGCCTGGCTTGGAGGCACAGGAGGTTTGGTTTTCTGTGACGACATTTTATCCATGATCCACATGACGTAGCCGGATAACGCATAGGCCACAAACACGCCGAACAAAATCCGCACCGGATCGATAGTCAACAATACAAACGCGCCGACCACCGCCAACACAGCCCAGAACGGCACACTCTTGGCCAGATTGAAATCTTTGCCGCTGTAATAACGGATGTTGCTCACCATCGTCAGCCCGGCAAATAAGGTGACGCCCCAGGCGATCCATTTGATTTGCGCTCCGCGCACATCGTAGTCGTGCATGATCCATATGAACCCGGCAATAAGCGCCGCCGCTGCAGGGCTGGGTAAACCAGTGAAGTAGCGCTTATCGGCCACATCAAGCTGAGTATTGAACCGCGCAAGGCGCAGCGCAGCGCAGACGCAATAAATAAACGCGGCCAGCCAGCCGATTTGTTTCATCTCGCCTAGTGCCCAAACCAGCATGAGCAGTGCCGGCGCGACGCCGAAAGACACCATGTCGGACAGGCTATCGTATTCTGCACCGAAGGCACTTTGCGTGTTGGTCATGCGCGCCACACGACCATCGAGGGCATCCATCACCATGGCGACAAAAATGGCAATGGCGGCATTTTCAAACTTGCCGCTCATACCTTGCACAATGGCGTAAAAGCCGGCGAACAAAGCCGCCGTGGTAAATAAATTCGGCAATAAATATATGCCACGTCGGCGCGGCTTCGCCGGAGTATGCTCATCATGCTCTTGCAAGGGTTGCCTTTCTTCTTGTTCCGGCTCGTGCATGGTAATTGGACGCTCCGAGAATGTATCGCCAAACAAATAGTAAATTTACGGTTGTAATTCCGCAAGAACGGTTTCTGTTGCGGAAACCTTGTCGCCGATGGCCACTTTTGGCCGTGCGGTTACCGGCAAATACACATCCACGCGCGAACCGAAGCGGATAAAACCGTAACGCTGGCCCCGCGAAAGTTGATCGCCTTTGCCGACATAGCAAAGTATACGCCGCGCCACGAGCCCGGCGATTTGTACGCAGGTCACATCAATGCCTGTATTGGTTTTGATCCACAACGCGTTGCGTTCATTTTCCAGCGAAGCCTTATCCAGCGCAGCATTCAAAAAACTGCCAGGGTGATACCAGACCGCTTCGACGCGGCCATCAACCGGGCTGCGGTTGGAATGCACATTAAATACATTCATGAACACGCTGATTTTCAACGCCTGCCGATTGAGGTACGGGTCTGTCGCCTGCTCCACCACGACGATGCGGCCATCTGCGGGGGATAAAATGGCGTTTGCCTGTTGCGGAATTTCGCGCGCCGGATCGCGGAAGAATTGCAAAACAAATAAGGCAATAATCCACAACGGCAGCGACCACCAGCATACAAAATAGGTGGCGATAGCGGCAATAAGCACTGCGCCGGCCAGAAACGGCCAGCCTTCTTTTGCGATAATGGGGTGCGGATAGTTTTTCATATTTTCATTCAGGTTTAAGGATTGAGCGGGAAAGACTGCGCATTACCCAATCCTTAAACCCCACAATCCTAGTTTTTAGATTGGTCCACAAGTTTGTTTTTCTTGATCCAGGGCATCATGGCGCGCAATTTTTCGCCGACGATTTCTATCTGGTGTTCGGCGTTCAAACGACGGCGGGCACCGAGGGTCGGCGCGCCGGCACGGTTTTCCAGGATAAAACTCTTTGCGTATTCGCCGGTCTGGATGTCTTTCAAAATGTCGCGCATGACTTTTTTGGTATCGTCGTTGATGACGCGCGGGCCGCTGACGTATTCGCCATACTCGGCATTATTCGAGATGGAATAATTCATATTGGCGATGCCGCCTTCGTACATCAGATCGACGATCAGTTTCAATTCATGCAGACATTCGAAATACGCCATCTCAGGCGCGTAACCCGCTTCGGTCAGCGTTTCGTAACCGGCTTTCACCAGCTCGACGCAGCCGCCGCACAGCACGGCTTGCTCGCCAAACAAATCGGTTTCGGTTTCTTCGCGGAAATTGGTTTCAATCACGCCGCCTTTGGTGCCGCCGTTGGCTGCCGCGTAAGAAAGCGCGAGGTCTTTGGCCTTGCCTGATTTGTCCTGATACACCGCAATGAGTGAGGGCACGCCGCCGCCTTGTGTGTACGTTGAACGCACCAGATGGCCCGGTCCTTTTGGCGCGATCATAATCACATCGAGATCAGCGCGGGGCGTTACTTGACCGTAGTGGACATTGAAGCCATGAGCGAAAGCGAGAACTGCGCCTTTTTTGATATTCGGTTCTACTTCATCGCGATATACCTGGGCAATGTTTTCATCGGGCAACAACATCATCACCACGTCGGCCGCTTTTACCGCCGCAGCTACTTCGGCCACCTTCAACCCGGACTTCTCTGCTTTACTCCAGGATGCGCCGTCTTTGCGCAAACCGACGGTGACTTTTACGCCGGAGTCTTGCAGATTTTGTGCATGGGCGTGGCCTTGGGAGCCATAGCCGATGATGGCCACATTTTTGCCTTTGATAAGTGACAGGTCGGCATCTTTATCGTAATAAACTTTCATCTTAAACCCCTAAAATATTCAATAAAATCAAATAATTACGTAATTATGCTTTGAGCGTCCATTCGCCGCGGCCGATGCCCGATGCGCCGGTGCGCACGGTTTCGAGAATTGCTGAACGATCCAGCGCATCGAGAAAACCGTTGAGCTTGTCGCGGGTGCCGGTGACTTCGATGGTGAAACTTTTATCGGTGACATCAATGATGCGGCCACGGAAAATATCGGACACGCGTTTCACTTCTTCGCGCTCTTTTCCTAACGCGCGCACTTTCACCAGCATGAGCTCCCGCTCGATGTGGCTGCCTTCGTTCAAGTCCACCACCTTCACCACTTCGATGAGTTTATTCACCTGCTTGGTGATTTGCTCAATCACATCGTCGGAACCCACGGTAACAATGGTCATGCGCGACAACGTGGCGTCTTCGGTCGGCGCGACGGTGAGCGATTCAATATTATACCCGCGTGCCGAGAACAGCCCGGCCACGCGCGACAAGGCACCTGCTTCGTTTTCAATCAGTAAAGACAATATGTGACGCATGATTTCGCTTCATTATTGAAGCGGCACCGCTCAAATGCGATGCCGCGTTGTTGCTGGAAGCTCTTTGAATTGAGACATGAAAGAACGCGTCATGGTTGGCAACGCGTTCTGCGACGGCCCCTCTTGTGGAAGGACGCCGCATAAAAATTTATAAATCTTCCGCCAGGATAATTTCTGACAGGCCTTTGCCCCCCGGCACCATGGGAAATACGTTTTCTTTCTGGTCGGTGATGAAATCCATAAATACCAGCCGTTCTTTTAAGGCGAAGGCTTCTTTAAGCGCGCCTTCCACGTCACCGGGTTTTTCGATTTTCATGCCAACGTGGCCATAAGCTTCGGCCAGTTTCACAAAGTCAGGCAACGCGTCCATATACGATTCAGCGTAACGGTTGCCGTAAAAAAATTCCTGCCACTGACGCACCATGCCCATGTAACGGTTGTTCAGGTTAATGACTTTAATCGGTAAATGATATTGCTTGCAGGTGGAGAGTTCCTGAATGCACATCTGGATGCTCGCTTCACCTGTCACACACGCGACGGTTGATTTCGGGTGCGCAAGCTGCACGCCCATGGCGGAAGGGAGGCCAAAGCCCATGGTGCCAAGACCGCCGGAGTTGATCCAGCGACGGGGTTTGTCGAAACCGTAATATTGCGCAGCCCACATTTGATGCTGACCAACGTCCGAGGTGATAAACGCATCGCCGCCCGTAATTTTATGCAATTGCTCGATGACATATTGCGGCTTGATCACGTCTTTACCCGGTGCGTACTTCAGGCAATTGCGCGCGCGCCACTGGTCGATCTGCGCCCACCAGGCTTTCAATGCAACAGGGTCGGGCTGGTCGCGGGTGGCGAGCAACTGCTTAAGCAATTCTTCCAGCACGTCGTTGATGTCACCGACGATAGGGATGTCGACTTTCACACGTTTGGAAATGGACGACGGGTCAATGTCAATATGAATAATGCGCCGGTCGGCGCTGAAAAAGTGCTCGGGGTTGCCGATGACGCGGTCGTCAAAACGCGCGCCGACAGCGAGCAGTACATCACAGCCCTGCATCGCCATATTCGCTTCGAGCGTGCCGTGCATGCCGAGCATGCCGACGAATTGTTTATCGCTGGAAGGAAAACCACCGAGACCCATCAGCGTATTGGTGCAGGGAAACCCCAGGCTTCTCGCCAGCCGCGTCAACTTTTCTGCCGCATTGCCGATTACCACGCCGCCACCTGCGTAAATCATCGGGCGTTTGGCATCAAGAAGGATTTGCAAGGCTTTCTTGATTTGACCCACATGCGCTTTCACGATGGGATTGTACGAGCGCATGCTCACCGTTTCCGGGTAGCTGTATTCGGTTTTTTGTTGCGTGACGTCCTTGGGGATGTCTACCAGTACAGGGCCGGGCCGGCCTGTTGACGCGAGGTAAAACGCTTTTTTTATGGTGACGGCGAGGTCTTTGATATCCTTCACCAGAAAATTATGCTTCACGCAGGGGCGCGTAATGCCGACGGTATCGCACTCCTGAAACGCGTCTTGTCCGATTGCGTGGGTCGGCACCTGGCCGGTAATGACCACCAACGGAATCGAATCCATATAGGCCGTTGCAATGCCCGTCACCGCATTGGTGACGCCTGGGCCGGATGTCACCAGCGCCACGCCGGTCTTGCCGGTAGAACGCGCGTAGCCATCCGCAGCATGCAATGCCGCCTGCTCGTGGCGCACCAGTACATGTTTGAATTTGTTCTGCTTAAAAATTTCGTCGTAAATATTCAGTACCGCGCCGCCGGGATAGCCGAATACGAATTCGACACCTTCCTCGGCCAGACAACGGATCGTGATTTCAGCACCGGTTAATTCCATATTGCTAATCTTTCATGAACTATTCGAATAACCCAAAAGCGTAAATGCTGAACCCGCTTTGGTCAAGAAAAATGTTTTTGCCTTAAGAAAATCAATTTTGCGCGCATTACGCTTGAAAAGCCAAATAAAGCGGCAAATAACGGGTTTTGATAGTATATTTGCGCATCGCTTGGTTCGTTTACAGAACTGTACAACCAACAACAATATGTTTTTATTAGGAGGCAGTCCTGGCCAGTTATCAGGAAATGTCGGATTTTTTGGCGCAAGTCGAGCGCCGCGCGTATAAGCAAACCCTGTTTGCCGTGCGCGATGAGCAAGTGGCGCTGGACGTGGTTCAGGATGCCATGCTGAAGCTCGCCGAAAAGTACAGCGGCAAACCGGCAGCGGAACTGCCCCTGCTGTTCTCGCGCATTTTGCAAAACACCATGCGCGATTTTTTCCGCCGCCAGAAAGTGCGCTCGACGTGGACGACGCTGTTTTCCTCCTTCGGCTCGGGCGAAGAAGGCGACGACCACGACCTGCTTGAAACCCTCGAATCCGACGCCCATTCCAACATTGGCGACACGCCGGCCAAGCAATTGGAGCAGGCGCAAATCATGGCGCTCATCGAGGCGGCCATTGAAAAGCTCCCGGGCCGTCAACGGGAAGCCTTTTTGCTGCGTTACTGGGAGGAACTGGACGTCAGCGAAACCGCGGCCGCCATGGGCTGTTCCGAAGGTAGTGTCAAAACCCACTGCTCCCGCGCGGTACATGCCTTGGCCATCAGCCTGAAGGCAAAAGGAGTTACATTATGAAAAACCTGCATGAATCTGACGTTGGCAAAAAAATTGCCCGCCACCTGAATGTGGCCGCCAACCAGATCGAACAGCCGACGCTGGACAAACTCAAGGCCGTGCGCATGAAAGCGCTCGAAGCCTATGCGCATCAACCAGCCATGCAATCCGCGCCAGCGTTGGCAGGCGCAGGGGGTAGTTTTTCCACCGGCAGCCGCCGTGCGATGCTGTGGATTCCCATGGCCACGCTGTTGCTGGCGCTTGGCGGATTGGTATACTGGCAAAATGCGCACGTCTCTGATGCGGATGAAGTTGATGCAATGTTGCTCTCCGACGAGCTGCCGATCCACGCGCTCACCAGCCAGGAATTTGAATCATGGTTAAGAAAATCCTCGCACTAAGTGCCTTAAGCCTCGCCGCTTTTACCGTACCCGCGTTTACCGTACCCGCGTTGGCCGATGCGCCCGCCTGGAATAGCCTCAACCCGCAACAACAGTCTGTGCTCGCCCCCATTGGTAACGATTGGAATGGCATGGGCGAAGAGCAGAGGCAAAAATTGTTGACTGCGGCCAACCGCTACCCGACGCTGAAGCCTGACGAGCAGCAGCGCTTCCAAGGCAAACTTAAAGACTGGGCGTCTCTCAGCCATGATGATCGCGAAAAAGCGCGCGAAAAATATCGTGAATTCAACAAACTGCCGCCGGAAAAAAAACAGGAAGCCAAACAAAAGTGGTCCGGCGAAAAAGACAAGTAAATCAAATAGTTACAAATACACCCCCACAACAAGCCCGCTCATGCGGGCTTGTGTGTTTTTGGCCCGCGCCACGCGAGTTGCAATGTTTTGGTAAAAATATTCATGGCTGATTCGACCTCCGCTCCGACCACGCCCGGCCTGCCGCGCCGCATCGGCAGCATGTTATACGACGCGCTGTTGCTCATTGCCGTCGTGTTCATCGCCGGTTTCGCTTTCTCGGCACTCACCTCCTTTCGGGGCAGCGGACCGTTGCGGCATGTATTTCAACTGTTTATCGTCTGCGTGATCGCGGGCTATTTTTTGATTTTCTGGCTCAAAAGCGGACAGACGCTCGCGATGAAAACCTGGCGCATCAAACTCGTGAGCGCCAGCGAAGAACCACTCGATGCAAAGCAATGCCTGGTAAGAATCGTTGTCGCTACAGCGGGAATAATAGGTTTCGGCGCGGGAATCTGGTGGGCGTGGTGTGATCGCGACGGACAGTTTTTACACGACCGCATCGCCGGCACGCGATTGGTGATGCTCAAATAATTTATACCCGTTGCACGCGGAACAACATCACGGCCGCCACGGCGAGAAACACCCAACTCGGAAATGACGCCGACAGAAATGGCGGCCAGTCATTGAGTTGGCCGAAGTGGGCAAACAGCTTGCTGACAAAATGAAATATCAGTCCGAGCATGATGCCAACAAAAATTTTTGCGCCGACGCCGCCGGAGCGTTTCTGGAAAGCGCTGAACGGCACCGCGAGCAAGATCATCACCAACACCACAAACGGATAAACGATTTTCGACCAGAAAGCGATTTCGTATCGGTTGGAATTTTGTTTATTCTCTTTCAAGTGCGTCACGAACGCCGACAGATCGCCGGCCGACATTTCGTCCGGCGATTCGCGCAGCACGCTGAGAATAGACGGCGTCAATGCGGATTTCCACGTCGCCTCCGGCACATGGTTGAGCGTCGCACCCTGCTCGCTGAACAGGGTTTGCTCAACATCGGTAATGCGCCATTTGTTTTCAGCCACATGCTCGCCGCGTTTCGCGAGGCTGATGCTTTTTAATTTATAGTCTTTGTCGAACTCATAAATTTTCAAGTTGGTCAAAGACGTGTCGCGATTGATTGCCTGCACATTGACAAAACTATTGTCGTCCCTCACCCACAAGCCTGAGCGAAAAGCCTGGGCGACAACCGCGTTGGTGGCCTGCAACCAAAGTTGCTGCGCACTACGGCTGGCAAGGGGGGCGACATATTCGCCAAACAGAAATGTCAGCGCCGCGAGGGCCACGCCGACAGTCATCAAAGACCGTGCGATACCCGCCAACGACCAGCCTGAAGCGCGCATCACCGTCAATTCGGAATGGCTATTGAGTTGCGTGAGAGCGAACAGCGTGCCGATCAGCACCGCGATGGGAAACAATTCGTAAATGTGCCCTGGCAGCGATAGCAGCACAAATTGCATGAGTGTCGACAGGCGATAGGTGCCGCGACCGATATTTTTCAATTCGCCCACCACATCAAAAAACGCAAACAGCATCAGTAGCGCGACGAAAACCAGCAAGGTCGCCACGATGACTTCGCGAATCAAATATTTGGTCAGAATGCGCATGAAGAATACATGGAATAATTTGAATTTTCGGCGAAACTAAAAGCGTCCGTTCCTGCATTATACTCACACGCTTTGTGATTCTTCACATAAGCTTTCTTCAACCGTTGCGGAAACATGTGCCATGAAACCCATGACCGACTCCCTGCTGCGCGCCCTGCGCGACCTGTTCAAACCGCGCATCATCGGACTTATTATCTGGCCGGTGTTACTGGCCACGCTGGTGTGGGGCTCGTTGGTATTTTTTTTCTGGCATCCGCTGCTCGCCACCTTTCAAGGCTGGCTAAATAACTGGGGCGTCACCGGCATGCTGTTCGGCTGGAATTTCACATGGCTCACCAACAGCCTGGCGACGTTGCTTTTGTTCGCATTATTGATTCCGTTAATCAACATTACTTCACTGCTGATTACCTCGATATTTGCCATGCCGGTTATTCTGGCCTTCGTCGGCCAGCGCGATTATTCCGACCTAGTCATCAAAGGCGGCGGTCGTCTGATGGGCAGTGTGTGGAACACCATGGTCGCCGTGACCCTGTTTTCCGTGCTGTGGATCATCACCCTGCCGTTGTGGTTGATTCCGCCACTGGCCATTGTGATTCCTTTGCTGCTGTCTGCTTATCTCAATCAACGCTTGTTCGGTTACGACGCCCTGGCAGAACATGCCAGCGAACCGGAATACCAATCCCTGTTGCAGCAAACCCGTGGGCAACTGTGGTTGCTGGGCATTGTGGTGGCGCTGATCCAGTTCATTCCGCTGGCTAATTTTATCGCGCCCGTTTTCATGGGGCTGACCTTCAGCCATTACGCATTGTCGCGCTTACGTTTGTTGCGCAGCGCGAGTGCGGGCCATGGCGCTAATCGAGAAGTGCCATACAAACCTGACAAGTAAAAGAAATAGTAAGGCTCCCATTTTCAAGCGCCTCGCAGAGCGTCTGACAAAAACAAAAACATCACAAAATAACGCGGCAGATTTTACGCAAGCCGAATGAATAATTGATTGGCACGCTGTAAATTTGCGCATTAAAATTTGTAAATAATCAATATGTTATGTATTATTCGCCATAATAAAATTTTATCGGGTGCGCAAGCGGCGAAATTGCTTACACGCGGCGGCACCATCGGTGTTTGATATCATGGCAGTATTTTGAGAAACTCTAGTCGAGCCGTTTATTTCTGGAAATTATTTAGCTATGTCGCAAGCACATACACAATCTCAACTACCGCATAAGCTTTGTAGTGCGATCATTATTTCCGCTTGCGTATTCATTGGCGCAGGCCAGGCTGTAGCACAAACGCCCTCGCCGGCAAAAGCCAAACCCGAAGCACCCAGCCCAGCGAAAGATTGGTGCAAAGTCCTTGCCATCAGCGTACCGGGGTTGACGCAAGGAAAATGCACGGCAGCTTCGCTGCAAACGGCAACCGTGAAATCAGTGGAAGGCCGGCCGCTTTCCGTGCGCGATATTCAGCCGCGCAGTGGCCCGGCAAAACTCAAAATACTCGTGCTCGGCGCTATCCACGGCGATGAAGTGACATCAGCCTCACTGGTGTTCGATTGGATCGAGCGCGCTCGCGGCTCCAACTCCAACGACATCCATTGGCGCATGTTGCCGTTGGTGAACCCCGACGGCTTGTTCAAAAAACCGGCCACTCGTGTCAATGCCCACGGCATTGATTTGAACCGCAACTTTCCCACTAACGACTGGAAAGCCAAGGCGCAACAATACTGGGCGCATAAAACCGGCAGCGACCCGCGTCGCTATCCGGGCACTGCACCGCTATCCGAACCCGAATCGCGCTGGGTACATAACCACATTGACGGTTTCAAACCAGATCTGATTGTGTCTGTCCACGCGCCTTACGGCGTGCTCGACTTCGACGGCCCGCCACCGCCCCCCTCCAAACTCGGCGGCCTCTACCTCGACCAAGTCGGCGTGTATCCTGGCTCACTCGGCAATTACGGCGGTGTGGATAAAAACGTTCCTGTCATTACCGTCGAACTCAAAAACGCCCTCGAGCCGCCGTCAGTCGAAGAACGTGATCGCATGTGGTCAGACCTGACTACATGGATCGACAATCGCCTTTTGAAATCCGTTACGCCGACAGCCAAGGCCGAAGAAAATACCACGCCTGCGACTGCTTCCACTTCGACGACGCCTGCCGCCGCCAAGCTCGCAAAAAAAGAACGCTAAGATTTTTTGCCGGCGATCAAGCCGCGCAAGCGTTACGCTTTTCCATTTTTTCCCAACTTCATGTTGAACCGGTTTTGGTGAAGCATCCACTCGTCCGTACACGCGCAACTATTTTAGAAGCCCCCGTCTTGCAATAATCTTTAGCACCTATACTATCCATAGCGTATAAAACACGGCATCGCCCTGCCAAACAGGCTTAAACATAACTATTTGATTATAAACAATATTTATGATTATTCTACGCATCCTAATCGGTGTTATGTGCATGGTCGTCGCTTCCTGCGCGTGGTCACCGCAGGAATTCAACGGCTCTGACGCGCCGGGTTTTGTCGCGCCTGTCACAGAAAAAAAATCTTCGCCGCGCATCGCGCTGATGTTGGGCAGCGGCGGCGTGCGAGGCTTTGCGCACATCGGTGTGATCAAGGCGCTGCAAGCCAACGGTATCGAGCCCGACATCATCGTCGGCGCGAGCGCGGGCGCAATGGTGGGCGCGTTGTATGCGTCGGGCATCGATGGTAAGGCGCTGGAAAAAATCGCGCTGGAATTGAACGCGCTGTCGTTGATGGATGTGTCGCTCGTGAAGCGCGGCATGGTGCGGGGCGATGCGCTGCAAAATTTTATTGATGAGAAAGTCGGTGGCCGTTCGATGGAAAATCTGGGCAAGCCCTTCGCCGCCGTTGCGTTGCAAAAATCAAAAAACGCGCTACAGATTTTCAATCACGGCAACACCGGCGAGGCGGTGCGCGCGTCGAGTGCGATTCCCGGCCGCATCATGCCGGTATGGATCAACTGCGAAGAATTTGTCGATGCCGATATGTTGAGCCCGGTGCCGATCAACGTCGCCAAACAGCTCGGCGCGCAAATTGTCATCGCCGTCGATGTGTCGGCGCACCTGACCGACACGCCCGACTCCGCGCCGGAAAAATGGCGCGCACGCGATGCGTTCAGAAAAAAACTGGTGGATGCGGAAGCGCCGCAGGCGGATATTTTGATACACCCCAACCCCGGCTATTATGCCTGCTGGCAACTGGCCTGCCGGCAGCGCGTGATCGATGCGGGCGAGGCCGACACATTGCATGTCATGGCGCGCATCAAAGCCGTGGTTGAAACCAAACCTGCGCTCACACAAACGTCTGCATCACAGCATTGACGCTAAATACATTTTCTACAAGCGCAATTCCAGCTTCAGCGTCGCCGATAAATCCGTGCGCCCATCGCTCACCACCGACTGGATCTGATTGCCGTCGCGGATGCTGTTGGTGCTGACGCTTTCCAACGGCGCAAGATTGGATAGTGTTAAACGCAAACGATTGGTCGGTGTGATGTTCCACAAACCGTAAATATCCATCACGCGCTTGGTGTTGAGTTTCTGACTCTGCGTATCAGTCAGTTGCGTTTCGTAAGCGGGTGTCCACGCGACCGTGCCGCCCATACTGAAGGGCGTGTCGCGAAATTTATAATCCGCACCGAGATTGGCGATGCCGCGTGGCTGCTGGTCGATACGGTTATTGGGGCCGGGCACCGCGTTCACTTTGGAATCGAACACACTGAAGTTGACGCGCAGGTTGAGCGGAATCGCGCCTTCCACCAACTCGGTCAATTGAAACTTTGCATCGAACTCGATGCCACTGGTGATCGCCTTGCCAAGATTTTGCGGCCGCGACACAAAACGCTGGCTGTTCGCCCAGGAAACGGTTTCGAGGCTGGTGACATTACGGATCAAATCGGTAATACGCCGCGTAAACAAATTCACCGACACCACGCCGCTGGATTTCAAATAACGCTCAAACGCGAGGTCGACGCCGACGGCCAACTCCGGTTTCAATTCGGGATTGCCCGCGCGGTCAGGGGTGGCCGCAGTGTTTGCGCCGGGCACGGGAAATAAACTATTCAGGCTCGGCCGCGCTACGAGGTTTTGCGTCGTCGGCGCGCGATAACTCTGGGTAAGCGCGAGCCGAATCTGATCGCGCTTCGGATCGGCAAAACGCCAGACCGATTGCGCCAACGGAGTCAGTACGCGGCTCACATTACGCACCGGATTTCCCGCCGCGTCACTCCTGGTTTCAATTTGCTCCCAGCGCAAACCGAGATAAGCCGACCACTGCTCCGATGGATCCCATTCGTCTTGAACGTAAAGCGCCGTGCGACGGGTAGAAACATTCAGGTTGCTGCCAAAGTCCACGAGCTGCGGCGCGCCGTTTAACAACGTCGCTGAATTTTCCGTGCGGTTCACCCCTTCGAGTTCGCCGCTGCCCACTAAACTGTGCGAATTTTCGCCCATGTTGTGAGTGAACTTGGCCGACGTGTTCCACGATTTGTCTGTTATTTCCGTATCGGTGGTTAGTACCAGCACCGCGTCACGGTTGGTGTTGAATTCGTAAAGCGCGGAGTTGTTGTTGATCATCGTTCTGCCGCCGCCAACTCGTAGCTCGGCGCGCGTGCGGTCGCTGATTTTTTTGTTGAGCATGGCGGTAACACGCACGACATTGAGTTTGTTATCCGCTTCAGAATGGCTGGTGTCGAAAGGCTGCGGCGATGAACCCGCGAGTTGCTGCTGCGTGCCCTCACCCAGCGTGCGCGATTCGTTGTGATACATGAAGGGTTGCAAACTGAATTGCTCGCCCGCCCCCAAGCGCCACTGCAAGCGCGGGCTGGTAAAAAAATTACTGCTGCGGGTTTCGGAGTGCGCGATATTGCGCTGCTCGAAATTTACAACATTGCTCAGCCCATCGACAAACTGCGTGTGGGTGTCGGTGTCGTTGATCTGGTCTTTGAAGCCGGTGGATAGATTGACCGTGTAGGTGCCGTTTTCGCCAAATGGATTGTTGCTGGTGAGGGAAAAATCCGGCGAGAAATGCCCACGCTCTTCCGTCACACCGGCCTTGATGTCATTGCGCAACACTTTCAGCGGCTCGCGCAAAATAATATTGATCGTGCCTGCAATGGCGCGCGCACCCGTCGCGGCAGTCGGTGAGCGCAGAATTTCAATGCGTTCAACTTGATCCGGCGTAATCTGCTCGACCGAAAATCCCGGCGCGATGCGCTCGCCGTCGATCAATATCTGCGTAAACCCGCCGCCCATGCCGCGCATGCTCACAGCGCCGCCGCGGCCGGGTCGGCCGCCTTGGGTCACGCCCGGCAAGCGACGCATCACGTCGCCCAGATTGGAATCGCCGTACTGTTCGATATCTTCGCGGCTGATAATAATTTTTGCGGCGGACGAATTTCGCCGTTCATTCGTCGCGTCGCGTTTTCCTGTCACATCAATTTTTTGAATCGATTCTGGCGCATCGTCAGATTTTTTAGAGGCGGGCTTGTCAGATGCGTCGTCCGCTGGCGTTGCCTGCGCAAAAACTTGTTGCGTCTGAAAACCCGCAAGCAACAGGATGCTGACAACAAAAGATTTGTATTCGATTCGCATAAGGTGTTTTCGATATTGATAAAATATTGAACATAATCAAATAGTTACGATGATACGCCTATACGCGCACTCAAAGCCTGCAAACCCTTGCACGCTTTGAGTTATCCACGGAAAACAAATTTATGTTGAAGACTGGCGCTACAGAATCAACGCGCCAGAAAATATTTCCGGCGACATTCATTTGAAATGAGCCGAACGAAGAATTGAAAACCTATGCCGTAGCGCGCGCTTAACTCGACGGCTGCTTCAACTGCTCCAGAATCGCCGGGTTCTCCAGCGTCGAAACATCCTGCGTGATCTGCTCACCTTTCGCAATCGAGCGCAACAGGCGGCGCATGATTTTGCCGGAACGCGTTTTGGGCAGGTTGTCGCCGAAGCGAATGTCTTTTGGTTTCGCTATCGGCCCGATTTCTTTCGCCACCCAGTTGCGCAAATCGGTGGCGATTTTTTTCGCGTCGTCACCGCTGGGCCGCGCGCCTTTCAGCACCACGAAAGCGCACACCGCTTCGCCAGTCATATCGTCGGGCTTGCCGACCACGGCGGCTTCCGCCACCAGCGGATTGGCCACCAGCGCCGATTCGATTTCCATGGTGCCCAAACGGTGGCCGGAAACATTCAGCACGTCGTCGATGCGGCCCATGATGGTGAAGTAGCCGGTGGTTTTATCGCGGATAGAACCGTCGCCCGCCAGATACAATTTGCCGCCGAGTTCTTCGGGATAATAACTTTTGACGAAGCGCTCCGGGTCGCCCCAGATGGTGCGAATCATGGATGGCCACGGACGTTTCACCACGAGAATGCCACCCTGTCCGTTCGGCACATCTTGCCCAGTCTCATCGACGATGGCGGTGATGATGCCGGGCAGTGGCAACGTGCAAGAGCCTGGCACCAGCGGCGTTGCGCCGGGCAATGGCGTAATCATGTGGCCGCCGGTTTCCGTTTGCCAGAATGTATCAACGATGGGGCAGCGGCCACCACCGACGGTGTTGTAATACCACATCCATGCTTCGGGATTGATCGGCTCGCCCACCGAGCCGAGCAAACGCAACGACGACAAATTATATTGTTTGGGCAAATCGCCACCGGCTTTGATCAGCGAACGGATTGCCGTCGGCGCGGTGTAAAACGTGGTGACTTTATGATCCTGAATCATTTTCCAAAAACGCCCCGCGTCGGGATAAGTCGGCACGCTTTCAAACACCACTTCGGTTGCGCCGACGGCCAGCGGGCCGTAGGTGATATAGGTGTGGCCGGTGACCCAGCCAATGTCAGCAGTACACCAGAAAATATCGCTGTCTTTATAATCGAACGACCATTTCATCGTCAGCATCGCGTGCAATAAATAGCCACCGGTGGAATGTTGCACGCCTTTCGGTTTGCCAGTCGAGCCGGATGTGTAAAGAATAAACAGCGGATGCTCGGCGTTGACCCACTCCGGCTCGCAGGTATCAGCCTGACCTTTGATCGCATCGCCCCACGTCACATCGCGTCCTGCTGTCATGGTGACTTTCGCACCAGTGCGCTGATACACGATGACGGTTTTGCACGACGACGTGCCTTCCATAGCCAATGCCTCATCGACCGCCGGTTTGAGCGGCATGTTTTTTCCACCACGGCATTGTTCGTCGGCGGTGATGACGGCAACAGCACCTGCATCCTGAATGCGCTCCTGCAAACTTTTTGCCGAGAAGCCGCCGAACACGACCGAGTGCGTCGCGCCGATACGCGCGCACGCCTGCATCGCCACTACACCCTCGATGCTCATGGGCATGTAAATCAATACGCGGTCGCCCTTTTTGATGCCACGGGCTTTTAACCCGTTGGCGAATTGGCACACGCGATGATACAAATCTTTATAGGAGATTTTGGTGACTTTGCCGTCGTCAGCCTCAAAAATAATCGCTATCTTGTTCGGCTGCGTGGTGAGATGGCGGTCAAGGCAGTTGTACGACGCGTTCAGCTCGCCGTCGTGAAACCATTTGTAAAACGGCGCGTTGGATTCATCAAGCGTTTTTGTAAACGGCTTTTTCCAGAGCAGATTTTCTCTGGCGTGCTTGGCCCAAAAGCCCTCGTAATCTTGTTCCGCTTCTTTGCACATCGCGTTGTACGCGGCCATGCCGGAAATATTCGCTTGCTTCACAAACGCATCGGCTGGCGGAAAGACGCGGGTTTCGTTTGAGTTGGATTCGATGTTGGACATGGTGCTCCCCTTGATAAAGCTGTTGAAATTGATGGCGGCTTGTTGGCAGCGCTCGGTAAATTCATTTTAGCGCATTTTGCCGGGCTTGTTACCTACGCTTCACTTACTTTTTTTTGTAACCAAAACCCCTGATGTTGAGTGGTAAAATAGACTTTCCCTTTTCATTCATTCCCACGACAAACAAAATGAACAAACCTATCAAAGCCCTCGAAGGTTTTATTTTCTGGAGCCGCTGGCTACAGGCTCCGCTCTATGTTGGCCTCATCGTCGCGCAGTCTGTCTATGTTTATCACTTCATGATGGAACTCATGCACCTCGTGCAAGCCCTGTTCAGCTACGGCCCGTTGGTGGATGAAGCGATCAAGGCTGGCAAGGTTGCGTCCGCAGCCCAATTTCACATGGGAGAGAACGACATCATGCTCATCGTGCTGGGCCTGATCGACGTGGTGATGATTGCAAACTTGCTCATCATGGTGATCATCGGCGGCTACGAGACTTTTGTATCGCGCCTTGACCTCGATCATCATCCCGACCAGCCGGAGTGGTTGTCGCATGTGAATGCCGGCGTGCTGAAAGTCAAACTCGCCACGGCGCTGATCGGCATTTCGTCAATCCATTTGCTCAAAACCTTTATCAACGCGCCGAATCTCGACGACAAAACCATGCGCTGGCAAGTGATCATTCATCTCACATTCGTGCTCTCTGCGTTCATGATGGCTTACACCGACAAGGTAATGAACATGACTTTACAGACCATGAAGAAACATTAAATTATTGAATATAATCAAATAGTTACATACGGAGCACTATCATGACCACCATTCGCCAAAACGATCTCATCGACAGCATTGCAGACTCGCTGCAATACATTTCCTATTATCATCCGATGGATTACATCAAGGCCCTGGGCGAAGCATACAAAGCAGAAGCATCGCCCGCCGCCAAAGATGCCATCGCGCAAATTCTCACCAACTCGCGCATGTGCGCCGAAGGCCATCGGCCGATCTGCCAGGACACGGGCATCGTCGTGGTGTTTATGAAAATTGGCATGAACGTGCGCTTTGAAGGCACCATGGCGCTCGAAGACATGGTCAACGCCGGTGTGCGCAAAGGTTACCTCGACCCCGATAACAAACTGCGCGCCTCCATCGTCAACGACCCGGCAGGCAAACGCATCAACACCAAAGACAACACGCCCGCAGTGATCCATATCCAGATCGTGCCCGGCGACAAATTGGAAATCGACATCGCGGCCAAGGGCGGCGGCTCGGAAAACAAAGCCAAGTTTGTCATGCTCAACCCTTCGGATTCGATTGTCGATTGGGTCATCAAAACCGTGCCGACCATGGGCGCGGGCTGGTGTCCGCCGGGCATGCTCGGCATCGGCATCGGCGGCACGCCAGAGAAGGCGATGGTGATGGCCAAGCAATCGTTGATGGAACCGATCGACATGCACGAACTCAAAAAACGCGGCGCGAAAACACGCGCGGAAGAATTGCGCATCGAGTTATACGACAAGGTCAACGCGCTCGGCATCGGCGCGCAGGGTCTCGGCGGACTCTCCACCGTGCTTGATGTCAAAATCATGGAATACCCGACCCACGCCGCATCGTTGCCGGTCGCCATCATCCCCAACTGCGCCGCCACGCGCCACGCGCATTTCGTACTCGACGGCAGCGGCGCGGCCAAACTCGAACCGCCGTCATTGTCCGAATGGCCCGACGTGCATTGGCATGCGTCGGAATCATCACGCCGCGTCAATCTCGACAGCGTCACGCAGGCAGAAGTCGCATCATGGAAACCCGGCGAAACATTATTACTCAACGGCAAAATGCTCACCGGCCGCGACGCCGCGCACAAACGCATCGCCGACATGCTCGGCAAAGGCGAAAAACTACCGGTTGATTTCAAAGGCCGCTTCATCTATTACGTCGGCCCGGTCGATCCAGTGCGCGACGAAGTCGTCGGCCCAGCCGGACCAACAACAGCAACCCGCATGGATAAATTTACCGAAATGATGCTGGCGCAAACCGGCCTGCTCGGCATGATCGGCAAAGCCGAACGTGGGCCAACAGGAATCGACGCGATCAAAAAACATAAATCGGTTTACCTGATGGCCGTCGGCGGCGCAGCGTATCTGGTGTCCAAAGCGATCAAATCCTCACGCGTAGTCGGCTTCGCCGATTTAGGCATGGAAGCGATTTACGAATTCGAAGTCAAAGACATGCCAGTCACCGTCGCCGTCGATAGCAACGGCACCTCGGTACACCAAACCGGCCCGCTTGAATGGCAGAAAAAGATTGGAAAGATTCCGGTGGTGGTGGCGTAAATTTTACGTTTTGCAGAACGACGTTGAAAATAGTTGCAGCATTCGCAAGACTTCTGGTGGGCAGTGCCCACCCTACAAATACTGAACAAACCGCACGTCCTGAATCACCCAGGGCATCGCAATATCGACTACAATGCATGAGATGCAACCTACAACTCTTGCTTTTGCAGCGGCATGGTCACTCCTGATTTTGGGCGTGGCACACATTGCTTTCGCGCTTGTGAGGTTCAAAAGACCCTTGTACGAAGCGGTCAAAGACGGCTTCATCGGTAAATTTGCTTTGCCAGAGCTGCGCCGCACAGCGTTCTGGTTTTTAATTTTCGGGCTTCCATTGATGGCGGCGGGCCACGCGGCCGTTCATGCTGTTTCTGCCGGCGATCTTGTGCTCATTCGAATACTTGGCTACTACGTCTCTGTCACCTCAATTATTGGCGCATTGGCGTTCCCAAAATCTCCCTTTTCTGCCTCCCTAATTGTCGCCGTCATGCTGGTGGCAGCAGGGTACGGGTGGTGAACAGTCGCCGTAGGGTGGGCACTGCCCACCGCATCACTCGCCAAATTTACTGATGGCGTCAAACTCCGACGCACTGCCGCCCCAATTTTCATCGACGATGCTTTCTTTAACATACCGATGAAATGTTGAATAAGGCCAATCGACGACGCGATTTACATAACCATGTTTCACCGGATTGAAATGCGTGTATTCAACATGGGTTTCAAAATCGCGGTCATCGTGGATTTGGTGTTCCCAAAAGCGGCGTTGCCAAACATTGCTCTCTCGTTGCGTCACTCTTGATTTGTTTGTGGGTAAATTTTTCGGGTGACCCAAGCGTTTGGTGAATCCGGACTTGATCAATCCCCACCGTTTTGAAAAATCGTTATCGTCTTGCGGCAAGGTCCACACGCAATGCATATGATCGGGCAAGACGACCCATGCGTCGATGTGGATTGGATGATTGGCGCGTACCGATTGAATCACCTCGCGCAGGATGTCGATATTTTTGCCGATGAGGATTTTTTGGCGGCGATATGTCACCACGGTAAAAAAATAGGTGGCGCCTTCGGTGCGGGCTCGGCGATAATTGGGCATAGAGCGAGATTAAAGATTTTTTTGTTTGCTCACAAGCCATTTGATACGGAAGCAGACTTGCGGTGGGCAGTGCCCACCCTACAAAAACTATGAATACACTTTCACCTTTGCCCACATTGCCTCTCGGCCGCTATCGTCACTACAAAGGTGGCGAGTATGAAGTGATTGGCGTTGCGCGGCATAGCGAGACGCTGGAAGCGATGGTGATGTACCGTCCGCTCTACAACGATTCCGGCATATGGGTACGCCCATTTGCGATGTTTGTCGGGCAGGTTGAAGTTGAGGGTGTGTCGCAGCCCCGGTTTGCGTTTGTGTCGGCTTCGCCTCACGATCAGCAAACGTAGGTCAGGTTGCGGCGCAGTTTTTGCACCGTTACCTGACGTGATTTCATCAGCATGGCTAGGCGGCCTATCGACAATCTGCCCTGCTTGAAGCGGCACTCTCCTTTTAAAATATAGGCACCCCATGCTCGACAAAAATCACTTCAATACTTTCGGTGCGGAGTTTCTTCCGGGACATCTTGGCATTGTCATCACCCATGTCGGCGCATCGGAGGTGAGATCAGCGCTGCCGGTGAAGAAGTCGCTTATGGCACCCAATGGTTTTCTCCACGCCGGTACGGTGGTTACGCTTGCTGATACATCGGCCGGATATGGTTGCGTGGCCAACCTTCCTGAGGGCGCAACGGGTTTCACGACGGTGGAACTGAAATCCAATCATTTGGGCACGGCCCGCGACGGCACGGTGGAATGCACGGCAAAGGCGGTTCACATGGGCAAGACGACGCAAGTGTGGGATGCGGTGGTGACCCATCGGGAATCGGGCAAAACCATCGCGCTGTTTCGCTGCACGCAAATGCTGCTGTATGCAAAATAAACTTCATCGGTCTGCAGCGCGGTTTTTATGCTTTCCAGAATAAACACGACGCCAGCCTGATGCGCTCATCCTTTCAATCGTTGACGCTGTTGAGTATGGCGCTGCTGCCTTTGCTTGGCCGGGTGAACACGCTCTATCGTGCACTTGGCACCAATAATTCGCTGTGCGAATCGTTCCACTATCTCAACCTTGGTTATTGGGATGATGGCATCACGTCGCTTGATGGCGCGGCGGAAAATCTGGCGCTTCGGGTTGCCGAGGCTGCCGCCATTGGGCCGGGCCAATCGGTGCTTGATGTGGGCTGCGGTTTTGCCGAGCATGACATGTTGTGGGCCAAACGTTTTGCGCCGCTGCAAATTGTGGGTGTGAATATTTGCGCCGAGCAACTGGCAGCGGCGGCGCGCTGGTTTCCAGACCACCGGCAAAACGGGCTGTCGTTGATGGCGGCCGATGCGGTGTCGCTGCCGTTCGCCGATGGCAGCTTTGACGCAGTCGTCGGCGTCGAATCGGCATTTCACTTTCGTTCGCGGGCCGCATTTTTTCACGAGGCGATGCGCGTGCTGCGCCCCGGTGGACGCCTGGTGCTGGCGGATCTTTGCGGGGTCGCGCGGACTCTCGCGTGGAAAGATCGGATTTCCGAAATCGTGGGGCGGGCATTCTGGCAAATCCCGAAAGAGAATCTGGTGCCGCGCGCAGTCTATGCAGAGCAATTAGCCGCAACCGGATTCACGCAGGTAGCGGTCGATTCGATCTGGCACCGCGTTTATCCGCGCTTTGCCGATTACGCGCGGGCGCGCCTTGATACGCCCGAGATCATCGCACGGCTGTCGCCGGTATTCCGCCGGATGTTGGTATCGAGCCTGGGTGCGCGCCGCAAACTTGACCCTGAGGCCATGGACTACGTGTTGGCCTATGCGCGCAAACCGGGCTGACCCGGCCTTGCATTCTGCGTTTGGCTCAATACAACTTGCGCGCCTATCATGCAATCTCTGCTGGTTTTCGCCCCTGCTTTTGTTTAAGCTTTGCCTGATAAACTCACTTACACGGCAACGCGTTTGATTTCCTTTTCATCCCTGATGCAACGCCCATCTTTGCGCAAGGCTTTGATCGCACTTGTGGCGATGGGTATTGCGTGGCTGCTCAGCCAATCGAGTTTATTCCACCGTTTTGATAACGACGTGAGCGATGTGCAGGCGCGAGTGTTGGCGCGGCCGATGAATCTTGGCAACGTGTTGATTGTCGATGTGGATGAAGAATCCATGGCGCTATTGCAACCCTTGCTTGGCGCGTGGCCATACCGGCGCGATGTGTATGCGGCGGCCACGCAGTTCCTGCGCGACAGCGGCGCAAAGAGTGTGGCCTACGATATTTTGTTTGCGGAACCGCGCGCGGGCGACGCAGATTTCGCCAGCGTGTTGGCCAAGGCCGACAACGTGGTGCTGGCGGCGTCGGCGTTGAATTATCCGTTCGAGCGCAACGATACTTATCGCGCGCAATTGCATGCCGAGGCATGGCATTCGCAAGCCGACGGGCCGTTGCCCAGCCTGCGATGGCGCGACATCACCTTGCCGTTGCCGCAATTCTCGCGGCCCGTTGCGGCGAACCGTGTGGGCGTGATCAGCATGCGACCCGATGAGGACGACGGCATTCACCGGCGCATTCCGCTGTTACACGAGGCCTACGGAAAAACATTGCCAAGCCTCGCGCTGGCAGCGCTGTATGCCGGACGGCCTTCACCGGGTGTTGTAAAAACTGATAATAATCAAATAGTTACAATTGATGGCAAAAACATCGCTTTGAATGCAAATGGTGAGGCAGACGTGCAGTTTCCTTCCAACCTGCGCGATTTCAAGGTGCTGTCGTTTTATCAGTTGGTCCATGCGGCGTTCAATGTGCCGGCGCGCGCTGATTTACATTACGCCGGACCCGACAGCATTGCCGCGCTCATAAAAGATAAGCGCGTTTTTATCGGCAGCCGTGCGGCCGTGCTGGGTGATTTTATTGCCACACCGCTCGATGCAAAATATCCCGGCCTGTTTATGCTGGCACTGGCCAACCAATCAATTGAGCAAAATCATATTCTCGCGCCGCGCAAAATAGCGCTGGACATTTTACTGATGCTGATCGCGGTGATAGTGCCACTAGCGCTGTTTGAGCAGCGGGCGCGGCGCAGCGCGGCCTTTAGTTTAATGCCGCTGTTTCTGATGGGCGCGCTGATCGTCACGCTTTCGAGCGGTTTTTATTACAGCAAACAAAGCGCCGCGCTGTTTTTTCCGCTGCTGGCAGGGCTGATTACTTATCTGATTTTGCTGGTGTCGCGCGCGCTGACCTTGTATCTGGAAAAGCAAAAACTGAGTTACGAAAAAATGGCTGCCGAAGAAGCCTATGAACTCAAAAGCCGCTTCATGTCGCACATGACGCACGAGTTGCGCACGCCGTTGACGGCGATTATTGGTTTCAACAAATTGCTGGACGACGCCAAACTCAAAACAGACACGCGCAAGCAATACAATGCGCTGGTAGATAAAAACAGCCAGCATTTGCTCTCGCTGATCAACAACATTCTCGATCAGGCCCGCATTGAAGCGGGGCAGATGAACATCGTGCCCGAGCCGAGCAACATCAGGGAAGTGCTCGAAGACGTAGCCGCGACGCTGACGCCGCTCGCGAGGCAAAAGCAACTCACGTTAGCGACGCAATATGACGACAACTTGCCTGCCTATTTCAAGCTTGACAGTTTTCGCCTGCGCCAGATTTTGCTCAACCTCGCCGGCAACGCCATCAAGTTCACCGAGCGCGGCAACATAACGCTGCGCACATCGTGGCTTGACGGCACACTGCGCATTGAAGTGGCCGACAGCGGGCCCGGCATGAGCGAGGCGGCGCTGCAAAAAATATTTGTCGCATTTGAACAGGCCGATGCAAATGTGGCGAAAGCCCACGGCGGCAGCGGGCTGGGCCTGACTATCAGCAAAAATCTCGCGCAGCTCATGGGTGGGCGCATCAGTGTGGCGTCGCAATTGGGCGAAGGCTCGCAGTTCACACTGCAAATTCCAATTGCACCATGCGCAGCACCGGCGGTGACGGCAACGCAAGCCGCCGAAGAGGAGTTGCCGATGATGAGTGGCCGTATTTTGCTGGCCGACGACAACGCTGACCTGCGCGATCTGATCGAACTGTTTCTCGTCAAGCAAGGCTTGCATGTGGACACCGCAGAGAACGGCCAGGAGGCCGTGCGCCGCGCGCTGCACGACAACCCCGATTTGATTTTGATGGATCTCGAAATGCCCGTGCTCGGTGGCGTGGGTGCCATCGACCAACTGCGCACACTCGGTTACAGTGGGCCGATTCTCGCTCTCACCGGCCACGGCAAAGGCGAACAAACAGCGCGTGCCTTGGCCGCCGGCTGCAACGGCACCTTGAACAAACCAGTCAAACGCGAAGCGCTATTGCGGGCGATTGCGCCACTGTTGTCCATGGCGAACAAACAAGCCTCCGGCCAAAGCTAGGCGCGCAACACTTCTTCACAGCACAAACGCTTGCGCCCAAGTAATCTAGCAGGCTCACTCATCAGGAATATTTATCGTGTCCGATCCCATTATTGTAAATGTCGCCAAAGATCTCGAAGCGCTGATTCCGCGCTTTCTGGCCAACCGGCAAAAAGATATCGTCACTATCACGCACGCGCTGGAGACGGGCGACTACGATGCCATCCGCATCGTTGGCCACAGCATCAAAGGTGTGGGCGGCAGTTACGGTTTTGATGCGATTACGCGCTTTGGCAATGAGCTGGAAGATGCCGCAGTTCACAGCGATAACCTCAAGCTACGTGATACGCTACTGCGTTATCAGGATTATCTTGGCCGCATCAAGGTAAACATTAAGTAATTGATTTTATTGAATATTTTATGGGCTATCAGATACTCATCATCGACGACTCGGAAGATTTCCGCATGCTGGCGCGGCAATTTGTATTGGCCGAATGGCCCGATGCAATCGTCGAAGAATGGGATCCGCTCACCCTCGGCAAACCCAGCAGCAGTTTCGGTTGGGAGCTCTACGACATTGTGCTGCTTGACTACATGCTGGGCAAAGAAGACGGCCTGCAATGGCTGAAAGAATTTCGCCGCATCCCCCATTGCCCGCCGATTATTTTTCTCACCGGCGCGGGCAACGAAGACCTTGCCGTGCAGGCGCTCAAGGCTGGTGCGTCGGATTATTTGCGCAAACATGATTTATCCAAAGCGCGCCTGACCGAAGCCATCAGCGAATCAGTTGCCGAATATCGCGACCTCAAAGCGAAACTCGAACGCCTCGGCACCACCTGGCCCACCAAGCGCAAACGCATGAACTCACAACCGTCACAACCGCAAGCAGTGGCGGTGCCGGAACTCGAATCAACCCATCCGCTCGGCGACCGCTTCCAGGCCGACGGCCACGGTAGCAAAAAAACCAGTGCGATTTTCATCAACGGCTATCGCATCATCCGCAAAATCGGCCAGGGCGGCATGTCCACCGTATACCTCACCGAAAAAATCGCCGACGACCGCCGCGTCGTGCTCAAAATTCTCGACGCCGAATTAACGCGCGACAACGACTTCCTTAAACGCTTCATCCAGGAATACGGCATCATTTCCAAAATCCAGAATCCCTACGTCGCAAAAATTTATGACCAGGGCTTCACCGACGAACACGTCTATATCGCCATGGAATATTTTCCCGGCGGCGATTTGCGCTCGAAAATATCCGGCAATCTGACTCCAACCAATGCCGTCGTCATCCTTTCCTACATCGCACAGGCGCTTGAAGCAATCCACACCGCTGGCATCATCCACCGCGACATCAAGCCCGAGAACATCATGTTCCGCAACGACGGCTCTCTCGCCCTGCTCGATTTCGGTGTGGCAAAAGAAATGAACGACAAAAACGATATCACCCACCACGGCCAGGTCGTCGGCACTCCTTATTATATGAGCCCCGAACAAGGTGCCGGCCGCAGCCTCGATCACCGCAGCGACCTCTACAGCGCCGGCATCATCCTCTACGAAATGCTCACAGGCGAACGCCCCTTCAATGCCGAATCCGCCGTCGGCCTCGTCTACAAACACATGCACGACGAAGTGCCACGCCTCCCCGGCAAAGTGCGCGACTATCAGGAGCTAGTCGACCGCCTGCTCGCCAAAAAACCGGAGCAGCGTTTTGCCGATGCGCATGAACTGCTCGTCTATTTGGGCGAGCGGTTTAGTGAGAGCGTGAAGAGCGCGTAGCGGTCATGCTCACGAGGCTTTTGGCATAATTGGATTTGAATCACTAGCCTTCTTCAATGCCGTCATTTTCGCAGGACTATGGTTTGACCGTTGACTCAATCGACGCGTATCGCCAACACACAAGCCATCCTGCACCCTTGGCAAAACACTTTCTTCCGCGCCAACCGCCAACGCCGCTATAATAGCGGCTCATGCGCATCACCGATTTTTTACGTAACCATAACCTACCCCCCCTCCCCGATACGGCGGATGCGTTGGCGCTCGCGCGTATTGCGCGCGAGGCAAAACCACTGGTCATTTTGACCGCTTCTGCGCAACATGCGGAACGTTTGCGCGAAGAGATCGCCTGGTTCGACCCAACGCTCGCGGTGCATCTGCTGCCCGATTGGGAAACCCTGCCCTACGATAATTTTTCGCCCCACCCGGATTTGATTTCCGAGCGCCTCGCCACGTTGCATTATTTTTCGCAACAACAATGCGATGTGGCGTTGGTGCCGATTACCACGGCGCTGACGCGTTTGCCGCCGCGTGAATTTCTTGCGGCGCATACATTTTTTCTCAAGCAGGGTCAGCGGCTTGATGTGGCGGCGTTGCGCGGGCAATTGTCGTTCGGCGGTTACACGCACACCAGCCAGGTGGTCAGCCCCGGCGAATTTGCCATTCGCGGCGGCGTGATCGATTTATTCCCCATGGGCAGCGCCGTGCCCTATCGGCTCGATTTGCTGGGCGACGAGTTGGAAACCCTCCGCACGTTCGATGTGGACACGCAGCGAAGCATTTATCCGGTGAATGAGATTCGCATGTTGCCCGCGCGGGAGTTTCCTATCGACGAGGCGGGGCAATCGCGCTTTCGCGAAAACTTTCGCGAAAAATTTGAAGGCGATCCGTCGAAAAGCCGTTTGTATAAAGACGTGAGCCACGGCCTCGCGCCCGCCGGCATTGAATATTATTTGCCGCTGTTTTTTGAGCATACCGCCACGCTGGCCGATTACCTGCCTGCGAACGCGACCATTTGCCTGCACCATGAAGTGATGAGCGCGGCGCAGGATTTCTGGCGTGAAGCGCAATCGCGCTACAACCTGTTGCGTGGCGACCGCGACCGGCCGCTGTTGCCGCCGGCAGAAATATTTTTGCCGGTGCCCGATTTTTTTGCCTCAATAAAAAACTTCGCGCGGATTGAAATCAGCCCGCAAAAAAAATCTGCTGATGAAAATGAGAACGCAGAATGTTTTGCCATCAAAAAATTGCCGGCGCTGGATGTCAATCGACGCTCGCCCGAGCCATTATCGCAACTAATTGATTTTATTCATAATTTTGATGGTCGCGTGATGCTTGTGGCAGACAGTCTGGGCCGGCGCGAAACGATGGCGCAGTTTCTCCATGAGCATGGGCTCAAGCCATCATTACTCGATGACTTCGCGGCGTTCAACCACAGTAAAAAAACTTTTTGTCTCGTTGCCGCGCCGCTTTCCAGCGGATTTATTTTCGCCGATGACAACATTGCCGTCGTTACCGAAAACGAATTATATGCCGCGCAAATAAAACAAACCCGTCGCCGCGAAGACAAACGCCGCGCCAGCAGCGAAGGCATGTTGCGCGATTTGGCCGAAGTGAAAACCGGCGACGCAGTGGTGCATGCCGACCACGGCATCGGCCGTTTTATGGGTTTGGTCAATCTGGATTTCGGCGACGGCGAAACGGAATTTTTGCACCTGGAATACGCAGGCGGCGACAAACTGTATGTGCCCGTGTCGCAACTTTCGGCCATCAGCCGTTACAGCGGCGCGGCGCCCGAGAACGCGCCACTGCACAAACTTGGCAGCGGCCAGTGGGAAAAAGCCAAGCGCAAAGCCGCGCAACAAGTGCGCGATACCGCCGCTGAATTGCTCAATCTCTACGCGCAGCGCGCGGCGCGCAAAGGTTTCGCGTTCCCCATCAAGCAAGACGAATACGAAAACTTTGCCGCGACTTTCGAGTTTGAAGAGACGCCCGATCAAGCCGCAGCGATAGCCGCCGTAATGAAAGACATGCAGTCGGGCAAGCCGATGGATCGGCTCGTGTGCGGCGACGTGGGCTTCGGCAAAACCGAAGTGGCATTGCGCGCGGCGTTTCTTGCCGTTGATGCGGGCAAGCAAGTGGCTATTCTGGTACCGACCACTTTGCTGGCGGAACAGCATTTCAATAATTTCTCCGACCGCTTAGCCGATTGGCCGTTCAAGATCGCCGAACTGTCGCGCTTTCGCACTGCGGGTGAACAAACCGAATCGCTCAAATTATTGGCAGAAGGCAAAATCGATATTGTCATCGGTACCCACAAGCTGATTCAAAAAGACGTGAAATTCAAAAACCTCGGCCTGGTCATCATCGACGAAGAACACCGCTTTGGCGTGCGGCAAAAAGAACAATTGAAACAATTGCGTGCCGAAGTCGATGTGCTCACGCTCACTGCCACGCCGATTCCGCGCACACTGGCCATGTCGCTCGAAGGCCTGCGGGATTTTTCTGTCATCGCCACCGCGCCGCAAAAACGTTTGTCGATAAAAACTTTTGTGCATGAACATTCTTTCGGCCTCGTTCGCGAAGCGGTGTTGCGCGAACTGAAACGCGGTGGACAGGTTTACTATCTCTACAACGAAGTCGAAACGATTGAGAACGTCCACGAGAAGCTTGCTGAATTATTGCCCGAAGCGCGCATTCTCGTCGCCCACGGCCAACTGCGCGAGCGCGAGCTGGAGCACGTGATGCGCGAGTTCTATCACCAGCGCGCCAACGTGCTGTTGTGTTCCACGATTATTGAAACCGGCATCGATATTCCCACCGCTAACACCATCATCATTCATCGCGCCGACCGTTTCGGCCTCGCGCAACTGCACCAGTTGCGCGGACGCGTGGGACGCTCACACCACCAGGCCTACGCGTATCTGCTCACGCCGCCAAACGAGGCGTTGAGCAGCAATGCAAAAAAACGCCTTGAAGCGATTCAACTGATGGAAGATCTGGGTGCAGGCTTTCATCTGGCCATGCATGATCTGGAGATTCGCGGCGCGGGCGAAGTATTGGGCGATTCGCAAAGCGGTGGCATTCAGGATATTGGTTTCTCGCTTTACACCGAGATGCTTGATACGGCGGTGAAGTCGCTCAAGTCGGGCAAGGAGCCGGATTTGTCGCAACCGCTGGGCATCACCACCGAAATCAATTTGCACACGCCCGCCCTGCTGCCGGAAAATTATTGCGGCGACGTGCACGAGCGATTGGTGATTTACAAACGTCTCGCCAACTGCGCATCGCTCGACGACCTCACCGCGTTGCAGGAAGAGCTCATCGACCGCTTTGGCCTGCCGCCGGATCCGACACAAGCACTGTTCGACACACACCGCCTACGCATTTTGTCCAAGCCACTGGGCATTACCAAAATCGACGCCAACGATGAGAGCATCACCGTGCAATTTATGCCCAAGCCGCCGGTGGAAGCCCATCGGATTATTCATTTGATTCAGAGCAAACGCAACATCAAACTGGCGGGGCAAGACAAATTGCGCATGACCATCACGACCGCCGACGCGCGCGAACGCGTGAACCACATCAAAGGTTTATTCAAGGAATTATCGTGAATCTGATTATTCAAGGCGAAGAAGTTTTTACGCAGGATTTGAAACAACTGGCCAGGATGTCGGGCGCAATCCGCATTGAAAGTATTTCACCGGCGGCGTTTCGTTTGGCCGGGGCGAACCCCGAGACCAAACCTGTCGTCGCCGCCCATTGCGACAAGCGCAAACTTGATTTTGCGTTCGTGCCGGAAAATCTGAAACTGAAAGACTTTGGCCTGCTGGTGATGGATATGGATTCAACTTTAATTACCATCGAATGCATCGATGAAATCGCCGATATGTGCGGCATCAAGCCGCAAGTCGCGGCCATCACAGCCAGCGCGATGCGCGGCGAACTCGACTTCACTGAGAGCCTGACGCGAAGAGTGGCGCTGTTAAAAGGCCTGGATGAATCGGCGTTACAAAAAGTTTACGACGAACGATTGCAGCTATCCCCCGGCACGGAAAAGATGCTGGCCAACATGAAAGCCGCAGGCATCAAAACGCTTTTAGTTTCCGGCGGCTTCACGTTTTTCACGTCACGTTTGAAACAAAGACTCGGCCTGGATTACACCGCGTCCTGCCAACTGGAAATCATCAACGGAAAACTCACCGGCAAACTCACCGGCGCAATCATCGACGCCCAAGCCAAAGCCGATTGGCTAAATAAAATTCGTATGGAACTCGGATTGAAAAAAGAACAAGTCATCGCCATTGGTGACGGCGCAAATGATTTGAAAATGCTGGCTGCTTCCGGCGTTTCATTTGCCCATCATGCGAAGCCGGTGGTGCGTGAACAGGCGACCTATGCGCTGAATGTCAGCGGATTGAATGGTGTTTGTAACATATTGATTTGATTGAATAATTAACAATATGCGTGATCGGCATGGCCCTACATTTTGCGGGCGCGCGCATCGAATTGAATTGATGGGCGCGGGAGCGCTTTGCCCAACTACATACTATTTTCTAATCGAAATATCGAGTTTCACTTCTGAGATGTGCGTCGGAGGTTGACGTCTAGTGTGATTTTGCGAGCGATGCTGTAGACAGTGCTCACCCTACGGCGAGCGCTATCCAACAACGCCGACGATAATGAATATTTCTGTGGCGACTTTGCTATTCAACAACTAAAATCACGTAACGCAACCAAAATTTTCGAATATGTACGCCCCTACAAATTTAGAAAAAATCAAAGGTCTTTCAGAAGTGCTGCTTGATGAATTTATTTTTCTGAAAGAAAAATACGCATTATTAGAACCGATGATTTTTGACCATTCAGTTATTGAACGCTGTGGGGCACGAGAAGCAACTCCTGGTTTTAAATTATTAAGGCACACGCTTTTTTTGGGCTTGATACAAGATATAGCAAATATCGCCCTAGACAGAGACGATCGTTCGCCTAGCTTGCAGAACATCAGCCGATTACTAGAAAACGGCGAGACTAAAAGTCAATTACGAAAAGCGTACTCATCATACGTACTGCCTGGTAAAGAACTTGAAACTGATCAAGCTATACTTGAAGAGCTAATTCGGATTGAAAATGAGAGAAGCAGCGCCCTTGGTGACGAATTTGACAAATACTATGACGAATTTTTTAAACTTTGGGAGGAGTTAAAATTATCATCGGAAATTAAATCGTTCAAAACGATAAGGGATAAAGTCACAGCACATACTGAAATCAACTCCAATACCATAGCCTATGCACGTCTAGATATTGATTCATTGAATGTAAAATGGAAAGACCCAGAAGCGCTAATTAATAAAATACACCGGCTAGTCAAGCTATGTGGCTACGTTGCGCGAATGGCAGGTTTCAACTGGGAGGATTTAGACATGAGGCTAAAGCAAGATTCACAAAGTTTTTGGGCTTAACATCACATGTAGGGTGCAATCTCCGAAGGGAATTGCATCAAATAAAAATTTGATTCAAATCAAATCCCGCAGCCGATAATACGCCGTGCCCAATATCAACATCGGTGTGCGGAATAATTTTCCGCCGGGGAAATTGTGGTGGGGAATTTTGCCGAAGCGGTCGAAACGCTCGGCTTGTCCGGCGATGGCTTCGGCGGCGAGTTTGCCGGCCATACCGCTGAGGGCCAAGCCGTGGCCGGAGAATCCTTGCAAATAATAAATGTTGTTGCCGATGCGGCCAAAATCCGGCGCGCGGTTCATGGTGATATCGACGAAGCCACCCCAGGCGTGTTCGATGTCCACGTCGGATAATTGCGGAAACACGGTCGTCATGCGTTTTTTCATACTTTGCGCCATGTTGAGCGGCGTCATAGTGCTGTAGCTGACGCGGCCGCCGAACAGCACGCGATGGTCGGCGGTGGGGCGGAAATAATCGAGAACAAAATTGCTGTCGCACACGGCCGCACGATGTTTGATCAGCGCGTCGCAGCGTTCCTTGCCGATGGGTTTGCTGCCGACAATGTAGGTGCCAACGGGCATGATGCGCGACGAGATTTCCTGGGCGGTTTCGGCCAGATACACATTGCCGGCGAGCACAATAAATTTGCAGCGCACTTCACCTGCCTGAGTTTTGACGACGGGATTTGCGCCCTTCTCTATTTTGATGGCGCGCGTCTGCTCGTAAATTTTTACACCAAGCAAATCGGCAGCGCGGGCGATGCCCAAAGTATATTTAAGCGGATGCAAATGGCCGGAGTTGGCGTCGTACATGCCGGCGTAATAGCGGTCACTTTGAATCCAGTCTTTCACCTGCGCATGGGGAATCCATTGCGCATGGCTATAGCCGTAACGCGATTGAATGTCTTCCTGCCATTGTTTTAACTCGTCCGCTTTGCGCGCATTGACGGCCAGCGTCATGTAACCGGGAACAAAATCGCAGTCGATGTTGAATTGCTTGATGCGTTGCCGAACCAGGTCCAGCGCTTCGAGAGTCATATCCCAGCAGTGTTTAGCCGTCTCGAAGTCTGCGGCTTTTTCGACGACGCTGTTATCGCATGCGAGGCCCGCAATCAATTGCCCGCCGTTGCGGCCCGATGCACCCCACCCCACTTGCTCGCCTTCAAGCACGACAACTTTGTAGCCGCGCTGCGCCAGCTCGATGGAAGCTGACAAGCCCGCGAGGCCGCCGCCCACCACACACACGTCGGCTTCAACATTGCCTTGCAGCGGCGCGAAACGCTGCTCGCGCTTTGTGCTGGCGACGTAGTAAGAATTTTGCGTGAGGGCGAGTTCGGAGGCGATCATAAAAAAATTCCCCAAATAAATCAGCGCAAATTCATTCGCGCCATTTGGCCGGACAAATAGGTCCACACAATCACTGCGGCTGCATTGCTGGTGAGCTCAGCATGATCGTATTGCGGCGACACTTCGGTGCAATCCATACCGACAAACTCAATAGTGTGCAGCGCTTCCAGCATGGTCAACGCTTGCGCGGTGGTCAAGCCGCCCGGCTCCGGCGTGCCCGTGCCCGGCGCGAACGCGGGGTCGAGGCAATCTATGTCGAACGTCAGATACGTAGGCGGATTGCCTGCGTCATTCAATCTTTTTTTGATGTCGGCGATAACCCCGCTGAGTTGCTGTTCGTTTTCCAGGCCGCGTAAATCACGTGCGGTGTAAATTTTTCCGCCCACCGTGTTCACATATTCGCGTGCCGCTTTATCGCCGGAAGAACGGATGCCGATCTGAATCGTCGCTTTCGGGTCGATGAGTTTTTCCTCAATCGCTTCATACACCCAGGTGCCGTGGCCGGAGGGTTCGCTGAAGTGGTCTTTCCAGGTATCGCAATGGGCATCGAAATGGATAATGCCAAGAGGCTTGCCGAATTTTTTACGATACACCCGCAACAGTGGCAAGGTCATCGAATGGTCACCGCCGAGCCAGCACATATGTTGTGCGGCAATCAGTGCGGGCGCTTGCGCTTCGAGCGCCTTGCGCATTTCTATCAAGCTCGTATTTGGCAGGCGTAAATCGCCCGCGTCGCTCAGCCTGTTGACTGGCGAGCAATCAAAATGCGGATGAATGCCGTCGCACAACATGCGGCTTGCGGTCCTGATGGCGGCAGGGCCGAAGCGCGCGCCGGGGCGGTTGGTCACCGCGCCATCGTAACTGACGCCGGCAAGGGTAAACGGCTTATTTTTCTCGGCAGGGTCAAACGCGGGCACATTCAAAAAAGTGCCGGCGGAAAGAAACGCAAATTCGTGATCACTCATTCAAGCAGTCCGTTGCAATTGATAAAAAAAGTTTAACACGGCATGATTCACTCTTTGAAACGTATTCGAACTATTTTTGTTCAGGACAAGTGGAGACGCGATGAACCCGTCCGGCGCACGCCGAAGTGAACGTTGGCGCGCTGGATCATCCCGAATTATTTCCATCTCAATTTGCTATTTTCGGCGCGAGCCGCATTGCCTGGCTGCCGATTGATGACAAGTTGCTGCGCTACGACGGGGCCATGAAGGCCAATTCTCAGATAATATGTAACTATTTGATTATAAACAATAATTTAGCATGAAACCGATCGCCATTATTCAACACAAAGCCGACGATGCGCCTGCGTATTTTACGGAACATCTCGCGCAGAAAAATATTCCGTGGAAAATTTTTCATATGCATCTTGGCGAATTGCCGCCGGACGATATTTCCTATTACAGCGGATTGTGCGTACTCGGCGGCACGCCGAGCGCCAACGACCCTCTGCCTTACATGCCCCGTTTGTATGCGTTGCTGCGCGATGCGATTGCGCAAGATATTCCCGTTATCGGCCATTGTTTGGGCGGCCAAATGCTGGCGATAGCGCTGGGCGGCACGGTGCAGGCCTCGCCCCAACCAGAAATCGGCTGGATGCATATCCTGCCGGAGCAAAACGACGAAGCCTTGCGCTGGTTCGGCACTTTGCAACCATTCCATCTTTTCCATTGGCATGTCGAAAGTTTCAGCATTCCTGCCGGCGCGACCTTGCTGGCGACCACGCCTGGCTGCCCCAATCAGGCCTATAGTTATGGCAAACATATCGGCATGCAATTTCATTGCGAAGTATCGCGGCAGAAAATTCTCGATTGGCTCTCTGCAGAATCGGAAAAAATTCTTGATGACCTTAAACACGTTTCCAGCGTACAGTCCGCACAGACCATCCGCGCCGAGACGGATCAGCGTATTGTCAGAAGCCAGTCGCTAGCGGCCCATATCTATGATGAGTGGCTGCGCGGGCTCAAACACTAATCGTGTAACAACGAAAGCAGGTAAATATGAAAAACGTCATCGAAGATTTTCTCAAGCAACATAACATTAGCGAAGTGGAATGCGTAATCCCCGATATGACCGGCATTGCGCGAGGAAAAATTCTGCCGAAGGATTTATTTTTGCAGGCCGGTGAAATGCGCATTCCCAAAAGCGTGCTGCTCAATACCGTTAATGGCCAACAACCGGAAAACGGTCCCTTCGTTGGCGATACCGACCCCGACATGGTGTGCATCCCTGACTCGGCCACGGTACGCGTCGTACCGTGGGCGGTAGAACCGGTTGCCGTGGTGATTCACGATTGCCAGGAATTCGACGGCACGCCAGTACAGCTTTCGCCCCGCGCCGTGTTGCGTCGCGTGTTGAAACTTTATGCCGATAAAAACTGGCGACCGGTTGTTGCGCCGGAAATGGAATTTTATCTGGTTGCGCGTCAACAGAATCCTCACGAGCCGTTGCAGCCGCCGCTGGGCCGCACCGGCAAACCGGAAGCGGGCCGCCAATCGTATTCAATTGATGCGGTGAATGACTTCGATCCGTTTTTTCAGGAAGTCGCGCTGTTTTGCAAACTGCATCGCCTTGGTGTGGAGACGCTGATTCACGAAGCGGGCGCAGGGCAAATGGAAATTAATTTTTCCCACGGCGATGCGCTTGACTTGGCCGACCGCGTGTTTTTATTCAAGCGCACCGTGCGCGAAACGGCGTTACGCCACGGTATTTTTGCTACTTTTATGGCAAAGCCGATGGAGACGGAACCGGGCAGCGCGATGCACATTCACCAGAGTATTGTCGATGCAAAAACCGGCGCGAATATTTTCAGCCTTGCCGATGGCAGCGAAAGCCCGCTGTTTTTTTCTTACATCGCCGGCCTGCAAAAATATGTGCCGAAAGTCATGCCGATGCTCGCCCCTTATGTGAACTCTTATCGCCGGTTGTCGCGTTTTCTCTCGGCACCCATCAACGTCCGCTGGGGTTATGACAATCGCACGTGCAGTTTTCGCATTCCCAATTCCGGCCCTGTTGACCGGCGCGTTGAAAACCGCGTGCCCGGTGTCGATGTGAACCCTTATCTCGCCATGGCCGCAACGCTGGCTTGCGGCTATCTCGGCATGGCAGGTGCATTGAAGCCCACCGCGTCGATGGCCGATAGCGCCTCGGGTGTAGATTACGAGTTGCCGCGCAATCTGGAAGACGCCATATTTCAAATGCGCGCCTGCCGCGACCTCGATGACATTTTAGGAGCCGAATTTGTGAAGGCATTTTGTGCGGTGAAGGAGTTGGAATATGCGACTTACAATCGCGTGATCAGCTCGTGGGAGCGCGAACATTTATTGTTGCTGGTGTAAGCATGACGACGCAATCCACAAGAAAAGGCATCAACTGGACTCGCGCGGCAAATTTATTCACGCAGGAACGCGAAGCGTTCATCGCGGCGCATCCGCAATCCAAAACGCTCGCAACAAACGGTGCGCAGCATCTATTGTTCGGCGTGCCGATGCATTGGATGAACGATTGGTCCACGCCGTTTCCGCTTTACGTGCAAAGCGCGCAAGGCGCGCGCATCACCGATGTGGACGGCCACACGCTGACGGATTTTTGTCTCGGCGACACGGGTGCCATGTTCGGCCATTCGCCCGAGCCCGTAGCGCGGGCGTTGCGCGAACACGCGGACAAAGGCTACACCACCATGCTGCCGACGGAAGATGCAAGCTGGATTGCGCAGGAATTATCGCGTCGCTTCGCTTTGCCCTTCTGGCAATTCGCCATGACTGCAACCGACGCCAACCGTTTTGTATTGCGCTGGGCGCGAGCGGTAACGCAACGCAAAAAAATCCTGGTATTCAACGGCTGCTATCACGGCACCGTCGATGACGTGTTTGTCGATTTGATTGACGGCAAACCCACTCAGCGCGACAGCCTGCTCGGCCAGATTTATGACTTGACGCAAAATACGGTTGTGGTGGAGTTTAACGATATGGCTGCGTTGAAAACTGCGCTCGAAAATAACGACGTCGCCTGCGTGATTGCCGAACCGGTGATGACCAATATCGGCATGGTGTTGCCGCAGGCAGGCTATTGGCAAGCGGCGCAAAAAATCATCCGCGAGCACGGCTCGCTGTTAGTCATGGACGAAACCCACACCATCAGCAGCGGGCCAAGCGGCTACGCAAAAGAAAATAATATTGAAGCGGACGCACTGGTCATCGGCAAACCCATCGGTGGCGGTGTGCCGTGCGCGGTGTACGGTTTCAGCGAACGCTTTGGCAAAATGGCTGAACACGCAAAGCGCAACGCGCCGCCGGGCCATTCAGGTATCGGCACTACCCTCACGGCTAATATGCTGGCAATGCGCGCGATGCGCGCGAACCTCGAACATGTCATGACCGACGCAGCCTACGCACACATGAACCGACTTGCCATGCAACTCAGCAACGGCTTGCGCGCAGCCATCAAAAGAAATAATTTATCGTGGTGTGTGACGCAAGTGGGCGCGCGCGTAGAGTTTCAATTCACCGAAACGCCGCCAAATAACGGCAGCGAAGCCGGCGCAATTTTTGACGCTGAGCTTGAGCAAGTCATCCATCTCTATTTACTCAATCGCGGCCTACTCATCACGCCATTTCACAACATGATGCTGGTGTGTCCACAAACACAAGCGAGCGACATTGAACATTTCGTCAGCGTGTTTGCTGAATGTTTGCAGCAATTGAAATAAGTTAACTGGAAAACTGAAGACCGATTTGAAGAAAACAAGATATGCAAAAATATTAAATAAAATCAATTAGTTAATGTAATATAAAAACAAAGAAATCATAAGAATCAAACTCAAATTGTTTTTCGCCTTATCCATATCCATCCTCACCACTTCAGCTCAATTTGTCGTTCATCGCTTGTTGCGCTTGCCTCTGCCTTGACGCGTGGCCGACCTCTTGGCTTGGCTTCGAGCTGTGCGCCGGTCAAAATAATCCGAGCCTGGCACCTTTAATTATTCCCTTCTCCGTCATTCCTTCTCCGTCATTCCTTCTCCGTCATTCCCGCGCAGGCGGGAATCCAGCGAATTAAAAAAACAATTCGTTTTCTAACTAGAAAAGCGGTAATTACTATTCTTGTTTTTACTGGATTCCCGCCTGCGCGGGAATGACGTAGCCATGAAGGATTTT
>JAYTVC010000097.1:0-2902 GCA_043744215.1 Pseudomonadota bacterium
GCGCGCGGCGCGCGCTAAACTGTTGGCTGTCATCCTGAGCGATAGCGAAGGATCTGCAGTTGAGTGCGCTAAATAACCATGGAAAAACAGATCCTTCGCAATGCTCAGGATGACAAACACCGGCGATTCCAATAATCGAGATCACCATTCAGAGTTAGAATAAATCATGACAAAAATCACCGCCCTTATCGCCGACGACGAACGCCTTATGCGCGAGCAATTACGCATGAAGCTAGTGCTGGCGTGGCCTGACCTGGATATCGTGGCCGAAGCGCAAAACGGTGACGACGTGTTGCGCTTGATGGAAGAAAAAAAACCGCAGCTCGTCTTCCTCGATATCCGTATGCCCGGTATGAGCGGCCTGCAAGCCGCGCGGCATATTTCGGGCAGCGCGCATATCGTGTTTGTTACCGCTTACGATCAATACGCCGTCGAAGCGTTTGAACAGGGTGCGGTGGATTATTTGTTGAAGCCCGTCGAAGCCGAACGCCTGCAAACGACCGTCGCCCGTCTTAAACAACGCCTGGCCTCGCCGCCGACCGACATGAGCGAATTGTTGAACAAACTCGCTGCCACACTCAACCCCTCGCAAAAAAAGGAAACCCTGCGCTGGATCAAAGCCTCAGTCGGCGACAACCTGCGCTTTATTCCCATCGACGATGTGGTGTATTTCCAGTCCGACGACAAATACACTATCGTCTACACCGCACAACACGAAGCGGTGATCAAAACGCCGATCAAGGAATTGCTCGACAGCCTCGACCCGGAACGCTTCTGGCAAATTCATCGTGCGACGATCATCAACGTCAACTGCATCGATAGTGTGACCCGCGATTTTCGCGGCCAGGCCAGCGTCAAACTCAAAGGCCGCAAGGATGCACTGCCTGTCAGCCGCACGTTTTCGCATTTGTTTAAACAGATGTAATTTTTCATCCAGGGAAAAATTGTGACAGCACTCGCCAGATTGGTCGGACTTTTTTTAGTGCTATGCACATTGAGTGTCGTCGCATTAAACGCCCACGCCGAGGCGGTGGCCAACCATGCCATCAGCGCCACACCGCCGTCTGTCACCAGCCAACAAGTTGTAGCCGCCACCACCGATAGGTATCTGGCAAAAGTTCCCGCCGCCGACAAGGCGCGCACCAATGCGTATTTTGAAGGGGGCTATTGGTTAATTTTATGGGGTTTGGTTTACGGGCTTGTCATTGATTGGATATTGTTGGCGACGGGTCTTTCGGTGAATTTGCGCAACCGCGCCGAGCGCATCACCAAGGGCAAAAACCGGCAAACCGCGCTCTATGCGCTGCAAATTATTTTGTTGACGACGTTGTTGATTTTTCCTTTAACTGTCTATCAGGAATTTTTTCGCGAGCATCAATATGGGCTGTCCAATTTGAGTTTCCCTGCATGGCTTGGTGAAACGGCGACAGATTTGGCCGTGTCGCTTGTGATGGGCGCTATTTTTATCAGCGCGATCTATTGGGTAATTCGCCGTGCGCCGCGCAGCTGGTGGGTGTGGGGCACAGGCCTAAGCGTGTTGTTCATGGCCATCGGCGTGATGATTGCGCCGGTGTTTATCGCGCCCTTGTTTAATAAGTATCAGCCGCTCGAGAACGGGCCGGTGCGCGAGAACATCCTGTCTCTCGCCCGCGCCAACGGCGTGCCCGCCGAAGAAGTGTATGGGTTCGATGCGTCCAAACAAACCAAGCGCGTCAGCGCCAATGTCAGCGGACTGATGGGCACTACGCGCATTTCGCTCAATGACAATTTACTCAAGCGCACGTCACTGCCGGAAATCCGTGCAGTGATGGGACATGAGATGGGCCATTATGTGTTGAATCATGTAACTAAACTCTTAATCTTCATGGGCATCGTTTTGCTCGGCGGATTTGCGTTTATGTTTTGGGCTTTACAATGGGCGCTTCGCCGCTGGGGCGCGAAATGGAAATTGAACGGCCCCGGCGATGTGGCGGCACTACCTTTATTGGCGGCACTGTTGTCGATCTATATGTTTTGTATGACGCCGGTGATCAATAACATCATCCGTTCATCGGAAGTGGAAGCCGATATCTACGGGCTCAACGCGGCGCGCGAACCTGAAGGTTTCGCCGAGACCGCGTTGAAGTTGGGCGAATACCGCAAGCTCGAACCGGGCGCGTTTGAGGAATGGTTTTTCTTTGATCATCCAAGTGGACGCAGCCGTATTGAAATGGCAATGCGTTGGAAAGCGGAGCAGCAAAGCAAAACAGACGTGCAATAATTTCTCGTCCATGGCCTAGTTGATTTCATCGCTAGACGTGAAAAATATTGAATATAATCAATAAGTTATGAATAATCCGGTTTTCAGCCTGAATAGACTTTTAGATACATCGGAAAACCGCGCGGCCATACAAATAATTTTCGACGCTACGCCGAAATATTTTCTCGCGACGGAAGGCCGCATTGCGCAGGCCAACGCGAGCGCGGATGAGTTTACCGTCCTGCCGCCCGGCATGCACGACGACGACAAATTTTTTTACGGCATTTATGTCGGCGATGAATTGATCGGTTGCGCCGATGTGTTGCGCGGATTTCGTTTTGCCAACAAAGCCACGCTGGGTTTATTGCTGCTGCGCGAAAGCCACCAGGGCAAAGGCTACGGCGCTAAAGTGTATGCGATGCTTGAAGAGATCATGAAAAGCTGGCCGCACATCGATACCATTCGTTTGGGTGTGGTAGAAAACTATGGCGATGCGTTGACGTTCTGGCGCAAAATGGGCTTTATTGAAACGGGCGAACGAAAAATCGACGCGCAATATATCGCTGATGTTATTGTGTTGGAGAAATATTTAACCGTCGTTCCCGCGCAGGCGGGAACCTAGGGTCGTTTGCTTTAAGTCGCTGGGTTCCCGCCTGCGCGGGA
>JAYTVC010000098.1:0-9736 GCA_043744215.1 Pseudomonadota bacterium
AGGCGATGAACGCCATATTTTTGCGTAAACCCCGGAACCAAGTCTTGTTTGTGCTCCCAGATGCGCTTCACCAGATTACCCGTAACGCCAGTGTAAAGCGTGCCGTTACGCTCACTGGCCAAAATATAGACACATGGAAGTTTAGTGTTCATGTTGCGACATTCCTGGATTCCCGCCTGCGCGGGAATGACGGAGAAAATAAATTTTTGTTCAGGCTATAACATTCTAACAAACACCTGCCACCAACCGTTCTCAACCGTCATTCCCGCGCAGGCAGGAATCCAGCGCAACCAAAAAACACTTCTCACATCAACCTCGTCATTCCCGCGAAGGCGGAAACCCAGCGCAACCAAAAAACACTTCTCACATCAAACCTCGTCATTCCCGCGCAGGCAGGAACCCAGCGCAACCAAAAATCACTTTTCACATCAACCCTCGTCATTCCCGCGCAGGTGGGAATCCAGCGCAACCAAAAAACACTTCTCACATCAACCCTCGTCATTCCCGCGCAGGCAGGAACCCAGCGCAACCAAAAACACTTTTCACATCAACCCTCGTCATTCCCGCGCAGGCGGGAATCCAGCGCAACCAAAAACACTTTTCACATCAACCTCGTCATTCCCGCGCAGGCATGAACCCAGCGCAACCAAAAAACACTTCTCACATCAAACCTCGTCATTCCCGCGAAGGCGGGAATCCAGCCGCAACAAAATATTTTTCGTATCCACTATATATAGAGGCTATACCAGCTCCCGAACACAGCATCTGCCGTGTAGGAAAAATAATGACTGACAAAAATCGTCAGTTTCTGACAACCGCGCGTAAGGCGCACACGATAATCTCCGCTTGCGGCTGTGATCTTCCGCACAAATATCGCAGCACGATCTTCAGCCGCGAAAAATTTTCTATGGTTCAGCGTAGGTCGGCTTGCAAATGTCGGTTTCGCGAAATAATGTAAATATTTGATTATATTGAATATTTTATGGTCATTTCAAAGCATTTCGTTTGAATTTTGCATCGTCACAAAAAGACAAACATTTCCTGGTGCCGCAAAATTAAAACTGGCACAGCGGTTGCTCATATATGCGCAGACACAGATTAACTGTGTTGATTGAAGCAAGAAGTAAATCAACCAACCCAAGGAGCATTACATGAAAAAGCTGCAAAAAGGTTTCACCCTTATCGAACTGATGATCGTTGTGGCGATTATCGGTATCTTGGCCGCGATTGCCATTCCCCAGTTTGCTGAGTATCAGAAAAAAGGCCAAGACAAAGCTTCCCAGTCCGACGCCAAAAATCTGTTGACCGCAATCAGCGCCAACAACCAGTAAACTTAACTCAATCATTCAGGAGATATCAAATGAAAAAATCGACTTCCCTTATTTTAGCTGCGTTCGCGTTGGCTATTTCTTTTCAAGCTAGTGCGGCTGATCTCGTTGCTATGAGCGAAACTGCACCAGCCCAAACCGCGGTAACAAATACAAAATGCGCAATGGTAAGCCCAAACAGCTCTTTTAATTTCGTGGCTTCAAAGAACGTGGGCTTGACTTATGCCTGCAACAAGACGCAAGCCATTATTCAAGCTGGCAACACCAAAGGTAAATTTGTCTATGGTGGTAATACGGCTGGTGGCTCGATTAAGCAATGCGGCACAACGGCAATTAGCGTAACCACCGGCTATAATGCGGCACTGACCGACCCAGCAGATGGTGCAACGTCAATTAGCGACGGTTGCACTGGTACGACCAACGTTGGTAGCTAAGTAATCGTAGCGAGTGTGTTTGATGTTACGTCATTCAAATGATGTGAGGCGCTCCGGCAGTTTTTTGCCGGAGCGTTTTTATTTACGAAGCGCAAAAATAATGCACCCGGAAAGAGGTTTTACGCTAATAGAACTAATGATCGTCGTTGCGATTATTGGTATTCTGGCGGCAATTGCCATTCCACAATTCGCTGAAATGAAACAAAAGGCCGAAGACAAGGCCGCTAACTCCGACGCGAGAAATTTTTTGTCGCAAATTGTCTTAAATCATTAGTGATTCCCCGCTGAAAATTCAATTTTCATGCCGGTTACGCGGTTGCTATTGCTACGAAAACAGCCTGTTATTTCAGGGCCAGGCCATAATAAACAGGGTTCATTCTTTGCTTATGCCAGAATGCCCGTTCTTGTAGTGTTGCAGGATTCCATTATGCGTGAACATTTAATCGTCGCGTGGCGCTCCGGGCTCAGAAGTCGCAGCTTCCACGCCTTGTTTGTTTTAGGGCTCCTCGCTATGGGTGCGTCCTATCTGGCGGCACAGTTTTCTGGGCGCCAGCCCGCTACTGTGGCAGTGGACATCGGCATTTCCGGTGTGCGACTGATTATTTTGCTGATGACAGTGTTTTGGTGCCAGGAACTGGTGGCGCGTGAAGTTGAGCGCCGTACCGTGTTTTTGGCCTTGGCTTATCCCGTTCCTAGAAGCCATTATTTACTTGGCCGTTATTTTGGTGTGCTCGCTTTGGCCGCCGCAGCAGTCATTGTGCTTGGCTTGCTACTATCATTGACGACCTATTTCGCAACCCATATTTACCGTCAGGCATCGCCTATCAGTTTTGCAGGGTTATGGCTGACACTGTTTTATGTGTGGCTTGATGCCGCCGTGGTGGCGGCATTTACCGTTCTTATTACCACGGTTTCAACCACCCCATTGTTACCGCTCGCTTTGGGTTTTGCGTTTGCGCTGGCCGCTCGCAGCCTCGGCCCAGCGTTGGCGTACCTGCGCGACAAAGACGGCGGTGATGCGGAATTGTCATCAAGCCTCGGCCCCGTAGTGGAAAATTTTCGCTGGCTGCTCCCTGATTTGAGCCGGCTCGATATCCGCGATGTGGCGCTCTATGGGAAAATGCTGTCGGGTGAAGCCTTAATGCTTTCAGTCGGCATGTGCTTAACCTATATAGTGTTATTGATGTTGTTGAGTGTCTGGTTGTTCCGCAAGCGACAATTCGCATAAATATTCGGCAGAGCATGCATAGGCTCTGCTTTTTACGAAAAATTTCTGGCTGTCGCGCCATTAAATCTGATGATTGAAAATGAACATCTAAAACGAGTTTCGTTTACCGCGCTATTTTTGATAGCGCTGGGCGGCTATGTTTTTTTTGTGCGCAGCCTCGACCGTATTCCGCTACGCAAAACCCAGGACGCAATCAACGTGGCGGTGCCCGCACCACTGCAGGTGGTGATGGCAGGAGGCGACCGCTACTTGGCAGCAAATCTGGCTGTATTCCGCGCGTTGGTTATTGGCACCGAGGAATTTGACCGAAAAACCTATGAGATACTCGCTCGCGTTCAACGTGATGCCGCCCGATTAAACCCGGCCCACGAAGATAACTATTACATTTCACAGGCAATACTGCCTTGGAGCGGCGAAGTCGAGGCTGATTTATTTATACAGAAATCGGCAACAGAATCTCGACCTTGGGATTTTATGCCAGCATTTTTTTGGGGTTTTGACCGCTACTATTTTTTGCATGACCCTAGTGGCGCGGCAAAGATAATGGAACAAGCGGCTGACAAAATACCTGAAAACCGGGAGTCTTTTCTTAGCCTTGGGGCACGCTGGCGCGAAAAAGGGGGAGAGCCCAGGGAAGCGAAGGCTATTCTCGAAGCGATGGCAGAAAGCACGCGCGATAAAAATATGCAGACACAACTCAGGCAACGAGCCGAAAAACTTGGCCGCCTGGTTTTGCTGCACGATGCCGCGAAAAGTTTTGTGCAAAAAAATGGTCGTGCGCCCTCAAGCCTGCAGGAATTGATGGACGAAGGATTGACAAACCGATTCACTCTGCCGAGTCTGGAGCAAGAATTTACGCTCGACCAAACAGGCACGCCCGCACTGTTGCCGGTAAAACCCGCTGGCGATGAAAAAATAGATCCGAATTAAAGAGGTATAGGTGAAAGATATTATTTCTCTTCGTGACATTAAGAAATCATACCGCGACAAAAAGTCAGGCCGCTTTGAGGCTTTGAGCGGCATAACACTCAATGTGCAAGCGGGCGAGGCGTTTGGTTTTGTCGGGCCCAACGGCGCGGGCAAAAGCACCACCATGAAAATTCTCACCAATATTATTGAGGCGGATAGCGGTGAGGCGCGTATTTTCGGCATCTCTGTTTCGAATGCTAGCGCCAGAAAGGGCATGAGCTACGTACCCGAAAACCCTTATTTATACGACTACCTGACACCTATCGAAATGATGCTCATGGGCGCGCGCATGCATGATCTGCCTGAACAAGGCTTGCACACGCATTGCATGACGACGCTGGAACGCTTCGGTATTGCCCATGTGGCAAAAAAAACCATACGCCAGTTTTCCAAGGGCATGACTCAACGCACGGCGCTGGCCCATGCATTAGTATGCAAACCCCAGCTATTGATTCTCGACGAGCCCTTGTCGGGCTTGGACCCAATCGGCAGAAAAGACGTGGTCGATATTTTGACCGAGTACCGCGACCAGGGCGGAACCATATTTTTTGCAAGCCATGTATTGAACGATGTTGAGCGTCTTGGAGATCGCTTTGGCATAATTCATAAAGGTTTATTGCGCGCGGTCGATACGCCGGCGGAGCTTGAGGGCAAGTCAGATGATTTACGCGTAATTAGCAGTAAAGGGGATTCTCAAATTGATGGAATGGAACGCGATGGGTTTAACCAGTGGCGCGTGCAGGTGAATCAAGCCGAACTATTAACCTGGTTGCAACGAATTCAGTCAGCGGGGCACCAGGTAATGGAGGTCAGGTCGGGCGGCCCGACTTTAGAACAAGCGTTTCTCGGCTATATTGCTGCTGCCGACCAAGCGGATGCAACAGGCTCGCCAGTAAAATGACTTGGCTAAAGTACGGGCCGCTGGTGTTGACATGCCTGTATATTATTTTTGCCCCAACCTGGCCGGCGATTCCTATCCAGTACCAATACGATGATGCGCGCGCAACCCAATTATTCCTGCTAGGGAGCGCGATTCTGTTGTATTTGCTCAATCTGGTTAATTCGCCACAACAAAATAGTTTGCCTGCTATGACGTTAACGCCAACCAGGACAATACTGCCAGCTCTGGCGGTTATTGCTTTGCTCAGCACTATTCTGTCACCATTTCCGTTGATCGCGATTGTCGAGCCGGCATTATTTTGGCTTCTGGCCACATTCGCTGCGAGTATTTTTTCTGCGGCATTGCATTTGCGTCAACGTGCTGATCAATTGCTTGTTTGTGCGACCATGCTGTGCATACCGGTTTTTGGTTTCGCCTTTTTCTCAGGTGTAGTTGAATCGGCAGGAAACGGTACCGTTTTTGAGTGGATAAGCCCCTTTGTCAGTTTTGGCAACGTCAGGTTTTTTAGTCAGTTTCAAGCCTACACGCTTCCGCTGTTGGCTATACCTTTAATAGGGCTGGACTTGCCTAAACCTTGGCGAGTCGGCGTGGCCTTGATGGGTGCGTTTTGGTGGTCGTTACAGTTTGCCGTAGCGACCCGGACAATCTGGTTGGCGGCAGTTGCAGTGGTGATATTTTTGCTAATTTTTCTGCGGCAGGAATCACGGCGGTTTCTCCTAGCGCAGGCCGCAATGCTCTTATGTGCCGGGCTTATTTATTTGGCATATATTTTTGCTTTTCCCGATATGCCAGGATTTGGCCGCGTGCAGCAATCCGGCCTCGATAGTTCGGCGCGTTTGCCGCTGTGGCTGCAAGCTATTTCCATGATTGGCCAATCGCCATTGCTCGGCCGCGGGCCGATGGGCTTTGCGTTTATCGACTCCGATATACCTGCTCACCCGCATAATTCCTTACTGCAAATAGCGGGCGAGTATGGGCTGATTGCCGCGCTTCTCCTGTGCATCTTGATTTTCGCGGGCGTCAAGCAGGCGCTCGCTTTTTGCCGTGCAGGGCAAAGCGACGACAAGCAAGTCAATATTAGCTTGCTCGCAGCGCTACTGATGGGGTTGTTTGCTTCGTTGCTGGATGGCAATATTTTGATGCCGCACAGCCAGATTATGCTTGCGGTAGTAGTCGGATGGCTATACGGCAGAAACTCTTCACCATTGGTATCAGGCGCAGAAAAAACTGGACGGGATCGCCGTTTGGTTGTGATCGTTTCGGTCAGCTTAATGTCTGCGGCGATGGTGTACTACTATACGCAAGAATATTTTTCACAAACGCAACCTAAATCGGGGAAGTACCAAACGGTAGCTCATCCACGGATATGGATGAATGGAAAATATCCGGTGCAATGATCCGGCAAGCAGCGCTCGCTATCCGAGCAGAGCAGCGTGCCGTTATTTTTTTGTACGCTTGCTGTTTTCTTTTTCTTCCGCTTCAATTTGTACTTTGATCTGCCGCATGCGCGCCTCAGCAGCGGACTGTTGGTAAAAATCCCCGTCGGCTGATTTCACAGCCAATTCGAATTGCTCCAATGCTGCCGGTAATTTTTCTTGCCGGATATAGGCCTCTGCCTGTGCTTGGTGCTGCGGTAATTTTTTGCCCAGCGCTGCGTAGCATTTTCCTTGTAATTCATATAGCCGATAATCGTCTTGCACGGTAGCGAGGCGTTCATTCACCATTTTGAGCGCGTCGTCGGGGCGCTTTGCCAGCAGCAGGGTATCGATGTAGGCGTAGCTGAGCGCGCGCTCCTGAGGCGATGTTTTCAGCGCGACGCGATACATTTCCAGCGCGGCTTCGGTGTCGCCCGCTTCGCGTTTGATTTGTGCGGCGAGGTTGTCGAGCATCGGATGCCGGGCGATTTTTTTTGCGGCGATGATTTCTTTTTCGGCTCGCTCGAAGTCGCGCAGCCGCAGCAGGGCCATGGCGCTGCCGTAGGCTTGCGCCGCGTTTTTTTCCACTGCATTGGCTTCGAAATACTGCAACGCTTCACGCGGTGCACTGTCTTGGGCGCGCAACTTGGCGCGCACCAGTTGGAAGCCTAAGCTGTTGGCCGTCTCTTTGCGGAATCCTTTTTGCACGCGGTTTTGGATGTCGGCGATGCGCTCGGTGGTGAGCGGGTGGGTGCGCAAATACGAGGGTGCGTTGCTTTCCTGAAAGCGGTTGGTTTTTTGCATGCGGTCAAAAAAACTCGCCATGCCGCGGGTGTCGAATCCGGATTTTTCCAACAGTTGCAAACCGATGCGATCCGCCTCACGCTCATGCTCGCGTGTGTAGTCGAGTTGGTTTTGGATGGCGACGCCCTGGCTGGTGGCCATCGCGGCCTGGCCTACTTGCGAGTTGGAGCGCGCGGCCAGTATCGCCGCTGCGACGAGCGCAATAGAGGTGAGCAGGTTGGTGTTTTCGCTTCCGGCAATCAGGCGCGCGATGTGACGTTGGGTAACGTGGGTCACTTCATGCGCCAGCACCGAAGCTAATTCCGATTCGCTTTGCGCGGCCAACATCAAGCCGCTGTGTACGCCGACATAGCCGCCGGGCAGCGCAAAAGCATTCAGGGTCGGATCGCGCACGATGAAAAATTCGAAACTGTCTCGTGAAGACTGTGTATGGCTTACCAGCCGCGTGCCGAGTTGGTTGATGTAGTCGGCGAGCTCGGGGTCGTCGAGATAGTCTCGGTCGGCGCGAATCTCGCGCATGATTTTTTGCCCGATGGCGCGTTCCTGCGAGGCATTCAGCGCGGCCTCGGAGTTGTCGCCCAGGTCGGGTAATCCGTCCGGGTAGGCGGGGAAAGCCAGCGCCATGCAGAGGGCAAATGCTATGAGTTTCTTCATGATGATATGATAACTGGAATGTTATGTTTTACCAGTTTATGATTTATAAGATAACGTTTCGTTCAACTATCGGTTGGCGCTAACGTCCGCCTTGCAACCTTCACCATTGAAATATCATGAATAAAACCCTGACTCACTTTGATGCAAAAGGTGACGCCCATATGGTGGACGTGGCCGACAAACCTGATACGCGGCGCATTGCCCGCGCGTCGGGCAGGATTGTGATGCTGCCTGAAACTTTGCAAATGATCCTCGCTGGCAACGCCAAAAAAGGTGACGTACTAGGCGTGGCCCGCATTGCCGCGATTCAGGCAGCAAAACGCACATCGGAATTGATTCCATTGTGTCATCCGCTTGCGTTAACGCGCGTCGCCGTGGAGTTCGATCCCGACGAAAAGCGAAATTGCGTCCATTGCGAAGTGACCGTTGAAACCGTCGGCAAAACCGGCGTCGAGATGGAAGCGCTGACGGCCTTGAACATTGGTTTGCTGACTATATATGACATGTGCAAAGCCGTGGATCGCGGCATGCGTATGGAGGCGATTGTGTTGCAGGAAAAGCTGGGCGGCAAATCCGGCCACTGGCGGGCGGAACCGTGACGCCTGTTATCGCCTGTCAGCCCTAGCCGCTCTTGAGCGGCTTTTTTGTGTGCTGTTTTGCTGTCAGTGATGGGAAAGCCATGGGCTGCGTCGCTTTTCGTCCGACATACTCTCTCTTGGCGTTTGCGAAATGAAGTGACTCTTTATCTGTCCGATTTACTCTAACCGCCGCTCAGGCCGGGCGCTCGTTGCGGCCGCCAACACGTCCGCGCGAGTCGCCGGTTAAATTAGGATGCGGCCCGAAACGCTGCCATCAACGCTGCCACCTAGGTTCGCCTCGTGCGTACCTTATGTATCCCTCGGTTTTATTCCTATCCCCGCTTACGCTTCCACGCCCCTTACCGGCATCGTCTTTCTCCTGATCGATCTCCAGTACCGGAATTTCCCCTAATTACTCCTTCGATTTGTAGGAGGGATTCCCATGATATTTCGCCATGAACCTCACAAAATACATTAACAGTGGGAATATTTTACACGTAAATGTAATAATCCATAACAAACTGTTATCACATATTAATAATTATTGAATATATTCAGATAGTTATTGTATTTTGTAGCCAAAGGTAAATTTTCGTGGGAAGTTTTTACATGTAAAGAAATTGTGATACATTGCATTTCATTAACTCGCGGGAATTATTCACGCAATAACAAAAGAGCTGAAACCGGGGGGTGCACTCCAGCACCTTACTCAAGCTAATACCACGGAGTGACTATGTTTAATAAAACAGCAGCAATATTCCTGATTCCTATCCTCAGCGCTTGCAGCGTTCAGGATGCCAATCAATCGGTTTCGCCTACGGATTTAACGACGCAATCATCCGCTCCCCCTGTGCTGTCGGCTGCGCCGGCCGTTACGTTTGAGCAGGCAGTCTTGGTCGATTCCGCCCGTTTAATGGGTAATGTCGTGATGAGCACCGCGCACCCCGGTTATGAGGGCGCTGGTTTTGCCTCTAATTTTTGGTCGAGCGGTGACGGCACCGAGTTTCAGATAACTGTCCCGAATGCCGGTGAATATGATGTTTCGTTGCGTTACCTTAATGCGCGCGGCGATGCGCGCACGCTTAGCGCGTATGTAAACGGCAATTACGTCTTGCAGACTGCCTTGCCGTCCTTGCCCGATTGGAATACCTGGGGTGAGAAACCTGAGCAGATGACCTTAAGCGCCGGCCTAAACACGGTGAGATACCAAGTCACGAAGCTCGATAGTGGCGATGTGAATGTCAACAGAATCAACGTAGCGGCCGCCAAAGGGAATGCAATCGGGAAAAAACCGACACCGACGCCAGCACCGTTACCCGCACCGATACCCGCGCCGACGCCAACACCTGCGCCTACACCTGCGCCAACACCTGCGCCAACACCTGCGCCAACACCTGCGCCAACACCTGCGCCAACACCTGCGCC
>JAYTVC010000099.1:0-36795 GCA_043744215.1 Pseudomonadota bacterium
TTGTTGCCCGTGCCTTATCGCGAGCCACTTTTATTGCAAGTGTTGGGCGGATTTAGCTGCGCCGAGATCGGCACCATGCTCGACATCAGCGAAGCGACAGCGATGCAACGGGTAACACGGGCGCGCAAGGCCATGCGACAGATTATGGATCAACCGGAAATCAATTGGGGGAAGCAGTCATGAATTGCCTGGAGTGTAGACGCGTCAACCTGGCGGAGCCGAATTTTGCCAGCGCGGAACTGCAAGAGCACGCGAATGCCTGCGCATTGTGCGCAGAATTTTTACGTCGCAGCCAAATATTTGAAGAGAAGCTCGCTGCGACAGTTAATGTGCCGGTTGATAGCACGCTGGCGTCGCGTATATTGCTCAATCGCAATATCAAAAATCATCAGCAAAAAAACTGGTTTGCCATGGCGGCGTCTGTTGTCGCCGCTGTCGGCATCACGCTCACGATGGTTTATCGCACTATGGCACCTGATCCTGCTTTGCTTACCGCATCTGTCGAGCATGTGATTGGCGAGCCGGGCGCGATGAAGGCCGAGCAAAAAGTATCGCAGCAAGAGATGGTGGCGGCGCTGGAATTATCCGGTGCCAAAGTGAAAGAAGGTTTTACCAATGTCACCTATTTGCACGATTGCCCCGTCCCCGGCGGCTTCGGTAAACATATCGTGATGCAAACGGCAGAAGGCAAAGTCACGCTGATTACCATGCCGTCGCAAAAATTGGCGTGGAGTGCTTCACGGCAGGAGAAAGGTTTTATGTCGGCGATTTATCCCGCGAAGATTGGCAGCTATGCCGTCGTCGCCGATTCGGAGAAGGCCATGCATGCCGCCGATAAAATGCTCAAGCAAAACGTGATTTGGAGAACCTGACATGGACATGAGCGCACAAGTTTTCGGCAGCCTGGTGCAAAGCGAGCGCGATTATCTGTATCGATTCGCCCTCACCAAATTGCGCAATCCGGTCGACGCGGAAGAAGCCGTGCAGGAAACATTATTGGCCGGCCTCGAATCAGGCGCGCGCTTCGAGGGCAAATCCACTCTGCGCACCTGGCTCACGGCGATTCTCAAATTCAAAATCATCGACACTCACCGGCGTAATGCACGCGAGCCTTTGTTCGTGGAAAAATTTGACGACGTCAACGTTGATAACAACAATACGTTGTATGACGAACGTGCGGGCTGGACTCAGGCCGCAACATGGGGCAACCCTGATGCGGAGCTGGAGCAAAAAAGATTCTGGCTTTTGCTCGAATCCTGTCTGGATGAATTGCCACCCGCTGCTGCCCGCGCATTTTATTTAAGTGAAATTGAAGGGGCCGATACCGAAGTCATTTGTAAGGAGTTGTGTATCAGCCTGTCCAATTGCTGGGTCATTTTACATCGTGCCCGTGCTGCGCTGAGGGCCAGTCTTGATGCCAAATGGATCAATCCGAATATGAAAGAAAGCAATAAGCATACAAAAATGAACGGAACCAAGCGCAAAACCAATAGTCGTAATATTTCAGCAGCATAAATTTAGTATGTTTTTATTCATTTTTTTAACCACTGATAGGAAAGTATGATGAAAAATTCAACTCTGATTCAAACAGCATTGATCAGCCTGCTTGCAACAGGCGCTATTGCCACCACAGCCCAAGCCGCTGATATGGAAAAATGTTATGGCGTAGCCAAGGCCGGCCAGAATGATTGCGGCACGGCCAAGCACGGCTGCGGTAGCCATTCAAAAGTCGATAATGATCCGGCTGAATGGAAAAGTGTCGCCAAAGGTACTTGTGAAAAAGTCGGTGGTGGCGCGACCGCAGAAAAAGCGGCCATGATGCAAAAAGGTGGCATGATGAAGAAAGACGGCATGGCAAAAGATGAAATGAAAAAAGACGACATGATGAAGAAAGAAGAGATGATGAAAGACGAAATGAAGAAGTAAGCCTAAAATGAGAGGGTGAAAAATGTTTCCATGACAGATAAACCTTCTCGCTTCAACGCGCTGCAACCGATTTCGGCCCAAGCCGGAATCGGTCTGCGTGCACCGCACTACCGCGCCTTACTCGATACTCTTCCACCGCTCGCATTTCTCGAAGTCCACAGCGAAAATTTTTTTGGCGAAGGCGGCCAGCCCCACTGTTTTCTCGAACAGTTTCGCCAACACTACCCGTTAAGTTTGCATGGCGTTGGCCTGTCGCTCGGCAGCGCTGACGCGTTGAGCCAAACCCACCTGACCAAGTTAAAAAGATTGATTGATCGTTACGAGCCTACGCTTGTCTCCGAACATTTGTGCTGGGGCGCTGCCGGTGGCCGCCACACCAATGATTTGCTGCCGCTACCTTACACCGAAGAAGCCCTTGTGCTGATGTGCCGCCACGTGGACGAAGCACAAACTTTTCTGGGAAGAAAAATATTGGTGGAAAATGTCTCCAGCTATTTGCAATTTACCGATTCCACCATTCCCGAATGGGAGTTCGTCGCTGAGGTTTTCCGGCGCACCGGCTGTGGCATTTTGCTCGATGTGAATAATGTTTATGTCAATGCCACTAACCATCAATTTTCTGCCAGCCAATATTTGCGCGCGATACCCGCGCAAGCGGTGGAGGAAATCCATCTCGCCGGATTCGATAGTAATGGTTTATGTTTGATTGACACTCACAGCAAAACCGTTTGCGATGACGTGTGGAAACTGTATGCCGAAACCATCGCGCTCATCGGCAACAGGCCAACGTTGATTGAATGGGACGCGGATATTCCGGCAGTGGAAGTTCTGTTAAACGAAGCGCACAAAGCCAACGCCATCCTGCAACGCGAAGTGATGGCGTTCCCGCCTATGGAAAAGAGAGGCTAAGGGGATTTGCCATTCTTTCGTTCCCATCGAACGTCCCCTTCGAATCCTATGAACTCATTATTAAAATATCAAACTCAATTTGTCGATGCGTTATATGCCGATTCCGAAAAATCTGCGTTAGGAAAAATCCGCGCTGATGGGCTGACTCCCGAACAACGTCTCGCCATTTATCAAAATAACACCTTCACTAATCTGCGCGGTGCGTTGCAGGCGGTATACCCCGTGATTTTCAAATTGGTTGGCGAACCATTTTTTAATCACGCGGCAGATGCATTTATTCGCAGCACCCCTTCGACCAGTGGTGATTTGCACGATTACGGCGAAGCATTCGCCGATTTTATGGCGGCTTACCAACCGGCAAAAAAGCTCGTGTATCTACCGGGTGTGGCGAAATTGGAATGGGCGTATCACCGCGCATTCCATGCGGCCGATCACAATGGCATCGACATGGATAAACTGGGACAAGTGCCGCCAGAAACTTACGGCGAACTGAAATTCATTTTGCATCCGGTATGTTTTTTGTTGGCATCAAAATATCCCACGATGAAAATCTGGCAAGTGAATCAGGATGATTATGCTGGCGATCAAAGTGTGGATTTGGAGCAGGGTGGCAACTATCTTTTGTTAAGTCGCGAAGAAAATTATGTCTTGCGTATCGAAGCCATTGCGCGTGGCGATTTTGAATTTTTGCGCGGCTTCACCGAAGGTAAAAATCTCGAAGCGGCGGCGGAGCTGGCATTGCAGGCGGATAAAAAATTTAATCTCGCGGCAAGCCTGCAACGTTATGTCGCGCAAAAAATAATGGTCGATTTCTCCCAGTAGCGTGCTGTGCCCACGGAGCGCTAAAAAGAACCGGGAAGGTTTTCGTGCGCACAGTGCATGAAATCTACATGGCCACGCATGCGTAAATATTGTTTATAATCAATAAGTTATGATATTTCAGCGACTGGTTATTTCGCAAGCAAAGTGTCAATGTATTGTTCGCACAATTTCACTCACGCCTTTCACGCTTTATCCGATTCAAAGCCGTCTGTATCAACATAAACAAATCCCTTGAGCGGTTTTTTGGTGAAATCCATTTCGCGCAAGCGTTCGGCTATTCCTTCGTCATAAGCCATAAGTGCAGTGCCAATATAGTCAGGTAGCAATGTTGACGATGACTTTACCCACCGCGTGACCGCTTGCGGAATACGTTAGCGCATCGCGTACATGATCGAGATCGAACACTTTATCGATAACAGGTTTGATTTTTCCGCTCTCGATCAGCTTGGTGATTTCACGCAATTGTTCGCCGCTGGGATGCATGAAAAGATAGGTGAATTTTGCACCGCGCGCCTGGGCCAGTTTGGAAGACAAACGGTTCTTCCAGCCCATGGCAAATCGGATAAACGGATTGACGCCCCATTCGCGGCCGAACTCGGCAGTGGGTATCCCCGCGATGGTCACCAATGTGCCACCGGGTTTCAACACACTGAAAGAGAGATGCTGTGTATCGCCGCCCAGGGTATCGAATACCAGATCGTAATCGGTTAGTAGTTCGTCAAATTTTTGCATCTTGTAATCGATGACCACATCAGCACCGAGGCGTTTTACCAAATCAAAATTTTTTGCGCTGGTGGTAGTGGCAACGAATGCGCCGATGTGTTTTGCGAGTTGGATTGCAAAAGTGCCCACACCGCCGGAGCCCGCATGAATCAGCACTTTTTGGCCGGCCTGTAATTTGCCAATGTCGATTAACGCCTGCCATGCGGTAAGGCCGACGAGGGGAATGGAAGCGGCTTCCACAAAGTTGAGGTTCGCGGGTTTGAGCGCAACACTGTTTTCGTTTGCGACAGCATAGTCGGCATAAGCACCGATACGGTCTTTTTCCAGACGCACATACACAGCATCGCCAGGTTTAAATGTTCGTACTTCAGCGCCAATTTTTTCTATTACGCCGGCGCAGTCGCAGCCGAGGATGAGCGGGAATTTCAACGGCAGAATCGCCTTTAGTCCGCCGTCGCGGATTTTGTAATCGACCGGGTTGACGCTGGCAGCATGAATTTTAATCAGCACATCACGCTGGCCTACGGCGGGCAGTGGTTGATCGCTGATTTCAATCGCATCGTTATTGCCATAGTGGCGGATGAAGGCGGCGCGCATGGCAGCTTCCCTTAATGTCCGGATCCTGCATAATTTTTTTCGCCAGCAGTGACTGCAAGTTTCAAACGATTTTGCGGCGGTGGCAAAGGGCAGGTGGCGAAGCGGGTAAATGTGCAGGGCGGGCTGTAGGCCTTGTTGAAATCAATCACATACACGCCCGGCTTGTCGCGGGATTTCACCGCATCGAGATAGCGTCCGGCACCGTAACTTTCGCGCCCGCTGGTTTCGTCGGCGAACATGATGTCGAGTTCATCCGCGCCGTTTTCACCCACGGCGTCGAGGCGGTAAGTGTTGCCGTTCAGATTGAAGACCAGCGCGCCGGGCGACGGCTGGTCGTTGGTTATGCCGATGATGTTGACGATAGAAATTTTTTTCGGTGGGTTATGCGGCTCCAGCTTTGCTTCAACACGCCATGTGGGGTTGGCGTCGAAATAACTGAGGCCCTTGAAGTTGGCGCGGGCCGTGGAGTTGCTGTCTTTGATGCGCACGCCCATCAACTCGCCGCGCTGGATAATATGAAAACTGAGGGAATTCATTTTCAGCACAGTCGGTTTGCCGTCCGTCTCGGCATCGTTTTTCAGCAAAAGCGATTGCGTCAGCGGCCGGCCATCGGCGCTGATACCCGCGTCGGGGCGCGGCGTAAAACTCACCCGGCTATTTTGTAGTGTGAAAGTGCCGGCCACTTCCGGAGATTTTCCGCGCGGGAAGACTACGACGCTGTTCGGCCCGCTACCTGCGATATTATTGCCGGGCTTGAGCCAGTAGAGGCCCGCAACACTGAGCCAGCCATCTTCTTTGGTGAGTTCTTTCAGGCGTTGCGCGCGCCAGGAAATGATTTCATTCTGAAAATTACTACCCACTTGCGGCGTAGCAAGCGGCATCGGTTGGGCTGCGCTGCGCGCGGGCATTGCAGGTTTGACGATGGGATCAATCGGCGTAGATTCGCAGCCGCCCAGCGCCGCAGCAAAAATGGCTGCGGAAATTGCCAGGCGCGGGGTGAAGCGAGCGGTAAACATGATCTACCTCTGAATATGGCACGGGAACAGGATGGTTAAGCAGCAACCCGGCCGCAAAAATCCTGAAGGGTTTTGATATCCAATTCCATATTACCACCAGGCGTCAGCGCGGGCCCAAGGCCGACAACCTTGTTTGCAAAATCAAAGTATGCCGGCACAATCGGCACATTCGCTTCACGGGCAATGTGGTAAAAACCGGTTTTCCATTTTGCGCCTTTGCTGCGTGTGCCCTCTGGCGCAATGCCGAGAATCATTTTTTTGCTGGCCTTTATCGCAGTGGCAGTTTCGCTTACCAGGCCATGCGAGGAAGTACGGTTTACCGGAATGCCGCCGAGTGTGCGCAACAAACCATTTACCGGCCAACGGAAAATGGTATGTTTGCCGAGCCAATTGCCTTGCAGGTTGAGCGCAAACAAAATCGTCAGGCCCAGAAAAAAATCCCAGTTTGTCGTGTGCGGTGCCACGGCGACTACCATACGCGGCACATTGGGAAAGTTACCCTCAAAGCGCCAGCCGAGTTTGATAAACAGCCAGCGGCCAAACGTGTGCAATAAACCATAATTGCGGCGGGACACTTCGCTTCCCAAAACCGGCAGTGCCATAAGCTTATCCCTCAATATTATTTTTAACTGAACGGCAAAGTAAGTTTCAAGGCCATCACAAAATTTTTGCCTGCGCTATGCTTCCATTCTATCTATCGCAACGTTTTTAAGGGGCTTGCCGTCAATGCATCGCGGACACGATACACCGAATGCGTAATGGGGCGAACGCTGCTCTGCTTTTGTCACGGGGTTCAGGCAATTAAAACATTGCACTACGCCCGATTCAGCTAATTGCGGATTTAAGGCCACACGGCGGTCAAACACAAAGCAGTCGCCGACATAGTGCGCGTCGCCACATTCCTCAAAGTATTTTAATATACCGCCGTCCAATTGGAATACATTTTTGAAACCGAGATTTTGCAGCACAGGCGCGGCTTTTTCGCAGCGGATGCCGCCGGTGCAAAAAGTCACCACGGTTTTTTCCTTGATTGAATCGGATAGTTGCGTTGCTTTTTCAGGGAACGCGCGAAACGTATCCACCCCGATGGGCAGCGCATTTTCAAAGGTGCCCAAGCGGATTTCATATTCATTGCGCGTATCAATCAACACCACATCGCGGCCCTCGTCGAGCCATTGCTTTAGCGTTTTTGCATCGACAGCGGGCGCGCGTTTGATCGCCGGGGATATTTCCGGCATGCCCATGGAAATAATTTCCTTTTTGATTTTCACCAGCATGCGATTGAACGGCTGATCGTCTGACGGGCTTTCTTTTGCCGTGATGTCAGCAAAACGATTATCTGCTTTCAGATAAACAAAAAACGTCTCTATACTTTCGCGTGTGCCGGCAAGAAACAGATTGATGCCCTCCGGCGCGATGAGAATCGTGCCGCGCAAATTCTGCGTAGCGCATTGTTCTTTTAACCGTATGCGCAACTCTGGCAGGTTGTCGAGAGCAACAAATTTATAAGCGGCAATATTGACGGTAGTCATGATAAATAATAGTTACAAAACATATCTGGCCAAATCCTCGCTCTTCGCCAACTCACCTAGCTTCGCGTTCACATATTCTGCATCAATAGTAATCGCTTGTTTCGCTGTCTTGCCTGCATCAAAGGAAATTTCTTCCAGCAGTTTTTCCATCACGGTATATAAACGCCGCGCGCCGATATTTTCGGTTTTTTCGTTTACCTGAAACGCGATTTCGGCCAGGCGCTTGATGGCGTCGGGTTTGAAATCCAGCGATACGCCTTCGGTTTCCAACAGCGCTTCGTATTGCTTGGTGAGGCAGGCGTCGGTGTTGGTGAGAATTTGTTCAAAGTCGTTTACCGATAGCGATCCTAGCTCGACACGAATCGGCAGGCGGCCCTGCAATTCGGGAATCAGGTCCGACGGTTTGGACAAATGAAACGCGCCGCTGGCAATAAATAAAATGTGATCAGTTTTGATCATGCCGTATTTGCTGCTGACCGTGGTGCCTTCGACCAGCGGCAACAAGTCTCGCTGCACGCCAGCGCGGGAAACTTCCGCGCCGCCGCTTTCACCGCGGCTGGTAATTTTGTCGATTTCGTCGAGGAAGACGATGCCGTTTTGCTCTACGTTCTGAATGGCGCGGATTTTCAGTTCTTCGTCGTTCACTAGTTTCAGTGCTTCTTCTTCGGCGAGCAATTTCATCGCTTCAGCAATTTTCAGCTTGCGCATTTTTTTGCGTCCGCCTCCCATATTCTGAAACATGCCTTGTATTTGCGAAGTCATGTCTTCCATGCCGGGCGGGGCCATGATTTCCATATGCATTTGCGGTGCGGCGATTTCGATTTCAATTTCCTTGTCATCGAGCTTGCCTTCGCGCAGCATTTTGCGGAATTTTTGCCGGGTAGAATTTTGTTCAGGATCGTTTGACGATTCGAGCGAAGTGCCAAAGCCCACAGGCCGCGCCGATGGCAGCAATACGTCGAGCACGCGGTCTTCAGCCGCATCGGCGGCGGCCAGTTGGTTTTTCTTCATCTCCTGTTCACGCGTTTGTTTAATCGCCATTTCGGCCAAGTCACGGATAATTGAATCGACATCTCGGCCCACATAACCGACTTCGGTAAATTTTGTCGCTTCCACTTTAATGAACGGCGCGTTGGCAAGTCTGGCTAGACGGCGGGCGATTTCCGTTTTGCCAACCCCGGTGGGGCCGATCATGAGAATATTTTTCGGCGTGATTTCCTGGCGCAAAGGTTCGGCCACTTGCTGACGCCGCCAGCGATTGCGCAACGCGATGGCGACGGCGCGTTTGGCCGCGTGCTGGCCGATGATGTGTTTGTCCAATTCGTGCACGATTTCCTGCGGCGTCATGGACATTATTCGAGCACCTCGATGACATGATTCTGGTTGGTGTAAATGCAAAGGTCGCCCGCGATGGTCAGGGATTTTTTCACAATGTCCTGCGCCGACAGATCGGTATTTTCCAGCAGTGCACGCGCGGCGGAATGGGCATAACTGCCGCCGCTGCCGATTGAGAGCAAACCGAACTCCGGCTCGAGCACATCGCCCATGCCCGTGATGATCAGCGACGATTCGCGGTCGGCCACGACGAGCATGGCTTCGAGTTTGCGCAGCATGCGGTCGGTGCGCCAGTCTTTTGCAAGCTCAACGGCGGAGCGCATCAAGTGGCCTTGATGTTTTTCCAATTTGGATTCGAAGCGCTCGAACAGCGTGAATGCGTCCGCCGTCGCGCCGGCAAAACCGCCCAAAATTTTATCGTGATACAAGCGCCGCACTTTGCGTGCCGAGGCTTTGACGACAATATTGCCGAGGGTCACTTGGCCGTCGCCACCCATCGCGACTTTGTTGCCGCGACGGACGGAGACAATCGTCGTGCCGTGAAATGATTCAGTGCTCATGGAGTTTTCCGCGAAGTTATGGTGCACACACAAAGAGTCAATACCGCCCATGATAAATGGGGTGGGAACCGTTTTTTTCAAGCGTTGATTATATTGAGTTTTTTGTTACGCGAAGCGGCGCAAAATCACGGCATGGACTACGAATCCCACTGCTGCCATCACCCACACGATCACCGCACCCGAGGGTAAATCGAAAATGGCCGAGAGCACGAGGCCAACCAGATAACTCACGATGCTTAATAAATAGGCAACGGTGAGTCGCTTGCCTTCAAGCCGCCGCGTCGCCAGCGCAGGCACAATCAAGGTCGTGAACACCAGATACAAACCGACCAGTTGCACCGATACTGTGACAGCACAGGCAAACAAAACATAAAAACCCGCGCGACCGATTTTATCGCGCAAGCCAAACCAGGCGCCGATTAGTGCTGCGTAAACAACTGCAGAAGCTATTAACGCGTTGTTGCTCACCCACAAAATCTGGCCGGCCAATAAATCTTTCAAATGCTCGCCGCCGTGTGGATTGCCCGCCACCAGCAGAATGCCCCCGCTGGCCGCGAGAATAAATGCGACGCCGATGATGGCTTCCTGCACGTCGGGGTATTTTCTGTCCGTCCAGGTGAGCAGCAGCGCGCCGACGATGGCCGAGCCGAACGCCCAGACTTGAATGCCCGCGCCGTGGGGCTCGAAGCCGAGGTAGTCGCCCAGCATCACACCGACGCCGGCGATTTGCGCGATGGCGAGGTCGATGAACACAATGCCGCGTTTCAATACTTGTGTGCCCAGCGGAACATGGGTGAGCGTGACCAGCAGGCCTGCGATGAAGGCGGCGGATAAGATGCTGATGTCGAGGGCGGCGAAGTTCATGTTGTTATCAGTCTTTCATATTCATGTTGTTATCAGTCTTTCATATTCATGATGTCGGCATGGCTTTTGTAGGTCGGGTTGCGCAACGCGCTACCTGACGCTTTTTTGCCGGGTAGCTAACGCAACCCGACCTACGGTTTAAGCGCTACGGTTTCAACGCATTGAGCAACTGCTGAATCGTATCGTCATACAAGCCAAACAAATCCTTCGCCTTCTCGCTGCCGCCAACGGTAAACGGCAATTTCACCGCCGGAATTTTCGCCCGCTCGCGCAAAAATTCCGATGGGCGTTCGTTCTGGTAAGCGGCGCGAATCACCATTTTCGCCGGCGTGCGTTTGAGCTGGTCGAGTAGTTCGGTCATATGGCTGATGGTCGGTTCCACACCGGGTTTCGGTTCCAGCGCGGCGATTTCTTTCAAGCCCAGCCATTCGTTCATGTAGATAAACGCCTTGTGCTGCACGACAATCGGCACGCCTTTCAGTGGCGCGGCATCGCTCACCCATTTTTCCATCGCCGCCGTAAAGCGTTTGTTGAAATCGTCATAGCGGGTTTGATACGCACTTGCATTCGCTGGGTCGATTTCTTTCATCCGAGCCGTGAGCCCTGCTGCCACTAACGGGATATTGCGCGGATCCATTTGAATATGCGGATTGCCGCCAGGATGAATATCGCCTTCGCTGCGATCGAGGCGCACGGGGATTTCTTTCATTTGCACAAATTGCGACGCGGCAATATGGCCCGGCTTGCCCGTTTGTATTTTAGGATTCGCCGATTGCTGCAACACCAGCGGCAGCCAGCCGATTTCCAATTCCGCGCCGGTGCAAATCAGCAGATCGGCGTTGCGCGCTTTGGCAATCAAACTTGGCTTCGCTTCGACGCGGTGCGCGTCCTGCAACGCATTGGTGGCGCTATACACATTCACTTTATCGCCGCCGATTTCGGTGGCGAGCGCGGCCCACTCCGGTTCGCAGGTGAACACATTCAATGCCGCATTTGCGTTCATTGAAATGCATAAAAAACTGATTATAATCAATATGTTACGTTTCATGCTCACTCCTAAAATTTATGCGCGCCATGGGCGCCAAGGCTCATGATGTATTGCAAATAAAGTTGATTGTCGGTGACATCGCCGCGCGATTTATCCTGCGCGTATTGCAAGCGGAAGCGGGAAAATTCCGACGGGTTGAAATCGAACATCAGCGTCGTGCGCGATGGGTTGTAGTTCGACAAAAACGAAATGCCCTCCGTACCCAGTGCGCCGTTGTTCAATGCGGCGAGATTCACATCACCCGCAAAAAGTTTGTCGTAACGCAAGCCCGTGCGCCAGTGCGGCGTGAACTGATAAATGCCTTGCACATAAAACCCCGACTGGTTTGACGCGTAGGGTTCGTTTAAAGCCACGAAGCCAGGGGCAAGCGGATTGGAATAAATCACCGCGCCATCTTCCTTGCGGCGGATATATTCGCCCTGCAATTTGAAGTTTGTCTCTTTCACATTGCCGTTGGGAGACCACTTCCATACGACATCGGCCAGCAGCAGCTTACTGGTTCCGCTGAAAGAAAACGGCACGGTCACGTCGCCGAGTTTGTCGTCGAACACGCGGTCTTGTGCGCGGGTGTGCAGAAACGCCACGCCCGCACGCCACGCGTGGGAGTCACCCACATCACCGCCCGCGTGGGCGAACAGCGAGCTCGCGTTCACACCGTTTGTATTACGCGCGGTGCCCGGGAAACGTGAACCGTTGCCCGCTTCCGCGCCCAGCTCCACAAACAAATCCGTCGGTGCCAGCCATTTCACCTGTACGCCGTCGTGGGCAAATTGTTTGCCGAGAAAGGCCTGGTACGCGAGAGGGTTGTCGCTGAAATCCCATGCGTGGGCGTGTTGTTCGTTGAGATAACCGATACCGGAAAAAAACCGTCCGGCCTTCACGCTCACGCCGTTGCCCAGCGCCGTGGTGCGGATGAATGCTTCTTCCACACCCACTGAATTCTCCGGCGTGATCGCGGCAGTAAAATAACCGGAAAAATTCGGATCGATGTTGGCGCTAATGGTGAGCTCCGATTCCGAAAGGTTAAAGCCACGCGCGCCAGGCCCCGTGCCCTCGCCGCCGGGGATAAATCCGCTAATCCGATAATTGGCCGGATCTTGCGACAAATTGCGATACGCGCCGGAAAGTATCAGCGACATATCCGGATTGAATGCGTTGCCGGTGGGCGTTGCCGCGCGTGACGCGGGTGCTTGCGCCGCTTCGGCATCCTTTAATCTTTTTTCCAGCGCCTGAATGCGCACGTCATTGTCCGCTTTGATTTGGCGGGTTTCTTCGCGCAGGGCTTTGAGTTCGTCGTCGGTTGCGGCGTTGCTCGCTCCGGACGCGAGCAGCGCGAGCGCGCAGGGCAAAAATAGATGGTTAAACATGGAAATTCTCCAATAAAAAAAACAAACCATGTTGCGTCACGAACCATGACGCAACGGTTAACGATTTTTACAGGAGAACAGGCGGCGCGCGCGATGAATAACCAAGCGCGATTTGAGCGAAAGAAAGTTGAAGCGTGGAAAACGCGGGAGAAAAATGTATAGCGGCTGCGACAAATGGCGGATGCCCGCTTGCCACCGCGCTGCCCACTTGCGCAAACGCGAGGCACTTGTCGCAAGCATTGTCCGTGGGCAGATTTTGGTCTTGCGATTGCGCTGTGTCTTGCAGCGTATGCGACATGGCATGCCACGCCGCACCTTGCTGAGCGAACAGCAGGGCAAAAGCTAGAAAGATGGCAGGCAACCAGCGGGGCAACTTCATGACCGTAGAATCGCTGAAACGAGGTGGAGTGTCAAGAACGCGGTGGCAATGTTTGCGGATGACGGCTTATTTTTTCTTCGCTCTGGGATGGGCCGAGTCGTACACCTTGGCCAAATGCTGAAAATCCAGATGCGTATAAACCTGTGTTGAAGCGATGCTCGCATGGCCGAGCATTTCCTGCACCGCGCGCAAATCGCCGGAAGATTGCAGCATATGCGAGGCGAACGAATGGCGCAGCATGTGAGGATGCACGTTGACGTCAATACCCTGCTTGATCGCCCATTTTTTCAGCAGCAGTTGTATCATGCGCGCCGAAATGCGTTTGCCGGTTTTGCCGAGGAAGAGGGCCTTCTCGCCGGACGCGAGCATTTGTTCGCGCAGCGGCAGCCACGCATGGATCGCTTCGATAGCTTTTGCACCGACAGGGACGATGCGGGTTTTGTTGCCCTTGCCGGTGACGCGCACTTCAGTGGAGTGCATATTGATATGTTCCAAATCAAGATTCACCAGCTCAGACAAGCGCAAACCCGATGAATAAAACAATTCCAGCATCGCGCGGTCACGCAAGGTGAGCGGGTTGTCATCGCTGATTTCCACCATACGCACGGCGTCATCGGCACTGAGCGTATCGGGCAAGGTCTTGGGCGATTTTGGCGCTTTGATGCCAGCGACGGGATTGTGCGTGACCAGATGTTGCTTGCCCAGATAATCAAAAAATCCACGCCAGCCCGACAGCACGCGGCGCAAACTTTTGCCCGACAAACCGCGCCCGTGCAGCGTGGCGACAAAGCGGCGGATGTGATGGACGGTAAGTTTTTCCAGCGGAACATCGACTGCGAGTTGCAACAGGGCTTCCACATCGCGGCCGTAATGTTTGGCGGTGAGCGGCGACAGGCGGCGCTCGTGGAGGAGATGCGAAAGAAAATCGGCGAGAAGTTTTTTTTGCATGATTTATTCAAGCATCATGAAAAGAATCATTTTTTGTAACGGCTTGATGAAAGGCAAATCCCTCTGATCCCCCTTTGGAAAAGGGGGAATGAGAAGGTTTATTTCTGCTGCGAACCATCAGGCAATCCGCCATTCAATTATTTACGCGCAGCTTTAAGCTTTCACCACAAACGGTGCCAGCGCCGCACTGGCTAGCTCGCCGATGCGTTGCAAATACAGCGTGCCCATTTCGGGATAAAACCGTTCTGCGTCTTCACTTGCCATCACTAATAAACCGAAGGTCGCGCCGTGGCGCAACGGCACCATGGCGAATGATTTCAAATGGGGCGTCGATTCACCAAACCAGCGGTTGGTTTCGTACACGGCGTGCTGGCCGCAGTAGGGCACCGACATGGCGTGGGCGAAGCCGTGGAGTTCTTTGTTGGTGGGCGAAAATTCTTCGCGTGCAGAAGCGGCGGTTGCGCCGTCATTCATCCACAAGCGCATGGTGACGTGGGGCACTTCGAAGTTTTCTACCAGTTGGCCTTGCAGCGTGTCGATGACTTCATCGAGGCTGCGCGTGCCGATGAGCAGACACGCCAACGTGTGAATCTTGGTGCTAATGCCGTCGTTCTCTTCGCCGAATTGAATCAGCTCGGCGAGTTTGCGTTCAAGAAATTTACTCTTTTCGCGCAACGCCAGAATCTGCCGCTCGCTGATGGAAACCGTGCGGCCGCCATGGGGGTGCGGCACTTGCAGGCTCATTAAAATATCCGGGTACTGTTCAAAAAAACGCGGATTGGCGCGGATAAATTCGGCAACTTTTTCTATTTCAAGAGGCATAGGGTAAGTCCTTGATTATAATGAATTATTTATGATTAAAAACAACAAATTACAGATTTATTTCGCCTTCAAAAACGGTTACCGCATCGCCCGTCATCATCACTGGTTCGCCTTCACCGGCCCAACCGATATTGAGTTCGCCGCCGTGCATATTGACGCGTACTTGGTTGCCCAGCAAGCCGCGCGTGATGCCGGCGACCACGGCCGCGCATGCGCCCGTGCCGCACGCCAGCGTCTCGCCCGCGCCACGCTCAAACACGCGCAAGCGGATGTGATAACGATTGACGATTTGCATAAAGCCCGCGTTCACGCGCGCGGGAAAATTTTTGTGATGTTCGATCAGCGGGCCTTCGGTAAGTACCGGTGCGGTGTCGACATCATCGACAATTTGCACCGCGTGGGGATTACCCATCGACAGCACGGAAAATTCACGTTGCACGCCATTGAGGTCAAGTTTATAAGTGAGCGCGCGCTGGTCAGCAATGAAGGGAACGTCTTTCGGTTCGAAGCGCGGCGCGCCCATATTCACCGTGACTAGGCCGCTGGTTTCCAGCTTGAGGGTGATGGTGCCGGCTTTGGTTTCAACACGAATTTCATGCTTGTTTGTCAACCCGCGATCGCGCACGAATTTCACAAAACAGCGTGAACCGTTGCCGCATTGTTCCACTTCGCCGCCGTCGGCGTTGTAAATCACATAGCGGAAATCCACGCCGGGCGTGTTTGATTGTTCGACCACCAGAATCTGATCGCAGCCGATACCGAAATGGCGGTGTGCGATGGCATGCAATTGGTGCGGTGTGAGTTCGACCCGCTGATGGATACCGTCGAACATGACAAAGTCATTGCCCGCGCCGTGCATTTTGGTGAATTTCAATTTTGTCGTCATGGGAATATTCTACTTCGATTGGTGAAGTCGGTTTCAATAAACTGATGCTTCGCCCTCAGGCCGCGTCTTGAATCGCTTGTGTACCCAGAAATACTGATCCGGCGCTTCGCGCACGCGGTCTTCTATAAACCGGTTCATGCGTGCGGCATCTTCTTCCAACGACGCACCCGGAAAGTTTTCCCAAGCGGGGTAGAGCGTCGTTTCATAGCGCTGGCCGACCCGCTTAGTGATGGACGGCACCACCTTCGCGCCTGTGAGCTGGCACAGGCGCGTAAGCGCGGTGACGGTGGCAGTTGGCACGCCGAAAAAAGGAACGAACACCGAATCCTTCGCGCCGAAATCCATATCGGGCAAATACAAAAACGGATAACCCTGTTTGAGAAATTTCACTACAGGCCGCAAACCCTGCGCGCGCGTGACCAAATGCGGATCGCCGAAGCGTTTGCGCCCGGCCAGCAATACCTTGTCGAACGCCAGGTCCTTTTGTTCGCTATACATCGAACACAGTTGCCATTCGTGGCCGACGCGCGCGCCGCCGATGTCGAGTCCGGCAAAGTGCGGCGAGAGCAAAATCACCGGCTGGCCTTTGAGCGCGTCAATTTGCTCGCGGTTTTTCAGCGAGCACAGTTCCGTTACGCGGGCAGGCGGCGACCACCACAACACGCCCGCTTGCATGAAGGCACCGCCGAGATTTTTGAAAATATTTTTTGCCATGCGCGTGTGTTCCGCTTGCGTTTTCTCAGGGAAGCACAGCGCCAGATTGGTCAGCGTTACTTTGCGACGGCCAAAATAATAAATCAGGCTGCCGAGAAAACGCCCGATAGTTTCAATCAGCGACAGAGGCAGAAAATGCACCAGCCACATGAATAATAAAAATAGTTTTGTCATATTTTCTGGTTCTGTGGCGGCGGTTCAACGCCAGCCGGAATTTTGTAGCGATTGTAGCTCCACAAGTATTGCGCCGGAGCTTTGCGGACAAGTTTTTCTACAGCGGCATTGAGCTGGCGCGCTGCCATTGCGCGGTCTGCAGAAAAAATTTCCGGCATAGGCTCCAGCCAGATTTTGTATCCGCGCCCTTGCGGCAGGCGTTCGGCGAAATAATATATGACGGTGGCGCCGGTCGCTTGCTGCAAGCGGGGAACCAGTGTCATCGTGTAAGCGGGGCGGCCGAAAAAATCCGCCCACACGCCGTCGCCTACACTGGGAACCTGGTCAGGCAGGATGCTCACGCTGCCGCCGGATTTTAGCGTCTTGAGCAACGTGCGCACGCCGGACATATCCGCTGGCACCATTTTTTCTGCTCCCCTGTCACGGCCCGCATTCATCAGGGTTTGTACAAATTTAAGTTTCGGTGGCCGATACAAAAACCGCGAAGCGATTTTGCTGTCGAGCCAGCGGCCTGCGATATCGTAGCAACCCAAGTGGGGGGTGACGAATAACAATCCCTTGCCGGTTTTTTGCGCCGCTTCGACATGCTGCCAGCCGTTTGTCTCGATAACCAGTTTTGCCACTTCTGCTTCAGGACGAAACCAGGCGACCAGGAGTTCTGTGAGCCCCTTGCCGCTTTCGCGGATGTTTTGTTTCAAAAGACTTTTCAAATTTTCTTCATTCGAACAAACGCTGCTCTGCCGCAGATTGTCGCGCAGCATACGCGCGTAGCGGAACGACATTTGGTAAACCAGCCAGCCTATAAACGCGCCCAGGGCATGGTTGATCCTCAATGGCAGTCGGGCGAAAAGGCGAAGTAGAAAGGTCACGGAATAGAAGTGTAGAGGATTTTTTTAGCGGGGGTTTTGGTGTTAGAATAGTGGGTGAAATAGCCTGTATTTTTCTCAAACATTTTTCCAAACATATTTTAAGGGCGCAGTATGAGCGAGTATCTTTTTACCTCCGAATCCGTCTCCGAAGGCCATCCCGACAAAGTCGCGGATCAGATTTCAGACTCCATTCTTGACGCTATTCTAGCGCAAGACCCCAAAGCGCGGGTAGCGTGCGAGACGCTGGTGACCACCGGCCTGGTCGTGATGTCCGGTGAAATCACCACCGATGCACGCATTGATTACATTCCCGTCGCGCGCGACATGATCAAGCGCATCGGCTACGACAGTTCTGAAATCGGCTACGACTATCACACCTGCGCCGTGCTCACCGCGTTTAACCGCCAGTCGCCCGACATTGCGCAAGGTGTGAACGAAGGCCAGGGTCTCGATCTTGAACAAGGCGCGGGTGACCAAGGTTTGATGTTCGGCTATGCCTGCGACGAAACCCCGGCGCTGATGCCGTTCCCCATTTACTACGCGCACCGCATCATGCAGCGTCAGGCCGAAGTGCGCAAAGACGGCCGCTTACCGTTCCTGCGCCCTGACGCGAAATCGCAAGTTACCGTGAAGTATGTCGATGGCAAACCAACCAGCATTGATACTGTTGTCGTGTCGAGCCAGCATCATCCCGATGCATCCCACGCGCAACTCACCGAAGCGATTATCGAAACCATCATCAAGCCCGTGTTGCCGGCAAAAATGTTGAACGATAAAACCAAATATCTGGTGAACCCTACCGGCCGTTTTGTCATCGGCGGGCCCATGGGTGATGCGGGTTTGACCGGCCGCAAAATCATTGTCGATACCTATGGCGGCGCAGCTCACCATGGCGGCGGCGCGTTCTCAGGCAAAGATCCATCGAAGGTGGATCGTTCCGCCGCTTACGCTTGCCGTTATGTGGCAAAGAATATTGTCGCCGCCGGGTTGGCCAGCAAATGCGAAGTGCAAGTCGCGTATGCCATCGGCGTCGCCAAGCCGGTGAGCTTGATGGTCAGCACCTACGGCACAGGCAAAATCAGCGACGAAAAAATTATCGAGTTGATCCGCAAGCATTTCGATTTGCGCCCTAAAGCGATTATCAACACACTCAATCTGCTGCGCCCGATTTACGCCAAGACGGCAAGCTACGGCCACTTCGGCCGCGAAGAACCGGAATTCACTTGGGAAAAAACCGACAAAGCCGAACTATTGCGTAGCGAGGCGGGTCTGGGACAGTTGCGTTCGATTGTGTAATTTTGGTTTGAAATTTTTTTACCACAGAGACACAGAGGCGCAGAGGCACAGAGAAAAGCGAGAGAATTTACACTTATTGGAAGCAGGGTGAAAAGGGTTTGAAGCCCAGATTACTTTGCTATATCAAACTTAAGAAATTATTTTTTGCTTTTGCTTTTGCTTTTCTATGTGGCTCTGTGCCTCTGTGGTGAAGAATTTGTTATTCGCATTACCGTTCTGCTGAGGGGCGCTGCAGCTAAGTATTTGATTATAATCAATATTTAGCCACGCTCAGCGGAACGTTCTCAAACTTCAAGGGCGCTCCAAAATAATATTTTTAATCTTTGCACCGTGCCGTGAAAGCGGCATGCCTGCATTTTTATTTGGAGCGTTACCATGAATGCTGTTGCTAAACCCACACACGATTATCACGTAGCCGACATCAAGCTTGCCGATTTTGGCCGCAAAGAAATTAACATCGCCGAAACCGAAATGCCCGGCCTGATGGCGATTCGTCACGAATTCACCAAAAGCCAGCCGCTGAAAGGCGCGCGCATTACCGGCTCGCTGCACATGACCATTCAAACCGCCGTGCTGATCGAAACGCTCACAGCGTTAGGCGCGCAAGTACGCTGGGCCTCGTGCAATATTTATTCTACGCAGGATCACGCCGCCGCTGCCATCGCCGCAACGGGCGTGCCCGTGTTCGCCTATAAGGGTGAATCGCTGACCGAGTATTGGGATTACACCCATCGCATTTTCGAGTGGGCCGATGGCGGTTTCACCAACATGATTCTCGACGACGGCGGCGACGCAACCTTGCTGCTGCACCTCGGCACCCGCGCCGAAAAAGATGCGGCAGTGTTGAGCAAGCCCACGAGTGAAGAAGAAACCATTCTCTACGCATCGATTAAAAAGCAATTGGCCGCGCATCCTGGCTGGTATTCCAAACGCCTCGCCGCAATCAAAGGCGTAACGGAAGAAACCACCACCGGCGTGCATCGTCTGTATCAAATGCACAAGGAAGGCAAACTGGCGTTCCCTGCGATCAACGTGAACGATTCTGTTACCAAATCCAAATTCGATAATTTGTACGGCTGCCGCGAATCATTGGTCGATGCCATCAAGCGCGCCACCGACGTGATGATTGCCGGCAAAGTAGCCGTCGTAGCCGGTTACGGCGATGTGGGCAAAGGTTCGGCGCAAGCCTTGCGCGCACTTTCCGCGCAAGTATGGGTCACCGAGATTGATCCCATCTGCGCGCTGCAAGCGGCGATGGAAGGTTACCGCGTCGTGACGATGGAATATGCTGCCGACAAAGCCGACATTTTTGTCACGGCCACCGGTAACTATAAAGTCATCACCCACGATCACATGGCGAAAATGAAAGACCAGGCCATCGTTTGCAACATCGGGCACTTCGATAACGAAATCGACGTCGCATCACTGGAAAAATATAAGTGGGACGAAATCAAACCGCAAGTTGATCACGTGGTATTTCCAGACGGAAAAAAAATTATCATGCTGGCCAAAGGCCGCTTGGTAAATTTGGGTTGCGGCACCGGCCATCCAAGCTATGTGATGTCATCGTCGTTCGCCAATCAGACCATCGCGCAAATCGAGCTGTGGACCAACACAGCCAAATACCCCGTCGGTGTTTATGTGCTGCCCAAACACCTCGACGAAAAAGTCGCGCGCCTGCAATTGAAAAAACTCAACGCGCAACTGAGTGAGCTGACCGATGAGCAGGCGAAATACATCAGCGTGAGCAAACAAGGGCCGTATAAAGCGGACGCGTATCGTTATTGATTACGGCAGGTCAGCAAAGGATTGCCGACCTGCGGATTGATTTTCTCAGTAGCATATTTCGACAAGGCTCCCCGAACTTAAAGTGAAATTCCCTCCCCTTCAAGGGGAGGCAGGGTGGGGATGGGTGTCTCATAAGATCGCACACAAATATAATGCAAACCGCCAAAGCAAAAAATCTCAACCTCAGCTTCGAATTCTTTCCTCCCAAAACAACCGAGGGCATGGAAAAACTGCGCGCCACACGCAAACAACTTGAACAACTCAAGCCACAATTTTTTTCTGTGACGTTTGGCGCTGGCGGTTCCACGCAAGAGCGCACGCTTGAAACGGTCATCGAAATCCAGCAATCCGGTTTCGAGGCGGCACCTCATTTATCCTGCGTTGGCTCGACGAAAGAAAATATTTCCAGCGTGCTGGATAAATACAAGAACAGCGGCATTAAACATATCGTCGCGTTGAGGGGCGATTTGCCGTCGGGCACTTATTCGGCCGGCGAATTCCATCACGCCAACGAACTCGTCGCCTACATCCGCCAGCACAGCGGAGATCATTTCAATATCGAAGTCGCCGCATATCCTGAGTATCATCCCCAGGCAAAAAACGCGACGGATGATCTCGCCAACTTCAAGCGTAAAGTTGATGCTGGCGCCAACTCGGCCATTACGCAATATTTTTACAACGCTGATGCCTACTTTGCTTTCGTCGACACCGTGCGCGCCATGGGCGTCACCATCCCCATTATTCCCGGCATTATGCCGATCAATAATTTTTCTCAGTTAGCGCGCTTCTCCGACGCCTGTGGCGCGGAGATTCCGCGCTGGATGCGCCACAAACTGCAAGGCTTCGGTGATGATAGCGCGTCCATCCGCGCATTTGGTTTGGACGTGGTGACTTCACTTTGCGATAAATTATTACGTAACGGCGCGCCGGGTTTGCATTTCTATACGTTGAATCAAGCGGGCGCGGTGAGCACCATCTGGCAGCGATTGGGCTTGTAACCCCGCCCATTTCTCGAAGCATGCATTGCCCTCTCATTCATGGGGAGGGCGGGGAGGAAGTCAATAATCAGGCGTGCGAGGGTATCAGAAAGCTGAGTATGCGCAACGCACTACAACATGCGCGGAATCTGCGACGAATGGTGATGCACGATGGGCGCAGGCAGTGCAATGTTCACCATATAACCGAAACGCGCTTCGAAATTCAGCAGCTCCCCATCGACGGCAAAACGCCAGCAATAAATCCCTGATATGACGTGAATGTCGTCGGTTACGGGATGGATCATCAGTGTTTTTTCATGCAGGGCCAAACTCAACTCTTCGCGCTGGCTTAGCCTCTCGAAATATTCGCGGATAACCTGCGGATTGTTCAGCAAGCGATTGGAAAAAGTCGGAATCAAAACGGCGTTGTCGCTATACATTGCCGCCAGGCTGTTCACGTCAGCGCGGTTGATGTGAGACATCCATTCCCTCAAAATCGTGTCCGGATTTTTTTTCATGGTGTTACCTTTTTGTGCTTGAGTCAGATGCGGATTGGTTGATGGAAGATAGCGCGAAGGCAGAAAAAAATCAATATAGCAGGATAGGTTTAGCGATAGTGAAACCCATCGATTAGTCTGGAATTAAATGTTTACCGAGCGCCCGCCATCCACATTGATAACTTGCCCCGTCATATACGTCGCGTCAACAATCAAAAATTTCACGGCGCTTGCTATATCTTCTGGTGTGCCAGCACGTTTAAGAGAAGAGTGTTCAATGATGCGCGCTTGTTCAGCGCGGTCGAAATGGCCATCCTGCTCGGGCCAAATCGCGACGCCGGGAGCGACGGCGTTAACGCGCACGTCGGGGCCGAGTTCGATGGAGAGGGAGCGGGTGAGGGCGGCGAGGGCGGCTTTGGCGACGCTGTAGGCGACGTAATTTTTCAGCGGACGTTCGGCGTGAATGTCGGTAATATTGATTATGCAGCCCTTGGTTTTTTTCAGCGCGGGCGCGGCGGCTTGCGATAAAAACAGCGGCGCTTTGACATTGGTGCCGATGAGGTCGTGCCAGTTTTCATCCGTGATTGCGCCGATGGGCGTGGCAGAAAAACTGGAGGCGTTGTTCACCAGTGCGTCGAGTTGGCCAAAGCTTTTAAGTGTTTGGTCGATGAGTAATGACAAATGCTGAGTTTGCAGCAAATCGGCTTGCACCATTTGCGCGGAGTGGGGGCGTGAGGCGTTAAGCTCGTCGCGCAGGGCTTCGGCCTCCCTGGCGGATTGGTGGTAGTGAATCATCACGCGCGCGCCTTGTGCGTGTATCGCGCGCACGATGGCAGCGCCAACGCGCCGCGCGCCGCCTGTCACCAGAATGACTTTTTCTTGCATGTTATAATTTCCGTTGATTTTGTTGAATTATTCTACAGCATCTTTCTCATCGGGTTCTTGTGCAAGTCCCTCTCAAAAACGCCAACGCAAATTTCCCGCAGCCTTCACCGGATGCCAAAGCCCATAGCGATATATTGAAGCAGCATATTCGCGATGAGATAACGGCCAGCGCCGGCTGGATTTCGTTCGCGCGCTATATGGAGTTGGTGTTATACGCACCGGGATTGGGTTATTACAGCGCGGGTGCGAAAAAAATTGGCAAGGATGGTGATTTTATTACAGCACCGGAAATCTCGGTGCTGTACGGGCAAACCTTGGCCCGTTGCGCCGCAGATGTGCTGCGCGAAACCAATGGCGACATACTTGAACTAGGCGCAGGATCGGGCAAGTTGGCGCTCGATATGCTGGGCGAACTTGAGCGCATGCAACAGTTGCCGCGCCATTATTTTATTCTTGAAGTGAGTGCCGATTTGCGCCAGCGGCAGCAGGCTTTGCTGTCAACCGCGTCACCGGCCATCGCCGCTTGTGTGCAATGGCTGGATGCATTGCCGTCAACATTTGACGGGTTTGTCATCGGCAACGAAGTTCTCGACGCGATACCAGTGCATTTGGTCGCCTGGAAGGCCGATGACATTTGCGAACGCGGGGTTACGATAGAAAATGGCGAGTTTATTTTTCGTGACCGGCCCATCGACAAAAACGCCGAGCTCTACGTCACCGCAAAGCAGTTAAATCTTCCTGCAGGTTACGTGAGTGAAATCAATCTCTCATCGCGCGGATTTATAAACAGCCTTGCGCAGATATTGAATCGTGGCACAATTCTGTTGGTCGATTACGGTTTTGCCGCTGCCGAGTTTTATCATCCGCATCGAAGCGCCGGCACATTGATGTGCCATTATCGCCACTATGCGCACACCGACCCGTTTTACTTGCCGGGGTTGCAGGACGTGACCTCGCATGTGGATTTTTCTGCCATCGCTGATGCGGGGCAAGCAGCCGGCCTCGAATTGTTGGGTTACGCGACGCAAGCGCAATTTCTGCTCGGCTGCGGCATCACCGATCTTATTGCGCGCCACGACGCAAATGACGTAAAAAATTATTTGCCGCTCGTGAATCAGGCGCAACGATTGTTAAGTCCGGCGGAAATGGGCGAATTGTTCAAGGTGATGGGGTTGGGGAAGAAAATGCCTACACGACTTAAAGGATTTGATAGCGGTCGTTTAAGGCTGTAGGTTTTTTTCAGCAAATAATCTCGATGCGCCATAGCCAACTTATAATAATTAGTGTTAACTTCATATCTTGCTATTTTGTTCACGCTAGATTTCCCAGCGGCCTATCAAACATCAAAAATAATATAAATAATTGAATTAAATCAATAAGTTACAAGAGAAACCCATGCCTATCAATATTGTTATCCCAAAAGAATCCGTGCAGGGCGAAACCCGTGTAGCGCTGGTGCCTGAAGTCGCAAAAAAACTCAAAACGATGGGCGCATCGCTGCGTATGGAAATGGGCGCGGCGGAGCGAGCGCTCTATCGCGATGCGGATTTCGCCGACGTGCAGATTGTCAGCGGTGCGTCGCTGTACGCGTCAGCTGATTTGATTTTGCGCGTGCAGCCACCGAACGAAGAGGAAATCGCGCACATGCCGACGGGTGCAGTGTTAATCAGTTATTTGCAGCCGGGAAAAAATCCGGCTATCGCAAAACTTTTGCGCGACAAAAATATTTCGAGTCTGGCGATGGAACTGGTGCCGCGCATTTCACGTGCGCAGTCGATGGATGCGCTGTCGTCGCAGGCCAGCGTGGCCGGTTATCAGGCGGCGCTGATGGCCGCGCAGTTGTCACCGCGTTTTTTCCCCATGCTCACCACGGCGGCAGGCACGATACGCCCAGCAAAAGTGTTGGTGATCGGCGCAGGCGTTGCCGGTTTGCAGGCGATTGCAACGGCGCGGCGATTGGGTGCGATGGTAGAAGCCTATGACGTGCGCGCTGCCGCGAAAGAACAAGTGGAATCGCTCGGCGCAAAATTTATCAGCGTGGTGTCCGGTGCCGAAGGTTCGGGCGGCTACGCGCGCGAATTGACCGAAGAGGAAAAGAAAGCGCAACAGGAAAAACTTGCGGCAGTGGTCGCCGCAGCCGATGCCGTGATCTGCACCGCTGCCGTACCCGGCCGACCCGCGCCGAAAATCATCACTTCCGACATGGTGTCACGCATGAAAACCGGCGCGGTGATTGTCGATCTCGCGGCAGAATCAGGCGGTAATTGCGACCTGACGCAGCCGGGCAAAACTATTTCTGCAAACGGCGTGACGCTGCACGGACCATTAAATGTTCCTGCCACAATGCCCGTCCATGCATCGGAAATGTATTCCAAAAATCTCCTGGCGTTGCTGGGTTTGATGATCAAGGAAGGCGAACTGAAACCCGATTGGGAAGACGAAGTGCTCAAAGGTTCGCTCTACACCCACGCCAGAAAAATCATTCACGAAGCCACGCGCAAAGCCGTGGAGGGAGAATAATCATGTTGGAAGGTTACAGCTTACTTTACATATTCATGTTGGCCGCGTTTACAGGCTATGAAGTCATCAGCCGCGTGCCGGTGATATTGCACACGCCGCTCATGTCCGGCTCCAATTTCATTCACGGCATTGTTCTCGTTGGCGCGATGGTGGCGTTGGGTGAGGCGACAACCGTGACTCAGCAGATTATCGGTTTCTTCGGCGTGGCACTGGCCGCGATGAATGCCGCCGGCGGCTATGTGGTGACAGAGCGCATGCTCGGCATGTTCACCGGCAAGCGCGAGGCAAAAAAATAATGGAACACATTATCCAGATTTCCTATTTCATCGCGGCCGTATTATTTATCTTCGGCATGAAAGGCATGAGCTCGCCGCTCGGCGCCCAGAAGGGCATCGTGTGGGCGGGTGCCGGCATGGTGCTGGCAACGCTGGTAACTTTTCTTGATCCGCAAATATTCAAAAATGCTGACCATCGCACGGTGAATTATATTTTGATGGTCATCGCCATCGTGTTGGGCGGCAGCATCGCCTGGGTCAGCGGCAAAAAAGTGCAAATGACCGACATGCCGCAAATGATCGCGCTCTACAACGGCATGGGCGGCGGCGCGGCGGCAGCCATTGCCGCCACACAATTGATCGGCGGACATATTCATTCTATTACTGCCGGCGCGTTGGCGGTGTTGGGTGCGCTGATAGGCAGCGTGTCGTTTTCCGGCAGCCTTATCGCGTGGGCCAAACTGCAAGGTGTGATGAAGGGCGTATTCTCCTTCCCTAAACACCAATGGATTACCTATGGCGTATTAGCTATCGCCGTATTGATCGGCATTTCCATCGCCGTGACGCAGGGCGGATTTAGCCCCCTGATTCTGTTGTTTTTTGTATTGGCGCTATTGTTCGGCGTGTTGATGACCCTGCCTATCGGTGGCGCGGACATGCCCGTGATTATTTCGCTGTTCAATGCGCTCACCGGTTTGGCTGTGGCGTTTGAAGGTTTTGTGCTCGGCAATGCGGCAATGATTATCGCTGGCACTGTCGTCGGCGCAGCAGGTACCTTGCTCACGCAACTGATGGCGAAAGCGATGAACCGTTCCATTCCACGTTTGCTCAATCCGCTTCCGCCAGTTGCCGGGGGATCGCAAGCCGTGGTCGGTTCGCAAAAAGCCATCGGCGCACAGGACGCGGCGATTCTTATGGCTTACGCGCAAAAAGTCATCATCATTCCCGGCTACGGCATGGCGGTCGCCCAGGCCCAGCATAAAGTATGGGAGTTAACCAAGTTGCTCGAAGAAAAAGGCATCGAAGTGAAATTCGCCATTCATCCCGTTGCTGGTCGTATGCCCGGCCACATGAACGTGCTACTGGCCGAAGCGGGCGTAAACTACGAACGCATTTTTGATCTGGATGAAATTAATCCTGAATTTCCGCAGGCCGATGTGGTGCTGGTGATCGGCGCGAACGACGTGGTGAATCCTACCGCGCGTACCGACAAGAGCAGCCCCATTTACGGCATGCCGATTCTCGATGCCGACAAAGCGAAGAATGTTATTGTGATCAAGCGCGGGCAGGGCGCGGGTTTCTCTGGCGTGGAAAACGCGCTGTTCTATATGGACAACACGCGGATGTTTTATGGCGGTGGGCAGGAAGCGGTGAATCAATTGATTGCCGAAGTGAAGCAGTTGTGAAGTATTCCCTCCCCTTCAAGGGAAGGGTTAAGGGCGGGGACGGGTTACAGTCTCCGTAGGGTAAGAAACAGCCAATCAGGAAACTAACATGCTAAAACTCTGTGGCTTTGCCGCCAGCAATTATTACAACAAAGTGAAACTTGCGTTGCTGGAAAAGAATGTGCCGTTTACTGAAGAGCTGGTGTGGCCGTCGAAAGATGAGGCGCTGTTCAAGCGTTCACCCATTGGCAAAATTCCGTTCATTGAAGTCGATGGCGGCGCGGTGAGTGAGTCCCATGTGATTGCCGATTATATTGAAGAGGCTTATCCCCATCATCCGATGTATCCCACTGACGCGTTGGGTCGCGCCAAGTGCCGTGAGTTCATCAAGTTCATCGAGTTGTATCTGGAATGGCCGGCACGGCGGCTTTACCCCGAAGCGTTTTTTGGTGGAAAGGTTTCCGATGACACCAAAAGCGAAGCGATGCTGCAATTGGATAAAGGTTTCAAGGGTCTCGCGCGCCTGACGCAATTCGATCAACCGTTTATTATGGACGGCAAACTTACTCACGCTGATTTTGCCGCGTTTGTGCATATTCCCATCGTATCGCTGGCGATGAAAATGATTTACGGCCGCAAGTTGTATGATGAAATTCCCAATGCAAAAACGTATATTCAAGGTTTGGGCGAGCGTCCGCATTTTCAGAAAGTGGATGCGGACCGAAAAATAAATTCTGAATTGATGATGGCGAAGCGAAGTAAGTAAGTATTTGATTATATTGAATATTATAGGGCGCTCAAAGCGCCCTATATTTTTGTGCGATTCAAAATTAATGCGATGCACCGATGCGGATACGCTGTTATTGACGCGACAGCGGGGATGACAGGGTACGATTTTATTTGATGCGCATCATGCGCAAACACATCTTGAATAATTCGCTATCTGCATCAGCGAGATGATCCATGATGTTGAGATGGTTTGCCTGGGCCACGATCAAATGTTCTTCTTCGTTGTCGCGCCAGTGTTGCGCGAGCAAATCGGTTTGGCGCTTAAACTCATCCGATTCCAATTCGCCGGCCGCCAAATAAATCAGCGCATCGGATTTTATTTTAAGCAAAGCCGGGCTTAATTTTTTTACGCTGTCGGCATCCAGTTTCAAATCGTCATTGACCGACGCATAGCGCAGCGGTTCAAGGTCGTACAAGCCGCTGATAGCCAATGCACCCTTAAATAAATCCGCAGGGATGTCGTCGCCATATTTGCGCCAGTCGGTAGCCAGCATCATGGTGGCCAAGTGGGCGCCGGCGGAATGGCCGGCAACATACAGCGCCTCAGGGTCAATGCCGAAGTGCGGCAAGTGACGATAAAGCCAGGCAATGGCATTGCGCGTTTGCTGCACCATGGTGCCGATGGAGGCATCCGGTGCCAGCGCGTAATTGGTCAGCGCCACCACGATGCCGCGTTTCGCCAGCTCCGGCACGAGATAGGAAAAATCCGATTTATCCAGCGATCGCCAATAGCCGCCGTGAACAAATATCAACATCGCCTTAGCTTCGCCGATGGCAGGAAACACATCGAGGGTTTCGCCGGGGCCTTCGCCGTATTTGATGTCAAGGTCGCAGGTAAAATTTTTGCGTACGTTGGCTGACGTTTCTGCCCAACGCATAAAAATTTGCGGATGATCGGGAATGGATGCGCGAACTATATACTGCGGTTCGCAAAATTCGCGGCTGTAAATCGGTTGCATGGTGCGGCTCCGTCGGTCAAGGTTCCGACAGCATCGTACCGCGAAATATTGCGCGAGACTACTCTTTCAACATGAACTAATTGGCGAGCGCAATAAGCGGTGTGCCGCGCTTGGCAACGCCCGCCGATAGAAAAGCCGTAGCGGCTGCGACTGGCAATGGCCGACTATAAAAATATCCCTGCACCAGATGGCAGCCGTGTTGCAACAGAAAATCGGCTTGTTCGCGGGTTTCAACGCCTTCGGCCACCACTTCCATACTCAGCGCGTTGGCCAGCACGATGACGGCTTCGGCAATGGCGCAATCTTCCGCATCGCCAGGTATATCGCGCACAAAGCTGCGATCAATCTTGAGTTTGCTGATAGGGAAGCGTTTGAGATAGGTCATCGACGAATACCCCGTGCCGAAATCATCAATGGATAAGCTCAGTCCCATCGCGCGCAAATCCTTGAGCAAACCGATGTTGCGATCGCTGGTTTCCATGATCGCGCTCTCGGTAATCTCAAGGTCGAGATACGCAGGAGCCAGGCCCGTCTCTGCCAGTATTTGCGCAATTTGCGCGGGCAGGTTTTCCTGGCGGAATTGTTTGCTCGAGAGATTCACCGCAACTTTCAGATTGTTGTAGCCGGCGTTATGCCAGCTTTGGCATTGGGCACATGCCGCACGGAGAATCCAGTCGCCGATCGGCAAAATAAGTCCGCAATCTTCGGCGATGGAAATAAAATCATTGGGCGGTATCATGCCGCGCTCGGGATGGTTCCAGCGGATGAGCGCTTCCATGCCGACCACTTCGCGGGTGTATTGGTCAACCTGCGGCTGGTAGTACACTTCAAATTCCTTGTTCTCGACCGCGCGGCGCAAATTGGTTTCAATGTCGAGGCGCTTCACGGCCTTGTTATTCATTTCCGCAAGAAAAAACTGATAGTTGTTTTTTCCGTGCTCTTTGGCGTGATACATGGCCGTATCGGCATTTTTCAGTAACGAGTTGAAGTCGTAGGCATCCTCCGGCATGCAACTGATGCCTATGCTGGTGGAAACATACACTTCATGGCCCAGCACACGAAACGGCTTTTGAAAGCCATTGAGAATATTTTTCGCTACAACCACGACGGAATCAGTATTGCCAATGTCTTCAATGAGCACCGTAAATTCGTCGCCGCCCAAACGGAATACGCTATCCGACGTACGCATAGTGGTTGTAAGGCGCAGGGCAACTTCCTTCAGCAGTTGATCGCCCACGTCATGTCCTAACGTGTCGTTGATGATCTTGAAGTTATCCAAATCGAGGAACAAAACCGCCAGCCCCACCTGAATACGGTCGGCACGGGCAATCGCCTGCACAATGCGCTGGTTCATCGCATTACGGTTGGGCAGGTTGGTGACCGGGTCGTACAACGCCAGAAAATTCAGGTCGTCTTCGGCCTTGACCAAATTCTTGCGCATACCTTTCAGCAGCAAAGCCGCAGCAGCCAGCGCACCCAGCACACTCAATAATGCAATGACGGAATAAATCGTTAATCGCGAATAAAGCTGGCTCAAGCTCACGCAAATATAAAGTGTGCCGGCTTTTTTATTTTCAAAAACGACTGGTTGGTATAGCTCCAGAAAACGGGCGTGAAAGACATGGGTTTCGCCAGCCATAATAGCGGACTGCACAGGCGTGGCAGCGGTGTCTCGCCGATATTCGGCAACCGGTGTTCCGCCGAGATTAAATAATTGCGCCCGTGCCACCGAAGGCGAGGCGCGCAATGCCGATAAGGTTTCATTTGCCGCTTTCAGGTCGCTGAAAACCAAAGCTGCCGTGCTATTGTCGCTAACCAGACGTGCCTGCACGCGCATGTCTTCCAGAAACGCATTGCGCAAATGCCAGTATTCGATGCCGATCAGCAACGCAACCGCCAGCAATAATGCCGCGCCGATGGTGGATAAGTTGAGTACGGTAACTTGCCTTTGCAGGGCATCTCGTTGGGCTGCGGCAATGGCCATGGCTATTCCTTTTCCTTAAGCACACTATCGGCCAGCTTGAGCAATCTGGAACTGATAGACAGTTTGGCGTTTGAGGCCGCATCAAGGTTTACATCAAAGTGTAATTTGCGGTCGACAATGGAGAGATTGAGCATGGCGCCTTTTTTTAGCATACCCACCTCTTCTCCCACAGTGAGCGTGGCCGAATTTTTTATGTCAGCAATGATTTGCTCATACCGATTTTTTTCGGCGGCTGGCAAAAATAGTACATGGCATTTGCGGGCGTTTTCATTTCCCGTGAGCCGGCGAACCAATATTTTGCGTCCCTTGTAGAATTTGGATTGCAGCGATTCGAGTGAATCGCCATAGGCCTCGGCATTGAGTGCGCAGAATACAAAAGGCGAATCCGCTTCAGCAAATGCTTCAGCAGGCCATTCGGTAAATTGCGCAAAGTTGTAAAGGAACGCCATTTTCAAATCGTACTCCGACACACTTTCCGCGCAGGCAGCGCTGCGGCAGAATAGTGCGAAAAATGCAGTCAGCGCTGCAAAAATAATGGTCTGGTTACGGCTCATAAATACTTAAAATTTATATTCTGCTTTTATTCGATAGCTGCGCTTGTCCTGCGGTATGGCATCCATCACATGTTCCGGCCCGGCGGGGTCTGCATAATCGGCGTTAAAAAGATTGTTGATGCCTGCCGTGAGATCCAAACCTTTTAAAACATTGCGCCCCTGGAAACTCAGGTTTTCCACATGATGGGAGGGCACGCTGGCTGATTTTGTCTGACGTGTGCCGACGTATTGGCTTTCGAAACCTAGCCGCACTGAATCGCGCCAAAGCGGCGTTGTGAAATTAAGTTTAGCCAGGTCTTCGGGTGAATTCTGCAAGCTGCGGCCGGTTGCCGCGTCGCGCGCCCGTTGATGGGTGTAGCTGATGCGGCCACGTGCGCCGTTGGCCCAGGCCTTGTCGATTTCAAATTCTGCACCTTGCGCTTCCGAGCTGAGCAAATTATCAAAAAAATCCAGGCCGCCGTTGCCGGGGTCGCGCAAGGTAATCAACTCTTTTACTTTGTAGCGGAACAGCGAAGTGGTTAACTTAGCCTGTCCGGTAAAGTTTTTTTCGAATGCCAACTCATAAGTTTTAATTTTTTCCGGTTTCAAATCCGGATTGGCGGTTTGCGATATACCGTCCTGATAAAATTGTTCGTACAAGCTGGGTATGCGATAGGCGGAACCGTACAACAACTTGACGGACGTGTCAGGCTGCGGAAGATAAATGACGCTGATGCGGGGATTGGTAATGCCGCCGAATACGCTGTGATGGTCATAGCGCAGGCCTGCGCCAATGATCAGGTTGTCGCGCAGGCGCACTTCGTCCTGCACATAGGCAGCAGATTTCTTCGAGCTGTATTTCTCGTTCAGGTAAAGCGTGAAGGGAGACTGCTCGTAATTTTCCTGATATTGGCGGACATTATTTTCATATTCCAGACCGGCGACGAGTTTATGGTTTTTTACGCTGCTGTTGAGCAGGCGCAATTCGCTGCCCCACCAACTGCCGCCGCCAAAATCGCGATTGGCGCTGATGCCTTGTGCGTCGTGGACATAGGTCGCGTCATAGGCGTAATTACCGACATATAAACGGCCAAGCAAAGCGCCGGCATGGGTGTTTTTTTCGTAGCGCGTATCGACAAAAGCGGTGCGGTCGATAGTGCGTGATCCGGATGCGCCGAAAAGTGAGGCATAGGGTGCAGTAGGCAAATCTTTTTCACGGTTTACATAACCGGCGCTGAAAGACCATGACTCATAACCGAGCTTGGCAAACAGGCGCGCGTAATTGTCGCCATCCAGTCCTTTTGCCAGGCCGTTGTTGGTAGCGGGGGTGTTGAATTCCGGAAAAAAGAAATCCTGCCCATTGGTTTTGCCACGCGAGGCTGAGAAAAGGAAATCCGCACCGTTCGCCATTTTGCTGCCGTAACTCGCGCGCACCTGACGAGTGGTGTTGCTGCCGCCTTCAACGGCGGTGCGAAAGCCGTTCATCATCTCGCCGGATTGGGTGATGATGTTGACTACACCGAACAAGGCGTTACTGCCGTAAATGGATGAGCCGGGGCCGGGAATGAATTCTACGCGGTCAATCAAATCCACATCGAGCACAAATTCATTGCCGATCATAGCCTGGTCATAAACGTTATCGTGGATGCGATAGCCGTTGATTAAAAATAATACGCGGGAATTGAAATCGCCCGGTGTCGAAAAACCGCGTACGCCTACGTAGCCGTAATTGTGGTCGTTGGTAATATGCAGGCTGCGCACGCTTTTTAAAATATCCGCCAATGTGCGATAGCCGTAATCGCGAATGTCGGCGGCGCTGATGATGGTGACGGCGGCGGGTGCCTCGTTGGTGCGTTGCGCGTATTTGGAAGCGCCGAAGACTTCCACATTCAATAAATCTTCGAGCGGCAAACTCATCAGGTCATCGCGCGTGTTGTCTGCGGCCCGCGCGGGCAGGCTGGCGGCAATTAAAGCGAACCCCAGTGTTGCAAACAGGCGCGTGCATACGCGCCCTGTTGCGCAAGAAGTGGTTGATGCGATACGCGATAAAGTCTTTTGACGGGTCATATCGTAACTTATTGATTTGTATGAATAAATTATGTTAATCCGTATTAACGCAGGCATATCATTTCTGCGTGCAGCCGAACAGGCCGACGTTAATGAGTCTGTAACGAATCTAACTGAATGAGGGAATACTTACAGTGACTTGCTTAACAAGGGAGCGACTTAAACAAAAGTAATTAAGTCACAAAGTGCAGGAAGGTTCCAACTTAAACACAGCAAGTGTAAGTTGGGTGAGGCACGAACCCCAAAAATCGAAGAAAGAAGTCCCCTCCCTTTCAAGGGGAGGGATAGGGTGGGGATGGGTTTAAGTTTGCATGATGTCGGAAACTTTGCCGAGAGTTGCCCGGCGGCAACTCACTTTTTTGCTTCGCCAAAAAAGTAACCAAAAAAGGCGGCGCCCGCCGCGCTGCTTTTTTGTTTTGTTGTTTTAGATGTCGCCGATTATTTACTGAAGGCGAGGCCCGCGAGCAAAACTCGCCTTCGCCTTCAATTCAAATCGGTAACACCGCGTGGCTCAAATATTGCTCGCGGACGGCTCCCTCGCCTTCAGCAAATAATCGTCGGCGCAGAGGGGAAGCCAGGTCAAAAGCAACGTCAAAAGCAATTTCAAAAGCAAGTCAACAACACGTCAAAGAATGTTTTGTTGAAAAGTAATTCTTTTTTTATTCCCGCTTGCGAGGGAGCAGGAAGTGTATTTAGTAGGGTGGGCACTGCCCACCGCGAATCTGCTAAGAGCGGCTGCGTAAAAAGAATCGCGCGCGGCACATTTATCTTGGAAAAATAATGCGAGCCTAGCACCTTTTGCTCTTCAGTCGCGGCCGACCTCACACGCCAATCCTGACGTTGTAGCCAAGAGCCCGAAGCCCCTTGCTAGTGCGCATGTTCCGTGGCGGGAACTCGTCAGGGCGAGCCCAGCCGACAACCTCACCAAGGCTGCTCAGGCCGATGTGAGGGATTGCCCATTGGTCACTGCGGATCGCGTTCCAAAGTCGGGCCGCGACGCTTCCGTTTCCCCAAACGACGTAGTTCAAAAGGTCAAGCACCGTCTTCCCCTCGCGAGATCGCTGGCACCAGAGCCACTCGCCAAACTTCTGAACCTTGTCGTCGCCGGCTTGGGGACTGTCGGGCAGACCAAGATACTCATTCTCTTGCTTTATGGCATGGTCGCGGATCGCATGCACGCGCGAAATGGCATCGACGAACTCTTCCTCGCTCAGCTTCAAAATACGATCGCGTGCCAGTAGCTCGCGCAGCAGTGGCGACCATTCGTAGATCGTGCGCTTCTCGAACGAATGGTCGAAATCGGCGTCGTGCCACCATTCCAAGGCCTTGCGCAGCGCCAACTCGGGGTTCTTCGAGTTCCCGGCGAAGAACTCTTCGTAGGGGTGGCGGTTTCCGTCCTTGACCTGCTTGTAATAGTAGGCGTGCAGAAACTGGTCGGCCTGAACTCCAGGAGCCACCGATGCGTCGATCCAGCCTGGCTTGGTCCCCGGCTCGGAGACCCTAGCTGCTATGGAGCGCATTACCTGCAACGTGTCGTCCCAGTCTTGCTCAAACTTATGGAAGCGCTTCTCGGACGATCGCTTCGAGTCGACGAATACCAAGCCTTGGTTCTTCGGCAACAGGCGGTCTTTGTCGAATTGCTGCTCAAGCCCATAGCCGCGTTTATCAAAGTCTGAGCGGCGATCCGCAAGGCGGAGCTGCTCTTGGTAAATCTCTTTGGTCAGCGGCCGTGCGCGGTCATCCACTTCCTCGAAGAAGTGCAGGAGTTCCCGCTCTATGCCAGTTTCGACAAGCTCGTCATACGATAAGAACGTGCCGGCCTCGATGTTTGAGATCCAGGCTCGGTCAGAGAGGTTGGCGGACCCGATGTACGCGCCCGCATCTACCCACCAGATGACTTTCGCATGCAGGATGTCGGGCACCAGTTTGCAGTCGAAATTGGGGCTGGCCTTGTCGAGAAACCACTTCAGCACCGCCGGATCGACGGCCACGGTGTCGTCATACCGGCCGAAGAACTCCAAGGGTTTCAGGTGCTTTGCGCAAGCCTCGAACAACTGCATGTTGTCGCGGCTGGCATAGGCGACTGCGGCCCGAACTCGGGTGCAAGGCTCAATGACTTCCGACAACAGGTTCTGCAGCAGTTGCTTGTTGAGTGGTCCCGCGATAAAGCGCATGGCTAGTGGATGGGCGAGTTCAAGTTAGACGCGCAGTTCAGTGTGCGGGGAGGAGCGCTCATAGTGCTAAAGGTGCCAGGCTCGAATATTTTTTTTGAGTAATCAAGACACAATAATAGCGTAGGTACTTTGTGCCTGCAAATATCTACTAAAAGCATATTTCAAACGCAAGGCAACAAGAAGTCTGTAGGTCGGGAATCCTTTCCCGACAAATGGTTCTGTGATCGCTGAGGCGGACGTCGGCAAAGGATTGCCGACCTACGGGCTTTGATCGAAATGACGGACGCAAAGCCTGCTTCAATTTTCGTCAGTAAAGGTATCGCGAATAAAAAAGGCGGCACATAGCCGCCTTTTTTATTCAAAAAAACAACTCACAAAATCGACTTCAACAGCTTGCCCATCTCGGCCGGGTTGCGTGTGACTTTGATGCCGCATTCTTCCATGACGGCGAGTTTTTCTTGTGCGGTGCCTTTGCCGCCGGAGATGATGGCGCCGGCGTGGCCCATGCGTTTGCCGGGCGGGGCGGTGACGCCGGCGATGAAGCCGACTACGGGTTTTTTCATATGGTCTTTTACCCAGCGCGCGGCGGTTTCTTCGTCTTCGCCGCCGATTTCGCCGACCATGATGACGGCGTCGGTTTCATCGTCGTCGTTGAACATTTTCATGACGTCAATGTGTTTCATGCCGTTGACCGGGTCGCCGCCGATGCCGACGCAAGATGATTGGCCGAGGCCGAGTTCCATCAATTGTCCGACTGCTTCGTAAGTCAAAGTACCGGAGCGCGAGACGACGCCGATGCGGCCTTTTTTGTGGATGTGGCCGGGCATGATGCCGATTTTGATTTCTTCCGGGGTAATTACGCCGGGGCAGTTCGGCCCGACCAGAATAGTTTTTTTATTCTGTTTGCGCATCTTGTCCTTGAGCTCGATCATGTCGCGCACGGGGATGCCTTCGGTGATGCAGATAACGAGATCGAGGTCGGCATCGACGGCTTCCCATATGGCGGCGGCGGCGAAAGGCGGCGGCACATAAATCACCGAGGCGTTGACGCCGGTTTGCTGTTTGGCTTCTTTAACCGAGGCGAAAATCGGGATGCCTTCAAAATCTTCGCCGGGTTTTTTTGGGTTCACGCCGGCGACAAAACAATTTTTACCATTGGCGTAATCGCGGCACAT